>JAKAFL010000006.1 GCA_021817945.1 bacterium | reverse complement strand
TTATGAAAAACTGCATGTGCGATGCCGAACCGAGGCGGCGGCCAAGTACCTCCGGGCCATCCCCAAAGCCGATTTGCGCCTGGGGCCGCGCGATTGATTTTTCAGGCCTTTCCTCGCGTTCGTACGGTTAGTCCGGAGCGGCAGCCTTGACGTGTTTCCAACCGGTGCCTGGGCAGAGGGATCAGGGCGGCAGTTCTGTTTATGTTTTCCGAATTTATACAGCCCATTTCGTTGGTTTGTCGTTGAGGGAGAGATTGAACGGCTAATGAAATGGAAAGTGCATGTCGTCAGGCTAAAATCTTGAATTTGTCGGAAGCAAGCAGGTCACAGGAATGCCGTTGTATTCCGTTGCCCATGAACCGGAGGCGAGGAGATTGTGCTTTGCAAGGCGTAATTGATGGCCCAAGACGGCCAAAAACCGACCGGGATTCCTAACACGCGCGGATTTGGGACTTCAACTCCACGGTTGTCGGGGTTCAATCAACTTGGTAGCCTTTCAAGCATCGCGTTGCAAGGTGACGAACCAAACCTCTGGCGTTGGCGCACACTCGTCGTTTCGGGCAGCGCACAATCTGAATGAGCGCAACGACCGAACAACCAGCCATCGCTGGCGATTCATGGAATGGCCACCATGCCCCGACACAAGGGCAGGTTGTTCGCGTCCGCACGCGCACCTGGTTGGTGGAATCAACCGAACACGTCCCTATTGGGCGTCATGGCACGCTTGTCCGCATGGCCTGTCTCGATGACGACGCCCAGAGCCAGCCACTTGAAGTCGTTTGGGAACTCGAACTCGATGCGGAAATTCTCGACGGTGAGGCGTGGGCGACTATTGGTAAACGCGGATTCGATGAATCGCGCCACTTCAGCGCCTACATTCACACGTTGCGTTGGAATTGCGTCACCGCCACCGATCCAAAAATCTTTCAAGCACCGTTCCGCGCTGGCATTCGCATTGACGCCTACCAACTTGAGCCACTCCGCAAAGCCCTTTTGCTGCCGCGCGTAAATCTTTTCATCGCCGACGATGTAGGTCTCGGCAAAACCATCGAAGCCGCGCTCATCGCCAGCGAACTTCTCTTGCGCCGCCGTGTCCGCGAAATCGTCGTGGCCTGTCCGCCTTCGATGCTCTTGCAGTGGAAGGAAGAACTTGAAGCCCGCTTTGGCCTCACCTTTGAAATTCTCGACCGCGCCTATATTGACCGCGTCCGCCAGGAACGCGGCTACGGTGTGAATCCGTGGACGACCTTTCCGCGTTTCCTTATCTCCCACAAGCTGCTGATTGACGAAACCTACACCGCGCCACTTCGCGACTGGCTCGACAACTTCCGCCCCGGCTCACTTCTGATTCTTGACGAAGCGCATCACGCCGCACCGTCAAGCGGCGCGAAATACGCCATTGATTCCCGCATCACTCGCGCTATTCGCGACCTCGCCCCGCGCTTTGAGCATCGTCTTTTTCTTTCCGCGACACCGCACAACGGACATTCCAACAGTTTCAGCGCATTGCTGGAATTGCTCGACCCGCAACGCTTCACGCGCGGTGTCAAAGTGCTCAAGGGCACTTTGAACGATGTCATGGTCCGCCGGCTCAAGGAAGATTTGCGCAAACTCGTCGGCGGATTTGCCGAACGCAAACCCGTGCAAGTGGACATCACCGGACTTTCACCGGATGCACCTGAACTGAGACTTTCCAAGCTGCTTGACGAATACCGCCAGGTCCGCCAACTCCGTCTCGCCGACGCGACCAAGCGCAAGCAGGCCGAGGCTTCCTTGCTCGTGTCGCATCTGCAACAGCGTCTCCTTTCGTCCGTCGAAGCGTTCGCGCGCACGCTCGCGGTTCATCGGCGCACGATGGAAAATATTTGGGCCGCCGCCGCTTCTACCACGCCAGCACCACAGCAAACAGCGCAATTCGATTTGCTCGCCGACAATATCGATAGCGACGACGACCGCTCACAGCTTTCCGAAGAAGAGCAGGAGGCACTCGTATCCCAGGAAATCGAAGCCGCAACTACCGCAACCGCCGGCAGTGCCACGAGTGCGAACATTGCCCGCGAAAGAGTTTTGCTCACCGAAATGGAGAAAGTGGCGGATCAGGGGCGCGGCCAACCCGACGCGCGGGTTCGCTACCTCATTGAATGGATTCGCCAGCACATGTGTCCGGGTGCGAAGTGGAACGATTTGCGTCTCCTCATTTTCACTGAATACGACGACACCCGGCGCTATCTCGTCGAAATGCTCCGCACGGCCATTGCCGACACCAACCTCGCCGAACATCGCATCGAGGTCTATCACGGCCCGACACCGCCCGACAAGCGCGAGGCAATCAAGCGCGCCTTCAATCTCCCACCGCAGGAGCATCCACTCCGCATCCTCGTCGCAACGGATGCCGCGCGCGAAGGCATCAACCTCCAGGCGCACTGCCACAACCTTTTCCATTTTGACGTGCCGTGGAATCCGAGCAGGTTGGAGCAACGCAACGGTCGCATTGACCGCAAGCTCCAGCCGTCACCCGAGGTATTCTGTCACTACTTCGTTTACGAGCAGCGCCCGGAAGATCGCGTATTGCGGGCGCTCGTGCGCAAAACCGAAACCATCCGCAAAGAGCTCGGCAGCCTCGCCGCCGTGCTTGAAGAACGCCTGTCCACCACCATCCGCACCGGCATTCGCCACGACGAAGCAGACAAGCTCGCCGCCGAAATCGAAGCCGCAGATCTCGACAAGGAGAAGCGCGCGACCGCCGATGAAGAACTCGAAACATCCCGCGAGCGCCAGAAATTGCAGGAGCAAATTGACGTTCTCCGTAACCGCATCAATGACGCTTCCAAGTGGATTGGACTCGACCAAAATCAGCTTCGTGACGCGCTCTCCTGTTCGCTCGAATTGCTCGGCGCTGAACCGCTGAAGCAGACGCCCGCCCCGGCGAACTCGCCCGCTCGCTTTGTTTTTCCCAACCTCGATGTTCGCCACGGTGCTGACCCGACATGGTCCGTTACGCTCGATACGCTGCGGGCCGCGCCAGAGGAAGGCCCGCGCAATTTTCAATGGCGGACTGAATCTCCCATCCGCCCCGTCGTTTTCAACGCCCCGGAAGGAATTGACGACGACATCGTGCAATTGCACCTGCAACACCGCGTCGTCCAGCGCCTGCTCGGTCGCTTCCTCTCGCAAGGCTTCGTTCATCACGACCTTTCGCGTGCCTGCCTCGCGCACACTTCCGACGCCGTTCCGCGCGTCGTCTTGCTCGGTCGCTTATCGCTCTACGGCGCAGGGGCAGTGCGACTGCACGAAGAAATCCTGTCTGTCACCGCCCGCTGGACGGAAATTTCGGCACGCCGTGGCACGCTCACGCCCTACGCGCGTGAAGCTGAATCCAAGACGCTCGAATTGCTCGAAGACGGCTTGCGTCCCGGCGCACATCCGAATGTTCCTGAAGTTGTCGCCAAACGTCTTCAGTCTTCCTTCGCCCGCGACATTGAAGATTTGTTGCCACATCTTGAACAGCGCGGGCAGGAGGCGAAAGCTGATGCCGTGGCCAAACTCAAAAAGCGCGGTGACGACGAAGCCGAATCCATTCGCCGCGTGCTCGACGACCAGAAGCGCCGCGTCTTGAATGAACTCGGCCGCTACGACCAGACGCAATTGCTCTTGAGCATTGATTTGGAAAAACGGCAGCTCGAATCTAACCGCCGCTATTGGGACAAATGGCTCGCCAACGTCGAAGGTGATTTGCAGCGCGAACCGGATCGCGTGCGTAAATTCTACGAAGTCGCGTCGTTCCGCATCGAACCCGTCGGCCTTGCCTACCTCTGGCCTGTAACCGGATAAGCCATGACCGCGACATCAACAGAATCAAAGAGCGCTCTACAAGGAGGAAAATCGTGAACGGCCATCCAGAACAATCCCCCATAGAGGTGCTGCTCCCAGCTTTTGACGAAGCTCCTTATCGGCTCGCACCAGAGCGAGAGTCAGAGCTGCGGACTTTGGTTCGGGAACGGAACATCCAGTTCAAACTAGATCGCGAAACGCTGGCGATGAGATTTGAGGGAGTTAATCTTTTCGACATGATTGGTCCAATTTACATAGGCGTTCGGGGATTGGAGCGTCTTTGGGTGTTTGCATACGCTGCTACGCATGTGTATATGCGGTTTCAAGCAAATGGTTTCACTCGGCCTTTGTTGCTGCCGGCGACTCCCGAGGGGCGAGTTGTTGACGCACTGCTTCGCTGGGCAGTGGAAGGAGAAGCCAAGGACAACCCCGCACCCTGGCCAGCCGACCTCCCCAAACCTCAATTGAACCCGGTTGACGACGTGCATCTTGTAGCCAACGAACTTTTCTGGGGCGCTGGGGGGTTCGCGGTGTTGCATGAAATCGGCCATGTCATTCGGCGACACGGAGGGATGGACCAACCGAGGGATGTGCTATTCCGCGAAGAGTTCGAGGCAGATGAGTGGGCCTACGATTGGGTCATGGACCGCTGGCGAGATTACAGTCCGAATCCTCTGGTTCACAAGAAGCGCACCACCCTTTTGGCTTCGCTATTTGCCTTGATAGCAATCGGAGAAATCCACGACCCGGAGCGGGTGAAGGAGGGAAAGCATCCAAACATCATTGATCGCACGTTGCGTTTCCTAATTAAACACGCCAACGAAAGCTCCGGACTGCCAGACGGTCTGGCTTGGGCAGTGTCTGCCACTACCATCCATTTACACCTTACGCACATGACCAATGAGACGCTTCCTTCGGTAGAGAGCTTCCGAGATTATTTCAACCTCATTCGCAACAGAGTTGGATTGCAGGAGGAGTCCGAAACCGAATAACGATGTCCAACGACGCACCAATCCGCGACCACAAAGCCTGGCTGGGCTACGTCCAGCAGGACGGCCTTGTCGTGTCGCCGACAGCGCTCGTGGACGCGCAGGTTGTGCTGGACCGGAACACGCTCCCCATGCAGGAGCGTTTCCTTCCGTTCGTCAAGGAAGTCACCACCGACGATGACAACTCGCTTCGCGCCATCAAAGATTTCCCGGCATTTGCTCGCGGCTTTCTCAACTGGCCGGACGATTGCCTGCATGGACTCGATGCCGTCCGGCCGTTGCCGGATTCGCTCACTGTCGCGTTGCCGGATTACGGCGAAACACTCGCCCCGACTTTTGCATTCAAAGACCCGCGCCCGAAGGACGTAATTCAACCGTGGCTGTTGCTTGTCCAAACACTTCCGCTCGCCACTGATCTTGATGCTCGTGTCGCGGCGGATGAACGCGGTTGGTCTGCTTCGCCGACGCAAAGAATGGAGCGGCTCTTGCGTGAAACGAAAGTTCCCATCGGTGTTTTGACGAACGGCACGCAAATCCGTCTGCTTTACGCGCCGCACGGCGAGAACTCTGGCAACGTCACTTTCCACGTTCGCCACATGGCAGAAGTTGCGGGACGCCCCATTTTGGCCGCGCTGAACATGCTGCTGCGCGAAGCCTGCTCCGGCGCGACACCGAGTGAAGCCCGGTTGCCCGCGCTGCTCCGCCGCAGCCGCGAATACCAAAGCACCGTTTCCACCACGCTCGCGCAACAGGTGCTCGATTCGCTTTACGAACTTCTGCGCGGCTTCCAGGCCGCTGACGAGCGCGCCAAAGGCGAATTGCTCCGCGCCGTGCTCGCGAAAAATCCCGATGACGTTTATGCCGGCTTGTTGACGGTGCTGATGCGGATGGTCTTTCTGCTCTTTGCCGAAGACCGGGGCATCGTGCCGACCGATCCCAAGTCCAAACAGCCCACCGAACTTTACGTCCGCCATTATTCCGTCCACGGACTGTTCGAGCGGCTACGCGCCGATGCCGAGCATTATCCCGACACGATGGATCAACGCTACGGCGCGTGGGCGCAACTGCTCTCCCTTTTCCGCGCCGTGTATAATGGCTGCAAGCATCCGCAGATGCAGATGCCCGCGCGTCACGGCCACCTGTTCGACCCGGAACGGTTCAAGTTTCTCGAAGGCCGCACACTCGCCGAGCCGCGCCTGCCGCTCGTCAGCGACGGCACTCTTTACCGCGTCCTCCACAATTTGTTCATCCTCGATGGCGAACGCTTGAGCTACCGCACGCTCGACGTTCAGGAAATCGGCTCGGTATATCAAACCATCATGGGCTTCGCCATCGAAGTCTCCGGCGGCCAAAGCATCGCGCTCAAGGGCAAGCGCAAGAACGGCAGTGTTCCCGCGTCGCCAGTGGTGAATCTCGAAACTCTGCTGGCAGTGAAAGCCGCCGAGCGCTCCAAGTGGCTCAAGGAAAATGCCGACACCGAACTCAACGGGGAGGCGGAGAAAAAGCTTAAAGCCGCCGCATCCGTGGACGACCTGCTGGGCGCGATGGATAAACGCGTTGACCGGGGCGCGACGCCCGGCCCTGTGCCCAAGGGCGGACTCGTATTGCAGCCCACGGACGAACGCCGCCGCAGCGGTTCGCATTACACGCCGCGTTCTTTCACCGAGCCGATTGTCCGCAAGACGCTCGAACCGATTCTCAAACGGCTTGGCGAACACCCGACGCCCGCGCAAATCCTCGAACTCAAAATCTGCGACATCGCCGTGGGCAGCGCCGCATTCCTCGTGGAAACTTGCCGCCAGCTTGGCGACGCGCTCGTGCGAGCGTGGCGGCATCACGGCGGACGCCCGACGCTCCCGGACGATGAAACCGAGGAACTGCTCGCCATGCGCATCATCGCGCAACGCTGTCTTTACGGCGTGGACCGCAATCCGATGGCCGTGGACCTCGCCAAACTTTCCCTCTGGCTCGCGACGCTGGCCAAAGACCATCCGTTCACGTTCGTTGACCATGCCATCCGCTGCGGCGATTCGCTCGTCGGCTTGACCCGCCGGCAGATTGAAGATTTCACCTGGCATCCCCCGACGGGCCAGCGGTTGCTTTTCGCCGATGAAGTCCGCAAACGCACGGCGGCCGCGCTGCGCGAACGCCAGGCGCTGCTCGCCGTGGGCGACGACTACACTTCGCCGGTGCTGAAACGTCAAAAGCTGGAAGTGGCGGACGAGCGTCTTGATTTCGTGCGCTTGATCGGCGACACCGCCATTGCCGCGTTTTTTGCGGCGGACAAGGACAAGGCTCGCGAGCAAAAGCGCCTGGAACTGGCCGACAGGTTGGGAAATTATTTGCGTGGCGAAGTCAGCCAGCGGCCAACCGCTGAAGTGGCCGCGTTGCGTGGCGGCAAATTTCCCGTCACGCCGTTCCATTGGGAAATTGAATACCCGGAAGTGTTCGACCGTGAAAATCCCGGCTTCGATGCCATCGTGGGCAATCCGCCATACATGGGAGGCACACGAATCTCAGAGTCGAGTGGAATGTCATACTTCCAGTGGTTGGTCACGGAATTCCCTCCGTGTGAACACCATTGCGACCTTGTGGCCTACTTTTTTCGGAAAAGCTTTGAGGTCATACGACAGGGAGGCACGTTCGGACTGATTGCAACCAAGACAATTTGCCAAGGTGATACCCGCGAAGGTGGTCTGCGGGTGATATGCAAAACTGGAGGCAATATCTATGCTGCGATTCAACGTTACAAGTGGCCCGGCCTCGCCGCTGTTACTGTCAGCGTTGTTCATGTCGCAAAGGGCTTCTCCTACCTGCCTGTGATTCTTGACGAGAAACGTGTTTCTCGAATCAGCGCCTACTTGTTTGAAGGTAACACCGACGAAAGTCCTGCTCGTCTGCGGGCGATCCCATTCTTTTCTATTGGAAGTAAAATTTACGGCCAGGGATTTCTTTTCGCGGATGATGATCCGCTATGTTCTCCCCTCATTGAACGGGAACGATTACTTCGCTTACATCCTGACTGGCAATCCCGTATTCCTCCATACGTCGGTGGTGAGGAAATTAACACCGATCCTCGCGCATGGTTTCATAGATATGTGATTTACCTCACCGACGTGCAGGAAGAAAAAGACCTCAACGCTTGGCCGGAGTTGCGTGATATAATTTCAGCAAAGGTCAGACCGGAACGTGAAATTCTCGGAAACAACCCCAACAATATCCCCTTAAAAAAGAGGTGGTGGGCTTATCAAGCCCATCGCCCAGAGCTTTACGAGAGAGTATCGCAGATGCAACGAGTCCTCGTTAGCTCCCAAGTAAGCGCACATTTTGCGTTCACAATGCTGCCTACTGATTGGGTATATGCGCAAACAGCAAACGTGTTTTGCATCGAGACATTTAGTGGCTTTGCGGTTGTGCAAAGCCGCACGCATGAAGTCTGGGCGCGCCTGTTTGCTAGTTCGCTTGAAGATAGGCTGCGTTATACGTCAAGCGACTGCTTTGAAACGTTCGCATTTCCAAATGATTTCGAGACGAACGCGGCGCTGGAGGCGGCGGGGCGGGAGTATTACGAGTTTCGCGCCGCGCTCATGGTGCGGAACAACGAGGGCCTGACCAAAACCTACAACCGCTTCCACGACCCGGAAGAATCTTCCCCGGACATCCTCAAGCTCCGCGAGTTGCACGCGCAGATGGATGCTGCCGTCCTCACCGCCTACGGCTGGACCGACCTGCTCCCCAAATGCGCCTGCGAGTTCCTGCTCGATTACGAGGACGAGGAGGACGAGTCCGATGCCGAAGGCAAGACCCGCAAGCGCAAAAAACCCTGGCGCTACCGCTGGCCCGACGAAATCCGCGACGAAGTCCTCGCCCGCCTGCTCAAGTTAAACGCCGAGCGCGCCAAGGAAGAAGAACTCGCCGGCCAAACCGCCGCCGCGCAGAAGCCCAAGACCAAGAAGGCTGCGGCAAAAACTCCGAAGGCCGGCAAGGCGCAACTCGCCCTTGGCATCGGCACGCCGGATGCAACCGAACGGAAGTTGCCCGCCGACTGGCGTCCGCCCGCAGCGCAGCCATTGCTCTACACCACGAACCTCGTGCTCACGTTGTTGTCGGAAGCCGGCGGCAGCCTCGCCTGGCCACGGCTGCTCGACTCCTACGTGCTCTCGACTAATCCGAAATTGATGCAGCGCTTTGCGCCTGCCGAACTGGCCGCGCAGGCAAAAGCTTGGGCAGCACGGTGGAACGAGACTGTGCCGGATGGACTCTTGCCAAAGAGCCTAAATCAACTCGGCGCAAAGAATCTCACCGTGACCGAAGGGAACGACGGGCCGGTCTTCCACCTGCTCGACGGTCCGCGTCCCAGCTTTTCGGAAGACGTGCGCTACGATGCTTGGCTCGCCTTGCGCGTCGTCGCGACGTTAACGCCAGACGCCGTGCCGATTCCCCAACGCGCGAAATGGACGAAGGAGGCCAAAGAACTCGTCCTTGCGTGATGAATTATGAAAACAGCCGCGTTTGAAGAAAAAGAATACGAAGCGCCGCTTTACAATCAACTGGCGCTAGGAAACCCGCATGTTTGGTCGCCGGGACAGGTTTTTGAGAATCATCTTGGCTTCGACCACGGTTTGTTTGTTTCTAATCCGCGTTTATGGCAACTGCTTGGACGGGCTGCGACGGTTGGTGTTTTTCTGAACCGATACAACTGGGATTTTATTTGGCGGCATCGCCCACGCCGAGCAATGCCCAATTTTCGTCTAAACCTCTTTTTGCAGGCAAAGCGTCCCAATTATTATTCACGATCTCCGAGGCATGTTCGCGTCGCAGGGATCAACGGCCCGTGCTGGAGTTTTACAGTTGATGCAAATCAACAATTGGCGCTGGAGCGTGTGGCTGCACGACTGCGAACGCGAGCGCTGGTTGCATACGCTTCGCCAGCTTTTCACAGGGAGTCTCAACTGTATGCCCACACCACACTCGGAACAGTTATTGAAAATTCAACTTTTCCAGAAGCAACGCGTTTAACCGGCCATTCAAAGTGGTTTTACAATACACCGGGTGGAAACGGCGTGGCCAATCCTGAAGCGGAATTCAGCGAAGGAACGCCGTTGTTTGAAATGATTGAGCAGTTGAGAAAAAACCAAAATGAACCCGCCGACATGAGCGGAAGGCGCGCTTACGAAGAATTGTCATCCCTCTCAAAGGAAATTATTAGTTCACTCGACGTTAAATCTGGGCTGGTTGAGAACCCAAGAGTGGCAATCTTTTTTGAGGAAATCCGAATTATTGATCGTGAGGTTAAACAGTTCGAGCAGATTGGCGAGCCTGTTCGCGTCTTTTTGTATGTCGCAACTTTTGCCCGTGTTTTTAATTTGGAATGGTTCACAATCTCATAACGGCAACCTATGCGTTCAAAAAAAGAACCTCAACTGCCCGGCCTCGCCGTTCCGCCGCCGAAGGACGAGCCGTTGTCGCTCGCGCCGGCAGCGGGGCGCAGTGAACCCGCGCTGTGGCTTTCCAAGCTCGCGGTCTATAAAGATTGGCCACCGTCGAAAGACACGCTGCTGCGTCAGGTGATCGAGTTGCGTCGCGGGTTGAACATTCTGCGCGCTCTTGAGACAGGTTCGACGGACGAAGCATCCCGACTCGCCGGCCACGGTGCGGGCAAAACGACGTTCTGCCGGCTCATCCGCTACGTCCTTGGCGAAGAACCCGCAGGCAGCAAGGGCTTCCGGGAGGGCTTCCGCGCGAAGTTTCCGACTGGCTGGGTGCTGGCCGAGGTTTATGTCGCGGGCCAACGATGGCTTGTCGGACGTTCCTTGAGCGGCGGTAGCTACAATCCGTTCGCCAGGTTAAACGGCTCGCTGAATGACGAGTTTTCCGAATCCCCCTCACGACTTGGCTTCAAGGAATACGAAAAGGCGATTGACGATGCTGTCTTTGGCGGCATGAAATTTCGCACGCTCGCGGAGTCCCAAAAGAATTTGGATTGGCCGCGATTGTTGCCGTGGCTGTCTCGCGACCAGGAAGCACACTTCAGCGGCCTGCTGGAATGGCGTCGCGAGCAAGATAGCGACTCGCAAAGTCCCTATGTGCCGTCAGACGACAAGGCGAATCTTGTGCGGCTGGTTTTGGGCTTGGTGGACGCGGAGGAGCAGAAACTGCTTGCTGAGTTCGCGCGCAAAGCCGAGTCGCACGAGCAGAAGATGCGCGACCGGCCCAAACTGGAATTTACGGTCGAGCGCGAGAAAAAGTCGCTGGAGGAAAAGCTGGGCATGAAGGTCGAGAGTCCCGACGCACCCTTGCTTCAGCAGGAGGTGGACAAGAAAGTGAGGGAGTTGCGGAACGCATCTGACCAGGCATTGGCTTCAGTCAAGCAGAACGAGGAAATTGACAAGCTCATCGCCGAAGTTGGACAGCGCCGCGCAGAGTGGAACGTCGTCAACGCGATGGTCGATGAATATCAGGAAGCATTCGATCTGGCGGACGCGAAGTCACGCGGAGTGCCGCCACCACCAAAAAAACCAAAAGACCCGTTGCGCGAAACGCTAAATGGCCTTGGGCCTTTCCCTGGATATTGTTCGCATCCGATGGACAAAGCTTGGAAAGAGAAATGTCCCATTGCGCACGAACGTCCGAAGGAAGACGAAATTACCGAAGCGACCAGCAAGCTGGCAGCCAATGCGCAGACAGAGGCGGCAAAAGTCGCTTCGCTCAAAGTTGAACTTGAACGTCGCAAGAAATTAGCTACCCCAAAGCAACAAGCTTTGCAGACCGCAGTGGGCGCACTGGCTCTCTCTCGCGAACGGCATCAAAAGGAATTGGAGAAACTGAAAGCGCCAGCGCAGGAAGCAGCGAAGATTGAAGCGTTGCTCGCCAGCTATCGTAAGGCGTGTGCTGACCTTGCAACTTGGGATGTCGAAATCAAGGACCTTAAACGAGACAAGGAAGCGTTGGATGAAAAACTCGCGGACTTGACCAAGCATCATCAAAAGCTGCTGGAGCAGTTCGGTCAAATTTTCAATTTTGTCGCCCAGCGGATGCTTGGCAAAGCTGTTACAGGCCGCGTGCGCTTCTCCGGCAAACAAATCGTTCCCGAACTCGAATACCACGGATTGCGAGACAGCGCGGCGCTGAAGGTCGTGCGCTGGCTGATTTTTGACCTCGCGTCACTGGCGCTGGGCATCACGAACACTGCCGCGCATCATCCACGTTTCCTAATGCACGACAGTCCGCGCGAGGCCGACCTCGCGGCAAGTATTTACGTTTCCCTTTTCAATGCCGCGCAGGAGATGGAGGCGGCGAGTGGCGGTGAACCGCCATTCCAATACATTGTCACCACCACCGAACCCCCGCCCGAATCGCTGGACAAAAAGCCGTGGTTGATTGACCCAATTCTGGATGCGTCCACCGAAAGCGGACGGTTGTTGGGGGTGGATTTGTAACCGCTTCGGATTGCTTTTCATTCCGCACCAGAGGTGGTGTGGATTGGAAACCGGTATAACTTGTTGCAACCTCAAGAGTTAACGATCTACAGCCGCAGCAAGGTTGGTATCGTTGGAAGAAAGGCACAAAAATAGCTTTTTTTGAACGAAAAAACCGATAAAAGTTGTCAAACAGACAAAATAGAATAAGATTATTGCCATGATTATCGAATTTCGCGTTCAAAATCATCGTTCCTTTCGGAAAGGGCAAACCTTCAATTTGGCTGCGAGCAACTACGATAAGTCGCTTACGGAGAACCTGATTTCGCCAGAACTTCCTGGAATTGCTGATACCAAGATCATCAAGGCGGCAGCGCTTTACGGCCCAAATGCGGGTGGGAAAACCAATGTGTTGCTCGCGCTCCGCTTTCTCCGCTGGCTGGTGGTGGAATCCGCGACTGGACAAAAACCGGAGGCCAAGCTGCCTGCCGAGCCTTTCCGCCTAGATCGCGAGTCGCTGGAGGCGCCAACCACCTTTGAACTCACGTTCGTGGCTGAGAACACGCTCTACGAGCTTTCGGTAGCCGTGAACAAGAATCGCGTCGTCCAGGAACGGCTCGTGGCTTCGCCCAATGGGCGGGCGCAACTGTGGTATGACCGCGTGTGGAATGAAGAGACAAAGCGCTACGATTGGTCGCCGGACAAGCCAGCGGACTTTCAGCGTGATCCTGGCATTGTGGAGAAGACGCGCGAGAATGCGTTGTTTCTTTCGACTGCGGCGCAATGGAATAATGCACAGGTAATCCCCATTTACCAGTGGTTCGGCAAGAAGCTCCTGTTCATGAACCTTGGCGCGGAGTCTCCGTTGTCGCATGAACACACCGCCAAAATGGTGAACGCCTCAGGAGAGGCACGAAAGTTCATCACCAGCGTGCTGCGTTCGGCAGACCTGGGTCTGACAGATGTTGAGGCGCGCGAAGAGTCACCGGACGCGGACGCGCAGAAATTCTTTGGGGCGATGAAGGAGTTTATCCGCCAGGCGGGTGCTCCAGTCGAGTTGTTTCCAGAGCGTTTCTGGCAGGTCACGTTTCAACACGAAGGCAAAGGCGGCGAGAGCTTTCCGATTTCGTGGAGCGCCGAGTCTTGGGGCACACGTCGCTTTTTCAGCGTGCTTGGTCCGTGGCTTTCTGTCGTCAAAAACGACCAAGTATTGTGCGTTGATGAACTGGAAACCAGTCTGCATCCCTCACTCGCGGCGGAGTTGCTTCGGTTGCTGTTCAAACTCACGAACAACAAAAGCCGGTCGCAATTGTTGTTCACCACGCACAATCCGCTGCTGCTGGACATGACTTTGTTGCGCCGGGATCAAGTCTGGTTTGCGGACAAGAATCAGGAAGGCGAGTCGTTTCTGTATCCGCTGACGGATTACAAACCACGGGCTGACGAATCACTGGTGCGTGGATATTTGTCCGGGCGCTACGGAGCTGTGCCATTCATTCCGCATGGTTTGGTGGAGGGTGTCGAAGACAATGCCAAACTGATGGAGGTCGTGCATGGCGGCTAAACCCGGGCCGCTACGGCCGCATGAAGTGCGACAAAGTTACGCCCGGCGCATCCCTCAAGGGCCGCTACCAGGCCAACCTGGATTGGGTGATTCGTTCCTGATTGTCACTGAGGGTGAGGTGACGGAGAGGCTGTATTTTGAGTCAATCCGCGCGGCATTGCAATTGAATCCAGTAACCGTGCAAGTCGTGCATCCTAACTGCACAGATGCCGAAGGGTTGGTGCGGGCAGCGATGGACATGTATGAGAAAGATGGCAAGGGCAACCGACTTTCCAAGTGGGCAACCGGAAATCGTGACGTCAGGGTTTACGACCACGTGTGGGTTTTGTTCGATACGGATGTTCCAGATCGGCAGGGCCAACTGGGGCCAGCATTGGAATTAGCACTAAACGAGAACATCCACATTGGCCACTCGACTCCGAGCGTTGAGGTTTGGCTGCTGCTGCACTTCCGTGACCGGCCCGGTCCTTTGTTGGACAGCAATGCGGCGGAACACGCCGTGGGTGAAGCGTGGGGACAACACTACGATAAACGTGCGGAATCATTTCCGACACTCTGGGCTGCGCTTAAACCAAACATTCCAACTGCCGTTGGGCGCGGGGATCAAGTTCGTAGATACCACAAGGACGCCGGCACACCGTTTCCACCAAATCCTTCAACTCAACTAGATTTGTTGGTTCGCGCGCTTGATGCTTCTGTGCAGCCGCAACTGCGGATTATTCGCTGAGGATGCCAATGCCATCCTCCAGCACCTCTGCGCAGATCCGCGCTGAAATTGTCGAAGCGCTAAAACTCGACATGGTCGGGCCTGACAACGCTCATGCGTTCGCTCACGAACTGCTGCCGGACGCGCCGTCGCGCTGGTATATGTGCGGTTTCCTCGTGCCGAATTCCGCGCCCGCCGAACAAAAGTCGGACGAAACTTTCGCTGATGAAATTGACAGCGGTGATGACACCAAAGGCGCAGATGACGCCGCTCCACCCGACCGCGCCACGGCGCGTAAAAGTCTGCTGCCCTCCTCGATGGGTTTGAGCGTTCTTGTCGCCCCCGGCGTGGACGCGCTCGAAGCTAAAGTGGCCTGGGGCGATTACCTTTACGAAGGCGCGGTTGAGCCGGGCGATGCGCTTTCGACGACGGAAACCGCCGCCGAGCTGCATGACAAACCTGTCTCCGTTCAGGGCGAAGAAAAGGCTGAAGGACAAGACGACAGCAAAGCAGGAGTTTCCCCAAAAGGCTACCGCCGCGAACCGCGTGAAGAAACCGTTTCCATTGCGCTCCCCAAGCCGGGTGGCAAGCCAAAGGAATTTCCAGTGCCGAACAGCGGAGGGCTGACAGTCAGCGTGACCGTGCGCGCCGTCGGTCAAGCCGGCAACCGTCTGCCCGCAGGAACGCGCTCGGTGTCCGTGTTTCTCGTGAACAACCGTCCACCCAACGAGGAGAGACACTATCGCGCGTTCGCTTTTCAAACTTTGCTTACGCTCATTTCATCCAAACCGTTCGTGGCCCGACCGGATTTGCGCGGCGCAGTTGTGGGTGAACTGACGGATGAATGGGATGAGCAAGTCGCAGACATCCAGTATCGCGACGTGTTTGAATACGCTGTGGGCCACGGCGTTTCCGCGACCGGCGAGCGCGACGCCAGCGGCGCGTGCCACTCGGTGCAAACGACATGGATTCCGACCGCCGAGGTTGAAAAAGTTTCACCCGCCCAAATTCCAGACGTTGAACTCGGCATGGAAGTTCTTGGCGCGCTTGCCAGTCACGCGGATGCACAGACGAAACTTTCGCCACTCGTGACGCACTACCGCGCTTGGATTGCCGCGCAGCAAACGAAGGTTCAGTCGTCAAATCTGGACGCACGCCAAACGCAGACTGCACAAGCGATGCTGCAAAACGCCACCCACGCGGCGAATCGCATTCAGGCGGGCATTGACGCACTGGCCGACCCGCAAGTTCTGGATGCGTTCCGAATCGCCAATCGCACGATGGCCGCCGCAGGACGCCAGCGCGAATTGTTGCGACAACAAGGCGACGCCAGCAAAGTGCAACCGCCGAAATGGTATCCTTTCCAGCTTGCTTACATCCTGATGAATCTGCGGGGCATCTTTGACCCGACTCATTTGGATCGTAACACGGTGGATTTGCTGTTCTTCCCGACGGGCGGCGGCAAGACCGAGGCTTATCTTGGCCTTGCGGCTTTCACAATGGTTTTGCGCCGGATGCGCCATCCGGGAATTCGCTCGGCAGGCGTGTGCGTGCTGATGCGCTACACGCTGCGGCTGCTGACGCTCGACCAATTGAGCCGCGCCGCCGCGTTGATTTGCGCCCTCGAATTGGAACGAGACAAGGACAAGGTGAAGCTTGGAGAATGGCCATTTGAAATCGGGCTGTGGGTTGGCTCTGCGGCCACTCCGAACCGCATGGGGCGCCGGGGCGATACCAGTGCCAGCGCGGAGTATTCAGCTTACACGAAGACGATGCGTTTCCAGCGCGACTCCAGCGCAAACCCGTCTCCCATTCCCATCGAGAACTGTCCGTGGTGCGGCGAGAAGTTCGACCGGAATTCTTTCCGCCTTATTCCCAGCGTCAATGCGCCCACTGACTTGCGTGTGCATTGCGTGAACTCGAAGTGCGCCTTCTCCGGCGACCGCGCATTGCCCATCCTGGGCGTGGACGAACCCATTTACCGCCGGTTGCCTGCATTTCTCATCGCGACGGTGGACAAATTTGCGGCACTGCCGTGGACGGGTGAGACGGGGACATTGTTCGGCTTGGTTGAACGCTACGACCGAGAAGGGTTTTACGGCCCTTGCAATCAGAAGAACGCGACGACACTCGGCGGGCCGTTGCCGCCGCCGGAACTCATCATACAGGACGAGTTGCATCTCATCTCCGGCCCGCTCGGAACAATCGCGGGGGTTTATGAAACGGTTATAGACGCTCTTGCCAGCCGAATGAGCGCAAAAATACCGCTGCGCCCGAAAATCATAGCCAGCACAGCGACAGTGCGACGCGCGGATAAGCAGATTCGCGCTCTGTTTGAACGGCAGGAAGTAGCGGTATTTCCTCCACCCGGTCCAGACGGCCACGATTCATTTTTCGCAGTGACACAACCATCGAGCGAAATACCCGCCCGTCTTTATGTGGGTGTCGCGGCCCAAGGCCGCAGCTTGAAGGTCGTCTTGCTGCGCGCAGGACTGGCGATCTTGAGCGCGGGACAGACGATATACCAACGCGAAGGCGGCAAGAGCGATAAGCAGAACCCCGCCGACGCTTACATGACGCTATTGGGGTATTTTAATAGCTTACGTGAATTAGGCGGCAGCCGCCGCATCGTCGAAGACGAAGTGCGAACCCGCGTGCAGCAGTATTCCCGTCGTCGCCGACGCGATCCGGTGGACACGCTGTTTTCCGACCGAACCATCAGCTACGAAGTATTGGAACTGACTTCGCGCGTTTCCACGAGTGACGTTGCTACTGCTAAAAGCCGCCTCGCGTTGCCGTTTTGCGAGGATAAAAAAGTGGACGTGGCGCTCGCCACGAACATGATTTCTGTCGGTCTCGACATCATTCGTCTTGGTTTAATGGTCGTGCTCGGCCAACCAAAGACGAGCGCAGAATACATTCAATCCACCAGTCGCGTCGGACGCGATCCCTATCGGCCTGGTCTCGTCGTAACGCTTCTGAATGTTCATAAGCCTCGCGACCGTTCGCACTATGAACGATTTGGCATGTATCACGCCACGTTTTACCGGGCGATTGAAGCGACGAGCGTCACGCCGTTCTCGCCGCGAGCTCTCGACCGCGCGCTGGCAGCGGCATTGGTCGCCATGTGTCGTCAGGGAATGAGCAGCATGACGCCGCCACTCGGCGCGAGCGAGATTCTCACCAACCGCACCTCGTTGGAACTGTTTGCCGCTCGCTTTGCCGAACGCGCTCGCAATCACGATCCCAGCCTCAGCGCCACGGCCGCACAGCAATTATTCGATAACGTGCTTCAGCGAGCGGGGCGATTGCTCGATGATTGGCGAAACATCGCCGACGAATTCCAACTCACCAACACACCATTGCAATACCAGCAGGAAGCGGGAGCGGCGCAGCGCCTCCTCTACGAATACTTGCATCCCGATTTGCCGAATCTTCCGCCCGTGCGGCGTAAGTTCCGCGCGAACCGCTCCATGCGTGATGTGGAGTCTAGTGTCGAACTGACTGTCAAAAACCTCAACGACTGGACACCCAGGCCATGAGCAAACCTCAATTACGTTCCAGTCAGGTCGTCACCACATTTGGCCCTGGTGCAATGGTGGATTTACCCGACGCATCGGTCATCGTTGCAGGGCTGGACAACTGGCACTACGACGTGAATCAAATTCCACTGATTCAAGAGCCGCGTCTTGTCGAGAAGCTTAAGCGTATCCTTGGTGTCCCGACGTTGACGCTGCGTCCACCACCACCGGCATCCGACCGCAACTTCAAATTCCAACCAAGTATCACCGTTTGGCGTTTTCCTGAATGGTTCATTGTTCAGGAAACGCAAATTACCAAGCAGGGCTTTCGTCGTCGTCGGCTGGTTCACCTGAACAGTCTGGACGGAGGGAAGTATCGTGATGCTGATGGCAAGAAATACTCGGTCGTGCCGGTGCGTTTCGTTCGTGCGTGCAAGAAAGGCCACGTCGGGGATATTGACTGGAAACCCTTTGTCCATGGCACACCCACGCCATGTTCGCGTGATCTTTGGATGGAAGAACGAGGCACAACCGGCGACCTGGACCAGATATGGGTGGTCTGCGATTGCGGCGCACAACGTCCAATGGCGCAGGCCGCGCGAATGGAACTTCGAGCGCTTGGTTCATGCAATGGCTTGCGCCCGTGGCTTGGACCGGGAACTAAAGAATCGTGTGGCGAGCCAAACCGTCTCCTCATCCGTAGCGCAAGCAACGCCTACTTTCCCCAGCTTATGTCGGTTATTTCCATTCCCGACCTGCAATCCGCTGTGGACGAAATTGTAAAATCAGCATGGGATGCCGGCCTTTCTATCGTGGATTCGCCGGAAAAGCTCGCGATGATGCGTCAAATTCCGAACCTCGCTGTTAAACTGCAAGGACTCGACGATGCCACCGTTCTCGCGTCCGTTACCCGAGTGCGGCAGGGCAGCGGTGGTGCAGACCGGCCAGTGAAAGAAGTTGAGTTTGAAGCGCTCTCCGCTGCCCAAGACGAACTTGGTTCTGACACGCCCGACGGCGATTTTTTTGCCCGCGCGTTGCCGAAGTCCCAATGGAACGCGCCGTGGATGTCTGCCATCGAACGCATTGTTTTGGTTCACCGGCTGCGTGAAGTCGTGGCCCAAGTCGGTTTCACTCGATTTGAAGCGGCCGGCCCGGATATTCAGGGCGACCTTTCCCTCGACGTGAAACGCGCACCGCTCGCGCTGGACAGTTCATGGCTGCCCGCTGTCGAAAATCGTGGCGAAGGCATCTTTCTCCAAATTCGCGCCGAAGTTGTTGCCGCTTGGCTTCAACGTCCCGCCGTGCAACAGCGCGGCGTTCAACTCGCGGAGGGTTTTCAACGATGGAAAGCGGAGCACGAAGGGAGTTCGCGTGAATTTCCTGGACTGCCTTACTATATGTTGCATTCTCTCTCGCATCTGCTACTCACTGCCATCTCGCTCGAATGCGGCTATCCCGCTTCCTCACTTCGTGAGCGCATCTTCGCCGCGCCGGATTGCTATGGCATATTGATCTACACCGGTTCATCCGATGCGGAGGGCACGCTTGGCGGGCTTGTTGTAGCCGCGCGAGACATCCGGCGGCACATGCGGCGAGCCTTGGAATCTGGCGCGCTCTGCTCAAACGATCCCGTTTGCGCGAACCACGCTCCCACCCGGCACGACCACCAGCACCTGCACGGTAGCGCCTGCCACGGCTGCCTGCTGACTGCGGAAACCTCATGTGAGCAGCGGAATGAATTTCTCGACCGCGCACTGGTTGTGCCGACTGTCGAGGCTCTCGGCGCAGAATTCTTCGCATCTCATGCATATTTATGAAAAACTGCATGTGCGATGCCGAACCGAGGCGGCGGCCAAGTACCTCCGGGCCATCCCCAAAGCCGATTTGCGCCTGGGGCCGCGCGATTGATTTTTCAGGCCTTTCCTCGCGTTCGTACGGCTAGTCCGGAGCGGCAGCCTTGACGCATTTCAACCGGCGTCTTGGCGCGGGGGATCAGGGCGGCAGTTCTGGCCGGGCGATTCTCTGAATCCAAGGCCGGCAATCCACCATATGTCGTATTTGCGGGGCGATGGACGGTTGCTAAGGTGTTTGAAACACTGATATTGCCCGCTTTTTCATTCCATGATCCAGTCACGATCCAAACTCCCGCCTTACAAAAACCCGCGTTTGTCGCCGGAACGACGCGTGAAAGACCTATTAGCTCGGATGACGCTTGAGGAGAAGGCGGCACAGATGATGTGCGTATGGCAGGAAAAGGGGAAGCTGCTGGTGGATGAAAAGGGGCAATTTGATGAGGCCAAAGCCTTGGCGGCATTCAAGGATGGGCACGGGCTGGGACAGGTGGGTCGGCCCAGCGATGCTGGGAGTGATCCAACCAACCCTGCCTATGGGCAGACGGCGCGTGGCATGGCAGAATTGACCAACGCCATTCAACGGTTTTTTTGTGAACATTCCCGCCTGGGAATACCGGTGCTTTTTCATGAGGAATGTCTGCATGGTCTGGCTGCCCGGGATGCCACCAGTTTTCCGCAGCCGATCGGCTTGGGTGCGACCTTCAATCCTGCTTTGGTGGAGTCGTTATACGCAATGACAGCACGGGAAACCCGGGTGCGTGGAGCGCATCAGGCCCTGACTCCGGTGGTGGATGTGGCCAGGGACCCAAGGTGGGGTCGTGTGGAGGAAACCTATGGGGAGGATCCATACCTCAACGGGCGGATGGGTGTGGCTTCAGTTCGCGGTTTTCAAGGTGACGGGTCTTTCAAGGATAAAACCCGGGTGCTGGCTACATTGAAACATTTTGCAGCACATGGGCAGCCGGAATCAGGCCAGAATTGCGCGCCAGTGAATGTTTCAGAGCGGGTATTGAGAGAAACCTTTCTCCGACCGTTTAGAGAATGCTTGGACGAGGCCGGCGCCGCCAGTGTGATGGCCAGTTACAATGAGATTGATGGTGTGCCCTCTCATGCCAGCCGGTGGCTCCTGCGGGATGTCCTCAGGAAGGAATGGGGTTTCACTGGCTTTGTGGTTTCCGATTATTACGCCATCTGGGAGTTGGCCGACCGCCCGGACACCCATGGCCATCATGTGGCTGCCGATAAAAAGGAAGCCGCCGTGCTGGCTGTTCGCGCCGGGGTCAATATCGAGTTTCCTGAAATGGATTGCTACCGGCATTTGGTGGAATTGGTCCGTTCGCGCCGATTGCGCGAGAGCGAACTGGATGAATTGGTGGCACCCATGCTATTTTGGAAATTCAAGCTGGGATTGTTTGAGGATCCCTATGTGGATTCGTCTGAGGCCGCGAAAGTGTGCGGCCAGGCAACACACCGTGATGTGGCCTTGCAGGCCGCGCGTGAGACTATCACCTTGTTGAAAAATGATAAGGGATTGCTCCCGCTGGATCCCGGCCAAATTAAAACCCTGGCCGTGATCGGGCCCAATGCGCATCGCAGTCTTCTTGGCGGTTACAGCGGCATTCCCCGATGGAATGCAAGCGTGTTGGAGGGGATTCAAGAACGGCTTGGGCCTGCTATTGGGGTGTTGCACGCGGAAGGATGCAAGATCACAGTGGGAGGCTCGTGGCAGCAGGATGAGGTCGTGTCGTCCAGCCCGGATGAGGATCGGCGGCTCATGGCCGCGGCAGTGGAAACGGCGCGGAAGGCCGATGTGGTGATCCTGGCAATCGGCGGCAATGAACAGACATCAAGGGAAGCCTGGAGCCGCCGCCACTTGGGCGACCGCGCGAATCTTGCCATGGCCGGGCGCCAGGATGAGTTGGTGCGCGCGATCTTGTCGCTGGGCAAACCGGTGGTGGCGCTTTTGTTTAATGGTCGCCCATTGGCCATCACCCAACTGGCCGGGCAGGTGCCAGCCATCCTGGAATGCTGGTACCTGGGCCAGGAAGGCGGTCATGCCGTGGCCGAAGTCCTTTTTGGAGATCACAATCCAGGCGGTAAACTTCCCATTTCCATTCCCAGGTCCGCAGGGCATTTGCCGGTTTTTTACAATTACAAACCCTCGGCGCGCCGGGGTTATCTTTGGGATGATACGACCCCGCTTTATCCCTTTGGATTTGGATTGAGTTACACCACCTTCATCTTCAAAAACCTTCGTTTGGGACGCCATCGTCTGCGCCGAAATGAAAGCACCCGCGTGAAAGTGGATGTAACCAATACCGGACGCCGCAGCGGCTCCGAGGTGGTGCAGATGTACATACGGGACTTGGTGAGTTCGGTCACCCGCCCCGTGAAGGAGTTGAAAGGTTTCCAAAAAA
This sequence comes from bacterium, assembly GCA_021817945.1. Lineage (GTDB taxonomy): Bacteria > Verrucomicrobiota > Verrucomicrobiia > Limisphaerales > UBA11358 > UBA11358. Next base: position 87,062 of record JAKAFL010000006.1, on the reverse strand, counting down.
TCAGCCTCAAGCCCGGGGAAACCCGCACTGTAAGTATGGATATTACCCCGGGTTCGCTGTCTTTTTACGATATTGACATGAAATACCAAGTGGAACCCGGTGAGTTTGCCATCCTGGTTGGATCCTCGTCCCGGGATGAGGACCTGCAAAAGGTGATCCTGACGGTGATTCCCTGATTTTACCGGCCCTGCACGATGAATTCATCCGATCAAAAATTATCCTTCCTTGAAAAAGTGGGATACAGCGGGGGGGACGCGGCGGCAAACTTCGTGTTCATGTCCATGATTTTGTACCAGTTGAACTTTTACACGGATGTGTTCGGCCTGACCGCCGGGGCTGCCGCAGCCATATTGTTGTGGCCCCGTTTGTGGGATGCAATCGTGGATCCCGTGGTGGGATTGCTGGCGGATCGCACCCAGTCGCGCTGGGGTCGTTTTCGGCCCTGGATACTGGCCACGGCCCTGCCTTGGGCCTTGGTCATGGTGCTGGCTTACACCACGCCGAAAGGCTGGAGCCCGACCAGCCGGATAATCTATGCCGCCCTGACCAACTCGCTTTTAATGACTTTGTATTCAATGAATAACATGCCCTATTCGGCGCTGGGCGGGGTAATGACTGCCGACCTGAATGAAAGGGCGCGATTAAATTCATATCGTTTCATTGCGGTGAACATGGCCCAGTTCATCGTGGGTGGTTTCACCCTGCCTCTTGTGGCGCGTTTTTCCACAGGGCACGACCGCCAACACGGCTGGCAAATGACCATGATGGTCTGGTCGGTTTTGTGCCTGATGCTGTTTGTGGGGACGTTCCTGACCACGCGCGAACGGGTTCAGCCGATGGTGAAAACCCGTTCAACCCCGCGCCAAGACCTGGCTTGCCTGTGGAAAAACGAACCCTGGCGGATCATGTTTTTGATGACGCTGTTTCATTTCGCGCTGCTGTCATTTCGCGGCGGGGCCACCTATGACTATTACCATCACTATGCGGATAAGGCGGCGATGTTTGCCTGGGTGAGCCACCTTGGCCTGGCCGCACCGCCCCTGGCTCCAGGCGGGATTATGCCGGGAGGCGTTCTCGAATGGCTGGGTTATGTGGTGCATGCCGATCCCCGCCATTTGGCTGGGAGCAACGTGGCAGATGTTTTCAATAGCCTTGTGAACATGACCAATACCCTGACGATTGTGATCATGATCCTGCTTTCTGCCTCGTTTGCCAAACGGTTTGGCAAAAAGGCGGTGGCGGTGGCCGGGTTTGGCCTTTCGGCGTTGAATGCGCTGGCTTTTTACCTGCTCCCTCCCGATGCGGTCTCTGGCATGATGGTCCTCACCATCACCGGATCCGTTTTCTATGCGCCCACCATTCCATTGATCTGGGCCATTTATGCGGATGTGGCGGATTATTCCGAGTGGCAGACCGGGCGCCGGTTTACGGGTATTGTTTTTGCCACCATTGGGTTCGCCTTGAAAACCGGGCTGGCCCTGGGGTCCGCAGGTTTTCTATGGATCATGGCCGGATGGTTCCATTACGACACACGGTTTCCCGATGCCACCCGGGCTGTGACAGGGTACCGGGTGAATGTGGGTTTATCCGTGGGACTGCTCTTTGCCGTTTGCCTGGGCCTGCTTTGCAGGTATCCCCTGACCCGTTCAAAAACCGTGCAAATGGCGGGTGAATTGGCCTCGCGCAGACAGGCGCCGGGCGTTGAAGAAGGTGTGACTTTATGAACGCAAAAATTCAAGTTGGGATTTTATCAGCCTGGCTGATGGTCCTGCCAGTTTTACAGGCGCAACCCGCGCTCAAACAGGTGTTCAAGGATGATTTCCTTGTGGGTGCGGCCGTGAATGCATCGCAGTTCAGCGGGTCCGACCAGGCGGCCAGCCTTTTTGTGGCGCGCCAATTCGACAGCATCACCCCTGAAAATGTTTTAAAATGGGAGAATGTTCATCCCGGGCCGGGAGTGTTTGACTTCACGCAGGCTGACCGGTACGTGGCTTTTGGCGAAAGTCACCAAATGGCCATCATTGGCCACACACTGGTGTGGCACCAGCAAACACCGGCCTGGGTTTTTCATCGCCCGGACGGAAGTGATGTGTCTGCGGAGTGGCTCATGAACTGCCTGAGCAACCACATTTTCACCGTCGTGGGGCGGTACCGCGGCAGGATTCGCGGCTGGGATGTGGTCAATGAGGCCGTGGGCGAGGATGGCAAACTGCGTCCCACACCCTGGCTGCGCATTTTGGGGCCGCAATACCTGGTGAAAGCCTATCAATGGGCCCATGAGGCGGATCCCCATGCCGAGCTTTACTACAATGACTATGGAATTGAAAACCAGCCCAAGCGCGATGGGGCGCTGACGCTGGTTCGGAATCTCCTGGCAGCCCATGTTCCGCTGGCGGCCGTGGGCATTCAGGAACACGTCAGTCTCAACTGGCCCGCCCCCGCCCAGATTTCCCAAACCATCGCGGCTTTCGGCAGTCTCGGGGTGAAGGTGAATATTTCCGAGTTGGATGTGGATGTGCTGCCACCAACTGCGGTGGGTCACTCCGCTGACGTGGGGCTTCTGCTGGCCCGAAATCCGCGCCTCAATCCATACCCGCAGGAATTGCCAGAAACCGTCCAGGAAGCGCTGGCCCGCCGCTATGGCCAGTTGTTTTTTGTATATGTCCAAAACCGCAAATCCATTGAACGCGTGACCTTCTGGGGGGTGAATGACGGAGACTCATGGCTCAATAACTGGCCCGTCCCGGGACGCCGAAATTACCCGCTATTGTTTGACCGCCATAACCAACCCAAACCCGCTTTTTCCAATGTGATTGCTTCGGCTGAAAAATACGGTCTCCTGCAAAAAAAGGGTTCCGCTTACGATGAAGTGGCAAATCCCTGAGGGCCTTGATTCCGGTGACTATTGGCTCAGTCGTTCCTCAGTGAGAGATATCAGCCGATCTCCATCGTTGCGCCCCGCCATTTCGCCTTTCACCCAAAACAGCGCCCACCGTCATTTTTAAAAGGCTTCAAGGATTTGAAACCGAATGAGGCAAATTACTTTTGATCCTGCCGGGCGTTTGCCTGCCGGGTTCCCCGCGCTGCGTGGCGGATGATAAGCTCAGCACGCCGCGCGCTTTCGCAAATCAGTTTGAGGTCCGGAGCCAGACTGGCGTTCTCACTGTTTTTCATGAGCAGCCGTTCCGTATAGCCGCGAATGATCGTCAGAACGTTGTTCAGCTCATGCGCTACTTCCCGGCTGATTTCCCGCTCCCCTTCCGCCGAGGCAGGCGCAGGCGGGTGCAATTGGCTCAAATTGGCGGGTTCCAACCCTGAAACCATCTTTAAATAAATGTTGTCGAGTGACTGCATGCCATCCTGTTCAAGCAAGCGCCGCGCCAACTATCGCGGTTCGCCAATCTTGTCTGCTTTGTTGGTTTCCTGAAAGGATTCTCAAAAATCAGGATGCAAAAGATGACAAGGCCAACCAAAACGGGACAGAAATCCGGGGGATTCATGAGGCCAAAAATGGGAAGGGCGACTTTATCATTGAGGCAACATGTTGAAAAACTGTCCCTTGGAAACGCCTGAGTTTTCTCAAGGCGGTGTGTGGTGGTTTCCGGCAACCCACAAAACCGGCTGGATTCCTGTCGCGCGTTTGTTACCCTGTCCGTTCAAATGGAATGAACCTGGCCCTTGAATCAATTGGCATCATTGCCGGCAACCGTTCTTTGCCGCTCGAATTTGCCCGGCTTGCGCGTGCAGCCGGCGTCAAGCGCATCGTTGCCGTGGCCGCCGAGGGTGAAACGGATCCGGCCCTGGCCGGTTTGGTGGATGAGATTGCCTGGATCAAGGTGGGGCAGTTGGGCAAGATGATTGCCCAATTTACCAGCCGTGGAATTCGTCAGTGTGTGATGTTGGGGCAGATTGCCCCTAAAAATCTTTTTGATTTGCGTCCGGACCTCCGGGCCATGGGCGTCTTGTTGCGCTTGAAAGAGAAGAACGCCCACACCGTTTTTGGTGCCATTGCTGAAGAATTAAAAAAAGATGGCGTGGACTTGATTGAAGCCACCCCTTGGCTGGCGCCACTGATGCCCGGGGCTGGTTTTCACCTCGGTCCCGCTTTGTCCCAGAACCAGCGCGAAGACATTGCATTTGGGCATCATATTGTCCGCGAAATTGCGCGTCTGGAAATAGGCCAGTTGGTGGTGGTGAAAAATGGAACCGTTTTAGCTGTGGAAGCCTTTGAAGGCACGGATGTTTGCCTTGCAAGGGGAGGACAGCTTGCGGGTAAAGAGGGGGGAGCCGTAGCCGTGAAGGTGGCCAAAATCAACCATGACATGCGTTTCGATGTGCCCTGCCTGGGCGCCCAAACCCTGCAAACCTGCGCTGCGGCAGGCATCCGTGTCCTGGCCATTGAACCTGGGAAATCACTGCTGCTGGACCGCGATGAATGCGCCCGGCTGGCTTCTAAAATGAATTTAACCCTGACTACACTTTCCTAAGCCTTCCTGTTTTTAACTTTTTGATTTTATGCTTAAATCCCACGAACTCATCGGTTTCATGTCGCCCAAGCTGGCGAGTGACATCCTGCAATTCACCTTCGAGTCAGACAAGGCGGCTTATAAAGCCACCCTTGCAGCGGTGGCCCAGGCCAAACATGTGCGCGCCGTTTTCCTGGAGCGCCAGCCGCGCGAAGAACGCCACCTTTCCATGCTGGCCAGCCTGTCGCGGCCAGCCATGGATGCTGCCGCAGGCGCCATGATTCGCGCATGGCTTGTCAAAAAACATCATGCCATGCTGGCGGATTACCTCAATTCTTTGGGTATTCCCAATGAGGACGGCGTGGTGGATGATCTGCCTGCTTCCGTGGAGGAAGGCCGCCTAAAGCTGGCTGTGGAGGGTCTGTTGTCCAAATACCCACATGAAATCGTGGCCGTTTACTTGAACGCCTTCAATGACATGAATGCAACCGGTTGGTCAAATCTCAAAGCTTTGCTCGAATCCGACCCCAGGCTTCAGTTGGGCGGCCATTCCTGAAACTGTTGTCTTGACAGAAAAACCTGGCTGGAAATCATTGCGTCCGGAAAAAATGTTCCAATTGTGCCGATCTTATCACCATGAAAAAAGAATCTGGGTTGGCTATTGAGCCATTGCAAGCGGGCAGGGGAGCTGCCGCCCGCCAAGGTGCCATGGTTACCGTTCACTACACAGGCACTTTTGAGGATGGCAAGATTTTCGACAGCTCCCGGGAAAGGAATGAGCCATTCACCTTCCTGCTTGGAGCAGGGCAGGTGATCGCCGGGTGGGACATGGCGGTGGCTACCATGAAGGTGGGCGACCGGGTGCGGCTGACCATACCGCCCGCGCTCGCTTATGGTCGGGACGGTTATCCTGGAGTGATTCCGCCCCAAGCCACCTTGATTTTCGACGTGGAACTTTTGGATGTTCAATAGCGGCGGATCACGGATGGCTCGTCAGCGGGCGGGCTTCTGGTATTCAGGTCCTGCATCGAAACCTGTTTGATGGAATGACGACTTCTGAGTAGAATAGCCAATCAAATGAAAAAATACCTGGTTGAGTTGATCGGCACGTTTCTTTTTGTGCTGGTTGTGGGGATGACGGTAATCAGCCCTGGCGCTGGGAACCTTGCTCCCCTGGCCATTGGCTGTATCCTTATGATCATGGTTTACGCAGGAGGTCATGTGTCCGGCGGCCATTATAACCCGGCGGTTACGCTGTCGGTTTGGATGCGTGGGCGATGTGCCGGTTCGGACGTGCTGCCTTACTGGGTCTTCCAAATCCTCGGCGCCTTGGCCGCATCGCAAGTGGTGTGTTTTCTCAAGGGCAATCCAACCGTCACTCCCCAAATACTCAGCGTGGGGCCGTCGCTTGTTGCCGAGTTCATTGGCACTTTCACCTTGTGTTATGTGGTTTTAAATGTGGCTACGGCCAAGGCTACCGCAGGGAATTCCTATTTCGGCCTCGCCATAGGCTTTGCCGTGGTGGTGATGGCTTATGCCCTCGGCGGCGTTTCCGGCGGAGCATTCAACCCCGCCATCGCCACGGGCATTACCGCCATGCATTTGGAAAAAGTCTCCAATCTCTGGGTTTACCTGGCCGGAGATTTAGCCGCTGGCGCTGTTGCGGCTGGCGTCTTTAAATTCGTTCACCCTGAGGATCCGTAACCCGTCTTGAATTACACAATGAAAAACGCACAAGCCAGACACGATAAAAACAGGTGGTCAGAATGGGGCCCCCTTTTTCGCCTGCTCCTGGGTGGGGTGGGATTGGCCTGCGCCCAATGGGCATGGGCTTGCAGCGCGGAAATTCCATCGAATGTTCAAATAGGTTTGCAGCTTTACAGCCTTAGGGACCAAATGCTTGCTCATACCTCAGCCACGTTGGCGGAAGTCCACGATTGGGGCGTTTCAAATGTGGAACTGGCAGGCACCTATAATTTGACAACCGCCGAGTTTCGGGACCAACTGGATGAGCACCAACTCAATGCTTTCAGCGCCCATTTCCCCTATGAAAGATTCCGTGACGACGTTGAAGGTGTGGCTCATGACGCCCAGGTTCTGGGACTGAAATATGCGGGTTGTGCCTGGATTCCCCACGATGACAACCGTCCGTTTGACGAGCAAACCTGCCGTCAGGCCATTGAGGTTTTTAACCGGGCTGGAAAAGCGCTGGCCCGCCACGGAATAAAGTTTTTTTATCATGTCCATGGCTTCGAGTTTCAACCCTTCCAGCAGGGGACGCTGTTTGATTTGCTGATGAAGGATACCAATCCCGAATATGTGCATTTCGAAATGGATGTGTTCTGGATCGTGCATCCCGGACAGGACCCCCTTCTGCTTTTGGCCAAGTACCCCAAACGATGGGAGCTTATGCACCTGAAAGGCATGCGGGATTCCACCCCCACGGGCCTCCTCACCGGCCATAGCGCCACAACCAACGATGTGGCCCTGGGCACAGGCAAAATTGATTACGTGCCCATTTTGCGCCTGGCCCATCACCTGGGAATTCGATGGTACATCATCGAGGACGAATCTCCCTCGTCAGAGCAGCAAATCCCCCAAAGCCTCCAATTCCTGCGCACGATGCAATGGTGAGCCCGTGCTTTTGACGCCGCAGACGGGCCGATCAATGAATGGATTCATGAGCCGATTCATGACAGGAACCGGGATTCCCGCTTTCGTCTAGGTATTGTCATCTGGGTATCCTGGCAGCAAGTTCCTCGGCTGGATAAGTCCAGATTTCCGCCAGGGTGGGGTGGTAATGCGGGGTGGCGGCAAGTTGATGCACTGTCAGGCCCCCGGCCATGGCAACCACGATTTCATGGATCAATTCCCCTCCTTGGGGACCCACGCAGGCGCCTCCAATGATTTTTCCCGTCCGGGCATTGGCAATCAGTTTGACAAAGCCGGATTTGGCTTCCATAAGCAGGGATTTTCCGTGGTCATCAAAGGGATACTGTGCGCTCATGCAGGCAACTCCGGCAGACCGCGCCTCTTTCTCGGTCATGCCCACCATGGCAGCCGTGGGATCCGTGAAGGCCACTGAAATCAGGAGTTTGTAATCCATGCGCCTCGGTTGGCCCGGGTTTAAAATATTGTGCCCGGCCACCTCACCCTGCGCGACGGCTAAATGCACTATTTCGTGCGGACTGGTGCAGTCACCGGCTGCAAAAATCGTGGGACAACTGGTGCGCATCATGGAATTGGTCAGGATTCGCCCCTGAGCGTCGGTCTTTACCCCGGCGGCTTTCAAGTTGAGATGGTCTGTGGCCGGTTTCCTGCCCAGGGCAAAAAGAATTTCATCCGCCTTGCGCGTGATTTTTTTTCCAGATGCCTCGAAAGTCACGTGCTTGCCCGAAGGACTGCGGGTTGCTTCCAGAAGGCGCGTTTGGGTGAACACTTCGATTCCTTCTTTGCGGAAAACCTCCTCCACCACAATGCTGGCCTCGGTGTCAAAACTCTTCAGCACATGTTCCGACCGCTGCAGAAGCGTGACTTTCACGCCGAACCTCGCAAAAAATTGCGCGAACTCACACGCGATGGCGCCGCCACCCAGGATGAGGAGGGATTTGGGAAGGGTTTTGAGGTTGATGGCGTCATCGCTCGTCCAGTAGCCCGTTTCCTTGAGCGATGGAATGGGCGGGGGCGCCACAATGGAGCCTGTGGCCACAACCACATGGCGGGCTTTGATTTTTTTGCCCGAGGACAGCTCCAGGGTTTGGGGTCCGCAAAACCTGGCTGAGTCGCGAATCAACTGGAAGGTGCCATTTTCCAACTGACGCTGCCTGTAGCCGGCAAAATCCCGAATCTGGGCGTTTTTTCTGGCCATGACTTTTTTGAAATCATGTCCCACCTTGCCGGTGGAGATGCCCCAGGTGCCGGCCTCGCTGGCAAGATGCCTTATTTCTGCCGCGTACAGCAGCGCCTTGGTGGGCATGCATCCGCGAAGGATGCAAAGGCCGCCCATCTCCCGCGCCCCCTCTATCACTGCCGCGTGCTTTCCCGCCGCCGCCACGGTGCGGGCTGCGGCATAGCCGCCGCTGCCGCCGCCTATGATCACCACATCAAATTCGCTTTTGCTCATTGCCTTGAAGATGGTCTCCCCTGCCATGCCTGCCAATAAAATTTTGATTCAACCATTGAATCAAAAGGTTTCTCAATTGATATCCATCCCATTATGCGCCAATTTAGAGGACATGAGCGCGATCATTTATCCCCGCAGTCCCCGTGAAACCATGGCAGGCTGGCATTATCTTCCCCGTTACGTGGACAAAATCCGGCTGCATCTCGCAGGCCGGCTGCATTCGGATTACCAGGAAAACCTGGGCAAGGGCTTTGACGGAATGTGGCTTGAGGCAGCAGGTCTGACTCATGCGGCCTTCGTGGAGGTGGTCAAGAACACCATCACCGATGGGCAGGTTTGTGATTGGGTGCGCCAAAACGTGCATCGCTCGCCCGAGGAAAAAGCCGCCCATTGGAACAGCGTGTCCAACCGCCCTCCGGCCAATGATGCCGCCGCCCAGGCAAGGCTGCAAAAGCGAAAGGCGGAATCCAACCTCTCCCACCGCAATGACCTGACCACCTTTGTGGACTACATTGATGCGGATGAAAAACGCCTGTGAAGGCGAAAGGAAAAGGCGGGCACGCGGGCACGCGATTGGAGCTTGCCCGCGATGAAATTTTTACCAATTCACGGCGACAGTAAACTGATCAATCCCGATACGAATCCTGTGCCTGAGTAAAACCCATGGGGGAATTGTGTTTGTACCTAACCCGGCGTAGCCGGAACCAAGAGGATGGGGCAGATTGTTGGGTATGGAAACGACCAGTAAAATTCTCTCGGAACCCGATACGGGTTCACTGATTTCTCGTTACGCCTCGCAGATGGCCGGACAGTTGGGTTGTTTTGACCGTGTCATCATCACCGGCAACCTGCTGGACGTCTGTCATCCCGCCGCCTTGGAGCGGCAACTTCACTCGGCCAACATTCGTTGTTTTGATCTGGGCCAGTTCGCCGAACCGCTGCGGGACGCGTTGCGGGATCACGCCCTGACGCTGGCCCGCACCGCCGGCGTGGCCGTGGAGTTCATTCCCCGACGGAACTTCCGCAAGGAGGAGCGCATTGCCGAAATAGTCAAGCGGCGCGGGGATCGCCCCGGTCTGGTGCATGTCTTCTCGGCGATGGAGCCGTGTCCGGCGTTCCGTCCGTGGCATGACAAGGGCAGCGGGCGCACGGGAGTCAAGATCACACAGGGCAAATGCCTTCACTTTTATTTCTACTTTCTCCATGAGCGACTGGGGTTGTGCTATCTGCGGGTGCCGACGTGGCTGCCGTTCCGGTTGCAGTTCTATTTCAATGGTCACAACTGGCTGGCCAGTCAACTACGCCGCTCTGGCATCCCTTTTCAGATGGGGGACAACGCCTTTGTGGAGATTGGCGACTGGCCGGCAGCGCAAGCCCTCGCCGACCAGTTCTCGATTCAGACCTTGCACGACGACCTCAACGCGCTGGCCCGCCAGTATGTGCCCTTTCTCAAGCAGTTCCCCAGCGGCTATTACTGGAGTCTCATGCAGGTGGAGTATAGCTGGGATTTAGCGTGGAAACGGGCGGCCGACCTGGCCCCGGTCTATGCCGAAATCAGCCGCCAGGCCATCCTCACGGTCAAAGCCCCGGACGTGGCGAAGTTCCTCGGCAAGCGCCTGAGTCCCGAAGCCGAATTGACCAGCGATTTCCGCACCCGCATCGAAGGCACGCGGATCCGTCACTCGCTCGGCCCGGCCTCGCTCAAACTTTACGACAAACGCGGGCGGGTGTTGCGTTTGGAATGCACCGCCAACGACGTCACCTTTTTCAAACACTACCGCAAGGTGGAACACCGGGAGGGACCGCCGACCTATCAGGTGGCCGCGCTGAAGAAATCCCTCTTCAGCCTGGGCGATCTGGCCGGACTCATGCGGGCAGCTTGCGCCCGTTATCTGGCTTTCCTCTCGGCCTTGGAAGACCGCTCGGGCGGATCGGTGAATCTGGAGCGCATCACCCAACCCGCACGGGACGAACAACACCGCAGCCATCGCGGGTTCAACTTCTTCGCCGCCGGCGACCTGTCCGTCCTGCTGGCCATCCTGCGCGGAGAATATCACATCAGCGGGTTGAGCAACCGGCTGCTCCAGCGCGTGCTCACGGGGAAAAATGGCGGACAGATCAGCCGTATCTTGAAACGACTGCGGCTGCACGGACTCATTCGCAAAATAGGCCACACCTACAAATACTACGTCACCGCCATGGGCCAACACGTTCTCATCGCCGCGCTCAAACTCAAAGAACACCTCATCCTTCCAACCCTGATAACGCTGCCTTCAACCGCGTAAACATCCTATCCATCGTGCGCAGGATTTTTTCGGTAAGGGACTAATTACCCTTGGGTCGGGGCAGGTATGCGCCACAGGATTCACGGACGACCAGTCGCGGCGCGAGGCTAAGGCTTCTCGCCGGAAGCGTAGGCTCTGCCAGGCGTTCCATCATCGTTCGGAAAGCGATGGTGGCGATGTCGCGGCATGGCTGGTGAATGGTGGTTAAAGGCGGGGAAACCAGCGTGGCATATTTCACATCATCAAAACCCACCACCCGCAGGTCGCGGGGCACACGCAGGCCTTCGGCCTCCAAGGAGCGCAATAGCAGGGCTGCTGTGTCGTCATTGGCGCATATCAGGGCATCTGCTTGTCGTCCCGCACTCACGGTGCGCGCAAATTTGCGGTCGGTGGGATCACCACATTGAATCCATCCTGCGGAGGGTTCGATGCAGTTTCGATACAGCGCCTCGCGGACCCCGGCAATGCGCGCATTCACCGTGGCGGCGGAAAACGGACGAGCCACAAAAAATATCTTCCGGCAGCCCAGTTTGATCAGATGTTCAGCAACCATGTAACCGCTGGCCATGTTGTCAATGCCCACGAGGTCGAAATCACTTCTTGCAGGGTAATCCAGGAGGTCCCTGTCCAACAGCACCACTGGAATGCCGGCTTCCCTGAGTGATTCGGCCAGGTGTTTGTTGGCCTCGCCCTGGCCGGGTTGCAACTCGGCTGGCGCAAAAAAAACGCCGCTAATTTTGCGGTCAATGAATTGTTTGCATATCTCGCCCGTGTGTTTCAAGCTGGCATCCGTGTCCACACGCGGGTTTGTTGACCCGCCCCACAGCAGCCCATATTCATTGACGCGGGCCAGGCTGGCAATTTCGCCGCAGATGATCTGGAAAATTTCCGTGCTGGAAAGACCTGGAATCAGAAGGCCGAGAATGCGAGTGGAGGCGGCCCGCTCATTATTGGTACGGACAAATGTCCCGGAACCGGCGCGGCGATGAATCAAGCCTTTTGCTTCCAGATCACGCAGGGCACGAGCGACGGTGGGCCTGGAAACGCCAAACTGTTTGACCAGTTGGATTTCGCTGGGCAGCCGGGCCCCATCTTGGTATTTGCCCCCGGCAATTTCCGTTTCCAGATGTCGGCTGATTTCACTGTGTTTTGGCTGTGAATTCATCACGGCAACAGGATTAAAGTTTTTCCAGACACAACAGCAGTCCTATCAGCTATCTTTCAAGTGGTCCAGCATTGATTTTTCATCCGGGGGTCCATGAAGTTTGAATTTCAAAATAAAAACTGTGGCTGGCGCAGCCTTCCTCAAGATTGCCGACGATTTTAACATGGTGTGAGTGGGAATAATGGGTTGGAGAGGTTTTCAAAGGCGCGGTTTAAAAGCCGAAATCCCCGCCCAGCGCTGGTGTGAGTTTTCTTAAACCGTTCCATTCCCCTGCAAGACTCCAGGGCAAATCCTTGAAGCCCTCTGTTGAATTGAAATCACAGACATGCAGCGAGAAGATTGCCGGCATGGATTGAGTGGCATGTCGGCGATGGATGGAGGCAAACAGGGATGCAAAAGCCAAAATCACCAAAATTAGGGCCCAGAAAACCAAACCAAATGCAATAACAGCTTTGAAAGCTGTAATGTCAACAATCTGCAATCTTGTCTAGTCTGCAATTGAGTGTTTTGCGACCCCCAATTAGGATGGGAACTATGAAAGCCCTTTTGAGAATTCAAACGCCGCGCCAGCGTGTTTTTGAGGCGAATAAATGAACAAGGGGCTTTAACAATTCATCTCCGTTGATAAACCGCAACCACAAAAACACAAAACCAGCATGAAAACACAATGTAGTTTGACGAAAATGGCGGCGTTGGCCGCCGCCCTGATCATGGGAGCGCTTGGGCACGCCCAGGCAAACGAGGAGGATACCAATCTGACCACGATTGCGTATTGGAAGCTAGCCACCGCGAACAGCATCGCTTTGAGTCCAAGTGGATTGGGCATTTTGGACCTGGCCACCAACACAGGCCAGGGCATCACCCCTCCCGGCACAGGCAATGCGCCGGCCACCGTGCAGGATCTTTGGTATCAAGGACCCATGGCGTCTTCGCTGACCTTTGACAATTCAGCTCCGCCCACTTCCATGTTCAACCCGAATAATTATTGGAGCCCGGCGAGCAGTTCCTGGGATTGCGGGGTGGACGAGATTGGAACTGGCGGCAGCCTGACTTGCGACAGCACCACCTATGGAACAGCATTCAATGGCCCTGATTTTACCTGGGAATGCTTTTTCAAGTCCGATACGACCAATGATCCAGTAATGGGAACGACGACGCAGTTTCTGATATTTGACCATCACCTTTCAGCCTATGCGTTCATTGATTTGAATGACAACGCGAGTAATGACACAAATCAAATTGGTGGCATACGTTTTTGGGGCTGGAACGTAGCGGTTTTTGGCATTGATTGCCGGATCACAGCGGCGCAAAATCATGGACACCGGATGGATGATGGCCACTGGCACTATGTTGCGGCCCGGTTTAAGACGGCGACGGAGACGATGGACCTGCTTGTGGTGAATGATGATGGAACAAGCTATGAAACCTCAACGTTTATAACGGTGCCACTGAATCCGGGCGGGTCAGGCAGCCAAGGGCCCGTGTTTCTGGGAAGTGATGAGAATGGCGCTGAGAATTTTGACGGTCAGCTCAACCAGCTTCGCTACTCAGACGCTTCACTGCCCAATAGCCAGTTGATGGCAAATGCAAGCGGCTGCAATGACCCCGCATTTAACAACGCTCCCGCCTCGGAATCAATCACCGAGGGGAAGGTGATCAATCTATCACCGGCGTCATGGCCGGTGGCTGTGTCGGGCGGCCCGCTTGAATTTCAATGGGAGCTGAATGGGACGAATATCCCGGGGCAGACGAATTTGAATTATGGAGGTGTTGCGCAAGCATCAAGCCAGGGGACCTACCAACTTGTGGCGACCACACCCTGTGGTGGAACATCGGTCACCAGCGCGCCAATTTCCGTGACTGTCACCGCGCCGTTGCCAATCAATCTCGCGCTCTGGAGGATGCAAAGCGTGGCAACCGTGACGAACAACGGGACATTTGTGGGCATTGACGATTCGGATTCGTTTAATGGCGGGTCCAATGATTTGATCACATTTAATTCCTCCGCTTCCCTGCCTGGTGGAATTTCACTGACCAACACTGTTCCGCCCGCAAACATGTTCATCAATGGCAATAATGGGGGGACCAACTCCTTTGACGCGTCGTGGATCGCCGGCGTTGCCGGGGCATTATTCTATCCGCAGAACCTGTCCGGGGACTGGTTTGATTTTCAGACCTCATTCACCTTGGAATTGTTTTTTGAAACATACGGGGACCAGAGCGCCAACGGGCCGATGCAATTGATAGCGCAGGGGCCGGACGGAGGGTTTTTCCGCTACGGACTGAATATTAACCAGGCTGGGAGCGGAGCGGTGAGCTTCAAGATCAACAACCAAGCCATAGCTCCAGCCGGATTGTCATACGAGGACACCAACGCGGGGATACAGTCAGTGGTTTTGTCGGATCGGAACTACGCGGATGGCACCTGGCATTACCTGGTGGCGAAATATGATTCAATTGGCAACACGATCAGCCTGGCCATTAACAACCAGGATGGAACAGGCACCAACACCATGGTGTTCCTCCCCTCCGGTTACAGCCCGCTGAGCGCGAGTGGGGTTGCGAACATGTTTATTGGGCGGTACCGGTTTGGCACGCCGGACGATAACCGGACTTTTATCGGGGCCATTAACAGCATTCAGGTTTCCTCGGGACTCGTCACCCCGGCTACAGGCCAATTGGGGTATGCGGGCCCTCCAGTGATCACGGGCCTTAATTTGATTGGCAAAACAATTACAATCAAATTTATGGGCGCTCCCGCAGGCGCGGCCTCGCTCTACTCCATAGTGGGTTCTGCAACGGTGAACGGCCAGTATGTTGCGGTTCCGTCCGTCGTGACTGCGCTGGGGGGCGGCGCTTTCCAGGCCACGCTCACAGTGAGTGGAGCGATGGAATTCTACAAGGTCAAAAATTGACAAGGGCTGTATCGGCCGGCCTGAAACATTTGTTTCAGGCCGGCTTCAGTTCATGACCAATCGCACACTTTTTATAAAACCAGCCAAAATGTCCATGAAAGCAAATATTATAAGCCCACGAGCAAACAATGAGGACGGTTTTACCCTGATTGAATTGTTGGTAGTCATTGCAATCATTGCCATCCTTGCGGCAATGTTGCTTCCCGCGCTTGCCTCCGCAAAGAGGAAAGCGCAAACAATAGGATGCTTGAACAACTTGAAGCAAATGGACCTGTTCAACCAAATTTACACGGACGACAACAATGACAGGTTTCCAACCTGCCTCGCCTCCTATACGCCAGGGGATGAAATCACCAATTGGTGGGGAACCGCCATTTGTGGAGGCGGCACTAACAATTACAATTCATTTCACGATCCGGCGGTCAATTCGCCAATAACCCTGCCAAGCGGAGATATTTGGAAATGGGCCTTCAACTGGAATGTGGTCGGTTATGGCATGAATTCGTTTTTTCTTAGCTGCTCGCCTCAGACTCCGACCACCACGTCTGTGGCCGGGTACCGGTTCAGCAGCTCCGCAAACTTCAGGAGAGGAGCTATTTTGAATGCCTCTGATTGTCTTGTGTTTGGAGACAAAGAGCCAAAGCCCGGATTGTCAGCCAGTGGAAGTTTATGGTGGCCCAATGGCAGCATGCATATTCCCAGTTCATCTGCCGCCTATGAGGGAATAGACACCTTGCTGCATAGCGGAGGCAAGCCTTTGGGAATTGGGAATGTTGCATTTTCCGACGGACATGCGGAATCAAGAAAGGATTCCAACATCAATCCACCGCAGGATCCTTCCAGTGGTTCGGCCCAGGGATTGATCAATTCGCAGTTCTGGGATCCCCGACAATCCGCTGGCCAAAGATAAACAGACAAGAGTCCATCAACTTGACAATATTCGTAGGCAAACAAAACCACCATGTCTGTAATCATCACTCCATGCGCCAACCGCCCGGTTCTGCCAACCAAGGGAGCCGGCCCGGAACCCAGGCTAACCTGGCTTATCCTTTTCTGGTCCATCACCTCTGCCCTGGCTGGCTTTTTGTTTGGTTTTGACACGGTCGTGATTTCAGGTGCCGAGCAAAAAATTCAACAAATATGGGGATTGAGCGATGCGATGCACGGCTTTGCCATGGGGGCGGCCCTGTATGGTACCGTTCTGGGATCCGTTTTTGGCGGGTTGCCTGCAGACCGCATTGGCCGCAAGAAGACGCTGCTTGCGATTGGTGTTTTTTATATCATTTCATCGCTGGGCTGCGCCTTTTCGGGCGGGGTAGCCGAATTCATTGTTTCACGCTTCATTGGCGGGGTTGGGATAGGGGTTTCCACCGTGGTGGCTCCGCTTTATATTTCAGAAATTGCGCCTCCGCGGCATCGAGGCCGCCTTGCGGGGATGTTTCAATTCAACATCGTGTTTGGAATTGTCATTGCGTATGTTTCCAATGCCCTGCTGGCTGGGATAGGGGATCATGCCTGGCGCTGGATGCTTGGGGTCGCGGCGTTTCCATCGCTTGTTTATGCCTTGATGTGTCTGTTCATTCCAGAAAGCCCCCGGTGGTTGATTGGGCGGAAAGGCGATCGTGTGGCGGGGCTCGAGGTGTTAAGCCGGACGGAGCCTTATTCCACTCCGGAGGAACGTGAAATCATGGCTGATGATATAGCCCAAGCTGGTGTTCAACGCATGGCGGCGGGCCATTTTTGGACCTGGCGGCTTCGGGTGCCGATAGCGCTCGCCTTTTTTGTGGCATTTTTCAACCAACTTTCCGGCATCAATGCCATCCTGTATTTTGCCCCGCGTATTTTTGAAATGACGGGGCTTGGCGCAAAGGCGGCCTTGCTTCAGTCGGTTGGCATAGGAGTGACAAATCTGGCTTTTACGTTCATCGGTTTGTTCCTGATTGATCGCCTGGGGCGGCGCACACTGCTGTTTATAGGTTCCTTCGGGTATATCATTTCGTTGGGTTTTACCGCATGGGCATTTTTCACGCAGCATTACAGCATTGTGCCTGCATGTATTTTTGGTTTTATTGCCGCACATGCCGTGGGGCAGGGAACGGTCATTTGGGTGCTCATTTCGGAGATTTTTCCAAACCGCCAGCGGGCCGAGGGACAGGCGTTGGGAAGCTCCACACATTGGATTTTCGCGGCTCTGCTCACCACGTTTTTCCCTAAGATGGTCAGCGCTTTTCCTCCGGGTTATGTTTTTCTCTTTTTCTGCGGCATGATGGTCCTCCAGTTGATCTGGGTTAAGCTGATGGTGATTGAAACGAAGGGAGTGCCGCTCGAACAAGTTCAACAACGGTTGGGAATTATTTAAAGTATGAGCTGCCAAGTTGTCGGAATAGGGGAGGTTTTATGGGATCTTTTTCCAGATGGCCCCCAATTGGGCGGTGCTCCGGCGAATTTCGCCTATCACGCCCATGCCTTGGGCGCGCGCGCCATTGTCCTGACGAGAGTAGGCAAAGATAAGTTTGGCTCCGATATTCTCGATCGTTTCAAACTCCTGGGGCTGCCTTTGATGACTGTCCAGTTGGATGACCATGTCCCGACAGGAACCGTCGCCGTCACACTCAACGGCAACGGTGTGCCGCATTTTGTCATTCATGAGAATGTGGCCTGGGATCGGTTGGAAAAAACAAGTATTGCGCTCCAAACTGTGAGGAGCGCTGATGCCGTGTGTTTTGGAAGCCTTGCGCAACGGAGTGAGATTTCGCGGTCCACCATTATTGAGCTTTTGCGCGAGACAAAACCGGGGGCATTGAAGGTGTTCGACATAAACTTGCGAGAAAAATATTACACCTGCGAGGTGATTGAGCAGTCCCTCAAGCTTGCAAATGTGCTCAAATTAAATGATCAGGAGCTCTTCATATTATCCAAGATGTTTAATTTGACTGGCAATAACAATCAACTCATTGCGGCGCTGGCGGAGAAATTCGGATTATCAGTTGTGGCTCTGACGATGGGGCCAAAAGGAAGCATGCTTTACCAGAAGGATCGCTGGTCAGAGTGTCCATCTCGTGTCGTGGATGTGAAAGACACCGTGGGGGCGGGTGATGCTTTTACGGCTTCAATTGTGATTGGATTGCTGGCAAAGATGGATTTGGACCAGATTCATTTCGCGGCGAGCGAAATTGCCCAATATGTTTGCACCTGTGTTGGCGCCACTCCGCCGCTGCCTGCGCGTCTGAGGGAATTGGTTGTGGGCAGACCAACTTTTGGGAGAGTTTGCGCGACGCATTCGACCGCAGAAATTTGAAAAAGACAAAGCAAATGATCGCAAATGCCAAAACAAAGCTTGCCCGCCACCGTTTGGGGCGGTCTTTGCTTCATTTGTGGTGCATTGCCCGCGGCGGCAAAATACTGTGGCATGCGCAGGGGGTTTGGCGGGAGTTGTTTCACACCATGCTGCTGCTCTGGTGTGGCTGCTCCTTCCTGATTGGAATGCCTGCGATGGACGGAAGAGCATTTGCCTCTGAATTCATGAATGGGGACTTTTCCGAACCCTACCGCCCTGGATATCATTTCACCCCGGCGAAAAACTGGATGAATGACCCGAATGGCTTGGTCTATTATGAGGGTGAATATCATCTTTTTTACCAATACAACCCTTTTGGAAATACCTGGGGGCACATGAGCTGGGGCCACGCGGTCAGCCCGGATATGGTTCACTGGAAATATTTGCCCGTGGCATTGGCGGAGCAGAATGGGGTGATGATTTTCTCTGGCAGCGCCGTGGTTGACTGGCACAACACCAGCGGCTTCGGCAAAGGGGGAGAACCGCCATTGGTTGCCATTTACACTGGCTGCAGGGCTGATGGGGATGGAATGCAGTTTCAATGCATTGCATTCAGCAATGACAGGGGGCGCACATGGACAAAATACGACGGCAATCCGGTGATTTATCGTGGTTCCAGGGATTTTCGCGACCCCAAGGTTCAGTGGTATGCGCCCGCCAAACGGTGGGTGATGACCGTTTCCCTTTCGGCGGAACACAAGGTGTGCTTTTATGGCTCGGCAGATCTGAAGCACTGGAAACTGCTGAGTGAATTTGGCCCGGCAAACGGGACCACTGGGGTGTGGGAATGTCCTGATTTATTTCAGTTGCCGGTGGAGGGGACGAATAAAACGCGGTGGGTGCTGGTTGTAAACATGAATCCAGGCAGCATTGCCGGCGGATCAGGAGGCCAATATTTCGTCGGCCAATTTGACGGAACGAGGTTTTTGCCGGACCCGGACTCGATTCTCCAACCAATCCCCGCCTGCGCTCCGGCCGGGGAGATTCTTGCAGATTTCGAGGGAAAAAATTACGGGGATTGGAAAACCACCGGAAATGCATTTGGGCCGGGACCGGCGCAGGGCAGGCTGGAAAATCAAAATCCAGTGACCGGCTATATGGGCCGCGGCTTGGTGGATAGTTATTACCATGGCGATGATTCCACCGGCACATTGACTTCCCCGCCATTTTTAATGGATCGTCCATACTTGAATTTCCTCATTGGCGGCGGTTCTGGAAAGGAAACACGAATGGATTTGCTGGTGGACGGCAAGGCGGTCCGCTCCGCTTCCGGCAATGACACTGAACAACTCGCATGGAAATCGTGGGACCTCCATCAATTTCATGATAAAAAGGCGGTCTTGCAGATTGTGGACAATGCCACCGGTGGATGGGGCCACATCAATGTGGATCAAATCACTCTTGCCGACGAGGCGGCCCATCCTGCGGAGGAGGCGGCATTGTGGTTTGATTACGGTCCGGATTATTATGCGGCAGTTTCCTGGAGTGACATTCCCAAATCCGACGGCCGACGTTTGTGGCTCGGCTGGATGAGCAATTGGGAATACGGACAGGAGGTTCCAACTTCCCCATGGCGCAGCGCCATGTCAATCCCTCGGCAGGTTGCCTTGCTCCAGACGGATGATGGTATTCGCTTGATACAGCGTCCAGTTGAGGAATTAAAATCATTGCGGTCAAAATATTTTGAATTCAAGGGTGGTGATGCGCAGCATGCAAACGATTGGGTGCAGAAGAACAGAATTCAGGGCGACCACTTTGAATTAATGATTGAACTTCCACCGGAAAACAGCGGATTGGAAGGCGTTAAAGTATTCAAAAGCGACAATGAGGAGACCGTCATTGGTGTGGACTGGAAAAATAAAACGGTTTTTGCAGACCGGACTCAGTCGGGCAATGTGGGGTTTAACCCGCAATTTCCAGGCATCTATTCAGCGCCGATTATCGGGGCTGGACGCAAGGTAAAGTTGCATATCTTTGCCGATTCTTGTTCGGTCGAAGTATTTGTCAATGACGGGGAGAGGGTGTTGACGCTTTTGGCCTTTCCATCCGCGAAAAGCCGCGGTTTGGAATTTTTTAGCTCCGACGGGAGGGGTAATATCGGCGGCGCAAAAATGTGGAATATGAAATCAATCAGGAATCACCAGATGGAATGAAGCAGGCGACGATTCATGAAAAATAAAAATGGAGGATGGAATTGGAAATCCGCACGAGCAAAGCCTCATCCACATCTGGTGAACACCTCGGGGTCCAGCACAAACCAAACAAACACACAATTAATATGCCAATAATGTTATGAAAAATAAAAACCACTTAATCTGCTTTCTGCCGTTGGCCTGCCTTTTATTTGCCGTCGGCTGCAATAATCAGAGTGAAACCAGCCCGGTTTCTGTGAATACCAATTCGACGCATGTGATTTCTTTGATCACAAAGCTTACCAACACGGTTTATTGGCAGGCGGTTTTTGCCGGGGCAAAGGAGGCGGGAAAAGATTACGGATACGATATTACCTGGGGAGGTTCCGACCGTGAAACCAACTGCACGCCCCAGATCGAACTCGTGAACCAGGCCATTGCGGCAAAGGTGAGTGGAGTGCTGCTTTCACCCGTGGATCGCACGGGATTGGTGGATTCTGTAAACAAGCTCGCGGACATGAATATTCCCTGCGTCATCATTGATTCTGGGCTGGATGCCGTTCGGTTTCTGAGCATCGCTTCCACGGACAATTATGAAGGTGGCGCCATGGCGGCGAGATGTTTGGGAAATGCAATGGGGGGCAAAGGGAAAGTGCTCGTGGTGCGACATATTTCAGGGTCCCATGCCGCTGCAAAACGGGTTTCAGGTTTTGTGGCCACCCTGGCCGCTGAATTCCCCGGAATTACCATTGTTGAATCCGAATCCGGGCAGGACAGGTCCGAAATTGCCAGGCAAGTCACGGAGGGGATGCTGCAACGGCATCCCGATGCCCAGGGGCTATTTGCTTGCAATGTGGATGTTTCGGTCGGGGCATTGGAGGCGCTTCAGGAAATGGGCCGCACCGATGTAAAAATGGTGGCCTTTGATCCTGCCAAGTCCCTCATTGACGGTCTGAAGTCGGGGCAGGTTGTCGCTATGATCGTCCAGGACCCTTACAAAATGGGTTACGATGGAGTCCAAGTGCTGGCCCTTCATTGCAAGGGGCAAAGCAGCCCGCGGGTGATTGACACCGGGGTTGAGGCCGTGACCATGAAGAATATCACCGATCCCGCCATCATGAGGCTGCTCGGGGAGCAACAATGAATTTCGCAGTTGGTAAATGGCAGGGATTGGGCGCTCTTGCAATTCTGATGTTTGTCACATCTGCTTTTACGCAGGATATTCTTCTGTCTGATTTCGAGGAAACAAATTATATTTGGCTGCCTGGCGGCGCTTGGACTGCCACTGGCAACGGAATGGGTTCGGGTCCGGCGCAGGGGGCTTTGGCCAACCAGCAAACGGTGGATGGTTATCTCGGACACGGCTTGGTTAACACCTTTCTAGGCGGCGATGGCAGCACCGGCGCGCTCATGTCCCCCCCGTTCACGATTCAGCGAAATTTCATTAAGTTTTTAATCGGTGGCGGCAGTTACCTGGCCGCCGGCGGTTATGGCGGCCAAACACTCATTAATCTTTTAGTGAATGGAAAAGTGGTTCGCCATGCCGCCGGGCCGGGAGAATGGGAGCATTTGGACTGGGAACAATGGGACGTGGGTAATCTGTTGGGACAAACGGCGCAGATTCAAATCTTGGATGACGCCACCGCCGTTTGGGGGCATTTGAACGTGGACCAGATTCTGGAATCGGACAGCCCTTTGACCACAGGCGTCATTGTGCCGACGAACCAGTTTATTAATTTTCCCGTTAAGTTGGGCAATCCATATCATGTGGCGGCCTTGCTGGTAAACGGGGTTTCGGTGCAGGAATTCAATCTGCCCCTTGGCAGCGCGACGAATTATGACTTCTACGCCTTTCTTGATTTGTCGGCCTATCAAAACACGCAGATGGTCGTCAGGGTTGACTCGACGAATTCGTTGCAGCTTCAGGACTTCGTTCAGAGCACCACGCCGGTGACGACGACCCCCATTTATCAGGAGGAGTTTCGACCGATTTACCATTTCACGCCTCGACGCGGATTTAACAACGACCCGAACGGGATGGTTTTTTTCAACGGGGAGTACCACCTCTGTTACCAGCACAATCCCTACGATGTCGTCGTGGGGAACCAAAACTGGGGCAATGCAGTGAGCGCCGATCTGGTGCATTGGACGGAGCTTCCTGAAGCGCTTTATGGCGATGCCCTTGGCCAGATTTGGTCCGGGTCCACGGTTGTAGATTGGAACAATAGCGCCGGGTTTGGAACCAATGCCCTCGTGAGCTTCTACACGAGCGCAGGCGGCCATAGCAACAATAACCTCATGTCTGAGGGCCAACTTTTCACTCAAAGCATGGCTTACAGTCTCGACCAGGGACGCACTTGGATTAAATACACCAACAACCCGGTCATTCCGAATGTGGCCGGCGACAATCGCGATCCAAAGGCAATCTGGTATGCTCCGGGCAACAAATGGGTCATGGTGTTTTGGCTGCAAAACAACGATTTTGGCTTCTTCTCCTCCACCGATCTCAAGCATTGGACCGAAACCTCCACGTTCAACTTTCCAGGTGTCATTGAAGTGCCGGAACTGTTTCCGCTG
The DNA here is from genome assembly GCA_021817945.1 of bacterium. Lineage (GTDB taxonomy): Bacteria > Verrucomicrobiota > Verrucomicrobiia > Limisphaerales > UBA11358 > UBA11358. The sequence continues at coordinate 64,062 of JAKAFL010000006.1, read as the reverse complement.
CCATTGGACGGCAACCTGAATAATCAGAAATGGATATTCTACGCCGGAGCGGGAAATTACTACGTGGGGCTGTTTGACGGCGATGCGTTTACCGCCCAATACGGTCCATTCAGCATTCGTCGCGGCAACAGCTTCGCCGCCGGACAAACGTTTAACAACATGCCCGCATCCGATGGGCGGCGCATCCTGATAGCCAACAGCACGGGTAACTACCCTGGCATGCCTTTCAACGGGGGAATGGATTTCCCCGTTCAACTGACTTTGGAAACGACCGGCTCGACCCCGCTGATGTTTGTCAACCCCGTCAATGAACTGGCGGCCCTGCGAACGGGCACGAACACATGGCCCTCCCAGCCTTTGGCCAACGGCAGTAACGTGCTGGCCGGGGTGACTGGCGAGGCGTTCGAGATCGATGCGCAGTTTCAACCCGGCGTTGCTGCTGGCGTTACATTTACCCTCGACGGCGTGCAGGTAACTTATAATTGCCAGGCCCAGCAATTGTCCTGCGAGGGCATCACGAATGCTTTGATACCGATCAATGGCATCATCACGCTGCAGATCCTTGTTGATCGCGGTTTTTTGGAGATTTTCGCCAACAATGGCTTGGTTTACATGCCGATGAGTACAATGCCGTTGGCGGGACGGCAGCCCATCAGTCTCGCGGCAAATGGCAGCGGCGCGCAGTTGCTCTCCCTGAGTCTTTACAATTTGGCTTCCGCGTGGCCTGCTGCGCCGCCATTCATCAGCAGCCAACCCGGTCCGGCGGCAACGGTGAATGTCGGCAGTCCCGCCACCTTCAGTGTCACGGCTACGGGATCTACCGTTCCCTTCTTTTATCAGTGGTACAATAACGGCCAGGCGATTTCCAACGCAACCAACAGCACGTTGTCGGTTGCTGCGGTTCCGTCAACCAATGTGAACTATGAGTTGGTTGTGAGTAACGCCGCCGGTTCAGTGACCAGTAGCGTCGCGCCATTGACGGTGCGCGGACCTTACAAAGTGTCCTTCTGGCAGATGGAGTCGCAGATCAGCGCGCCGAACAATGCCGGCGCCTCGACTTTTGTCGGCGTGGCCGATTCAGACACAAATAGCGGCCAGGGAATTTTTACCACTGGAAAATTGCCCCCAGAGATTGATGATTTGATAACGTTTAATGGCCTGCCTGGTGGCCCGGTGACATTAAGCACAAACGTTGCTCCTGCATCCATGTTTGTGAATGGCCACAACGGCGGGATTTTTTCCTACAATGCCGGGGCCATCTCCAATGTGGACGGTGCTTTGTTTTTTCCCCAAGACCAGTATGGAGACGAAATGGACTTTGCAGGCCCGTTCTCGATTCAACTATTCTTCAAGACGGACGGTAACCGGAGCGGAAGCGGAATCATGGAATTGATTTCGCAGGGGACAGACACCGGGCAGGTATTTCGTTATGGGATTGATATAAACGAAGTGGTGCCGGGAGGGGTGCGGTTTGCCATGGCCAACAGCGCGATTGGAAAGACAAATGCCGTGGATTTGACCGGGGCAAATTATGCCGACGGCCAATGGCATTATCTGCTGGCCGTTTTTGACACGTTAAGCGGCGTTGCTGGTCAAATGCGCCTGACCATTGTCAATCAGGATGGAACGCAAGCCGATGCCACAAACAATTGTTCATCAGGATTTCTTCCTTTGCCGGTGGAGGATAATGGAAACATGTTTATTGGACGCAACGCCTATCCGGTGAATGCCAACCCCGAGACTTTTCTTGGTTTCATTGATGAAGTTCAAATCACCAGCGGTGTTGTGCCGGATACGTGGCGGATTGGCCGTATTCGATCCATTGATGATCATCCGCAAATTAAAAACATGTCTGTCGGCCCAAAGGGTCTTAGTTTCCAATGGAACGGTGCGGCGGAAAACAATCTTTTAGTTCAATGGGAACCGAGCCTAGATGACATCTGGCAAACTGTTGCCGCATTGCCAGGTTCCAACGAAACGGATGGATTTTTAGATTCAAATATTTCCCATCTGACCAATGCCTCTGGCTTTTATCGGATTATTTTTCAATGAGTTTGAAAGATGGGTCCCAGAACTGACTGGTTATTCCAGATTCTCTGCGTTGACGCCTCAGGGTGGGATCTGCAATTGGCATGCATGGATTGCCGGACATTTTTCTACTGCCCGCACAAGGCAATCCAAACAAACTGGAGTGTGTGCTCAATGACAGTGAGTTGGCCATTCTGAACTCAATGTTTCAACTGGGAAAAAACATGGAACAGCAAATGGAAAGGCTGGCCATGACATTTGGTTCACGGTTGGTTGCTTTGACTCGCGGACCTCTTGGGAGCATCCTGTTCGAAAATGGAAGATGGTCCCACCAGCCCCCCGCGCCCGTGCGCGTGGTGGATACCGTTGGGGCAGGAGATTCATTTACCGCCACTCTGGTCATGGGTCTCCTGGCCGACATGGACCTGGATGCCCTGCACGCCGCCGCCGCTGAAGTCGCCGGTTTTGTTTGCACCCAACCGGGTGCCACACCGGCGCTTCCCCGTCAAATAAGAGAAAAATTTATCCACGCCGCCGCCCGGCCTGCTGAAGTGTGGAAAATATGAGCTCAGGCAGCCGCCACCCAATTTTAAAAAAGTCCCTAAGGCGAGCGGACGCGGTAAAAGCGTCTTGAATTATTCGTGGCTCGTGGGTCGGTGAACTCAAATCGGCCGGGCGAAACTTCCGTGGCGCTGCCCAATATTGTCCAATTTGCAAGGGACAGCCCCATGTTCGTTGTCGAAAAAACAGTCGAACCCGCATTGGGCGTGTTGGTAAAAAAGAATTCAAATGCGCCTCCAGCTATTTTGGTGGGATTGAGGATGCTGATGAGCGGCTCTTGTGTGGTGTAAAGTTCCGCCGTGCCCGTGGACAGGTCATTATTGGCGGGAAAACCTCCGGTGGCGAGGGCCTGTCCGGTGGAAAGGAGAATCATGGGAAATGATCCGCTGCGGGCTTCCTTCATGGCACCAGTCACGGTCCAAATTCCTGTCGCCGGGACAAATAACTCCGCATTTGTAAGATCATTTCCACTCGTTCCATCATCGCCTCCAGCAACCAATACGACGCCGTTTTTGAGCAACACGGACCCTGCAGCCTCTCGCGGAGTGGTCATGAACCCGGTCTGGCTCCAATTGTCGCTCGCCGGGTCATATATTTCCGAAAAGCCGCTCACCGAGGTTCCATTGGTGCTGCCGCCTGCAACCAATACCCGGCCATCTGGAAGCAAAGTGCTGGTCGGCAGGTATTGACCCGCGAGCATGGGGTTGGCGGTATAGCGCCAAAGCCCGGTGGCTGGGTTGTAAATTTCCGCGCTCGACAAGATGGCTGAATTGATGCCCTGGCCGCCCACGACGAGCACAGTGCCATTGGTTAGAAGGAAGGCTGCAGCGGAAAACCTTGGCGTATTTAAGTTGCCAGTTCTGGTCCACGTTCCTGAGGATGGGTTGTAAAGTTCTGAACTTGCCAGTGGAGCGGAATTACTAACTCCGCCAGTCACCAACACCAACCCGTTCGTAAGCATGGTTGCGGTGTGCAAATACCGGGCGAAACTCATGGGGCTGGTATTGGTCCAGAGCCCCGTCCCTTGGCTGTAAATTTCACAACTGGAAAGTGGCCCTCCGCCGGATCCAGCGGTCGCCCCGCCGGCCGCCAGCACCAAGCCATTGGTCAGCAAAGTCGCGGTGTGCCACTGCCGTTGGGTGTTTAAATATCCCGTTGTTTGCCAGACGCCGCGTACAGGATCATAAAGGTCCGATTCGGCGTAGGAATACAATTGGAAGACGGCCTGGCCGCCGGAGGCAAGAACCTGCCCATTCGGCAGGACCGTCAGGGGAAATGCATAGCGCTCACTATTCAGAATCGAACCGGTGGTCGTCCAGTTACCGGTCGGCGGCGGCGGTGGTGTGACGGTAATCGTGCCCGGGCCGTTCACGGACAAAGGAATTGATCCATAGGCGCTATATGCGGTGAGGCTGGGAAAATAAGAGCCGGCATTGGTGTAAATATGAAGCGGACTTTGCGCCGTGCTGGTGCTGCCGTCGCCAAAAGTCCAGTTCCAATTGGTCACGGTGTTGCCGTTGCTATCCACGGCGGGGCTGGTGAATTGCACGGCCAGCGGCACCGGTCCGGACTGCGGCGAAGCGGTGACCGTGAGGGTGGTTATTGGCGAAGCCACATAACTCACCTCGTCCAGGAAGCCCTCTTCGGTTGGATCGGTATCGCCATTCGCATAAGCTGTCCAGCTCAGGGTGTGCTGGCCCGGGCCGATGGCGTAAGGCCCGTCCTGATACCAAGCGGTGTTGCCGGTGATATTATTCGAGTAGTTGCCATCCACATCAAACTCCAGGCTGAAGCTGCCGTTGGCCATGGTTGACCAGTCATACGTCAGGGTTCCCGGCCCGGTGACGACCACCGAAAGGGTCGAAGCCTGGCTGTTGGTCACGCTGCCACTTTGGTCGGCTGTTGGGGCATTGTTGTAGGTGTTGGTCGTCTCGGTGAGCCACGCGTTGTCACCCATCGTCGCCCACGGCAAATTGGTGGTGCCAAGGTCGCTGTTGAAATCAGCCGATGGACTGCCGACCGTGAATTGAACGTTGGCATAGTCCCAGACATGCCAGGTGGAAACCCAGCCGGAAATCGGGCTTCCGGCACTGTTGGTTGGCACTGAACTAACCACACCGGCGGAAGACAGGTAATAAGTATCCACCGTGATGTTGTTGGTTCCCGCAGGCAGCGTGTCCCCGGAGAAACCCTGCTGCGTGACCGGCAAAACGTAGCTGGAGATGGGGGTGTACAGAACCTGCTCGTCGTAGTTGGTCGGACTTTGCCAGAGATACGTCGGCTGGTTCGTGATGTTCAGGGCGTTGTTAGGCGGATAAATAATCGAAACGAGTGGGATGGCATTGCTGCCAATATTGGCCGTTACGGTAAAAAAATAGACATTGGTGGTGGTGGCATTGGTGACGAAGATGGACCACTGTCCGTTCGTGATGTTTTGAATGAACGAGTCGCTGAAATTGGTCGAGTCGAACAGGCTGAAGCCGTTGTTGTTGGCGCTGACCTGGTTAAACCCGTTGCTGTCAAAATGAAACAAGTAGGCTGCGGCATTGGCGTTGGTGGGCCAGCCCGGTGAAACCACGAAGTAATCGCCGAAGGAAACATTAGGCGGCGTGCTGTTCGTGTTCAGGGTGCAACCAAACCCGTAGGATTGTGAACCCTGGTAGTTGCCGCGATTCAGGTCCACCTCCATCGTCAACCCGGCGTGGACAGACCCGGCGGCAAAAAGTGCCATGAACGAAACCAAGAGCGCCAGCATCCTGCGGTGATTGAGGGCATGGGGCAGGGATTTCATTTTAAATAGGGGCCGTTGTAATTAAGCCGGTTGCCCCGTCAGTTCGCCGGTTTAAGGGGAACTCAGACGGTAATAATTTTGCTGTGCGTTGGTTATCGGGATTGAAATTTCCTGGAAATATCCGTCGCCGGTCAGATTGGTGTAACTGCCCCAGTTTGTACCGGAAAGGCTTGTGCTGGACCAGACGGTGTAGGTTTGATTTGAAACCGTGCTGAAATCAAACAGGAAATTGGCGCCGTCGTTGCGCGGAGATGCGATTGCGATGGGTCCGGGCGGGCTGTACACAATCTGCTGCCGGACCGTGACCGTGCCCAGAAAAGTGCCCAGGCTGTAGCTCACCCCGTCCCCCTGCACGCTGCCATCACCCTGCATGGAGATCCATTGTGGATCGCCCGGGCCGGGATTGGCGGGGTCGTTGATCTGTAGTTGGGAAAGGTCTGGTGGCGGAAAAAGCCCCGGCGGCGGATTGGCTGCCACCTGGTCCTGCAGTGTTGTGTAGCTTTGCTCGGTCATGTTGAACGGAGGAAAACCCAAGTTGGCATAGTAGGGCGCAAAGTTGATATAGTCCGGGTTGTCATAATTAATCACCGCCCCTTCGCCTCCAGAACCGGAGTTGGTGTAGCTGGCCAGCATCGCATATTGAAAAGTATCAAACGAGTCCAATGCATAAGCATTGTTGCTGATCGCCAGGTCAATCGCGTTCGGGTTGGGAAGCGCGTTTGCGGGGTTCAGCTCCGCTATCCCGGATTCAAAGGCGATCTGCGCATTCAAGTTTGAGACGATGTTGATGGGGACGTACGAGTAATTCGTGTACTTTACACCGGACACCGCGTAAATGTGCCGGACCATCACCAGGCCCTTGTCAATCTTCAATCCGGGGGGCAGGTTCGTGGCGTTGAAAGTGCCGGTAAACCGCGTCGTGGGCAGCGCTGAGAATTTCCACGAAAGAATATTTTGTTCGTTGTAGGCGTCCCCGGTGCCGGCGGTGAAGCCCACAAAAGCGTTGGTGCCGCCCAGCAGACCGGGCAGGTCCACCGAGACCTCCAGTGTGGGAGCCAGCGGGCGGACCGGAATTTCGGAAACTCGCACCTCCAGATCCTGCGAAACGCCTTCGTAATCAATCCACGCATACCAGATGTTCCCGTTGTTCAAGGCATTGGTGATTGGCACGGCCACCGGGTCGTTGGGAATGCCGTCCAGGTTCACCGCCACATGGTTGCCGTTGATTTCCCCCGGGGGGCCGAATTGGCCAAAATTGTCCCACGTGTCAAACTCCACTGCCAGGCTGTTCGTGATGCCTTCATAACCTATGCCGCCGCCCGCCGCCCCAAGCTGGTAGCCGCCGGATTGAATCAGAAAGGCTATGCCATCCGCGCCTTGCACCCCGTCAACATCCACGTTTCCTCCGGGGTTGCTCAAACGGAAGGTGAAAAAAGTGCTGAATCCCGCATTTGGCCCAAATGGAATGGGCGCCGCGCTCCACACTGCGCCTGCCTGCCAGTATGCCGGCGGCGTCAGTTCCAGGACCGCCCCGTCCCCATTGGTGATGCTGGTGGCATTGCCCATGAATTGCAGCCCCTTTGTGTTGCCAAATCCATTGTAGGTGAAGCCCAGCGCCGAGCCTGGCAGATCCTTCGCCGCGTTCGTGTGCAGCGTGGCTGTGATCACTCCGGGGCCGATTGTCACCGGCGTCTCCCCGCTCCCGTTCAGAGTTATCAAAATCGGCTTGTACGAGGCCACGTTCGTGTACGTGTGCGACGGGTTTTGCGCGGAACTGCCGGTCCCGTCGCCAAAATTCCAGTTCCATTGCACAATGCTCACGCCGCTGCTGTCCGATGACGGCGATTTGAATTGGACTGTCAAAGGCGCTTTGCCAACCGTCGGGTTGGCCGTGACCTTGATCGAGGGCAAAGCGGCTACCGGCTGTAATCCAGTCGTCTTGGGTGTCTCGCCAAGGGCATTTATTACCGTCAGGCTTGGTGTGTAGGTCGCTATCCCCGCGTAGGTGTGCGTGGGGTTTTGCAGCGCGCTGGATGATCCGTCGCCAAAATTCCAGTTCCAGTTCGTAATGGCATTGCCCAAAGTGTCCGTTGCTGCGGAAGTGAATTTGACCTTCAACGGCGCCGCGCCATTTGTTGGACTGTCACTGGTAGCGATATTGAAAACGTTATTCAAATTGACCTGCTCAAGATAACCTGCCTCCGTCGGGTCTGTGTCACCGTTGGCATAAGTCGTCCAGGTCAGCGTGTGGGTGCCAGAGGGTATTTGAAACGGACCTGCCGTTGCCCAGGCACTGTCCCCGTAAATATCTGCTGTGTCAGCGCCATCCACTCCAAATTGGTAATCAAATCCCCCGTTGGTGTCATTGGCAATGCTCGACCAGTTGAAGCTGATCGTCCCTGGACCCGTGATCGTCAAGGAAAGCGTCGAGGATTGTGTGTTGATCACGCCGCCGCTTTGCATCGCCTCCGTTGCCCCATTATAAGTATTGGTGTTTTCAAACAGCCAGACAGCATCGCCGCTGGTGCTCCAATTCAAGTTTGTTGAGCCCAGCGCCAAGTTGAAATTCTGGACTAAACCGGCAACGTTTGTCACTGTGGAGCCGGGGTTGTTGTAGAGGTTCGTCACATCTCCAGGCTCCAGCGCGCCGGAATATACCTGCAAGTCGTCCAACAAGCCGGTGTAACTGGATATGGCGTTTCCGCCTACGGACAGATAGTAGTTGTTGCCGTCCAGCGGTTGGGTTGTGGCGTTGGTTGTCGCTTCTAAATTGCCATCTACATACAGTGTCATTATTCCGCTCCCCTGGTCACGGGTCGTGGTGATCAGGTGATAGTTCCCGTCATTCACGCTCGTCAGCGAGTGGATCGTGGTTGTGTTGCCCAGGTTGTCGCGGATGCTGAATGCCGCCTTGCTGCCCGTGATCGCCAGTGGAATGGCGTCGTTCGTGTTGTTGTGGTCGTCGTAGGCCCAGAAAATGCTCGCGCCGTTCACGGCATCATCGGTGTCATTGCCGGTGGAATTGGTGGTTTTTACCCAGGCGGAAAAAGTGAAGCTACCCGCCAGCACTGCGTCCATGTTGGTCAGGGACTGGCCGTTCAGTGTCATGCTGCTGTTACCAAAAAATTGGGCGGCCCCGCCGCCAACCTCCGCATTCGTGCTAAACGTGTAGTTCGGCGGCCCTCCCCAAACGCTTCCGCCATTCAGGTCGTTGCCGTTGCCGGAACTGTCCTGGCCCAGGTAGCCGCTGTTGTCAAACGTGTAATGGGCCACGTTGGTGTGCCCCCCAAAATAAGAGACGTTGGTCATTGCTCCCACCGTGAACAAGGAGTCGTAGTAACTCTCTAGCGTGGCCGTGTTGGTCCATGCAGAAATCGGTGTCCCATTGTTAAGTGGCACGGAAGCAATGATTTGCGCAGTGACATTGCTGACGTAATCAATATTGAAATCATTGGTTCCATTTGGCAGTGTCACCGGGCACGCCCACAGGGTCTGTGTCGGCGACAGGCTTGCACTGGCTTGGCCGTAGTAATTCCCATTCGTATCCACATAACTGTCGTTCACATTCAGACCCCCGACCCAATTCGTCGGACCTGCCCACTGAAACAAGGGCTGGTTTGCCACATAGACCGATCCATTGGTAGGCACCACTGCCAGCGCCGGCGCGCCAAACTCGGTGCTCGTCACCCCGGCCACGTTCACGGTAAATGGGTATTGGTTGGTCGAGGTCGAATTCGTCACCCAGATGGACCATTGGCCGTTCGTGATGGCGAAGATGAATGAGTTAAAATCGTAGTAATAATTCCCGCCGCCACCCACTTCGCTGATAGTATTGTTCGTTGCCTTGTATTGAAGCTGCGAGCCGTTGGTCGGTATTTGCGGCGAGACAATCTGGTAATTCCCGTCGGGAAACCCCGGCAGGTTGGTGGTTGCATTCAGATAGGGGTAAAAAAGGTAGCCAATATTGTCGTGGTACAGGTGTATATCCACCGTCAGCCCCGCCCTGGCAGATGGAGCGGCTAAAATTCCAAGTAAAAGGAAAATGTTCAAACTGCGGCGCAGCAGGGAAGCTGCGGCTTCCAAGGCGGAAGTAGCATGGTGCATAGGACTTCTTTTATGGTTAATGGGATAAAACGAAGTCAGGCAAGGCAGAACCATGGCTGGCTCTTGGGTTGGTTCCTTTCCGACTGGCGTCTATGCCTGGAAAGGTTATAAGTCAGATTAATTTAAATGTCAATAAAATATTTTTCGAATTGAAACTTGAAACTCCGGGGCAGACTTCAGCCTCCAACCTCGTAGTGGCGAAATATTGATAGAAAACCCATATCAAACCCACCGCTTTTTATCCTCTCCCCGCCAGTGGAGCGCGGGGGGGGCAGGGAGTGGGGTCTCCGCCGCCCCACAAGAGTCAAGGAGGATTGAACACAAAAGACACGCCGTAGCCCCCCCATTCTGAAGTAGTCTTTCAGCCGACCCGTACCGTTTCCACCCCCAGTAGCTTACCTATTTTTTCGATGACATCCGCCACGTGACCCACGCCCACGGCACAATGGTGCGCAGGCCCTTGGGCATTCCAGTCATTCACAAACTTCCGCGCCCCCGAGGCAAAACGATAGCGGCTGTTCGTGTTGCCTATTTCCAGGATCGGGCCGGGAACCGATTGACCCTGCGCCGTCAGAAACCGCAGCCTGCCCTCGCCGGTCTCAACCACTGATAACAGCGTCACCGGCCCGTGCTTCACCGACATTTCCACGGATAAACCCCGGCCTACCTTGCCGTGGTAAACCTTCAGCGGGCGTACTTTCGTTTTGCCCTGGGCAATTCGGAGGTGGCCAGGCCCGTCATGACCCATCAGCACCACGTCATCCTTGAAGTCCATTGCATAATATTCCGTGAACGACCCCCCGGCACCCAGCGTGTCCAAGATTTTCATGGCCTGAACATTCTTGATCTCATACTCCCCCGCCACCGGAACACCCCGCGCTGTCAGCAGCGAATTGCCCAGGATGATCGAGCTGATGGCCTCCTCATTTTCCGGCACGCCCGTGCCTTTATAATAATAAGCCATCGAACCCAGCCCATGCAGCCGCACCAGGCGATCCAGAGCCACGGAAGTCCTGGCGGCGCTGGCAAGCGCCTGCTGCGGACAGTCCGGCTGGATGGCAAACGCCACTCTAAAGCGCCCCAGCCGCTTTGCAATTTGTGCCGCAGTCACCTCCCTGCGCAGGGCCGCCAGTTCATCCACCTCCAGGATTTCCATGTGACCGCCAAAAGTGGCACATTGGAGTGTTGTGTCCGAATATATATCCAGCATGCCTCCGTAATAATGACCCATCAGCCCCAGCCGGTTGTGAAACATCACATTGGCCACGCGCGCCGCTTCCAGCCAGGACCCCGCCTCATCCCAGCATGCGGGATCATCATCAATCATGCCCGTCACTTGATGAAACGGAATCCCCGCCCGCTTGAAGACATTGGCAATTTCCGGCACAGGACAGGCCGCGCACCACGCCAGCCATTCACCTGTTTGCGCCTGCCGATCCCGCATCCCGTTGAAAGCCGCGTAATCCATGGCTGGCCCCGGCGAAAGATTCAGGATGATCACCGGGCATTTGGCCCGCTGCACCACCGGCAGGACGGTGGATGACAGCGCATAGGTTGTGACATGCAGAAAAAGAATATCCACGTCTGAGGCCCTGAACTGATGGCCTGCGGCAAACGCTTTATCCACGGAATCCACCAGGCCCAGGTTCACGATCTCCACACCCGGACGTTTCAGCCGCTGTTCCACCTGGGCCAGGGCGCGGACTAACCGTTGCTTCAAGCCCGAAAACTGCGGCCAATAAGTGTCCAAGCCAATGCCAAACAAACCCGCGCAAAATTTTGTTGCCATGTCAATAAATGATGAAACCAAGCCTCTCAAAACCCCGCCCCCAAGTCGAACGCTTTCAAAAATATTCCCAAGGGTTGCAGGCAGGGCCGGCACGGTCCAAAGGTTGCCGCCTGGCCGTTTGAAGAAGGCTTGGAAGCCCGCTCGCCAGCTAAAACAGCGGATGTTTTTTCGTCAAAAAAATAATTGGGGAAGGGACCGTAAATGTCATACCCCCTGGATTAAAATTTCCGGGAAATGATCATTTTTTAACTTGGAAACCGGTCCTGCAGCCAGTAAAACTCCCGCATTCAAAATTTGGAGTGTCGCCTGTCCGGGGCTTCAGGGAACGTCCGCAGACGTCTGCGTGATGGCGGCCTATTGGCGAAAGGGTTAGGGTTCGGATGTGAAAAAGATGCGGAAAAAGCTGAAAACACATTTATGAATTTGCCATCCACGAATTTCTGGAAAACCAAGCTCGCAGCATTTCTTCATGATCCGCCGAGCAAATGCCTGGACATCCGCACTCACGGCGAGCGCTCCGATGCTGCATTCCGCCAGGCTGGATTCGTGGACGCGGAAATCGGCGCTTATTTTAAAAATGCCGATCACCTAGCTGCGGCTGCGGATCGCCTGCCTTTTCCGAGTTCGCAAGCCTCCGGTCTGCATTGTGCGTTCGATGGCATTCGCAATGCCTTTCTCCATCCGCTATGCGGTGAGAAACTCGAATTCCATGCCGAATTTAAATCCGTGGAACAAGCCATGGAGGGCGAGGAAACCGTTCAACCAGTCCAGGATGAAGCCTCTCTTGCTGCCCTTAAAGATGACACTGAGCGCTGGCGCGCCCGGTTTTTTGCCCATTGGCGTCTTTGGTCCAAGCGTGCATCCGAAAAAGATTACAGGCTTTCCTTCCTTCCTGCGGATACCCGCATCCCTGACCATTCCATCTGGACTCACATGCAGGTCACCTCAGCAATCGCCGGTTGTGTCTGCGATGGCAAGTTTCATCCGGCATTCCTGAAGTTCCAACTTGGACCCGTGCAGGATTTCATAGCCACCGCCAGAAGCATTCGGGACTTGTGGAGCGGCAGCTACCTCCTGTCCTGGCTGATGGCGGCCGGCTTGAAAGCCCTCTCGGTGGAAATTGGACCCGATGCCGTCATCTTCCCCAATCTCTGCGGCCAGCCGCTTTTTGACCTTCACTGGCGGGATGACCTTTGGAAAAAGGCAACCATTGGTGGCAAATCCGCATGGGATTCACTGAATGAGGATCCGCAATTCAAAAAAGGATTGCAAACGCCAAACCTGCCAAACGTTTTCCTCGCGGTCGTGCCCGCCAGCCAGGCTGCTCGACTGGCTGAAATTGTGGAAAAAGCCGTCCGACAGGAATGGGGCCGCATTGCCGAAAAAGTCTGGAGTTTTTGCGATTCCCAAGTTCTCCCAGGCACGCAACAGAACCTCACAGCCGATGAAGGCGCCATCCAGCGAACGGTTCGCGAGCAACGGTTCAATGCCCAGGTGGCTTCCTTTCTGAATATCTCATGGCAAGCCACTCCCTGGCCGGAATCCCTGGATCAGGCCATTGCTTTGGTTAAGGGTTTTGATCCCCAAATGCCTGTCGCTTTGGCGCGTGATCGCGTCTTGGCTGTGAAGCGGATGGCAGAAGAACACATGCGGAATGAACATCGCGATGGGCGTTACTATGTTGGCGGCAAAGATGGCCCCAAAAATCAGCTCAATAACATCGGCCTCGGTTGGTCCGTCATTCTCGCTTTCAACTCATGGCAGTTGGATGCCGTCCGCCAGACAAGAGATTTCAATGCCTGGGCTGAAGGTGGATGGAGTGCTGGCGCGGGCAACAACAAGGACTCCCTGAATGGGCGGGACGAGGCAGTGGCGGGCGGCAAAATATGGATGGAACGCTGTCAAAATCTCGGGGAACAATGGAAATCAAGATTCAAAAAAGACGACTGGCTGGGGGCGGTCACCCTGGTCAAGCGCCTCTGGGACCTCGCCTATTTGAAACCTGAGTGGAGCCTTGAATTGCAGAAAATGTCCAACACTCGCGGCATTGCTGCCCATGATCCTGAAGGAGAAGATGCAAAAGATGCTAAATTCCACGACGATCAAATGGCGGATGATGTGGAAGACCAGAACGATGCCGAAAAATATTTTGCCGTCCTCGCACTCGACGGGGATGAAATCGGCAAGTGGATTAGCGGGGAAAAAAACCCGAAATTCGCCGGCCAGTTGGCTGATTATTGCGATGGCTCGGGCGTCGAGCGCCATGGGGCAAGGGCTTATTTTGAAAGGCAGGAATTCATTGGGTTCAATTCTGCCAAACGCGCGCTATCCCCTGCATACCACCTGCAATTCAGCGAGGCCCTGAGCAATTTTGCACTCCGCTGCTCCCGCATAATCGTCGAGTCTTTCGATGGCCGCCTCATTTACGCCGGCGGCGATGATGTCCTCGCCCTGCTTCCTGCGGATTATGCGCTCGCCTGCGCCAGATCCTTGCGATGCGCTTTCACCGGACAAAAAGCGCTGGGGCCTAAAGGGGAAATTCTCTTTGAATCCCCAGCTCCAGGCTTCCTTTCAACAGAATCGTGGAAGGATGATAACGGGAAAGGCCGTCCCATCCCTTTCCTTGTTCCAGGACCCGCTGCGGACTGTTCCGTGGGCATCGCCATGGCGCATTTCAAATCTCCACTGCAGGACGTGGTGCGGAAGGCGCAATCGGCGGAGAAACGCGCCAAGCGGCCCGACGAAAAAGGCGGCCTAGGCCGCAGTGCCGTTGCGGTGACACTTTTTAAACGCAGTGGGGAAATTCTGGAATGGGGTTGCCGGTGGGATTCCGGTGGTCTGGACCTTCACGACGCAATCTTGTCGGCTTTAAAGGAGGATGTTCTCTCCGCAAAATTCCCCCATCGAGTCGTGGATTTGTTAGAGCCATATATCGCACGGCAGGCTGGCACCGCGCGGATGAAACCGCATGCCGATTTTGATCAAAATGCCATTGAAATCATCCTGCAAGAATTGAGGGTGGCGCTGAACAGGCAGCGGGGAAAATCTTGGACCGCTTCCGAGGGCGAAACAATCTCTCAAAATGCGGAGAAATATCTAAAAAACCTCCATACAACCCAGAACCGGCTCATTGGCCTTATCGGCCTCATGCAATCAGTCGCATTTGCAAGCCGCAACAAGGTTGATTCCACTAACGTTTCCCAAAGTTAATCCAATCCATGAACGCATTGCTCCTCAATCCAGTGGATGTCCTGTTTTTTCGCGATGGCCGACCCATGACCGGTTCCCTGGCCGGCCATTCCGCAGCCTGGCCCCTCCCCGATGTCACCAACCACGCCCTCCACGCCGCCCTGCACCGTGCGGGCTTCAGTGGCGTTCACCTCCATCGCCGTGGAAAAAGCGGAAAATATTCCAATGAGCGCAGCCGCATTTTCGGCTCCCTCCTCACTGCAGGACCCTTTCCCGTGGACGCCACGGGGCGGTGGTTTTTTCCCAGACCCAAAGATGCCCAGGCAAAGGGCTCCGTCAACCCGACCTTTTTTCCAGTTTTATCCTCATCGCTGGGCCAGCAGGACCTCTGGTCAGCCAGCAGTCTCCCTTCGCCTCTCCAATATGCAGTGGCCAACTCCTGCCCGCCTGAAAAGGAGGCGGATTTGCCATCCTGGTTTTCAGCGGAGGCTTTCCTGGCCTATCTTAGTGAAACGGCGTTGAAGGACGATTCCAATTCCCCCAACCATTTTTTGACCGATGGAATGATTGGCGATAAGGAAGCCAGCATTGGAATCACCATTGACTCCGACACGCAAACTGCCGGTCAAGGAGCCGCTGAGGGCAAGATTTATTCCGCCCTTTACCTTCGCCTGCGCGAGGGGTTTCGACTGGGCCTGCTGGCCAAGGCGGAGGACAAGGATTTTAACCACCCCACGCATGGAAACGATCTTGTCAAGGCACTCATCAACGGCCATCCAGCTCACATTGTGGTGGGTGGACAGCAGCGGATTTGCACGGCGGAATTGAAGGAAACAAATCCCCTTCCCCTGCCGCAGGGCCTCTCCAACACAGCCGATTTCATCGCCCTCCCCAATGGCAAATTTGCCGTGAAATGGGTTTTGCTCTCACCCGCCGTCTGGCCAAAAATTTCAGCCACAAAAAAAGATGGCTCGCCCCAAAATGCCCATCCCGGCGGATGGCTGCCCAATTGGATTTATCCTGAAAAAGGCGAAGTCCTCTTGACGGCAGGTGTCGGCGTCAAAAAAGCCAAACGCAAGGGAGGTTCGCCCGGTCAAGTCATCGCCGCACGTCTGGTGGCGGCCGTTGTGCCCAAACCGTTGGTGGTCACCGGCTGGGCGCTGCCCAACCCCGCCAACCTGTCCGACCCGCAGCAATCCCCCCAAGGCGGCGCCAAATCCACCCATCTGGCCGTGGCCGCCGGGGCGGTTTATTATTTCGAGGCTGATTCCGCCGATCAAGCCGTTGCCCTTGCCAATGCCCTTAATTGGCATGGCACAACCGCCGGTTCGGAAATCAAAAACCGCCGCAGCACGCTACTGGGAGAAAAAGGCTATGGTTTGGGCGTCTGCGGAACATGGAAACCCTTTGAGGTACGTCCGGCGACGTCCTAAGAATCGCAAACCAAAAACAAAAAGATTAAATTAAACCCATGAAACAAAAACTGCTCTATATCTTCACCAGAACCCCGCTCCACGTCGGCGCTGGCGCCAGCGTGGGCGCCATTGACCAGCCCGTCATCCGCGAACGACATACGGGCTTTCCGGTAATTCCCGGTACGAGCCTCAAAGGAGTGCTGCGGGACCACCTGAGTTCAATCGGTCCCGACAAACTCGATGATCTCTTTGGCAAAGGTGGCGATGGCGAGAACTTTGTCGCTGGAAAAATTTCTTTCGGAGAAGCTAGGTTGCTGCTCTTCCCAGTGCGTTCCGCCAAAGGTTCATTCGCCCTGGCAACCTCGCCGCTCGCATTGCAACGCTTTGCCCGAGATGCCGGCTTCAAACTTTCAGTGCCTGCTGTCCCCAAGGACATGACCTGCCTCGCCTGTTCCAAGATCGTGGTTCCTGGGAAGAGTGCGGTCGTCCTTGAAGAATACCGGTTCAGCGTGGCCGGAGAATTTCCCAAGGATTGGGAGGAAAAATTTAAGTCCTTGCTCGGCGATGCGGTTCTAACCGGCGCGGAGGGGCGTTTCGTCCTGCTCTCCGACGGCGACCTGTCCCACTTTGCGGTGAACGCCTGCCAGGTCAACCAGCATGTTCGGATTGATGACGACACCGGTACAGCGGAGGGGGGTGGCCTGTTCAATGAAGAAACAGTCCCCAGCGAAACACTCTTCTACAGCGGGTTGACCGAGACACGCAAGGTCAACGGAGATTCAAACGCGGTTTTCGACGCGCTGGCGTCGGAGCAACTCATCCAGTTTGGAGGTAAAGGCACCGCCGGCCTTGGCTTCTGCACGGTTAAACTCGCTTGAGGAAAGGATACAACGATGCAAAACCTCCAACAAATCAGGGCTCGCAACGCGTTCACATTCTCTGCCAGGCCACTGGCAGGTCAGAACCAAGGCGATGTCATCAAGAACCTGCCTCACCAGGTTCTCAACCATGGACTCCTTGCCGTGATGGCTTTTGGGTTCGCAGACAACCAGCAGGCCGTGGGACGGGTATTCGACGCAATCGCTCAACACCTCGCCGACAAAGATGTTGGCATTGTGGACGCAGGATGCACCGACCGAACGAAGTTGATGGAATTTCTCACCCGAAAAGACACGACAAGTGAAACCCTTAAACTCGCCACGGCAGAAGCGATGGCGTGGCTGGCTTTTGCCAAGCGCTTCGCCAAGAAAGGTTGATCATGGCACGCATTCCCATCGCCGGCGATTTGGTCAGCGTGATCGGCCCATTTGCGGAGCGGGTCGAGAATCGCAGTTTGCTCTTGGAGAAGTTCGCCTTTCATAAGCAATGGGGGCTTGACGGCCTCAGGGCAAATGATGCCCATCGTTGGACGCTCCTACGCATTAGTGAGGGTGGTGCGGCGCTGATTGCGCGCGAAGGCCAAGACAGGAAATCCCAAGCGAAACGTCTGGCGGAAAAGAATCCCGAGAAGGCACAGCGCCTGAAGACAGAAGCAGAAATCGCAGATTCTCTATCGTCAACCCGAGTGGAAAGGTCTGAACTGAGCGGGCTCTGTGCAAAGCACACCCGGCGCTTCATTAGTTTGTTCCGCTCCGCATTTGGCAGCCGAGCTGCCATCGCCATCGGCCAACTCGAAGGCCGTCTCGCCATCAACTTGGCGGACTCTCTGATCCAGAACGCCGGTATCAGCCTGGATCGTCTGTTTGGAATGCCATTTATCCCCGGCTCGGCTGTCAAAGGTGTCTGCCGTCACGCCGCGTTGGAGGAACTTAAGGCATCCATAGGTGAAAACCGGCGGCACCTGTTTGAACGCTTCCTCGCAGTGTTTGGCACGGTGGACAACGATTTTGCCAACGGAGACCTGCAGCCATTCCGTGATCTTTTGGGCTCCCGGCCGGAGAATAAGCGCGGCCTCGTTTGCTTTCTTCCCGCCTATCCGGTCAACGAAGCAAAGGTGGTCGTGGACTTAACCAACGTTCACTATCCTGACTATTATCGCACCGGTTTGCCGGAAGACCTCTCTAAGGAGCGCCCCTTTCCCAATCCATTTCCTGCCGTGGAAGTTGGCGGGCAATTTGCCTTCTGCCTGATGTTTAATCGGGCTTTTGCCCAGACCGAGACCTTGGAAGCAGCTCGACGATGGCTTGAATCCGCGCTCACCGTGCGAGGTTTGGGAGCCAAGACGGCGTCCGGCTACGGCTGGTTCAGCCTGCAGCCGCAAGTGCTTGATGAGATTGTTGAGGAAGAGCGACGAGCCAAGGAACTAACGGAGCAACTGGCCAGAAAGGCGGACGAAGCCAAAGCCAAAGAAGCCGCCGAAGCCGCACGCATCGCCGTTCTGTCTCCATCCCAGGTTGCGCGCGAGCGGTTCTCCAAACTCAACGAGGAAGCCTTTGCAAAAGCTGTTTCAGAAATGGCGTCCCTTTCTGACGATGAGCAAAAGGGCCTTCTTCTGGCCCTCCTTTCACCGGAAAGGAAAGAGACTTGGAAGCGATGGAAGAAAAGCGACAAGCCAGCAAACAAAGCCAGGGTTGAGGCGCTGCTGGCTGCCGCCAAAACCCACGGAGTGTCCCTACCATGAACAGATACCAAATCGAGTTCATTACGCCGCTCTTCAGCCGCGGTGCCTACGACGATCTGCCAGAAATCCGCCCCGCATCAATTCGCGGTCAACTGCATTGGTGGTTCCGCGCGTTGGGCGGCAGTTACGCAGACGAGAAGGCGGTCTTCGGCGGTGTCCACGGAGGAGCCACGGCGAGCAAATTGGTCGTGCGGGTGGCCGATCTTCCCCAGCGGCCAAACCCTGCGCTGTTTCCGCCAACGCTTCCACACAAACCGGCCGGAAA
The DNA here is from genome assembly GCA_021817945.1 of bacterium. GTDB lineage: Bacteria > Verrucomicrobiota > Verrucomicrobiia > Limisphaerales > UBA11358 > UBA11358. The sequence continues at coordinate 45,300 of JAKAFL010000006.1, read as the reverse complement.
TGACCCTCGTTACGCCCCGAATGCGCCGAAGTGCGCCTTTCCAGCGGGCACGCGATTCACGCTTGTCATTGCGGAGCGCCTTGGCGGTTTGTCGGACGCTCACATTAAACTGGCCAACCGCGCAACGAAATCTTGGCTTCTCGCCGGCTCCCTCGGTCTTCGAACTACCCGTGGCGGCGGAGCCATTCATTGGAGCGACGCACCAACGGACGTCGAGATATTCCGGAAGCAACTCGCGGATTTGCTGAAGGACGCGCCGTTGAGGTTTGACATCCTCGACCGTGTATTCCCGCAGGCTGAAACGGGACGCAGGGTGATCACCGAGACAATCTCGCATGAGGCCCTGCCAGATTTGCACTACCCTCTCGGTGCAGTCCACCAAGGGCCGCAAGACCCTGCGCCGGCCCGCAAGACCTCGCCGTTGCGCCTCACCGTCCGCCGGTTCGCAGACGGCTATCGCATTCTGGCGCTCTGGGATGATCGTCAGAATATCACGGGCAACAACCGAGTTCATTTGCGCACAGCCATTGAACGATTGGCTAACGGAACAGTGAAATCGAAACCAACGGAGATTGGCAGACTACTTCTCCAATCCAGTCTCGGGTAATATGCCCTATGCCCCTCGCCCTTCAACTCATCAGCAAGCAGGCAAAGCAGGACTCGGTCTCGGTACTGGCGCTGAAATCCGCCAGGGTATTTCATCTGGCACCCCAAAAAAAAGGGCATCCCGCTCCGCCAACGCGAATCTAAAAAAACATTTTGAAATACAATGAAAACACAAATCTGTCTCTTAAGCGGCGAACTCATGCCCAATGTTATTGGCGTGCTTCAAACCCACCCCGACCGAGTATTGCCAGTCGTCAGCCGGGAATCTGGAGCGCAAGCTGCCGCATTCGGCCTCGCGTTGAAAGCGGCCGGCTGTTCTGCCGAGGTGCTCGAACCGGTTACAGTCCTGCCGTATGACTTGGCGGACTGCAAGAATACGATACAAGAGGCAACCAAAGCAGATACCTCCTACGAAATCAACTGGACAGGCGGAACAAAGGTTATGAGTTATGCGGCACGTCGTTTAGCGGAAGACTTACAGATTCCCGCGCTGTATGTAAACACGGCAGCGCGCGAAGTGTTGCGGGAGGTGCCAGCAAATGATTTAATCCGAACAGATCCGATTGACACGGCCAAGCTTGGCCTGAATGTCCTAGTTCATATCATAGCCGCCGGGCACACCGTTGAAAACGCCGACACGCTGGAGTCTTTTCGTAAGCGCTGCACCCCCGCACCGTCGCTTGTGAATGCTGCTACGCTGATCATGGATGCCCGTCCGTGGGAACGAACCGAGATATTGCGCCTGGCAGGTGCAGACAGGAAACCGTATCGGCCTCGCGGCGTCGCTCCAGAATTTCTCAGAGCATTGCAGGAGGCAGACTTGATCCAACTAGGTTCCAACAATGGTGAGTTCTTTCTTTCCCACAAAACATTGCTGCACCCCTTCCATCTCCAAACCGCGCAAGAACAAAACGCAGCGTTCCTCAAGAACACGTATCTGGAAGTTTTTGTCTGGTCTCAAATAAAGGAGCGGAGCGCCGTGGATGATGTGGCTTGGCATGTGGTGTTGAATCCCGGAGTCAAAGGGCGAGTGGCAGAGTTGGACGTAACCGTGGCCAACGAAGGCCGTTTTTTGGTGTTGGAATGCAAGAGCCATCTTGACCTCGATGAGTTAGCGGATGTAATCGAAGAACAATATGCTCGAACTAGGCGGATTGGCCGGCTCTTTGGACGTTGGATGCTCTATTTTCATCGGCATCGCGCCGACTACACTGCTGCCAACGCCTCCGCCATCATCGCCAGCCAGGAAGCAAAAGCCATTGACTACGGAGGAAAGCTGATATGGAGTGATGATCTCGCTGAATTGCCAGTCATGGTGGCCGCTTTCCTGAACGAAATGAAGCCTGTTCTCTAAGGCTTCATTTTGCCACAGATATCCCCGGACGTCTGCCGTCTGGCACCGGTAAGCGGACTTTGATTAACTTGCAAAATGACAAACGCCACGAAACTCACCTGTCCCAAATGCGGGGCAGAAATTCCGCTGACCGAAGCCGTATCTCACCGGCTGTGCGAGCAAGGACCGCTGATTTCGATAAAGAACGGAAGGCATTGAATGCTGCGCTCGCCGAAGGAGAACAAAAACTTGTCGCCGAAATGGCACAATTGCACATCGCTGGAAGTGAGGCGTTGCCGGAAATTGCCCCGTTTCAATGGCCCGGCTTCGAATAACAATTATGGAAATGATGAAAACTGGGAAGACTAAATCCAAACATTGTCCTGCGGGAAAAGCAACCAAAGCCAGCTTGACGCTGGCCAAATCCTCTGGCTCGGCATCAGAAATCGTCCTGCTCGCCGTCACAGGCATGTCGCCCGCCATCCTCACTGAAACCATTTGGGCTTTGGCTCATCCCTCCCAGGAGAGTGGGGAGCAGCCTGTCATTCCACATCGGGTCATCGTTTTGACCACGGTGGTTGGCCGTCGGGAAATCGAGAATGGTTTGTTTAAGCCCCTTGCGCGGTTTGGCGGAATATCCCCATGGGACGCACTCCGCGCCGCGCTGGGTGCGGAAGGTCATTCACTGCGCGGACGGCTCCGTTTTGGTTCCACCCAGGATGACCTGCGCGTTTTTACCACCACCAACCGTGATTCCGGCCGCACCACCGAACTCGATGACATCCGCTCCCCAGACGATAACGAAGCGGCTGCCACTTTCATTCTTGAACAACTCCGCGGTCTGGTCGAGGACCCTGACAAGACCGTCATTGCCTCGCTCGCAGGCGGACGCAAGACCATGGGGGCCCTGCTTTATGCCTGTTTTTCCCTGATTGGCCGTGACAGCGACCGTTTGACCCACGTCCTGGTCAATGAACCATTTGACCAAACCCGCGAATTCTTTTTTCCAGGGCAGCCCGGCGGCACGCTGAGCCTTCGCGATGGCGCCCCAGTCCGGCCCGAAACCGCGCGGCTTGAATTGGCTGACGTTCCGTTTGTGCCCCTGCGCCAACTTTTCAGACGCGAACTGGGCCGGCCGGCCGGCGGCTTCATGCGCCTGGTCGAGGCCTGCCGCGCCGGCGTGCGCGAGCGCCTCAGCGAATCCATCCGCCTGACCATCGAGCGCTCACGGGCTGAAATTGATGTCAATGGAAGCCGTCTCAAGCTCGCCCCCCGGGAGCATCTCCTGCTGCTCTTTCTGGCCGCACGCGCCAAGAACGGCGAACCGGCTTTTGCCAAGCAAAACGAAGCTTTGGAGGCATTGAATGAATTTCGCGACGCGCTCATGGCTGAAGCTCCGGCCAATGATTGGTCCGATTGGCGTAAATCAGATTCGATTAAAACCCTCAAGTTCAATTCTGATGGCGACCAGGATATCCGCCGCTCCCTGTCCAGCCTGCGGGAAAAAATCAAGGACATGGGCGGCGATGCGTCCGTATTTGAGTCGTGCCTTCCCATGCGGGGACGTTTTTCGCTGGATATCCCGGCACCGCTTATTTTCATCAAACCTTAGCTCAGGGCCACGTCTGCGGACGTCTCTTGCCGGGAAAGAACCCGTCGCCCGTGGAATAATGTCTCCATGAATCTGGCGCCACGATCAAAACTATTCCACATAAAGCTCCGGCCTGGTCAATGCTCAAGAGTGCGGCCTCCTTCATTGGGTTTAAAATGCTAACGGGAGCCAGGAGAGACCAATAATATGCCCACCGCCTGTATCAACCAGCCTGATTGCCGCATTCACCTGAAAAGTGAAAGGCTTGAAATCATCGCCCGAAACCCGGAAAAGGATCGCGATGAAGTCCTCCGCGAAATCCCCCTGCGCGACTTGGACCGTCTCATTTTGACCGAGTCGGTGCAAATCACATCAGCCGCCATGGCGGCCCTGTTGCGGGGCAATATTCCCGTGAATTATCTGGGCTGGAACGGGCAGTTTCTGGGGGGTTTTCTCCCCGCCATGAACCATCATGGCCTGGCCCGCTTGCGGCAGTATGAGCGGACCCGTGACTCCAGGTTCGCACTTCAAATGACAGGCCGCTTGATCACGGCCAAAATATACAATCAACGCCGCATCCTGCAAAGGCTGGCCTCAGGGCGCAAAGCAGGCATGGTGGAGAACGACGCTGAAGTTCCAGGCTCCTCCGCCAGCGGGCTGGATGCCGCCCTCTCCTGGCTCGATAGCCTCTTTGCATCGTTGAAAACGGCTCAATCCATTGATGAATTAAGAGGTTACGAGGGAGCCTCCACCGCGCGTTATTTCCAATGTTGGGCCGCCTTTCTGCCTGACACTTTCCCCTTTGAACGCCGCAGCACGCGCCCGCCCCTGAATCCAGTCAATGCCTGCATCTCTTTCGGTTCCACACTCATCTACACCGAGTTGGTCTCCTTCATCCACGCCCACGGACTTGATCCAGCCCTGGGCCTCCTCCATGCCACCGAGGATGGACGCTGGTCTCTTGCCCTGGACCTGATGGAGCCGTTTCGTCCCGTCCTGGTGGAGGCTCTGGCTCTGGACCTTTTCAGCCATCAAATCCTCAACACCAGCCACTTCGAGCCAAAAAACGGCGGCGTTTATCTTAACGAGGATGGACGCAAAAAATTCTTCCTCCAATACGAGCGCCGCATGGAAAGACAATTCCTTTCCGAATCTGCCGGACACCGAACCACCCTCCGCCAGCAGCTCGAAAACCAGGCCGTCATGTTCAAAGCCGCCCTGGCGGATGACCAGGCCTTTGAACCTTTCCTCATCAATTGATGAATACCTGGTGGTATGACGCCTTTCCAGAAGTCCCCTATCAAAAGTCGCCACCCGGCGCTAACCAAATGCTAACCCTCGTTGCCTACGACATCAGCGAACCCAAACGCCTCGCCCGAGTGGCAAAAACTTGCGAGGATTATGGCGTGCGCGTGCAATACTCCATCTTCGAGTGCCGCTTGGATGAAGGGGAATTCGACGACTTTTGGCTGCGATTACTCGATGCAATCAATGAAAAAGAGGACCGGCTGGTGGCTTACCGGATTGATGCGCGCTCAGCCAAGGAGATCATGACTGCCGGCACCATGGTTTGCAGCGAGAAATGCCTTTGTTACCTCGTATGATACCATCCGAGAAATTCAAAATCTTAGACACAACCCTCCAGTTCAGGTCTCGGCCTAAAATCCTCCAAAACAAGGAGGGTCCCTGCCTAAATCATAAAACCTTGCCTTTCATAGACATGTTCGCTAAACAAGCGACTTTTAAAAGGTCTGGCAATGTTCCCAAAACGACCTTGCATGCCCTCTCATCCTGTCATAAATTTAACTCCTTCCACATCAGCCGGTTATTTGACCGGGGTGGAAAAACCCGATGAAGCCGAAAGGCATTGGAGACGGATTGGAACAACCATGTAGTTGGTTTCCTCCCCGTGGTGTGGAAAAACCCGATGAAGCCGAAAGGCATTGGAGACATTCTGTCCGAATCCATCACCCCCGTAATTGCGGATTAGTGGAAAAACCCGATGAAGCCGAAAGGCATTGGAGACCTCTTGGTGTCTTTTGTAGTTTGTCATATGTTTTTTTGTGGAAAAACCCGATGAAGCCGAAAGGCATTGGAGACTCAATCCTTCGCTCATAGGTTTTAGGAAGTAGTGTGAGTGGAAAAACCCGATGAAGCCGAAAGGCATTGGAGACCAACGGCTCGATGATTTCCAAGGCACGAAGGGAGTTCCAGGGTGGAAAAACCCGATGAAGCCGAAAGGCATTGGAGACCACACCTCGTCTGGGGATGGCTCCGCCAGGGCCATGCCGAGTGGAAAACCCCGATGAAGCCGAAAGGCATTGGAGACTCCACCTTGAGCTCCTCAGACTCCACCACAGATGACCTGGTGGAAAAACCCGATGAAGCCGAAAGGCATTGGAGACGGATGCCGCGATCTTGGCCAGCTTTTTTGCGTGCCTCAGTGGAAAAACCCGATGAAGCCGAAAGGCATTGGAGACTGGGTATTTCACGAATGGAGTTTTGAACCAAGCTCTTTACGTGGAAAAACCCGATGAAGCCGAAAGGCATTGGAGACTCGGAAGCAGCACAAATACGTCCGACCCCCAACCTAATTGTGGAAAAACCCGATGAAGCCGAAAGGCATTGGAGACTCTGCTGGTTTGTAAGCTCTACATTCCAAACAGGTCCGGTGGAAAAACCCGATGAAGCCGAAAGGCATTGGAGACTTGCGCTGGGGTTGCGGAGGCACGAGGTCCCGCGTCAAGTGGAAAAACCCGATGAAGCCGAAAGGCATTGGAGACCATTAAATACAGGCTTGATCCGTTTGGTTTTTGACGGGTGTGGAAAAACCCGATGAAGCCGAAAGGCATTGGAGACCACCCTAGTGCTTATGCGGTGTTGATTCACACCCAGCCAGTGGAAAAACCCGATGAAGCCGAAAGGCATTGGAGACCAGCAGGAAACGGTCTTTGGTCGTCACGGTGTCCAGCGGGTGGAAAAACCCGATGAAGCCGAAAGGCATTGGAGACATATACTTGGCTGTCGCACTGCTCTTGCGCAGATCCGTCGTGGAAAAACCCGATGAAGCCGAAAGGCATTGGAGACGATTTTTTCTGTTTCCGTGGCTTGAGCTTTTTAATAGAGAGTGGAAAAACCCGATGAAGCCGAAAGGCATTGGAGACTCCTTGGTGATAACTTGCGGCTCGCTAGTGTCAGGCCGTGGAAAAACCCGATGAAGCCGAAAGGCATTGGAGACCCTTCATCAGGGAGAGAAGGAGAGCCATTTGCTGGTGTGGAAAAACCCGATGAAGCCGAAAGGCATTGGAGACTTCAGCTTTTTAATGGAGAGTTTGGCGAAGGACACGCCGTGGAAAAACCCGATGAAGCCGAAAGGCATTGGAGACTGGCTTTCATATTTGGCCTTCTATTTCTCTGGCCTTGGTGGAAAAACCCGATGAAGCCGAAAGGCATTGGAGACACTTTGTTAAAGCCTAGGGATGTCAGCTCCTCAGTTACCAGGGGAAAAACCCGAAGAAGCCGAAAGGCATTGGAGACAGCTGGAGATCCAGTTGCTGGTTGAATTGCCCCGTCTTTGGGGAAAAACCCGAAGAAGCCGAAAGGCATTGGAGACATGAGTGAGGGTTTCGAGGTGTTTCACCGTTGCGGAAGGGGAAAAACCCGAAGAAGCCGAAAGGCATTGGAGACTTTACGGAGGGATGAAATGCTTATCCGTAAGAGAGGATGGGGAAAAACCCGAAGAAGCCGAAAGGCATTGGAGACTTGGTTTGGCTCACGCATAATGTTTGCTTCCTCCTTTGCCGGGGAAAAACCCGAAGAAGCCGAAAGGCATTGGAGACGTCGCTTCATGGGACGTTGGAGCCAAAAGCCCGCTGGGGAAAAACCCGAAGAAGCCGAAAGGCATTGGAGACGCCATATTCAGATAGGAATCTTATTTAACACGATTTCGTTGGGGAAAAACCCGAAGAAGCCGAAAGGCATTGGAGACACGGTGTGCCTGTATACGCATGAAAATTTGTCGTCGCCCAGGGGAAAAACCCGAAGAAGCCGAAAGGCATTGGAGACATTTCCGAAATTCTGACCTTGTTAAAACCTAAGGCAGAGGGGAAAAACCCGAAGAAGCCGAAAGGCATTGGAGACGCGGCCTCGCCATCCACTGTCTTGACCCGTGAGAACTGGGGAAAAACCCGAAGAAGCCGAAAGGCATTGGAGACGCTACGGTAGTGCCGGAACTGTAGGTAGTTCTTTTTGGGGAAAAACCCGAAGAAGCCGAAAGGCATTGGAGACTTAAAACCTAGGTTAGAGAGTTCTTCGGTCACCAGTTTCGGGGAAAAACCCGAAGAAGCCGAAAGGCATTGGAGACGGCGCAGTACGAGAAACGCGGTAAGCGGCTGCGGCAACCGGGGAAAAACCCGAAGAAGCCGAAAGGCATTGGAGACTTTTTGTTGAACGGCCTCCCCTTTGGGGAGGCTTTGTGGGGAAAAACCCGAAGAAGCCGAAAGGCATTGGAGACGCAACAACGACCTCTGAAGGTTCCGTTGGGCAAATATTTTGGGGAAAAACCCGAAGAAGCCGAAAGGCATTGGAGACTAAACGACAAAGAATGTACCGATCGTGATGCACAACCGGGGAAAAACCCGAAGAAGCCGAAAGGCATTGGAGACGACAATGTCCTCGACGGGCTGGGTCACGGAAATGTTGGGGAAAAACCCGAAGAAGCCGAAAGGCATTGGAGACATTGAGCGATGCGATTAATCTCGCTAATGCGGACTTTGGGGAAAAACCCGAAGAAGCCGAAAGGCATTGGAGACCGGAATCAACGAGCAACGTTTTACGCTCCGTAGCGACTTGGGGAAAAACCCGAAGAAGCCGAAAGGCATTGGAGACGTAGTGACAACTTTACCGCTTTCGTCAACGGACCAACACGGGGAAAAACCCGAAGAAGCCGAAAGGCATTGGAGACTTTATCTCGCTAATCCGTACCTTATTGAACCCGAGGGAAGGGGAAAAACCCGAAGAAGCCGAAAGGCATTGGAGACTCCACCACTGTGAAAGCAATCCCGGTTCGGTAGCACCGGGGAAAAACCCGAAGAAGCCGAAAGGCATTGGAGACGTTTGCCAAGGATGTACAGTGCGCTTTCCGCGCGGGGAAAAACCCGAAGAAGCCGAAAGGCATTGGAGACGGGGAGGAAGTTTTTTTTGATTCCCACCACAGCGCGCCGGAAAAACCCGAAGAAGCCGAAAGGCATTGGAGACCTCTGAAGACGCCGGATTTGCGAAATCCCCGCAAATATGTGGAAAAACCCGAAGAAGCCGAAAGGCATTGGAGACTTATCATTAACGCATAGAAATCCTTTGCCATCTAAACGCGTGGAAAAACCCGAAGAAGCCGAAAGGCATTGGAGACAGAAGTTTTCCTTTCTGATACCATTCTTTCGTTTCATGTGAAAAAAACCGATGAGGGCTAAAGGCATTGGAGACTAAAACTCGCCTTCTTGGTGTAGCTGGCCCCAAAACAGGTGGAAAAAGCAAGCAGGAGAAAATCAGAGGTGGAAAGTCCCATGAAAAAGTGAGATGGTCGGCGAGTGGAGAAAATTTACTCCAAGCTTGCGACTATCCAGCGTTTGAACGATGATCAGGTCACAGGGGAGCATTAGAGCAGTAATGATAGAGGAGGCGGCCTCAGCTTGCCATTCAGGGTCAGTCGGCAGGCATGGGTCGGGCCTTCAAATTCTTGGGGCTTTGGAAAAATCCATGGCCTTCCATTTAAGTTTATGAGCGCGAACCATTTTGACGTGATTATCATAGGGAGCGGAGCGGGCGGAGGAACTCTCGCTCTCAAGCTGGCACCGTCCGGCAAAAGAATTCTGCTCATCGAGAGGGGCGGCTTTTTATCGCGTGAAAAGCAAAACTGGGACGCCACGGAGGTGTTTGTGAAGAATCGTTATGTGTCCAAGGACACGTGGTATGACAACGACCAAAAGCCCTTCCAGCCTGGATCTCATTATTTCGTTGGGGGCGCCACTAAAATGTATGGGGCTGCCTTGTTTCGGTTGCGCAGGGGGGATTTCGAAGCGCACCGGACTGCGGATGGCATAACTCCAGACTGGCCGATTCGCTACGATGAACTTGAACCCTATTATACCCAGGCGGAAAAACTCTACAACGTGCATGGACAGCGCGGGGATGACCCAACCGATCCGCCTGCCAGCGCGCCTTACCCCTTTCCTCCCATAAGCCATGAGCCTCGCATCCAGGAGCTTGCCGACGGCCTGAAACGGGCGGGCTATCACCCATCCTTCGCCCCGACCGGCATTTTGCTGGATGAAGCCAATGCTCCTGGCAGCCGCTGCATCCGGTGCGACACGTGTGACGGCTTTCCCTGCCTTGTCCATGCCAAAGCGGATGCCGAGGTCATCGCGGTCCGTCCGGCACTGCAACATCCCAATGTCACGCTTTTGCACAATTGCCAGGTGCAGAAACTGGAGACCAGCGCGAGCGGCAGGGAGATTTCAAAGGTGATCGCAGAGCATAATGGCGAGCGGGAGGAATTTTCCGCTGATATTGTCGTGGTTTCATGCGGCGCAGCCAACACGGCGCGGCTGCTGCTGATGTCCGCCAGCGAGAGGCATCCGCGGGGCCTGGCAAACGGATCGGACATGGTGGGCCGCCATTATATGTTTCACAATGCCATGGCGCTTGTGGCTTTGTCTCGACGTGAAAACACAACCGTTTTCCAGAAGACGCTGACCGTGAATGATTTTTATTGGGGCGCGCCGGACTGGGAATTTCCCTTGGGCAATATCCAGATGCTTGGCAAATCCAAAGGGCCGATGTTTCAGGGGGATGCGCCGGGATTCGCACCGGGCTGGACTCTGGACCAGATGGCGCGTCATGCCGTGGATTTCTGGCTTACCGGCGAGGATTTGCCGCTGCCGCAGAACCGGGTGACGCTGAATTCCCGCAATGAAATCCAACTGCATTACGAGTTCACCAACCTGGAGCCTGTCAACCGGTTGCGAAAAAAACTGCAATCCATGCTGGAACATTTGGACATGCACCCGCACCTCATTCCCAACAATGTTTACCTGGGCAAGCACATTCCCGTGGCCGGGGTGGGACATCAATCCGGCACCTGCAGGTTTGGCCGCGATCCCAAATCATCCGTGCTGGACATTCATTGCCGGGCGCATGAGGTGGACAATCTTTACGTGGTGGACACCAGTTTTTTCCCCAGCATTGGGGCGGTAAACCCCTCCCTTACCGCCATCGCCAACGCGTTGCGCGTGGGGGACCACTTGCTGGAGCGTTTGAAATAAAATGGCAAGCCGCAGCGAGACAGCGATTGTGTATTTGTCCGGCGTCGTGCAGGGGATCGGCTTGGTCACCTATCCGGCGGCGGCGGCCGTGTTTGCCAGTCCTTCGGATTTCGCACTGAGCAGCACGGAATATGGGGCCTTGTTTTTGCCGCAGACCGTGCTGGCCACCGCGGCGTCGCTGGCGGGCGCGGGCCTTCGCAGGCGGCTTGGAACAAAAAACATCCTTTTGCTTGGCCTGCTGGCGAATCTGGCTGCCATGGCGCTTTTCGTCCTGAGTTTTTTTGTGATGCGCCGCCATGCGGCGGCCTATGGAATACTTCTCCTGTCCACTGCTTGCATGGGGGTTGGATTCGGCTTTGCCGTGCCTGCGCTGAACACTTTCGCTTCCGCATTTTTTCCCCAAAAAGCGGACAAGGCCGTGCTGGCCTTGAACGCATCGCTGGGTTTGGGAACTTCGTTGGCTCCGGTTTTCACCGCAATTTGCATCGGTTTGGGAATAGGGTGGGGTTTGCCGGCACTTGCGGGGCTGCTCATGGCGGTGCTGTTTCTCGCCGCCGCAAAATCGTCCCTGATAAGCGGGGAATCCATGGCGCCCATCCGCGCGCCCCATCCAAATGCCGGCACCCATGCCGTTATTCCCACCCGCTTCTGGTTGTTTGCCGCATTCTCTCTTCTTTATGGGGTGTGCGAGGCCATGAATGGCAACTGGGCGTCTCTGTATCTGAACCAGCATTTTCATTCGGACAAAGCCCTGTCCTCAATTGTTTTGACGCTTTTTTGGAGCATGGTCACCCTGGGCAGAATCTTTTTTGCCGTGGTTGAAAAATGGCTGCCCGAGGCCATGGTTTTCAGGATTTTGCCGGTTGTGGTGGCGGCCGCCTTGCTCGCCAGCGCCTGCGCCCCGGCGTCCAGCCCCATCACCGGGTTGCTGGCCTTCGCCCTGGCGGGATTCGGCTGCTCCGCGCTGCTGCCGCTCGTGATCAGTTTCGGACAGGCGCAATTGGCCGCCATTTCCGCATCCGTGGCCGGCGGCCTCATTGCCTTTTACGAAACCGGCTACGGCCTGGCCGCCTTCGGGGTGGGACCCCTGCAGTCACAAGCAGGATTCGACCTAAGCTCCATCTATGGCGGAACAACAGTTGCCGCGCTCGCCATGTGCGTGTTATCCTTCACCATTACGCGGAAGAGCCGCGCCGGGCAGGCTCGGACCGGGTTTGATTTTAACTAACCAATTGAAACGTCTAAAAAGGAGTTGAACATGAATCTGAAAGGCAAGGTCGCCATCGTCACCGGTGGCAATAGCGGAATCGGCATGGCCATCGTTTTGGAACTGGCGCGACAGGGTGCAAACATTGTCATTGATTATGTCGCACATCCCGAGGCCACCGAGGAACTGGAAAGGCAGGTTCATGCCCTGGGCGATTGCGCCATTGGCGTGAAGGCGGATGTGAGCCAGGTGGCCGAGTTGCAAAGCCTCTTTGCCGCCGCCGTGAAAGAATTCGGACGCGTGGATATCATGGTCAATAATGCCGGCATCGAAACCCGCACCTCCATCCTCAACACCACCGAGGCGCAATATGAAAAGGTGATGGATATCAACCTCAAGAGCGCCTTTTTTGGCACCCAACTCGCCGCGCAGCAAATGATCAAGCAGGGCGGCGGCGGGCGCATCATCAACATTTCATCAGTTCATGAAGATTGGCCCATGCCCGGCAACACGGCCTATTGCCTTTCCAAGGGCGGCATGCGGATGTTGACCCGAACCGCAGGCGTGGAACTGGCCCCTCACAACATCCTGGTCGTAGGAGTGGGACCGGGTGCCGTGGCCACGCCCATCAATCTTGGCACCATGCAGGATCCGACTCTTTTGCAGCGGTTGAATAATGCCATCCCGCTGGGGCGCATGGCCAAACCGGAGGAAATCGCCAGCCTGGTCGCGTTTCTGGCTGGTGATGGGTCCAGCTACATGACTGCGACAACTGTCTTTGCCGATGGCGGCATCATGCAGGGCAGTCCCGGGCTTTGACATTCTGATGTCATCAGCCAGGACATCAGAAAAAATGACTTTGGAAAAATAGGTGCCCCCGATTTCAAGTCAATTCGATGTAACATGCCTTGAATGAAGTTTCGAATGAGCTTGCCGTGAGAGAAAGTTCAGGCATAATTTTCTCCCGATTGAGCGTGGCCGGGAACCCATGCAGCAGGCGATTTTAAATCCTGGATTTTTACCGGGCGCCGTTTGCGCAAAATGCTTTCGATCCAGCGCGTTATCCCGCATGGAATAGCATGACCGCTTCAATCAGGCGGTCTGGGTGTGTTCAATCGCACAAAATTTAATGTGTCGGGGTGTAGCGTAGCCTGGCTAGCGCGCTTGCTTGGGGTGCAAGAGGTCGGGAGTTCGAATCTCCCCACCCCGACCATTTTTCTCTTCGCATACAGCGGATTTCAGCAATTTCCAGCGGGTTTTCTTAAAAATTAGGAATTGGGTGTGACATGGATTTTCCAAGTCCGCAAACGCCCCCACATCTGTTTAAATCCTGCCTGAAACCTCCAGCCGCGCTTCTTTTGAGCAGCAGCTCCGCAAGCCATCTCACAAATGCCTCATTCCTGAGGCCGCCTGCCATGCACTTGAAATTGGGAAGGGTTAAAATGACCCGGTGGCATGGTTCGTCGGCGGGTTTGGGTCAAAATGGGGCTCTGCGAATGATGAAAACGGCCATTGGCCAGAAAAAAAGGGTTTGGCGGATGGCGGCGGGGTGACGAATGAGGAAGGGGTGGGCGCATGGGATGACAAGGTGATCTGCCATGCCAGCAAGCCGGGTGCGCTCGACTGAAACCTTGCCGTCGTTGGGTCCGGGAATCAGAAGGCTGTTGATCCAGTTGATGGAACGATTGCCAGCGATGATTCCAACACAAAAATGAGCCGGGCCAAGCCGGTTTGGCGTGGAATCCCCGCCGGTACCCAACTCGGTTCCGGCCGGGCCGTTGATCATTTTGAAGAGTCGCCAGAGGCCCAGCTTGTCCACGATTTCACTGCCCTGGTTGGGCGGGCCCAACATAATGATGCGTCCGGGTTGGGGAAGAGTGTGTCTGGATAAAAAACTGCGCGCCAGAATCCCGCCCAGTGAATGTGTGACGAAATGGATTTTTTCCGCCCCATTTTGGCAGCAATCGCGCACCGCCGGTCCAATGGCGCCCTCGCTCAGAATGTCAATGGAGGCGGACCGGGAAGGATACTGGATGTTCAAGACCCTGTATCCGGCGCTTTCCAGCGCTGCGGCCATTGGAGCCATGGACCGGTTGGACCTGCACAAGCCATGGAGTAGAATGGCCCATTCGTTGGGCCTGGCGCCGGGGCAGGATTGGTCGAGCCTGGCGGAGGTGATGGCGCCCGGAAATTTCATTGGGAAGCCAGCCTGCGGTTTTGGGGAAAGAAACGCAAATCCTCTGTTGGCGTCCAAAAGCCTGCTGGATGGAAGATTGTCAGAATACCAGCGATTGATTGGCAGGTGTTTGTGCGCCTTGGGCCAATGGTCCCGGTGCCGACCTCAAATGCATCATGGCCGGATGTCCATGCGGGATATGTTTCAACCGGGCAGGTTCCCGGTTGATGTCATCAAGAGGAAAGGCTGCTTCAAAAAGTTTTTAAGGGGATTGTAAATTTAACCGTGAATGGACGCGAATGGGAAAGGATTGGTTGCTATTGCGGCAGGGAAAAGCACCACAGCTTCATCCGAGACCGGACATCTTGGTGGTTTTTTACAGGGTTAGCGTTCATTGGCGTTCATTGGCGGTTGTAAGCCTGGGTCATGGCTGGAGGAGCATCACCTGTACGGCCGGACATGTCCAAAGATCAAAACCCAGCACAGGCGCAGAACAATTTTTGGTGAAAATCCATTTTGACCCGGCGTTGTCGAGGAACTAGGCTGGCGTCATGTCTTTTCAGAGCAATCAGCCGGGAGAAATTCGGTCGGATGGCCGCGCGGCGGGGCAGTTGCGCGGTTTAAAATTTCAAAATCACATTGCGCCGCATGCCACGGGTTCGACCCTGATTGAGTGGGGCAACACGCGTGTGATTTGCGGGGTGATGGTGGAAGAAACCGTGCCGCGGTGGATGAAGGAGCAAAAGGTGAGCGGAGGCTGGTTGACGGCGGAATATTCCATGCTTCCCTACGCCACGCTGGAACGAAAGCAGCGGGACATTTCAAAAGGCAAACTGGATGGAAGGTCGTCTGAAATCCAGCGCTTGGTTGGCAGGTCCATCCGTGCCGTGGTGGATTTGGAGAAGTTGGGGTCGCGGACGGTATGCGTGGATTGTGATGTATTGCAGGCCGATGGGGGCACCCGGACGGCGGCGATCACGGGGTCCTACGTGGCGCTTATGCTGGCAGTGCGCAAACTGATGCATCAGGGCAAACTGGCGGAAAATCCCGTCAGGGAAGCGGTGGCAGCGGTGAGCGTGGGAGTGGTGCGTGGGGCGGTGCTGCTGGATTTGTGTTATGAGGAGGATGCGGCTGCCTCCGTGGACATGAACCTGGTGATGAATGGACGGGGAGAATTTGTGGAAATGCAGGGAAGCGGCGAAGAGTCCACTTTCACGGAAGGGGAGCTGGCAGTGATGTTGGAGTTGGGTAAAAAGGGGATACAGGAACTGCTCAAAGGGCAGGCGTTGGCGCTCTCGGAGGCAACCCCGTGATTCGGTCAAAGCGGGGCCGGGCAGGGGCAGCGAAGGGTGCCCGGCGGCATGGAATTTTTCCGGGAATCTCTCCAGCGGTGACACGGCTCCTGATGGTGCGCCATGGCGAAGTGGAGAAAAAATACCACCGGAAGTTTGGCGGTAGAATTGACATGAACCTGTCCGCATCGGGACGGAGGCAAAGCTTGAAGCTGGCCGAGTATTTGCGCGGCAAAACGCTGGATGCCATTTATGCCAGCCCCATGAAAAGAGTCCGACAAACGCTGGCTCCCACTGGAAAGGCCTGGAAAGGGCCGGTGACGATCCTGGAGGGGTTGAGGGAGATTGATTTTGGGGACTGGAGCGGCCTGGGTTGGAAGGAGGTTGAGGATCAATTCGGATTTGCCGCTCATGACTGGCTGGACCAGATTGAACGCCATGGGATTCCCCATGGCGAGAGCGGCGCCATGTTTCGCAGCAGGGTGGAACCGTGTTTAAGGCAGATCATTCAGAACCATTCTTCACAAAACGTGGCTATTTTCTGCCATGGCGGGGTGATCCGGATGATGCTGGCGTTATTGCTGGACCTGCCCCTGCCCAAGACCAATCATTTTGACATTGAATATGCCAGCGTAACGCAAGTGGCTCTGCACGAGCACATGGCGGAAATTGAACTCTTGAACTTCACGCCCTGGCGTGACTTGGTGGGATGAGACCTGGCAAACAGAACCGGGGCAATTTGCCGGGCGGGCTCTGGAGCCTGTGCGTGGAGACATCATGGGAAGCCGAAGACGCCATGGCGGCGGGATTGGGCGCCCTAACGGGTCTGGCGGTCGCTGTTTATCGGGATTTGGAAAATGGTTGCAGCCGGGTGACTGTTTATGCCAGCAAGCCCTTTGGAAGAATTTTGGCAGAAAAGGTGAGGGATGAGATTGGCCAGATTCAGCGCTGCGGCTTGAAAACCGGACTTGGCCGCGTGCAGATCAAACGGGTGAAACGGGAGGACTGGAGAGAATCGTGGAAAAAACATTTTCCTGCATTCACGGTGGGAGATGTTTTGCTGGTCAAGCCGACCTGGTCCCATCGCAAACCCCGGCGCGGGCAGGCTGAGGTGATCTTGGATCCCGGCTTGAGCTTTGGCACAGGCCAGCATCCCACGACGGGATTCTGCCTTTCTGAAGTTGTCGCCCGGCGGGTGCCTGGCGGTGGCAGCTCCCTGCTGGATATTGGCACCGGCACGGGTATCCTGGCTCTGGCTGCTGTAAAACTGGATTATACCCACGTGGAAGGACTGGATTTCGATCCCGTGGCGGTGAAAGTAGCACGGGAAAACGCGGTTTTGAATGGAGTGGAGGGAAAGGTCAGGTTCCGACGGGCCAATGTAGAGGCTTTAAGCGTGCCCCCCCGGCGCAAATATGACGTGGTTTGCGCCAATCTCATGGCCAATCTGTTGATGGCTTCACGTGAAAAAATCGTGGCGCAGGCCTTAGAAACGGGCGCTTTGGTCCTGGCGGGCATCCTGCGGTCGGAGTTCCCCCAAGTGGTTGAATCTTTTGAATCGCTGGGTTGGAAATGTGTCCGGGCGCGAACCGAAAAAGAATGGCGGTCCGGATCTTTTCAAAGAGCCTCCTGAGCCAACAGGAGGCATGGCCCCAGCCGGGGCCGGTGAGAATTGTCCAAAGGAGTCTTTTTTGAGCCAAGTTGGCTAAACCAAGCCAGTCGTTGAACCGCAAAAGCTCCTATCAAGCCCTTTTGGCCATTCACCCCTTGTTTGGAGATTGAACAGCTTCGAGAAGAAATTGAAACGTTTGTATGCAATTTCAACGACAGGTGGTCCGTTTGCCTCCTCTTTTTTGGGTGAAAAACAAGGGGAAACCCCAAAAAAACCGGCGCTTGGAAACAAATTTGAACAAACGAGGATGAGGTAGCGTCTTATTATCGTGGTCGGGATTGACAGTGCGTTAAAAATTTGTGACAATTAGATGTCAGCGGAGTTCGTTTGGCATTGTTTAGGCTGTAAACGTGATTGAAGTTGGATGAAAGGAAAAAAGCCATGACAAAAACAATGGAAGTGATCAATGAGGCTGTACGCAATCCAAAACATCCGTTTCGCAAAACGGAATTGGTTCCGAAAAAATCCCACAAAAACCGGTATGAACGCCGGAAAATCAAGGAATACCTGCATTTAGGAGACTGGTTGGCCGAAGAATTGGTCTGAACCGGACGGTTTCACCAAGCGGTGGGCGGGTTGAAAAAGAGCCAGTTGGGTGGTATGCGACTGGCGGAGCAGGGTTAAGTTCCCTCTCAAACCTCGATCCTCTGGCCTCAAACAATGTTCTGGGTGCAGTTCTTGGAACTTTGAATGGGGATGTGGCGGATGGAGGTGGGTAATACAGGCAAGCGAAATTATGGATCCTGCTCTCCTCTGGAAGTTGCCCATGGACGGCCAAGGGCCAACTTTTAAGCGTGGCTGGGTTTTTTTCCTGATACCACGCTCTGCATGCTGTACACCCTTTGCGGCGGGATCAGGGCGGCAGGGGTGGTCAAAAACACCACCGGGTCCTGCACACCCAGTGCCTATTTCATTAGGAGCATCTGGCGAGCACGCTTGATGGCCTTGGTGAGGCGCCTTTGGTAGTGGGCCGGCATGCCGGTATATTTGCGGGGCAAGATGCGTCCTTGGTCTGTGACGTATTGTCGCAGGAGGTTGGTATTCTTGAAATCGAGCGCATCCACGGTGAAATCAATCTTGGGCTTGGGGCGCGGGGTGCGATTTTCTGTTGGGCGGCGTTTACCGCGCTTGTCCTTGTCCGTGTTTGTCTTGCGGGGCATAAAAAAGTGGGTTGGGGGAGGGGTTACTTAATTTCCTTGTGAACAGTGTGACGCCGAAGGGCAGGGTTGTATTTTTTGACCTCAAGCTTTTCAGTCTGCAATTTTTTGTTGCGACTGGTGGTGTAGCGGGAGGGCGATTTGCCTTCCTTGCGTGCTTCGGTGCATTCGATTGTAATGGTTTCCCGTGGCATAAGATGGATGGGTTGGTTCTATTTTAAATGTTAAAAACCGGATTATTCCTTATTCCTTTTCCTTGGAGGGCTTTTGGTCTTCCGCCTGCTCATCCTCTTCAGAATCAGTTTCGGTGATCCCGGCCGAGTCCACGGTGCCCAAAGCCCCGAGGCGGCGGGACTTAAGTGCGCCGTCTTTTTCAAGCTGGGCCTGGGCTTCTACGGTGAAACGGGCCCAAGGAATGGCCTCCAGACGGGATTTGGGGATGTTTTTGCCTGTCAACTCACAAATCCCGTAGGTCTTTTTTTCAATTCGTTTCAAGGCCTCCTCGATTTCGTAAACCGAATCCTGGTCGGCAGAAAGAAGGCTGAGGGCAAAATCCCGGTCAAAATTGTCAGTGCCGGAGTCGGCCATGTGGAGGCTGTAACCGGGCATTTCCTGGGCTGATTCCTTGGCCAAGCCGCTCATCTGGTGGATGAGTTGCTCCCGGAGATCCAGAAGGTTCTGATAAAACCCCTGCCACTCTGGTTTGACTTTGCGGGCATCACCAGAAAGCACGTTGGTTTTGGCCGTAGGCCGCCCCAAAATGGCAGCGGAAGTGGCGGACCCAGGAGCTTTGACGCGGGCAGGCCCTTTTTTCATGTCGTTTTTCTTGATGCTCACAGCAGTAATTAAATTGGTACCGGAGTCTTTTCCGGATCATCTAGAGCGCGGGAATGTATCAGAGGTGGGAGGGAATGCCACTAAAATTTTCAGTTTTTTTGAAGCTCCCGGTTTGGCATCCCCCAAGGGCGAAACCCCATGGCGGGAAGGCATTTCAGGCAAACCGTCAGCCTTTTTCGATGCAGGCATAGGCATTGTGGTTATGGATGCTTTCAAAGTTTTCAGCCTGAACCTTGTACCAGGTCACGCGTTTATCGGCATTCAGCCCCAAGGCCACGTTCCGCACCAGGTCCTCCACAAACACAGGATTTTCGTACGCCCGCTCCGTCACGGCTTTTTCATCCTGACGCTTGAGCAGGGAGTAAAGCTCCGAGCTTGCGGATTTTTCGATGATCCGGATCAGGTCCTCAATCCATACAATCTTGAGAAAGCGGATGGATACGGAGACTTCCCCGCGCTGGTTATGAGCTCCATACCTGGCAATGGCCTTGGAACAGGGGCAGAGGGTGGTGACATTGGCGCGGACGGTGAGGACAAAATCCATGTCCGGGCCGCAGGCGGCGGCGTCAAACCGGGCCGTATAATCCATCAGGCTGGTCTGGCGGGAAACCGGGGAGATTTTGGACATGAAATAGGGAAACTCAATTTCCAGGTGGGATGTGGACGCATGGAGCTTTTTTTGCAGCGAATGGAGAATGTCGGAAATATTTTCCACGTGGATGACGCTGCCATGAGCATTGAGCACCTCCAAAAAACGGCTCATGTGGGTGCCCTTGAATTCCTTGGGAAGATCCACGAACATGCCCAAAGTAGCCACGGTGTTTTGTATGCTGCCGGTTTTATCGCGAACCTGTATGGGAAATTTCAGGCCGCGGACGCCCACTTTATCAATGCGCAGCTCCCGGGTGTCGCGCTCGCTCTGTTTGTCATCCAGGACCGTACCCTGTCGTTTGACGGATTTTGACATGGCGCAAAATACCACGTTTGTGCCATGTGGCAAAGCGCTGACTTTGGGCCGGAAGTAAAAAGTGGATATGGACGGGTTGCGGGTCGAGCGGAAGCTGGCCAGTCCTGATGGGTGAAGGTATGCTTGGGAGGAATGCACCGGAGAATAAATAGTTTCATTGATTCCCGCCACGGGGATTCGCCGACGGCTCCACCTCGCCCAAGGCCAAAATCCCCAGCCGCAGCACCCTTCCCACTTTTCGGACAGGCTCTGAGCCGGTTTTTGATTTTCTTTTGGATACTGACAGGGCTGGAAAGTGCGTGGGCTGGCACGATGGACCCAGATGCGGCTAATGTTGCCGACGCTGGACCGCTTACCAACCCTATGGTGCACGGTTTGAGGATCGAAAATCCCTCCACACGGACTGCTGAGTTTCGGCTGGCGGCTTTTAATGTGGAAACCTACCTCGATGTGCCGACCGAATCACGAAAGGAGATCAAGTCTGACATGGCCAGGGCCAAGGTTCGGGAGTCCATCTTGAGCATGGCGCCAGATGTCCTGGTGCTTGAGGAAATGGGCACTCCCCATGCCCTGAAGGAGTTGCAGGCCGGGCTGGCCTTGAGCGGCCTCAAGCTGCCTTACTGGGACTGGGTTGAAGGCTACGATACAAACATCCACGTGTCCTTGTTGAGCCGGTTTCCCATTGTGGCAAGACATCCGCACACAAAGGAATTTTTTCTTCTCGATGGCCGGAGGTTTCAGGTCAGCCGTGGATTTTTAGATGATGACATTGCGGTTGCTCCAGACTTCCGCCTTACCGTGATAGGGGTCCATTTGAAATCGAGGCGTCCGGTGACCGAGGCAGACGAGGCAGACCTGCGATATGAAGAGGCGAAACTATTAAGGAGGGTCGTGGATGATCATTTGCGCGCCGATCCCCTGGCCAACCTTGTGGTGGCGGGTGATATGAATGACGTGCCTGATTCGGCTTCCACAAAGGTGGTGGTGGGACGGGGAAAGAATCGCCTTTGGGATACCCGGCCTGCTGAAAAGCTGGATGATGGGTCCGGTCCGCATGATGGGCATCGTCCGCCCCGGACCGTGGCTTGGACGCATTTTTATGGGGTGGATGACACCTATTCGCGGATAGATTACATTTTATTAAGCCCCGCCTTGAAGCGGCATTGGCTGCCGGGAGACACCTTTATTCCCCGGGTTGAAGGATGGGGTTTGGCATCGGATCACCGCCCGGTTTTGGCATCCTTTCAGTTTGATCCTTAAAAAAGGGGCCGGTGGCCGGTGCGATAAAATGAAAAAGGGCGGGTTTCCTGTTGAAACCCGCCCCTTGCTTAAGCCTGGCAAACCAGGCAGACACTCCAGATCAAGGCTGGCTGATGCGATAGAACTCGGTTGTGTTGGTGGCCGGTTTGGAGTCGGTGAATTGGAAGTGACCTGAGCCTGGCGGATTTTCCACCGCGCTGCCCACAACGGGCCAGGTGTTGAGCGGGGCTTCCAAGTTGTTGGTGGCATGAACCGAGAAGGTCAGGCCAGACGTGCTGATGAACCCAAAGGTCAGCCCGCCGGAAGTCAATGTGGCCGATCCCAAGACGGGATTGGGGATTTGGGAGATAAGCTGGAAAACGGCCGACTGGCTGTAGCCGGCTGAATTCACAACGATGTTTTTCATGCCGGTTCCCTGAAGGACGGCGGCGTTGGCGGGGGTGAAGGCGATTTGTCCCGCCTGCGAGGCGTCATAGGCGTTGGAGGGCAACACTGTGCCATTGACAGTGATGGAGGTGATGGCGGACTGCCATGCGGGGTCCACCGGGGAGGTGGTCACGGCAAAGGAGCTGCCAACGGTTGCTTTGGCTTGGGGAATCAAAACAGGCGCCAACACAGGTTTGGCCGTGCCCGGCTTTTGGGGCACAAAGGTCAGGCCTTTGAGCGAGGTTCCAGCAGGGGTGGTGTAGATCAAGTTGCTGGAGGTGATGGAGATGTTTTGGTTCCATCCAGCAGCATCGTTCAAGCGGATGACGGAGTTTCCAGAGACACCTCCGCTGCCGGTGGTGTAGAAGATGTATGCGCCACCCAGCCCGTTGGTGGCGGCAAACATGCCATCCACGCTGGTGGTGTTGGTGTAGGTGCCGCTATTGGCCCAAGCACCGTTCAGCCAGGAGTACTTCCGGATCACGCCCTGGGTGTTTGAGTTTTGGTCGCAAACGTAGAGGATGTCATAGGTGCTACCGTTGTTGGTGGAGACCAGGTAGAAATCGGACGCATTTCCATCTGTGCCAAGGTTGTTGGCAAAGGTGACATCGTAGAGACCGGTGCTGGGATCAAGTCCGAGAGCGTAAACCACGGGTATATTCTGGCCGGCCACGGCTTTTTGCGTTTCAATATACGGGGTTCCACCAAAGGACTTGACTGAGACGTTGTTGTAGGCGTTCAGATTTGGCGCGGTGATATTCCCCTGGACGATATTGCCCTCATAGAGGCCGCCCTTGTCGTCCGCGATCCAGTTTCCGCTGCCATCACCGAGGATGCAGGCTGCGCGGGCCTGGCTGCCGCCGTAGGAAACGGAAGTGTAGGTTATGCCAAAGGCGACGCCATTGGTGTAGCTCATACCTGCCGCTGCGCGAGTGAGATTTAACGTTTCATCCGGAGTTGCCGCGCTATCGTCCACAAAGGCGCCAAAGCAGAGAAGGGTGCCGTCGTCACTCAGCGCCAGGCGTCCGGTGGAACCGGAATTGGACATGCGCAAGGCGTTGGTTCCCGTGGCTGGAACGGGGACAATGTTTACGGGGGCGGGTTGCGCAACCGTGGAAGGATCAAGCTCAACAATGCTGAACGTGGTGTTGGCTGAGGTGGAATCAACCCGCAAGACCGCCAAGTTGCCCGGGGTGAATGGGACCGGGGCGGACCCGATGGTGAACGGGGCTGAATTGGTGGCGGCCAGCGGGGGATAACCGGTTATGGCAAAGGAAATGTAGGCATTTGAAATGGCCGATGAGCCCTGGAGGGTGGCGGTCAGGTTGGTGAACTGGATGAGTCCGTTTGCGGATGGCTGCGTGAGGTCCCCACCCAGGGTCCAAGCTCCGCCTCCGCCCACCGAAGCGGTGATGGAGACCGAATTGTATGGATTGGTGGTGCCGTTTCCGTACTGGTCAGACACAAGGAAGAAGGGGTTGGAAACCAAGGTGCCGCCGCTGGCGGATGGACCGGAGACAGGATTAATCAAGGCAAGCTTTGCCGCCACGCCAGCCCCGAGCGGCTGGGAAACCTTGGCAGAACCATAACCCCGGGCCGTGATGACCAGGCTTTTCAGTCCGCTGGATTGGAGGAGCGCCGAAAGGGCGGGGGTGAAAACCAGTTGTCCGGGAATGTTGGTGGTGTAGGCAATGTTGGTGAGCAGGAGTCCGTTCACATAGACTGCGTTGATGTTGGTGCGCCATTGCAGCGAGTCTGTGAAGGTGTTGGTGAAGGGTCCATCCACGGTGGCGGTCGGATCCAGGGCGAGAGCCGGGGGAGTGTTGCCGGCGGTGCCGCTCACGGTGACATTGTCAAAGCGCCAGTTGCCGGAGTTATTGTTATAGATGGCACCGGTGTAATTCACGCAGTCTGGTCCGGTGGAGGCATTGACAACACGGAAGCCGAAAAGAGGATTGTTTTCCACCGCGTGGTTGCCGGTGAAATCCACCACCATGTTATTGTAAAAGCCCTGGCCCTTGCTGTTGTGAAAATAGGTTCCCGCCACGGTATTTGGGCTGGAACTGTTGGTTTGGATAAGAGAGGCGTTCGATCCGTAAGCCAGGTTTTGAGCCACATTGGTGGTGGCCCAGCCATCGGTGGTGTAAAGAACGCAGATGTTGGCCTCGGCGGCGGAGGTGAAATAGACGTCAAAATTAACGATGATATTGGTGTAGCCGGACGTGTTGACATCGTACTCAGTGCCTTGTGTGCCTATGGGCGCGGCAGTGTTATATCCATAGCTGGGGTTTCCGGGCGGGCCTCCACGCACGCGCCAGGCGTTGGGGGATGCCGGGCCAGTGGAGCTTCCACCGGTGGCTGTAATGTCGGACTGGTCAACGCTGCCGGTGCCGGAGCTGTAAACATAGTTATTATTAAAGCCCATGCTGTACCCTTCGCCTGCCTGGGTGCCTCCGATATCGGGAAACGTGTTCGTGTAAACAGTGCCGTCGTTCAATTCGCTGTTAAAAGTCCAATCCGCAATCGTATCCATGGATCCGCCTTGGATTGAGACGTTGTCGAATGTCCAGCTCCCGGAGATATTGGAATACACCGCCCCCGTGGTGTCCACGTCGTCTGTTCCGGTGGAGGCATTCACCAGACGCAGGGCAAATTGGGGGTTGTTATCCACTGCGGACAAGCCGGTGAGATTGATTTTGATGCCATTATTCCATCCTTGAACAAGGTGGATGTAGGTGCCTTGAACGGTGGCGGCATCCGCAGGGTTGGAATTGGTCACAATCATGCCCGAACCGGCGGAAATGATGTTGGCGTTTTGAAAGTTCTTGCCATCGGTGGTGTATTGCACCTGGAGATTGGCCTCGGCATTGGCGGTGGCATAAACATCGAACGAGGCGGTGATCTTATAATAGCCCAGGGTGCTGGCGCTGAATGCCGCGCCTTGCGAGCCGATGGGGGCGTTGGTGGACCAGCCGCTGCCGTGGTCGCCGTTGATGCTGCTGCCTGCAACAATCTGCCAGGCATTGGGACCCGCCGCGCCTGTGGAACTGCCGGAAAGGCTCACAATGGCCGGGTCGCTGACGCTGTTGGTGCCGTCGTAGGTGTTGCTCATTCCCAAGGCGCTGGCAGAACCAAGACCGGTGGAAGGCGAGGGCGCGGTATTCAGAGCCACGGGCAAGTTGTCAAAGGTCCAGGAAGTGATTGTTTCCTGGGCCCCGGCAGATGCCAGCCCGAGCGTGGCACAGGCCGCCATGGTTAAAAGAATGTTTTGTTTCATTTGGAACGGTTGGATGTTTCGATGTTTATTGAACTTATTGGTTGTAACTTGGATTTAAATCCACTTGGAACAACTAATCTAAAATGTAAATGCGGCTATTCCGTGCCGTAATAGTTACGATCTTGTAAATTGGACAGCCTGGCTCCAGCCGCCCGGTTTGAAACCAGGCCAGGTGAAAAAGCAAAATGGAAAGAAATAAAAAATTATTGAGCAGCCCGCCCGTCCGTTTGGAGAAGGACCAAATGGCAAGCGAACCGGACATTTTAGAAAATGTCAAAACAGTCAATAAAAACAATGGTTTTGAACATGTCCCCAGAAATTGTGAAAGCTTTAACTCATCATCCTGGCGGAAGATATGTTTCAAGCATGTGACCTCATCTCCTTATAAGCGTAACATGGGCATTTGATACTTGTTTCAAGTGGTTGGGGGGCGCCGAACCAGAGTCCACCGCGCTGTGCGAGGAAAAACAAATCTATGAATATCAAGTCCAACAAAGGCATTTTTAAAAGGTCTAACGGTTTCACGCTGATTGAACTATTGGTGGTGATAGCCATCATTGCCATACTCGCTGCAATGCTGCTGCCTGCCTTGAGCCGCGCAAAGGCGCGAGCCCAGGAAGCCGGATGCATCAGCAACATGCGGCAGTGGGGTCTGGCGGATAACATGTACATAGACGACAACAACCAGGTGTTTCCCTATCCTCGCTATCAAGATTCCTACGCTGGTTCTGTGGACCAGGATAACCCGGCATGGCTTTCCATTCCAACCTATCATAATCATACACCGCCAGAGGGGGACGATGTCTGGTTCAACGCCCTTCCGTCTTATGTTGGCAACAAGCCGCTTTACACATGGGCTTATTCACCCACTATTTTTTACGTGGCCCATTCCATTTTTAACTGCCCAATGGCCATTTCGCAGGGCATTGCGGCCATTGACGGCCAGGCTGGAACGGACAAATACGACATGATCCCGGGCGTGCGCCCGTTGTTTTCCTATTGCATGAATTCCAAGGCGCTGGCGAATCTGAACATTGACCAGTACGTCACCGTTTTAAAATCTCAAATGGTGGTCAATCCCTCCGCTTTTGTGCTTTTTTCAGATGTCCGCGACCGGTCGGTGGAAACTCCCTATTATGGGGATTCCGGAAACCAAATCACCCTGGCCACGCCCCACGGCTACACCACCCGGTTTTCCTCGCGTCATAACAGCGGCGGAAACATCACCTTTAGCGATGGCCACGTGTCTTATTATAAATACAATTATGTGGTTTCTGATGGCACAGCCGTGCTGCCATCAGGTGCGACGGTGGCTGCGGGGCATGATCCGGGTCGTCCGGACATCAACTGGGATTGCCGGGGCCAGGCGGTGATCAACTGATTTAGGGCCCGCTGGGGAATCCATCCGAAAATCAGTCTGAAGGAAGCCTGGTGTAGGTTGTGAATAACTCCTCTCCAACGGCCCTGCAGGATGTCATTTTGAACAGTTTGGCCTGTTCCAGCGTGAAGCCGTTTTTGCCATCCGCAATCGTGGACGCCTGGTTGCCTCCCATGATAAGAGGGCAAATCGTCAGGTGCAATTCATCCACCAGGTCACTGGCAAAAAGCGCCGCATTCAACTCGGCCCCGCCTTCACAAACCATCCGGCGAACTTTCCACTTGTCCCGCAGCCAGCGGAAAGCCGCATGAAAATCCAGATTGGACCCGGGGGAAATAAACATCCCCTCAAAAAGCGGGGACAAGACACGCTTTTTAGCCCCGGATATCCTGCGGGTGGTGATCAATAAAATGGGTGAGAAGGAATGTTGGAATATTGGCGCCCCCGGGTTGATGGATCCACTGCCGGAAACAATGATCCTTAGCGGGTGGGCGGCAAGACCCCGGGAGATTCGGGCCCGGGTGAAACAATTTCCGCCATTGTCCAAAAGCGCCCGGGAAATTTCCACCGTGCGGGATCCACAGAGGATGGCGTCCGCCGTGGAACGGAGTTTATAGAGGTGGCGCTGGTCGCGGGAACTTCCAAAGGCATGAATCTGGCGGTTCGCAGATGCTGTCTTGCCATCCGCCGTCATTGCCATGTTCAAAATCACCTGTGGCCTGGTCCCGGTTTTTGAATGGGGCGTTTGGATCATAAAATAAGCATGGCATCGCCATAGCTGAAAAACCTGTAGCCCTGTTTTACCGCCTCAGCGTAGGCGAAAAGCATGCATTCTCTCCCATGATCAGAATGCCCGGGCGCGGCAAAGGCGCTTGCCAGCATGAGCAGGGTGGATTCAGGAAGATGAAAATTGGTAAGGAGCGCGTCCACCACGTGGAAATTGGCTGGCGGGTATAAAAAAATCCGCGTTGTTCCCTTGAAAGCGCATACTTGGCCCTGATTTTCCCGGGCGCAAGCCTCCAGGGCGCGGGTGACGGTGGTGCCCACCGCAACCACCTTTTTCCCGGAATGCTTCGCGCGGGCGATGGTTTCCGCCGTCTCCGGGCCTATTTCAAAACGTTCCGAATGCATGGTGTGGTCTGCAACCAAGTCCGTCTTGACCGGCAGAAAAGTGCCGGCGCCCACATGCAATGTGACCTGACAGATAGAGACGCCCCTGGCCTGAATTTGGCCCAGTAATTCCGGTGTGAAATGAAGCCCCGCCGTGGGTGCTGCCACGGATCCCGGAGGCCCCGCATAGACCGTTTGATAACGCTCGGAATCCTCCTCGCGAACTTCCGGACGGTTAATGTAGGGCGGCAGGGGAATAGATCCATATTCATCCAAAACCGCTCCCAGATCCGGCACTCCGGACCATTCCAAAAGACGATGACCCGATTCATTCACCTGTGAAACCAAACCGGAAATGGGGGAAGGCTCCCCAGACCGGGTGAGAAGTTGGATGCGGGCGCCCACCGGCGCTCTTTTTCCGGGGCGGACCATGCACCACCATTGGTTTTTGATGAATTCCTCCAGAAGAAACACCTCAAAATGACCGTTTGTTCGCTCATTTCGACCCTTGAGCCGTGCAGGAATGACCTTTGAATTGTTCACCACCAGCACATCGCCGGCATTCAAATAGCCGGGAAAATCCTGAAAATGGCGATGATCCAACGAGCCGGATTGGCGATGAAGAACCAGGAGCCGGGAGAGATCACGGCGTGCGGCGGGGACCTGTGCAATAAGGTCGGGAGGCAAGGGAAACGAGAAATCAGCCGTACGCATGCCAGAACCTAAAGGTTTGAGGGGGGCAAAGACAATGCTGAAGACAAAACTGCAGTTGAAGAGACGGGAACTGATGGATTGTGAATAACTTTCCAATAAATGTGCTAAAAAGGGTGAGTTTTCTATTGACTAAAGTGGGTTAAAATGGGTAAAAATGGGTCGTTGTGGGGTAAAAACCCAGTTTTAAAAACCCGGTGGATAACATGAGTGCGGCGACGATTTACTACAATTCAACCTTCCGGCATGGGGTTGATGAGAAGCGTCGTGTTCAAATACCGGCCAAATGGCGGCCTGAGGAAGAGGGGGTGGAGTTGACGCTGATGATTTGGCCCAAGCACCAGGCGGGGACATGTTTGAGGGTATTGCCTGCGGACCGGATGGCAAAACTGGCGGCGGATATTGATGCCATGCCGAATGGGGATCCGGCCAAGGGCATTTTGAAGCGGTTTGTAGGCAGCAAATCGGTGCAGGTGGCCTTGGACAAGAGCGGTCGAATCTGTCTGCCAGACGACATGGCGGCGGCGGCCGGGATTAAAAACGAAGCGGTGCTGGTGGGCATGATTGACCGGTTTGAGATCTGGAGCCCCAACCGCTATGAACAAGTGGAGGCTCTCGATGCGATGTTGTCACCGAAGGCCTTTGAATTGATGGAATAACCTCGGAGAAAACTATGAATCTTGGAAAATGGCTGGCAGTGGGGAGAAGTTTTTTGAGTGGGCGTGGTGAGGTTTGCTATCGCGAGAACAAAAGGTATCACCTCCCGAAATTCAACACAGACCGCAATCCGTTTTTGGTCAAGGCTGCGGGAGTTGCACAGCAGGAGATATCTGCCGTGGCGCCGCCGGTTGGAAAGGTTGAAAAAGCCGTTCCGGCTTCTGGGGCCTCTGTGCGGTCATCCCATGTGCCTGAAAGAGGCGGTTCTAAAACCGGGGTGCGGGTTTGGGCTGAACGCCTGAATCCATTTCGTGGACCGCAACCGGCGCCGGTGCAGGTTTCCAGGCCGGTGCAGGAGGAATTGTCGCTTCAGGCGGTCAAAGTAATACAGAATGACCTTTTGGACGCGGACGTGGAGATGGTGCCGGTGAAATCGAGGTCATTGATGCCGATGGAACTGCCGGACCTGGTATCCGGGCGGGGGCGTCGGATGGAGAATGTGGAGTTGGAAATGCTTGGGGAGAGGCGGGTGGAAATCGTTTAAGGCGACCAATGCGCAGTGCACGCGTTTACACACAAGCCGGTGCTGATGGCGGAGGTTCTGGCCGCGTTGAAGCCGGGCCCGGGCGGGCGCTACGCAGACGGGACGCTCGGTGGAGCTGGTCACGCGGAGCAAATGCTGGCCGCGAGTTCGCCGACTGGATGGCTGTATGGGTGCGATCGCGATGGCGACGCGGTTGAGGCGGCGCAAAGGCGGTTGGAGCAGAATTTTGCGGGCCGGTTTGAGATAAGGCGCGGTAATTTTGAAGATTTGGCGGGCTGGGTACCACCCGGGACATGCGACGGGGTGTTGTTGGACTTGGGAGTGAGTTCGCCGCAGCTTGACCGGGGGGAGCGCGGATTTAGTTTTCAGGCGGACGGGCCATTGGACATGCGGATGGATGACCGGCAGGCGCTCACTGCGGCTGACCTGGTGAATCAGGAGAGCGAGGAGCGGTTGGCGGCGATTTTTTGGGAACTGGGTGGCGAGCGGGACTCGCGGCGCTTGGCGCGGGCCTTGGTGCGGGAGCGGTTGGTGCGGCCCATTCGGAGCACCTTGCAACTGGCTGGCTTGGTGGAGCGGGTAAGTCCGCGGAGGGGCCGCAAATCCCATCCAGCCACCCGGGTGTTTCAAGGTTTGCGCCTGGCGGTGAATGATGAATTGGGTTCATTGCGGCGGGGTCTGGGTTTATTGGCCGGCCTGTTGCGTCCGGGCGGACGTCTGGCTGTGATCACCTTCCACTCGCTGGAGGACCGCGTGGTGAAGGATTTTGGACGGGATCGCTGCCGCGATTATCGCTTTGAAGGGGACGTGGATGTGCCTGAGTTGCGGATTCCGGTGACCCCGGAACTGCGGTGGGTGGAGCGCAAGGCCATCCTGCCTGGCGAGGCGGAATTGCAGGACAACCCGCGAGCGCGAAGCGCCCAGTTGCGGGTTCTGGAAAAAACCGGTGGCGATTCAACCGGGGCTTAAATTGTGGAATAAACTGAAAAGACTAGATAAACATGCCAAAGCTGCGGACAAAAAAAACGGCCAACCTGGCGCTGGGACCTGTCATCAAGGTCTTTTTGATTTGCACTTTTATTTGCACGCTGGCGGTTTTTTACGTCTGGCAGAAAAACCAGATTTTCAACCTGGGGCGGCAAATATCAGACCATGAAAAAAAGCTGGATCAGTTGCGGGAGGACAATGAAGCGCTGCGGGACCAGGAATACCTGCTGGCGTCTCAAAAAATGATTGCCGAGCGTGTGACCCAACTGAAGCTGGACTTGGGACCGGTGCAGCCTGACCAGGTGGTGTGGATACCGAATCCGGGAGTGTTGCCGCCAGGCGGACGGCAATGGGCTGGCCGTGCGGCTGGCAAGACCGGGGTGGGGAATTGATTTTGGGCCGCCGCTCGTGACGCTGTCGGAGAGGAACCGATCGCCACGGGCGGACGGCCCCGGGTAAATGAACTGGAATTCAAAAAACAACCGTGCGTGGATGACTGTGGTGCTGTTCAGCCTCGCATTTGTGGGGTTGGCCATGCGGCTGGTGCAGTTGCAGGCTTGCCGGCACGAGGAGTTGTCACGGCTTGCGGATGCCAACACGCATCGCGCTTATTGGGAGGCGCCAAGGCGCGGGGATATTGTGGACATCAATAATTCGCCGATGGCCATCACGGTGGAAGTGCGCACCGTTTGTGCAGACCCCTCCCTGATCGGCGACATGGCTCCGGTGGTGGCTCATGAACTGCAGGGATACCTGCCGGTGCCATTCGAGATTTTAAAACAAAAACTCTCACCCG
This sequence comes from bacterium, assembly GCA_021817945.1. Lineage (GTDB taxonomy): Bacteria > Verrucomicrobiota > Verrucomicrobiia > Limisphaerales > UBA11358 > UBA11358. The sequence continues at coordinate 13,997 of JAKAFL010000006.1, read as the reverse complement.
CACGAACCGTGGGTCGTGACGCCCAAGGCCGCATGGTGACCAATGAAGTTCACTACGTGCGCCTGGCCCAGGGTGTTTCGGAGGAAACATGGCAGCAAATCCATGCCGCCATGACCAACCTGGATTTTGGAGCGCCATTCTCCAAGCTATCCCGACAGGATCGCCAACGATATCAATGGATCCGGGAAAGCGCCATATTTGCGGAAACCCAACAACGGCGTAATTACCCCAATGGGGCGCTTGCCGGCCAGGTTTTGGGCTTTTGTGGAATGGAAGACCAACAATTTCAGGACCACGACGTGAGCCAGCTTATCGGCAAGGACGGGATCGAGCAGACCATGAATGCCACCCTCACCGGGGTTCCAGGCTGGAGGGTCACTGAAATTGACCGTGCCCAGCGTGAATTGGTTTCGCTGAGGGATGAGGACGTTCCAGCAGAGGACGGGTTGGATGTGGCTCTGACCCTGGATTCCGGGGTGCAGTTGTTCCTGGAGAATGCCCTTCAACGCGCCATGGCGGATCATCATCCCAAAAGCGTGACTGGCATTGTGGTGCGTCCGTCCACGGGCGAAATTCTTGCCATGGCTTCGATGCCCAACTTTGATCCGAACAACCTGTCAACTATTTCGGCGGAGACCCGAAACCGCCTGATCACCGACGTGATGGAGCCTGGGTCCACTTTTAAAATCGTGGTGGTATCCGGGGCCTTGGAGAAGGGGGTGGTGCGGCTGACGGACACGTTTGATTGTGAGCACGGGCATTTTGCCTACGCGGGAAGGGTGCTGCACGATCACGAACCTTTTGGCATTTTGACCACGGAAGGCATCATTACCAAATCCTCCAACATTGGGGCTGCAAAAATCGGCCTGCGGCTGGGCGCCCAGGACTTGTACAATTTTGCCTGGAATTACGGGTTTGGGCAGCGCACAGATATCACCCTGCCCGGGGAGGCCAGGGGGTTTTTATATCCGGTGCGGGACTGGAGCAAGGTTTCCATCGTCCAGATTCCCATGGGGCATGGAGTGGCGGTGACACGGTTGCAAATGGTCATGGCCATGTGCGCCATTGCAAACCATGGCTGGCTGATGCACCCCATGATCATCAACCGCATTCAACGGCATGATCAAGCGTTGGTGCAGCAGTATCTGCCATCGCGCATCCGGCAGGTGGTGGGGGATGCGACCTGCCGGCAAATGATCGAGGCTTTGAAAACCGTGGTGACCAAGGATGGAACGGCAGAGGGGGCGGCCATGGCGGATTATGTGGTGGCAGGCAAGACTGGCACGGCCCAAAAGGCTGAGCATGGGGCTTATGTGCCCGGGAAATACTTCTCCTCATTCATCGGGTTTTTCCCTGCCGATGACCCCCAGCTTTGCATATCCATCGTGATGGATGAGCCTCAGGAGGGCTATTACGGGGGCAAGGTGTGCGGGCCTGTGTTCAAGGATGTGGCCGAGCATTGTGCCAGTTATTTTAACATTCCCCCGGACCCGGAACGAATGACCAATCGGGAACCCTTGGTGGCGGAATCCCATTTATCGCACCGGTTCAATCCTTGACCGTGGGCTGAGAGTACGAATTTGAAATAACTGTGGAATCCAGAACCCTCAAATATGTGGCGGAGGCTGGCGGGGCGGAGTTGATCTCCGGCCAGCCGGAAGCCTGCGTGGCCAATGTTTGCACGGACTCGCGCCGGGTGCGTGAGGGTGATCTTTTCGTGGCCCTGCGCGGGGAAAAGCACGATGCGCACGATTATTTGCCTGAAGTGATTTACAAAGCTTCCGCAGTGGTGGTGGAGCGGGGCAGGGAACCGTCACCCGCGCCGGGGTCTGGTTGCGCCGTGCTGGCGGTGGATGATACTCGAAAAATGCTGGGTCGGCTGGCGGCGGCCTACCGCCGGGATTTTGATGTGCCGATCGTTGCCGTGGGTGGGTCCAACGGCAAAACCACCACCAAGGAATTGCTGGCCTCAATGCTCCGGCAGGTCATGCCCACGCTATGGAGTGAGGAGAGCTTCAACAATGACATAGGCGTGCCATTGACCCTGATGCGCCTGGATGCGGGACACCGCGCCGCAGTCCTGGAGGTGGGCACGAATCATCCCGGCGAGATCGAGCCCCTGGTGCGGATGGCGTCTCCGCGCATGGGGATCATTACCAACATAGGCCGCGAGCATCTGGAACATTTTGGAGATTTGGAGGGGGTGTTGAAAGAGGAGGGGTGGCTGGCCGAATTGCTGCCATCAGGCGGGGTTTTATTTTTAAATGGGGATGCCGAGACTGCGGACCGGCTGGCAGGGCGCAGCCAAGCCCGCGTGGTTCGGGTTGGGTTGGGGCGTGCCAACGAATGGCGGGTATCCCGGGTACGGCTGGACAAGGGGGGAGCCACTTTCCGCATGACCGGACCCATGGAATCATGCAATGGGGAGTATAGGTTGAATTTACTGGGTAAACACCAGGTCTGGAATGCGGCACTGGCCATTGCCGTCGCCGGGAATCTTGGTCTAAAATATGCTGATATGGCCCGGGGCCTGGGCTCCTGCACGCCGCCGCGGATGCGCATGGAGTACTGGGAAGCCCATGGCATCCGGGTGCTGGATGATGCCTACAATGCCAATACAGACTCGATGATTGCCGCCTTGGACACCCTATGCGAGCTGCCCTTTCAGGGTCGGCGCGTGGCGGTGCTTGGGGACATGGCGGAGCAGGGGACGCAAAGTGCGCTGGCCCATGCCGAAGTGGGTCGCCATGCGGCCCTCTTGGGAATAGGCCAGTTGTTTGCCGTGGGTCGGATGGCGGCAGACACAGCGCAGGCAGCGCGGGCTGCGGGCCTCGGGCGAGTGATGGAATTTTCAGACGTGGAATCTGCCGTGGCAGCCGTTCGCGGTTTTCTGAAACCCGGGGATGTGGTGCTGCTCAAAGCCTCCCGCGCGGCAAGGTTGGAACGCATAGCGGAAAGCCTCAGGACGGGAAGAAATTAAGTCGTCATGTTTTATTTGTTGAGCCAATGGTTGCTGGACTGGTCGCACGGGACCGAATGGGAATCCCGGCTCTCCTTCCTGCGCCTGTTTCGCTACATCACCGTGAGGAGCGCCGGGTGTGCCATCACCGCCCTTTTATTATGCTGGTGGCTGGGCCCCTGGCTTATCCGCTGGCTCAAGCAATTGAAGTTTGGCCAGGAATACGAGGACAAGGCCGAGGCGGCGGGTGGATTATCGGCCCGCGTTTTGAGCAAACGCGGCGTCCCCACAATGGGGGGGTTGTTGATCGTTCTGGCCCTGCTCATTTCAACCATGCTATGGGCACAATGGAATGCGCTGGTGGAATTGACCCTGCTATCGGTGCTGGTGCTGGCTGGTCTCGGGTTTTACGATGATTACGCCAAAATCATCCAGCAAAGCGGCGGGGGCACCCCCCCGCGCGTGAAATTAATCGTCCAGTTTTTGCTGGCTGCATTTGTGGGGTTTTATCTTTGGAACCTGCCGGCAAGGAGCGAATTGCGCCTGGCCGGCAGCCGGCATCCCGTGGAAAGTAATTTGGTTTCCGTCCTGATGCTTCCCTGCTACAAGACTCCCATTCACGTTGGCCTCGCGGTGGGTCTTGCGGTGGTCCTGCTGGCCATTGTCGGAAGCTCCAATGCGGTCAATCTCACCGATGGACTGGATGGACTGGCCATAGGCTGCACGCTGATCGTGGGTTTTGTTTTCCTTTTTTACACCTATCTGGCCGGAAACAGCAAGGCGGCGGAGTATCTGCAAATCCCCTATGTGGCGGGCGCTGGTGAATTGACGGTGTTTTGCGCGGGTTTGCTGGGGGCGGGCCTGGGTTTTTTGTGGTACAACTGCCATCCAGCCCAGGTTTTCATGGGCGACACCGGGTCTCTTGCCCTGGGAGGTGCATTTGGAATTGTGGCGGTGCTCATCCACCAGCCTTTTGTGCTGGTGATCGCGGGGGGGGTTTTTGTCGCGGAGGCCTTGTCGGTCCTGTTGCAGAAAGGATGGTTCAAGCTGACCCGCTGGAAAACGGGCACGGGGCGGCGACTGTTTTTGATGGCGCCCATCCACCATCATTTTGAGAAAAAAGGCTGGTATGAATCCCAGGTCGTGATGCGTTTTTACATCCTGTGCCTGCTGTGCGCCCTGATGGCGCTGGCGGCCCTGAAACTAAGGTGAAACACTCGTGGCAATGAAAAACCTTGAAAACATGGCTGTAATCTGCATTGATGCTTGCGCAGGACGGGGTGCGCTGGTAGCATTGCCCCAGGATTCGACGCGGAGGGCATTGGCGGGTAGCCGGTCCAGGACAGCGTCGGGCTTTTCATCCGCCAGCGGTTCAGACTGTGGCTTTCGTACCATTGAAAAACCTATTGAATTTAACGCGACACGAAATTTTTCGAGGGAAAATTTCGGGGCGCAGCAATCCACATCATCATTCAACAACCACCTCGAAGAAAGGACGCTATTGCGCCAAAGACCATGAGTAATCCAAATCCGTTTGTTCCCAAAGGCTCGCTGCTTGACCAGCAAATGAGACGCCGATCCAATTTAAAGGTTGGAGTTTCGTGTGTGATGGTGGTGGGTGTGGCCGCATTGGTGGCCATGCTCATTCAGGGATGCAAACGGGACAACGCCCCCGATTCCAACGCCCCATCCACTGATCAGGACACGAATCCGCCGGCAATCCAGACGGACACCAATGGAACTCCCGGAATGGCGGGGGATACCAATGGCACGCCCGTGGCTCCGGTGGCTGACACCAACCTGCCACCCCCGGCCCCGGTGGTCGCCAACACTCCTGCGCCCCTGCCGGCGCCGGTTCAAACCCCGGCTGAAGTTCCCCAAGCTCCCGAGTCGAGCGGGTCCGAGTATGTGGTCGTGGCCGGGGACACCCTTGGCAAAATCGCCCGCAAAAACGGAGTTTCACTCAAGGCTTTGGAAGCTGCAAATCCTGGCGTGAATCCGCGCCGGCTCAAAGTGAAGCAAAAACTGGTCATACCGGGCGGCGGCAGCGCCACCGTTGGATCCTCTGCCTCGCCTGACGCCTCGACGGCGGATAGCGGGTCGGAAACCACCTATACCGTCAAGTCCGGTGACACCCTGCACCGTATTGCCAAACGTTTCGGCACCACTGTGAAGGGCATTGAATCGGCCAACGGCCTGTCCACCACCCGCATTAAAGTGGGCCAGAAGCTGAAGATTCCGGGTCATGCCGAGGCGACAGCTTCCGCCGCTCCGGTGGAGCAGCCCGCGCCTCAGGCCCCGGCTCCCGTAGCCAGCCAGCCAGTGATTCCAGCCCCCGCCCCGGCTCCAGCCACGGGCGCGCCTGGTGCCAACTGAGCAGACTTGTGCGGCTGGCCGGGGCTTCCCCGGCCGGCCGATTTCTGTCAATGAAATTTGCCGTCACCACCCTGGCCTTTTGTGTGGCTGCCCTCCTGGGGCTGGGGTTGGTCATGCTCTATAGCTCAAGCATGACGCAGGTCGGGGCTCAGTACCTCAAATCCCAGTTGATCTGGAGCGTGATGGGCCTGGTTTTGTGCGTGGTGGCGGCTTCTGCGGATGGCCCCACCCTCAAGAAAGTGGCGTGGCCGATGTTTGGCGCGGCCCTGGTCTTGTTGGTCCTCGTTCTTCTCCCCCTGCCGCATGGTCTTACCAAGAAAATCAATGGTGCCCATCGCTGGTTTATTTTGCCGGGCATGCGTTTGCAACCTTCCGAGATGGGCAAACTTGCGTTGGTCCTGGTTCTGGCCTGGTATTGCGACCGGTTTCAGCGCCACCTGAACCAGTTCAAATGGGGGTTGATGGTGCCGGTCTTGATTTTGGGTTCCATGCTGGCATTGATTTTTCGCGAGCCGGATCGGGGCACCACCGTGCTGCTGGCTGTCGTGGGTGTGAGCATGTTGCTCATAGCAGGTGTTCCCTTGAGGCTGCTCATACCGCCCGGGTTGATCGCCATTGCGGGGCTGGCCTTTTCCATTTTGCATGATCCCATGCGCATGAGGCGCATTTTTAGCTGGTTGGACATGGAGAACCACAAGGAAGGGGTGGGGTACCAGGCTTATCAGGCAATGATCGCTTTGGGATCGGGAGGATGGACCGGGCTGGGGCTGGGCAATGGAAGGCAGAAACTGGGGTTTGTGCCTGAACACCACACGGATTTTATTTTTTCTATTATTGGCGAGGAGTTGGGTTTGGTGGCGACCCTGCTGGTGGTGCTGGCTTTTGTGGTGATCCTGGTTTGCGGCATTTACATTGCATTGCATGCGGAGGACCTGTTCGGGACCATGGTGGCCACCGGGGTGACTCTGCTCATTTCCCTCCAGGCTTGGATCAATATTGGCGTGGTCACCAGCGCTTTGCCTAACAAGGGATTGCCGCTGCCTTTCATCAGCTACGGGGGATCCAACCTCCTGGCCATGCTGGCCTGCGTGGGCTTGCTGTTCGGGGTGGCGCGGAGGGCTGCCAGACAGGAGGTTTCCGCCGAGGAGGTTTTTGTTGAGGAAACCCGGCCGCGTCAAAGGAATCCTTTTGCGGCCAGCGGTGCATGAAGGCTACCGGGGAAAGGAGCCCATTGATTGCCATTGCCTGCGGCGGAACTGGCGGACATTTGTATCCGGGAGTGGCCGTGGCGGGCCAGTTGCGCAGCCTTGGGGCCAGGGTGATGCTTCTGGTTTCACCCAAGGAAGTGGATCAAAAAGCCGTTGAGAACCTGGATGGGATGCTCATTCACACTTTGCCGGTGGTGGGTCTTCAAAACAGGAATTACCTCTCGTTTTTGACCGGATTTGCGCGTTCCTTTTTTCGGGCGAGGGCTTTGTTCAAAAGGCAGCGCCCCCAGGCAGTCCTGGCCATGGGCGGGTTTACCAGTGCGCCCCCGGTGGTGGCGGCCCGTCTGGCCGGCACCCCGGCCTTCCTTCACGAATCCAATGTCATTCCCGGACGAGCAAACCGGCTTCTGGCTCGATTGGTCAGGGAGGCTTTTGTTGGTTTTTCTGAAACCGCCGCCCATTTGAGCGCCCGGCAAACAACCTTCACCGGCACTCCAGTGCGTGAATCCTTTTCCTTCAAGTCTGTGGCCACGAATAAAAAGGATGCTGCCCGTTGCCGCACCTGCCTGGGATTGGATCCCGAAAAGCCCGTCCTGCTGGTGGTGGGGGGGAGTCAGGGTGCAATGGGATTGAATCAGGTGATCCTGGATGTGTTGCCCCATTTGAAGGACAGGAACTGGCAATGGTTGCACCTAACCGGCCCCAGGGACGTGGATCGGGTGAAAGCGGCCTACAAATCCTTGAGCATGGCCGCCACGGTCAAACCTTTTCTGGCGGAGATGGATCTGGCGCTGGGCAGTGCGGATGCCTGTGTGAGTCGGGCCGGAGCTTCGTCCCTGGCAGAGATCGCCTGCTGCCGTTTGCCCGCTTTGCTCGTACCTTTCCCCGAGGCGGCAGACAATCACCAATGCGCCAATGCAGCCGTTTTTGCCCGAAATGGAGCCGCTTTGATGATTGAGCAGCGCTGTGCAACGCCTGTAGTCGTGGCTCCGTTGCTGGTTGACCTGATGGAAAACGAGCGCCTGAGGACGCCAATGCAGGAGGTTCTGGCGGGCTGGCATGCCCCAGACGCCGCCCGTTGCATTGCCGACCTCATTTTGCAAAAGCTTGGCGCCACTTTGGAGCCTTCCCGTGATTTGGGCAGTTTTCAGCCCGTTTCAAAAAGGACGGAGGCGGGGCACTCATGAAAACTTCTTCTGAATGGAGTGTCCTGGCAGACCCGACCATGGCTGCCGCCAAACTGGCCCCCCATGTGACGCCAGGCACCGCAGTCCGGGCCATGGAACCCATGGCCCGCCATACCACCTTGCGCGTGGGTGGACCGGCGGATCTCTATGTGGAGCCGGCGGACGAAGCCAGCCTGGTTCAAGTCCTGGCCTTTTGCCGGGAGGAAAAGGCCCGACTCTTCATCTTAGGCAGGGGATCCAACCTCCTGGTGCAGGATGAAGGTTTCCGCGGCGTTATCGTGAGCTTGAAATCGCCGGTGTTTGAACGGGTGGAATGGAAGGATGGGCGGCTGGTGTGCGGGGCGGGTGCGCGGCTCAAAACCGTGGCAGTGACCGCCCGGCGTCATGGTTTGGCGGGTTTGGAATTCCTGGAGGGCATCCCTGGAAGCGTGGGCGGGGCGCTGCGCATGAATGCCGGCGCCATGGGCTCCGCCACCTGGGATCGGGTGGAGCAAATCCGGTCCATGGACTTTCATGGAAACGCAGTCATCCGCAAACCGGCGGATTTGGAGATTGGCTACAGGCATTGCGAGGGATTGAGGGGGCAAATTGCCCTGGAATGTATTTTCACGGGTCATCCGGATTCGCCGGAAGCCATCGGCCAGCGCATGCTGGAGCACAGCCGCAAACGCTGGGCCAGCCAGCCCGCCGCCCCCAGCGCCGGCTGCGCTTTCAAAAACCCGGCCCAGGGTTCGGCCGGAAAAATTATAGATGAATTGGGCTTGAAAGGCCTGCGTGTGGGCGGCGCGCTGGTGTCCCGCGAACACGGCAACTTCATCATCAATGAGGGCGGAGCCACCGCGCGGGACGTGTTGGAATTGATTGGCCTGCTCCGGGAGCGCGTGCGCGAGGCCCGCGCCCTGGAGTTGCAGCCGGAAATCGAGATTTTGGAGCCTTAATTCATTGACTTCCAAAATGGTTGCGTTATGGTTTTTCCATGATCTCCATCACGATCAAGGGACTTTCCAAGGCGGCGCACCAGGCCCTGAAAAAGCGGGCCGCCCGCCATGGACGCAGCCTGAACACGGAAGCAATCGCCGTGCTTGAATCCAGCGTTCGCAGTCAGCCCCTGGACGCGGCCGCTCTGCTGGAGCGAACGGGCGGGATGCGCGAGACCATGCAGTTTCGCACTTCGTCGGCGCGCCTGGACCGGCTCATTCGGGAGGGCCGTGATCGTCGCTGACACCAGCCTGATTGCCAGCCTGGCTCTTCGCAATGACAGGGTGGGCGGGGCGGAGGCGGTGCTGCGGCGGGATGGCGCATGGGCCGCACCGGTGGTCTGGCGCTCCGAGATGCGCCAGATATTGGTGAAGTGCATGCATAGGGAAGGCATGACGGCGGCGGATGGTTTGAGGGCCATGGAAGTGGCGGAAGAATTGGTGGCGGGCCGGGAATATCAGGTTTTGTCCGGCAAGGTTCTGGAGATGGCGGCGCGTTCCGGTTGCGGCGGGTTTGAGTGCGAATACGTGGCCCTGGCACAGGACCTGGGGTTGACTCTTGTGACTTGGGATGAGGAAGTGTTAAAGGCCTTCCCGCGCATCGCCGTGAACCCTGCAAAGTTTGTTTTGAATCATTAAATGAGTGGTTTTTGGAACATTGCGGTGATGTCGGGCGGCGCCAGTGCGGAGCGCGAGGTTTCGCTTCGTTCCGGGGCAGCCGTGGCTGGCGCGCTCAAAAAACTGGGCCATCGGGTGGACCTGGTGGATCCCGCCAATCCTGCGTGGGCTTTGCCCGCAGGAACGGACGTGGTTTTTCTGGCCCTGCATGGAACCTACGGCGAGGATGGAACGGTTCAAGGAATCCTGGACCGGCAGGGAGTGCTTTACACGGGAAGCGGGGCTCAAGCCAGCCGTGTGGCTTTTGACAAGGTTTTGGCCAAGGAGGCGTGCATGCGGGCGGGGGTGCCCACGGCCCGCTTTTTCAAGGTGTCAGGTGTCTGCCCGGTTTTGCCTCCCGGTTTTCATGTGCCCCTGGTGGCCAAGCCTTGCCGCCAGGGTTCCAGCGTGGGCCTCCAGTTCATTGAGCAGGAGGAAGACTTGGGCCGTGCTCTGGAGGAATCGTTGCGGCATGATTCCGAGGCTTTGGTGGAGGAAAAAGTGGTGGGGCGCGAAACCACGGTGGGAATCCTGGATGGTCAAGCCCTGCCCGTGGTCGAGGTTCGCCCCAAAAAGGGACCCTTGGATTATAAAAATAAATATACGCCCGGTGCCACGGATTATTTTTGCCCGGCCGATTTTGGCCCGGATGCCACCAAGCGCATTCAGGATGCCGCCTTGGGCGCCTACCATGCGGTGGGTTGCCGGGATTATGCCCGGGTGGATGTCATGGTGGCTGCGGATGGTGCGCCAGTGGTGTTGGAGGTGAACACCTTGCCGGGCATGACGGAAACCAGTCTTCTACCCAAGGCCGCTGCGGCTGCAGGCCTGGGTTATGCCGCGTTGTGCCAGCGCATGGTGGAACTGGCCCTGCGCCGGGGAGGTCGCCATGTGGTTTAATCGCAAAAAAAACAACCGGAGCGGACGCCAGGTCAGGACTAACGTGCTGGACGTCAAGATGCGGTCCGGCCCGCTTCGGGAGGCGCGCAACAGGTTGCTGGCCCTGGCGGCAGGCGTCGTTTTTGGAACCGTCTTTGGCCTTTACTTGCTTTGGCGGGCCGGTGAAGCGTTGCTGGACCAATTTGTTTATCATAACGCGGATTTTGCCATTGAGCGGATTGATGTCCAAACGGATGGGACCATACCCCTGGATCAGTTGCGTCGGTGGTCCGGTGTGCGTCTTGGGCAAAACCTCATTGGCTTGGACCTGGTTGGCGTGCAGCGCAATCTTGAATTGGTTTCCATGCTGGACACTGTCTCCGTGGAGCGCATCCTGCCACAGACCCTGCGCATCAGGGTGCATGAACGGACGCCCCTGGCCCAGGTGGACGTGCCCCATCTGGATGGCAATAATGGCGTTTCCATGATGGTGTATGAGCTGGACGCCCAGGGTCATGTCATGCAGCCGTTGAATGGTGCTGATAACAATGTTCCCTTGCTGGGCTTGGACAATAGTCTGCCGGTGATCGTATGGACCAATCTGGCGGAACTGGTTCCTGGCAGGCGCCTGGATTCACCCCAATTGCAGGCTGCACTCCGCTTGATCACGCTCTTTAAACGATCCCCCATGTCCGGCTTGGAGGACCTGCGGCAAATGGACGTCTCAGGCCCCGGAGTGATCCATGTGACCACCGGCCAGGGCGGACAGGTTGTCTTCGGTCTTGATGATCCCGAACAAGCCTTGAGGAGATGGCGCGCCATTTATGATTGGGGATTTCAGCGGGGTAAAACCATTGCCAGAATTGATCTGGCCCTGGAAAATGACGTGCCCGTGAACTGGGTCACACTGGATGCCGTTCCGGCCATTCCAACCTCCCCGGCCAGGGAATTTAAACGCCTTAAAACCACCAAACCCACCAACTACAGGAGGAAAAATGTTTGAAGAAAATAAAATCATAGCCGGCATTGAGATTGGAACATCCAAAATCTGCGTGGTGGTGGGGGAATTGGACCATCAAGGGGGCTTGAGCATCATTGGCGTGGGACAAGCCAGGTCCCGCGGCGTCCGCAAGGGTGAAATCACCAATGCCCAGCAGGCCGAGGAGGACGTCCGCAACGCCCTTTACGAGGCGGAAAAAATGGCCGACGTGGAAATCCGCAGTGTTTTTCTCGGTGTCAGTGGCGGACATTTGCGGAGTTTCACCAACCGGGGCGTTCATACGGTGGTTTCTGCCGACCGGGAAATTACCGAGGACGATGTCCAGGATGTCATCAAGAACGCCAAAGCCATCAACCTGCCGGCTGATCATTCACTCATTCACGCCATAAGGCAGCATTTCTACCTGGATGGCCGGACCGGGGTGACCAATCCCGTGGGAATGCTGGGCCAGCGGCTGGAGGTGGAGATGCACGTGGTTCACGGCCAGTCCACCCGCCTGCAAAATGCCATCCGGCTGGTGCGCGAAACCCAGCTTGATGTGGAGGAAATCGTTTTCAATGGAGTGGCCTCCTCCCTGGCGGTTCTGAACCATGAACAGAAGGAACTGGGCGCGCTGATGGTGGATGTGGGGGGGGGAACCACGGAATATGTGGCCTACGTGGATGGCGCCATCCGTTACACCGGCGTGCTGGCCGTGGGAGGGGACCATGTCTCCAACGACCTGGCTTATGGATTAAAAATTCCGCTGAGCCGCGCTGAGCAGTTGAAAAAATCCCACGGGTTTGCGCTGCAGAACTCCGGCAACAACCATGAAATGATTTCTCTTTCCAGCGAATTCGGGCTTCCCACCAAACAGGTGAGCCTTCACAATTTGCACAGCATCATGTCCATGAGGCTGGAGGAGATTTTTGAGTTGGTGATGGCAGACCTGGAGCGCCAGGGACTGGTCCGGTTTTTACGCGCCGGCGTGTTTTTGTGCGGGGGCACCTCCAGGGTGGAGGGCATCCTGGCCCTCGCGGAAAATGTCTTCCAAATGAGCGCATCCAAGGGCGAAACCACCGGCATCAGCGGCCTGACCTCGGCGCTCGAGCAGCCGGAGTTTGCCACCGCCATCGGGTTGGTCAAATATGGTTCTCTTAGCAAGCGCACGTCGAAAAAATCCTCAAAAACCGGCATCACCCTCGTGCGCGAAATGTTCAATAAAGTGCTTCAACGCAGTTAACCCCATCCCCCATCACGACCATGGAAACCCCGCATTTGTTGAAAATGGAACCCGGAAACAATGGCAGCCCGCTTCCTGCAATCCGGATTTTTGGAGTGGGACGCGCCGGTGGCGGCATTGTGAACGGCCTTGAATCCCCTGAATTTGATTCCTCCGTCCTGGGCGTGGTGGATACGGATGCGTCTGCGCTGGCCGGTTCCAGGGCCTCGGTGAAGATTCACCTGGAAAATAAATTATTGCGCGGGCTGGGTTCCGGCGGCGATCCGGAGCGCAGCCGCGTGCTGGCTGAGGAACATTTTGCCACCCTGAAAGCTGCCTGTGCCGGTGCCAGGGTGGTGTTGTTGGTGGGCGGCCTCGGCGGCGGGGCTGCAAGCGGCATTCTGCCGGTGCTCGCACGCGCCGCAAAAGAATCCGGCGCGCTGGCCCTGGCTTTTGTCCTTCTGCCCTTTGATTGCGAAGGCAATCAACGCGCCCAACTTGCCCTTGCCGCGCTCAAAAGCATAAGGGAATCAGCCGATGGCGTGGTCTGCCTGCCAAGCCAGAAAATTTTCAAGTTGACCGATGAAAACACCCCTGTGCTGGAAATTTTCGAGGCGACCAGCCGTTTCCTCCGTGAAGGCGTGCGGGGTGTCTGGCAAATGATCGCCCAACCCGGCGTCATGCCGGTGCGCATTGAGGACTTGTGCGCGCTGCTTTCGTGCAGCCATGCGGAATGCGCCTTTGCCTTTGCCGAGGCCTCAGGCCCGGCGCGCTCCCGCGACCTCGCTGAAAAAATTCTTCTCCATCCCATGCTGGAGGAAGGCCGCGCGCTGGATGAAGCCGGGTGGGTCCTCGTCAGCTTGAAAGCCGGGCGCGACCTCACCATGGCCGAGGTGAACCGGGTCGTGGACGAAATCAAAAAGCGGAGCAAGTCGGCCCAAAAAATGATCGTGGGCACAGCCATGGATGCTGCCTGCAAGGGGCAACTCTGCCTGACCGTGATTGCATCCCGGGATGCGCGGGATGGCCTGCGGGATGCGATCCCGGCCATCAAAGTGGAGAATACCCAGACCCCAGTCACTTTGGAACCCAGGCAGGCTGCCGAACCTATTTTAACCAGCCTGAAAAGCAGGGGCAATAAAAGCAGGCAGGTGCAGGGCCAATTACCCCTTAACATTGTTGCCAAAAGCAGATTTGATAAAAGTGAACCCACCCTTTATCAAGGTGAGGATCTGGATGTCCCCACCTACTTCCGCCGGGGCGCACCCCTTAATTGAGGACAGCCCCACCCCAAAATTCCCGTGGTTTTATTGTTCAAGTCGTCATCATTCGTTGCGCGAATGGGGTGGATTGAACCCGGAAAGCGAAATGGAAAGGGTCAAGTTGCGGCAAGATGCTGGAGCGGAAACTCATAGAGTTTGCGCCCCGCGTTGACTCACGGCTAAATGTTACTTTGGGGTGGGCCCGTCAGGAGTTCGTTGCCTCACGATTCAGGTTACCGAGGACAGTGAAGAAGTTTTTGAGTTTGCGTTCAATGTTTTTCTTCAGTTCAA
>JAKAFL010000046.1 GCA_021817945.1 bacterium | reverse complement strand
AAACCATTTCGAGCCTCGAAGGAATGGGCCATTTCAAGCGCATCCACCAACCCAGCGCCTCTGGTTTCCTCGCCCCGCCAGCGGAGCGCGGGGAGAGGATTATGGAGAGGGAAAATCGCAAAAAGACATCGCGATCAACGAACCATCTCACATTCCCAAAGCTCAGTGCCACCCCTCCCCGACCCTCCCCATCAATCAGGATTGATGGAGAGGGAGAAAAAAACACTGGGTTTGCGGAGGTTTTTGAAATTTGAAACGCCGGGGGAGACTTGCTCAAAAACCGAGATGCGCCCGGCTTGATTTTTCCGGTGGGTTCCAACTTGCCCAATCCTCCCATCTGTGGAATGCTGTTCACGCGCAAATGATGCAACCCGCCGCCCATTATCCCAAACATTACTGTGGAGTCTTCGGTATTTTTGGCCATCCGAGCGCCGCAGAGTTGACCTATTACGGGCTGTATGCCCTGCAACATCGCGGCCAGGAAAGCGCCGGAATTGTCTCCTGCCACGACGGACGTTTTTTCAAGCACCATGGAATGGGCCTGGTCCCGCAGATTTTCAACGGGGAAATCCTCCACAACCTGGTGGGAGACCGCGCCATTGGCCATACCCGTTACTCCACCACCGGCTCATCGCACCTTAAGAACGCCCAACCCCTGACTGTGGATTGCGTGCGCGGGCAGATTGCCGTGGCCCACAACGGCAACCTGACCAACGCGGCGCAGTTGCGGGACGAACTGGAGCGCGCCGGGGTGCCCTTCCAGACCACCGTGGACAGCGAAATCATTCTCATGATGCTGGCCCAGCCCACCATGAACGGGATGGAAAACACACTGGTGAAAACGCTGCGCCGGATTGAGGGGGCCTACTCGATCGTCATCATGACGGAAAAGGAGTTGATTGGCGCAAGAGACCCCTTCGGCTTCAGGCCCCTTTCCATTGGACGCACCGCCAACGGTGCTTATGTACTGTCCAGCGAAACCACCGCCTTTGACCTGATCCATGCAGAATTCGTCCGCGACGTGGCGCCGGGCGAGATTGTCATCATCAATGAAAAAGGGGTCATGAGCATACAAGCCTTTCCCGAGCACAAGGGGGAGGCCTTCTGCATTTTTGAATATGTCTATTTTGCCAGGCCGGACAGCGTCCTGCGCGGGCGCACGGTGTACGATGTGCGCAAGGAAATGGGACGCCAACTGGCACGGGAACACAACGTGGCTGCGGACCTGGTCATACCCGTCCCGGACAGCGGGGTCTGCGCCGCAATGGGCTACTCTGAACAGTCCGGCATACCCTATGAAATGGCCTTCATCCGAAACCATTACGTGGGACGCAGCTTCCTGCAACCCACGCAATTGATCCGCGATTTCAACGTGCGCGTGAAACTGAACCTGATCGAATCCATGGTCAAGGACAAGCGGGTGATCATCGTGGATGACTCGATCGTGCGGGGCACCACATGCCGGTCCCGGGTGAAAACCCTGAAAGATGCCGGGGCGCGCGAGGTTCATGTGGCCGTGAGCTGCCCTCCCCACATGCATCCCTGCGTGTACGGCATAGACTTTCCCGACCGCACCAAATTGATGGCCGCCAACAACAGCGTGGATGAAATCCGGCGATATTTAAATGCAGACTCCCTGCATTACCTGTCGCAGGAAGGCATGGTGCAGGCGACCACCCTGCCCCGCAACTCTTTCTGCATGGCCTGCTATGATGGCCGGTATCCGGTGCCTTATGACCAGGTACTGGACAAGCACATCATTGAAAAACGGCGGCGCACAACCCTGACGCTGGGCGAGGCCATGGAACGGGAAAACCGGCAGATCAACCTGCTGCCGAGCTGATAAAGCCTCGGAGTCATCCAAGCCCACCAAGGTCGGGCCAATACCCCGGGTCACCACGGCCCAAGCCCGATGGTCAACTCACTGAAACTTCCGGAAAATCCTTGCCGCCAAAATCCTTGCCTCCGTTAAGCAGGTAAAGGACGGCCATTCTCACCGCCAAGCCATTGGTGACTTGCTCCAGGATCAGGGACCGGCTGCCATCGGCAATATCGCTCTCAATTTCCACCCCGCGGTTGATGGGTCCCGGGTGCATGATCAGCGCATCCGGGCGGACCAAGGCCAGGCGGGCCTGGTTCAAGCCAAACAATTGCCGGTACTCACCTATGCCTGGAAACATGGATTTGCGCTGGCGCTCGTGCTGGATGCGCAACAAATGAATGATGTCCGCCTCCCGAATGGCGTCCGCCACATCATGAGTGACCCGGCAGCCCATGAGGGCAAACGTCTCGGGCACCAATGTGGAGGGGCCGCACAAGGTGACTTTTGCGCCCAGCTTCAATAAAGCCCAGATATTGCTGCGAGCCACGCGGCTGTACAAAATGTCCCCCAAAATAGTCACGTTCAGGCCAGCCACCCGCCCCTTGCGCTCGCGTATGGTAAACGCATCGAGAAGCGCCTGCGTGGGATGCTCGTGAGCGCCATCCCCGGCATTGATGATGCTGGATTTGACCACGCGGGATAGAAAGTGGGCCGCCCCGGAGGCGCTGTGGCGGATGACAATAAAGTCCGCATTCAAGGCCTCGAGGTTCCGGGCCGTGTCCTTCAGTGTTTCCCCCTTCTTGAAGGACGAGGCATCCGCCGAAAAATTGACAACGTCCGCCGTAAGGCGCTGCTCGGCCAATTCAAAACTGATGCGGGTGCGCGTGGAAGGCTCAATAAACAGGTTCACCACGGTTTTGCCGCGCAAGGCCGGAACCTTTTTAATGGAACGCTCCCCCACGGACTTGAACGCCCTGGCGGTGTCCAACACCGTGTTGATCTCCTCTGCGGAGAGAGACTCAATATCCAGCAAATGTTTACGGGTCCAGATCATGGCCTCTCCAAAATAATCTCGTCCTGTCCCTCAAGGCTCACACGCACTTTTTCGCTCCAGGCGGTCGGCACATTTTTACCCACAAAATCAGCCTTGATGGGAAGTTCCCGGTGACCGCGGTCAATCAACACCGCCAATTGGATTCGTTTGGCCCGTCCAAAATCATTCAGAGCATCCATGGCGGCCCGGACGGTTCGTCCGCTAAAAAGAACATCATCAACCAGCACCACGGTCTTGCCGGTGACATCGAAGGGTATTTCCGTGGGGAAAATGGTGGGGGCGGCCCGCTGGTGAAGATCATCGCGATGCATGGAAACATCCAAACTGCCGAGCGGCACGGGTTGACTCCAAATTTCCGCCAGTAATTTGGCAAGCCTGCGGGCCATGGGAACACCGCCCTGGGGAATTCCAATGAGCGCCACGTCCCGCGGGTGCGCATTGCGCTCCGCTATCTCGTGGGCAATCCGGGCAAGAGCCCTTTGGATTCCCCCGGCATCAAGGAGAACAGTCAGGGAACCCATAAATTAAGACGAAGGCGAAGACTTCCCTCACGGTGGAGGGTCGTCGTTGTTTGTTCGCGCCTGTTCTGATTTTTCAACATCTTGTCCTTGGCCACCTCACCGGGCTGCCTTAAAGGAAATAACCAATCACCAACTCCACCTTCAACATCCACTCATTCAAGGCGGACTTTGCCTCATCTTGCGCCAGTTGGAACGGTGTTTGATAATCCAATCTGTCAACGCCTGCTCAAAACCGATATCTTTGCCGGCTTTCTCCGACTCCAACCATTTGTGACGCAGAATTTCCTCGCGCTCCGCTTGAAATTCCCGGTAAAGCGACGAATGCTTCAATAAATCGTTCGTCGAGGACGAATCATTTCCAGGGTTCAACATATATGTAAACTCGATGTTAAATCTTTGAATCGAAGTCCACACTCAAAATCTAGCTTTGTATTGCCAAAAAACAAGTCATTCGCGCCAGATTTTTTGAACTTGATCTGCTATGCGCTTAAATGCTTGGGCGGCAGCATGATTTGGAGCGCTTACTGTCACCGGCATACCTCTGTCCCCGCCCTCCCGGATTTCGGTGTAAATGGGGATTTCGCCCAGAAACGGCACGTTTTGGCGCGCCGCCTCCTGCCTGCCGCCTCCATGGCCGAAAATTTCCATGCGTTCGCCCTGGGGTGTGGTGAAATAGCTCATGTTTTCCACGATTCCGAGAATGGGCACATGGACCTTGTTGAACATGGCAATTCCCTTGCGGACAACACCCAGTGAAGCTTCCTGGGGCGTGGTGACGACCATCCCGCCATCCAGGGGCACGGTCTGGCAGAGTGAAAGCTGGGCGTCACCGGTTCCCGGGGGAAGATCCACGAGCAGGAAGTCCAAGTCGCCCCAATCCACTGCCAGCAGGAATTGCTGGATGGTTTTGGTGATCATGGGACCCCGCCAGACCACGGGTTGGTCGTCAGGAATCAGCAGGCCCATGCTCATCACGCGCACACCATGCGCCACCAGAGGCACCAGTTGCTCCCGCTCATTCACCGAGGGCCTGCCATGCACGCCCATCATGAGAGGGATGCTTGGACCGTAAATATCGCAATCCAACAAACCCACGCGCAACCCCGATTGATTGAGGGCGCAGGCGAGGTTGACCGAGCAGGTGGATTTGCCCACGCCACCTTTTCCACTGGCAACGGCCAGGATACGCGCCACGCCCGGGACTTTGGTTTGGGAAGAAAGGGGGTTGCCTGGGGCCGGGGCTGGACCAGAGGGTTGCAGTATCTCCACCTGAACCTTTTCAACACCAGGAATACGCCGCAGGACATCCCCGGCGGCTGAGCGTATCTGCCCCGCAGCCTCCTCGTTGGCGCTGGTCAATTGCAGAACCACTCGAACCTCGCCTCCTTTTACCTCCACCTGTTTGACCAGGCCGAAGGAAACCACATCCCTGGAAAATCCGGGGTATTTGACGGATTTCAAGGCATCCAAAACACTTGCTTGCGTAACCATGAGGGATGAAGGGTGCCAGTTTCCAGCCAGAAAACAAGCGGATCAGGCCGTCTCAAGGCTTGCGCCTTCCCGGTTTGCATGGAATCATGAGATTTTGACGGAATGCCAATATGACATCTTCTGACTCGCAGCGCGCGATTGAACCTGTTTTGGGACTATTTGATTCCCTGGAGAAATCCAGTGGACCAGCCTGGCTCCTGCCCCTGCGCAAGGCGGGGCTTGCCGCTTTTGCCTCGAAAGGCTTTCCAACCTTGAACGACGAAGATTGGAGGTACACCAATCTGGCTCCATTGGTGGGGATGCCTTTGCATCTCACGGCACCTGCCCGTGTGAATGGCGCCGAGAGCAAAGCCTTGGAGGATAGTTTATCGTCCCGGATTGCCGGGCACCGGCTGGTATTTGTCAATGGCAGATTTGCGGCCCAACTCTCCCAAATTAATTCCTTGCCTGCGGGCGTGCGGGTCGAAAGCCTGGCGCAAACCATGGTTCACAATCCCGCCCTCGTTGAGAAGCACTTGGGACGTCTGGCCACTGCTCAGTCCAATCCTTTTGCCGCCTTGAACCAGGCGTTTTTTACTGATGGCGCATTCATTCAGATTCCCCAAGGAGTGACGCTGCCGGATCCGATTCAACTGGTTTTTATTCAATCCCACCAGGATCCCGGCGGGATGGTCGCGCCCAGAACACTGGTCCTGGCAGGGGCGAACAGCCGGGCCTGCATCGTGGAAACCTACATTCACACCAATCAACAGTCCGGGTTCACCAACCCGGTGACCGAGATTGTGGCAGGTCCAGGCTCCAGTGTGGAATACATCAAGTGGCAGGATGAAAACCATGAAACCTTTCACCTGGCCACCTTGGCGGGAGATTATTCAGCCTCGAGCCGTGTGGGGGTGCATTCTTTTTCTGTTGGCGCGCGGATTGCCAGAAACAACATCACTGCCCATCTGGGCGGAGAGGGGTTGGAGTGCGTTTTGAACGGCCTTTATCTCACACGCGGCAGACAGGTGGCAGACCATCACATGGTGGTGAATCATGCCAGCCCCCATTGCGCCAGCCATGAATATTTCAACGGCATCCTGGATGACCAATCCAAGGGGGTGTTTCACGGGCGCATTCACGTGCATCCCGTGGCCCAAAAAACGGATGCCAAACAAACCAACAAGAACCTGCTTCTCTCCAATGAGGCGACGGCAGACACCAAGCCACAGCTTGAAATTTATGCTGATGACGTCAAGTGCACCCATGGCGCGACCATTGGCCAACTGAACGAGGAAAGCATTTTTTACCTTCGCACCCGGGGCATTCCCAAGTCCGGCGCGCGTCGAATGCTGATTCACGCTTTTGCCGGTGAAATCATTGAGCGCATCCAGTGCCAATCCATCCGCGAGATCATTGACAGCCAGGTTTGGGATCGCCTGGAAAACCATCATCATTTGGCAGGATCATGAATCCAAACGGCCAAACAAACGGGTGGGCCTGTTCCCCCCGTCCTCTCCATGTTTGAAGACGTCAACGACTTGTACCAGCAGGTCATTTTGGACCATTGCCGGCATCCGCGCAATTTCCATGAAATACCCTCCTGCTCGGTCACGGCCCAGGGTCGGAACCCTGTGTGTGGCGATCAATTGAAGCTGTTTTTGACCTTGAAAGATGATCGGATTCTGGATGCAGCGTTTGTGGGGTCCGGATGCTGTATTTCCAAGGCCTCGGCCTCGTTGCTCACGGAAAACGTGAAAGGCAAAACCCGCCAGGAGGCGACCGCCCTTTTTGATCAAGTCCGTGGCTTGGTAACGACCGGTCAGGGTCAGGGTGACATGGGCAAGTTGGCGGTTTTTGCGGGGGTCCACAAATACCCTGCCCGGGTTAAATGCGCCATTCTGGCTTGGCATGCGCTTTTGGAGGCATTGAAAGGCGGGGCGGCGCCGGTCACCACCGAAAATGAGGCGGCATGATTGATTTTTCACCGTCTTGAGGCATTCTATAGCTGACCTGAAACCTTTTTATGAGCACTGAAACCAGAGTTTTGACACGGGACGTGGAAGCGTCGGTAGTTCCGATTGGAACCAAGGTCACCCTGCAAAAGGACCAGACGGCACACATCACCCAATCCTTGGGGGGCACTTACACGGTCATTGTGAATGGCAACATGTTCCGGATTGAATCCAAGGATGCAGATGCCCTGGGTTTCAGCGTGGCCGCCACGCCTCCGCCCCCATCGCAACCGGCTGGGCCGGTCTCCATGGATGATCTGGAGAAAAAGGTTTGGGAAGCGCTCAAGACCTGTTATGACCCGGAAATTCCGGTCAATATTGTGGATTTGGGTTTGATTTATGATTGTCACCTCACCCCGGCTGGTGAAAACAACTACCGTGCGGAGGTAAAAATGACACTGACCGCACCGGGATGCGGCATGGGGCCTGTGCTGGCCCAGGACGTTCAAAACAAACTGATTTCACTGGAACCCATTGAGGAGGCCAACGTGGAATTGGTCTGGGACCCGCCCTGGAACCAGAGCATGATGACCGAGGCGGCGAAACTGCAACTGGGGCTTCTGTGAGGAACCGTTGAAGGATTGGCTCCGCACCGGGATTGGCTCCGCCAAATGGCCTTCCTGTCCGGCCTGTTTGCATCCTTTTTTATGAACAAAACCTTTGATTGGGAATCCTGCCGGCGTGATTTTCCGATCCTGGACCAAACAGTTCACGGCAAGCCTTTGGTGTACCTGGACAACGCGGCCACGAGCCAGAAACCCCTGTCGGTGATTGAGGCGCTGGTTCATTATTACAAGCGGGACAATGCCAATGTCCACCGCGGCATCCATGAGTTGAGCAATCGCAGCACCGTGGCCTTTGAGGGGGCGCGCGCCCGGGTGGCCCGGTTCATTCATGCGCCGCATCCGGATGAAATCATTTTCACCCGTGGCACGACTGAGAGCATCAATCTTTTGGCAGCCACATGGGGTGCAACAAACCTCAAACCCGGCGATGTGATTCTGCTTACTGAAATGGAGCATCACAGCAACCTTGTGCCCTGGCAGATGATCGCCCGGCAGACAGGGGCGCGCCTGGCATTCATCCCGGTCACGGGGGATGATGGGATGCTGGACCTTTCCAGGCTGGATGACTATCTCACGCCCCGGGTGAAACTTCTCTCCATGGTGCATATTTCCAATTCACTGGGCACCTTGAACCCGGTGGA
Organism: bacterium; assembly: GCA_021817945.1. Lineage (GTDB taxonomy): Bacteria > Verrucomicrobiota > Verrucomicrobiia > Limisphaerales > UBA11358 > UBA11358. Next base: position 16,717 of record JAKAFL010000046.1, on the reverse strand, counting down.
GGAACTGTGCGCCCGCGCCCGCAAAATGGGTGTCACCACCCTGGTGGACGGCGCCCAGAGCGCAGGACATCTGCCCGTGGATGTGCAGGCGCTGGGATGCGATTTTTTTGCTTTTTCCGGCCATAAAATTTGCGGACCGACCGGCATTGGCGTGCTTTGGGGCCGGCAACAATGCCTGGAAAAAATGCCGCCCTACCAGGGCGGAGGAGAAATGATCCTTACCGCCGGCTATGACCGGACCGAATACAAGCCAGCACCACACAGGTTCGAGGCGGGCACCCCGGACATATCCGGGCCGATCGGCCTTCATGCGGCCATGGACTACCTGGATGCAATCGGAAGGGACCACATTTGGAAACATGACCAGGAACTGGCGCACCATGCCTGGGATCAACTTTCGAAACTCAAGGACATCCGGCTTTTTGGGCCGGTCGGCAATTCGCCTTTCCGGGCGGGACTGGTGAGCTTTTTGCTCAAGGACGTTCATGCCCACGACATTGTCACCCTGGCCGACCAGGCTGGCGTGGCGCTTCGGGGTGGACACCATTGCACCCAGCCCTTGATGCACAAATTAGGGGTGGAATCCACAGCGCGAGCCAGCTTTTATTTTTATAACACCCGGGCTGAGGTGGATCAATTCGTGGAGGTCATCCGGGAAATCCAGCGTTTTTTTGGCCGGTAAACACCAATGCCTTCCCAAGCCGCGCTTGGGGAACTCTTTCAAAAAAATGACGAAACCCATCCACTTGGAATCCACGATGCGCGAGGTGTTGGAGATACATCCGGGCGCGCAGCGGGCCTTGTTCAGGCAATATCACATCGGCGGCTGCAGCCAGTGTGGATTCAGCCCGGATGAGACGCTGGCCCAGGTTTGCAACCGCAATGGAAACCTTCCGGGAGAAGAAGTCCTGGCCTACCTCCTGTCCAGCCAGGAGCAGGATGCACGCATCCTCATCACCCCGCAGGCTTTGGCGGATTGGATCAAAAACGATCCCGCAATCAAGCTGGTGGATGTCCGTTCCAGGGAGGAATTTGAAGCCATGCACATCCAAGGCTCTGTCCTGCTGTCCCAGCAGGTCATGAAGGAACTCATGGCATCTGGTTCCAATGACCAGCCAGTGGTGGTGATTGACCATGCGGGAAAAAATGGACTGGATGCCGCAGCCTATTTTCTGGGCCACGGGTTGAAAAATGTCCGCTGCCTTTCTGGAGGGATAGATGCCTGGGCCAGGGAGGTGGAACCCTCCATGCGACGATACCGACTGGGTTGAAACACCCGGCGCGGCGCCATTCCCTCCCTGATTCCCAAATGCAAGGGGCTACACGTTAAATTTGAATAGCATCACATCACCGTCCTGCACCACGTATTCCTTGCCCTCCATCCGGTACAGCCCCTTTTCCCGAGCCACCGCCACGGAACCGCACCGGACGAGGTCCGCATACGCCACCGTCTCCGCCTTGATGAAGCCACGTTCGAAATCTGAATGAATCACCCCGGCGGCTTTTGGAGCCGTATCCCCTGCATGGATGGTCCAGGCGCGCACTTCCTTTTCACCGGCAGTGAAATAGGTTCTCAAGCCCAGTAGATGATAGGTGGCCCGGATCAAGGACCCCACGCCGGATTCCTGCACGCCCAGTTCCTTGAGGAATTCGATTGCCTCATTGGGAGGCAGATCCACAAGGTCGCTTTCAATCTGCGCGCTGATCACCACCGCCTCGCAGGCCAGGTGCGACTTCACATAGTCCCGCACCCGGCTCACATGGGGGTTTTGGCCTGCGGTTGCCAGTTCGGACTCCTTGACGTTGCAGGCAAAGAGTGTGGGTTTGTCCGTGAGCAGGAAAAAGGCGCGGGTCACGGCTTTTTCCTCTGGCGTGAGGGAGACGGTCAAGGCGGGTTTCCCCGCGTCCAAAACCGGCTCCAACCGGGCCAGCAACCCATCTTCAGCCACCGCCGCCTTGTCTCCGCGCTTCACGTCCTTGGCGAGCTTTTCCCGCCGCTTTTTGACCGTGTCCAGATCCGCCATCACCAATTCGGTGTTGATGATCTCAATGTCCCGCACCGGGTCCACGCTGCCGGTGACATGATGAATGTCCGCATCCTCAAAGCAACGGACAACCTGGACAATGGCATCCACCTCCCGGATGTGGGTTAGAAACTTGTTGCCCAATCCCTCACCTTGGGCCGCACCTTTCACCAACCCGGCAATGTCCACGAATTCAATGGCGGCGGGAATCACCACCTGGGTCCGGGCAATGCCCCTCAACACCTCCATGCGTTCGTCTGGCACGGTGACCATCCCCACGTTGGGGTCAATGGTGCAGAACGGGTAATTGGCCGCCTCCGCCTTGCGGGTGCGGGTGACGGCGTTGAACAGGGTTGATTTGCCCACATTGGGCAATCCTACAATTCCAGCTTTAAGCATAATGATAAAATTCTAAAAACCGATTTTTTGGCAGGCCATGAAAAGGGGAAATGCACCGGGCCGATTCATCAGACTTGATGGCTGGTCACTTGCCAGATCACCCGAACCCCGCCGTATAAACCCGCCAGCAGCAGGCAGAATCCCGACGCGTGCTGCATCCGCAAAAGGGTGCGCGGACTGAATCGCCCATGTCCCCGGGACACGCCCAGGCTGAGAATGAAAAACCAAAGGGTGGTTCCACAGGCCACGCCGCCCACGCACGCGGCCTTGGAAACCATCCGGTTTTCCACCCAGCTTCCTGTGGCCAGGTTTTCGCCGTGCGACATCAAATACGCAGCCATCACCACCCAGGTCAAAAGCACTCCCAAATTTCCCATCACGCGCACAAACCCAGTCATGAAGGCGGAATGAGGATGCAAACGCCGGTCCAAGCTTGCCTCCAAGCGGGCGGATGCCTGGTCCAAGCGGGTGGGAACATGGATGGACTGAGCCACCATAAATTTTCCGCCAAGAAACATCAGGAAAATAAAACTGCCCACCTGAAGCGCAGCCCTGATCATGGACGTGTTCAGGAAAGTGGAAAAACTGGTAAAGGCAATGCTGCAATAAACCACCTCCATCACCGCCGCACCGAGTCCAATCAGGAAAGCCCATCCAAACCCCCTGCTTGCACCCTCATTTAAGATGGTCAAGTTGATTGGCCCCACCGGGATGGAAGAAAAAACCAGGGCGCAAACAAAGCCGGCCATCCAGGCAATCAGGATAAAATGGGTTTGCATCGGCTGAGTTTCAGGCCTCCGAATCGTCCTCATCCTCTTCAATTTCACGCCGCCATGTGCGGGAAATGTGCGGGCGGATGAATCCGTACAAAAGGTAGGCGGTGAAAAACAGGGGCAGGACGTAGTAAATGATTTTATCCCTGAGAACGAGGAGGAAGCCCAGGAACAGGGCCCCAATGATCACCTTCAGGAAGGTGGTGGTGGACCGCAAACCCAGGGATTTGAAACTGGGATAGCGGACCTCGCTGACCATCATTGCAGAAAGAAACACCAGGACCACCGGCAGCAGGTAAGCCCAATGCCCCAGGTTCTTTTCCTTTTCATTCAGCTTGATGATGAACAAGGTGAGGGAAGCCACCAAACCAGCGGCTGAGGGGATGGGAAAACCGAGAAAATCCTTGTCACCCCCGGGTCCATTCATGGCCGAGAGGCAATTGAAACGGGCAAGGCGGAGCGCGCCGCAGATCAGATAAATCGAGGCGACGAACCAGCCCAGCTCCTGGTATTCCCCTGAAAAAACATCGTGCAACACCACGCGATGCACCAGGAAGGCGGGTGCCGCGCCAAATGAAATCAAGTCCGCCAGTGAATCAAACTCACGTCCGAATGGGCTTTCATGGCCGCCCATGCGCGCCACGCGCCCGTCCAAAAGGTCAAAAATGCAGGCAAGCAAAATGAAGCCCAGGGCGATTTTAATCTGGCTGTAATCCCCCTCATCAATGTTCGCCTCCACAATACGAGTCAACGCCACAAACCCGCAGAAAAGGTTCCCGGCGGTCAGCAGGTTCGGCAAAAAATAAATTTTGAGCCGCTGCCTCGGGTCCTCCGGAGGGTTTGATTGTTTGGGCGCCTCAGCCATGGTTTGCGGATAATTCCGCCAAAACAGTGGTTCCCCCCACAACCTTGTCCCCCAGATGCACCTTCACCACGCTATCCAAGGGCAGGTATAAATCCACGCGGGATCCAAACTGAATGAGGCCGATGCGTTCGCCGCGCATCACAGTCTCATTCATGTTCACCCACGGCACGATACGCCGCGCAATCAACCCCGCAATCAGCCGCACTCCCACCCGCGCCTTGCCGTTTTCCACCGTTTGGATTCCAATCAAAACGTTTTCATTGTACTGGGCGCAATCGGTGCGCATGGCATTGAGGTATTGCCCCGGCGTGTGCTTGAAATATCCCACCACGCCGGTCACCGGTGAATTCTGCACGTGAACGTCAAACACGGACAAAAAAATCGAAATTCTGCGGCAGCGCCCCTCCATGAATTCATTTCCTTCGATGGTATCAATGGTATCCACCTTGCCATGGCCCGGGGAGACCACCAGGTTTGGGCCGGAAGGTGTCATGGGATCGGGATCCCTGAAAAAATAAAAGGTGAACAGAGCAAACAAAAGCCAAAGCCCCGCCAACACCCCGGCCAGGTCATCCAGTACAAATGTGCCAATGACTTTGCCTAAAAAAGCGGCCACCAGCAGCAACCCCACTGCTGCCAGCGACATGCCGATCATTTTCAGCGCCGACCGGGCGGCTTTCCCGTTGTGTTTCACGCCCCTAAAATAAATTGGTTGGACACGACTTGCAATTCTGCATTTTGGGTGCATTTTTTAGCCGTTGGTCGCCCCGGGCCCGTTGCCTTGGGCTGTCCGTTTAAATAGAACGGAAATCGTATCTGTCAAAATCAAAATCATCGTCAAACAATTGCCAAATAATTGTCTTATGCCACTGAATTCCCCTGATCTGACCCAGTACCCGCCCCGCAGCCCCCGAGTCCGTCTGGGCGGCTATGCCATCCTGCCCCGCTGCCTGGACAAGGGCCGAGCCACCCTTGCCGGCAAACAGGGCGAATACCACTACGCCTGCCCTCTCGACATGGGCTTTTTCGACTTTGTGGGCATTGATCCCGAGGCGATGAAAAAAGAGTTGTCCAAAAGCGACACCGAAATCCTGGCGTGGGTCCAGGCTCACGCGCGCCATAAACGCACCCTCCCGGAAATCCTGGCGTGGACCGCCTATCAGGAAAACCGCGGGCCGGACAATCCTGATTCACGCGAATATTTCAACGAACTACACAAGGCTGGCGCCCCCAAACGCACCGACATCAGCTCATGGTTTGACGTTTTGGACATGGACGATTTCGTCTCCTTCGGCGGAAAAGCCTGAAAACCGGCCGTCCAAGGCCTGGACCTTGGAATTCTTCCAGCCGGGCGCGGGATTAACAACCCGTGCCCGGCCTTTTTTGCACACGGCGCTGTGAAATGCCCACGGCGCAGCACAACCTTTGCCCGGCCAGCCGGATGTTTCTTCCAGCCTCATTCCAGCCCTGCCCTGGATCGGGCATTTATAAAGTTTTTCACCCGGGTATTTTGGCATTAGAATCCCGGGAAAAGCGAATGACGACAAACAAGACATTGAGCCCGCTGGTGGCGGTGGCGGTGGTTTATTCCGAAAGATACGTTCTGGCGCCGGTTTACCTTTACCTGGCCTGGGTGGAATTCCATGCCCTTTCATCCATCATCCAACGGGATTGGCCCTACCTGCAAATCATCCTCCGGGAACCGCTCATCACCCGGGTGACCCTCCTGGAAGAAGCGGCGCGCCATTTTGTTTCCCTGCTGTTGAATTTTTCCACGGGCGCCTTTTTGCTACTGGGCCGCCGGGCCTCCTCCGCGCCACAAAACCTGAGAGATGTGGTGGTGCCGCTGGTCACGGTTCTTTTTGTTCTCGTTTACAACTTCATTCATTATCTGCCGGCATCGCTCCAGAAAAGCCTGTTCCCCGCGCATTGGATAGCTCCGTTCATCGCCATCGGCCTGATGCTCGGCGTGATCGGCCCTGCGTTTTCCATTTGGAGCCTTCTCCATCTGAGACGGTCGTTTGGCATTTTCGTTGTGGTCCGGAATGTCGTTCTCGCCGGCCCTTACCGGTGGGTGCGGCATCCCATGTATCTGGGGTATCTCTTCCTGTTGGCAGGAGTCGTACTCATTAACGGCTCCATTGCGTACATCGTTCTGGTTTCCGTCCAGGTTCTTCTCCTGCTGTGGCGCGCGCGCCTGGAGGAGAACCTGCTCAGCCAATGCAGCCCCGAATATCGCGACCATTGCAGGCTTTCAGGTTTTATATTTCCAAAATTCCGCCTTGGTGCCTCTCTTAAAAACCCGACCGGCTAAAAAATCAGCCCAAGCAAGGAAGCTCAACCCGGCCAAGAGCCAACGACTTAAACCTTCCGCACCTGGACGGAGGGGAGAATGGCAGCCATGCTGGGGCTTGGCATGATTTCTGGATTGGTTTTAAAAATAAACTTCCACTCTGAGGCTGCGACCTCGCAGCCACTCCAAAAACTCAGCGACACCCCTCCCCGGCCCTCCCTATCAATCGAACTGATGAAGAGGGGGTAAGAGACGGCAGGTTTAAAATGGGGGTTGGGAGTGGGTGATCGGCACAACCGCTCATGAAAATGTTCCGGATGGCATCCGTGGATGGGAGGCGGCAAGGAACGTCAGGTGAAGGAACCTCGCCTTCAAACATAAACCCTGCAATGGCAATAAACTCGAAAATCGAAATTCAAAAGGCCAATCTGCGCCAATCTACCGGGTGCTAACTCTTTGGAACAATCTCACCAGACCGCTTCAGGTATGGTTTCGATTTTTCCAAAAGGTTTCCGCTCCAGTCGATTGCCGCATCTTGACCCTTCCCATTTCGCTTTTCGGTTTAAACGAATCCAGGCCAGCGCAGCCCCTCCGCAAAACCTCCAGATTTGAATTGTCCGGGTTCGCAAATCACGGCAAGCTGAATACTCTTTATTTTATGCAGCAAGTGAATCTAGGGATGGTCGGCGGGGGAACAGTGGGCGGCGGGGTCTATGAGGCTTTGCAGAAAAACGGCCCGCTGATGGCCTCGCGACTGAACGTGGGCTTGAACGTGGCAAGGGTGGCCGTGAAAAACCCTGAAAAAGGACGCGCGACCAGGATTCCACGATCCCTTTTGACGGCAGATTGGAGGGAGGCCGTTTGTGACCCGGATATCCACCTGGTGGCTGAATTGATCGGGGGCACCACCATCGCCCGTGAAGTTGTCCTCACCGCCCTGAAGCTGGGCAAACCAGTGGTTACCGCCAACAAGGCGCTGCTTTCCGCCCATGGCGAGGAGCTTTTTTCCGCAGCCCGGAAATTTGGGGCAAATCTCTATTACGAAGCCAGCGTGGCCGGAGGCATCCCCATCATCAAGGCCTTGCGCGAGGGTTTCGTGGGCAACCGAATAACCGCCCTCCACGGGATTGTAAACGGGACCTGCAACTACATTTTGACCCGCATGAAACTGGAGGGGGCGGATTTTGCATCTGTTCTGGCGGACGCCCAAAAATTGGGATATGCGGAAACTCCGCCGGACCTGGACGTGGACGGCCATGATGCGGCGCACAAGACCGGGATTTTGGCTTCATTGGCCCATGGGTTCTGGGTGAATCCAAAAAAAATCCATGTGGAAGGCATCCGCAATGTGACGGCGCTGGACATTCAATTTGCCGGCGAGCTGGGTTACACCATCAAATTGCTGGGGATTGTCAAAAAACTGCAAACCGGATGCAGCGTTCAGGTTTCTGTTTACCCGGCGCTGGTTCCCAACGCCCACGTGATGGCGAGTGTGAACCACGCTTTCAACGCGGTTTTCGTGCGCGGGGATATCGTGGGAGATGCTCTGTTTTATGGGCGCGGGGCCGGAAAGGAAGCCACGGCCAGCGCCGTCTTGAGCGACCTTGGAGACGCGGCCCTGGACCTGAAATTGGGCACCAAGCACCGGCTCCCGGCGTTTGTGCCCCATGACTGCTCGGGGCGGGTGGCGCCCATTGAAGAGGTGGTGAGCCAATATTTTGTGCGGCTGAATGTGACCGACCGTCCCGGGGTGCTGGCCCAGGTCGCCACTATTTTTGGCAAATCCAATATCGGCATTTCATCCGTCATTCAACCCGAAGGGCATGAAGGCAAAACGGTTCCCTTGATTTTCATGTTGCACTATGCCACCCATGGAGCGGTGGCAAAGGCCTTGAATCAAATCGGGAAATTGTCTGCCATCAAGAGCAGGCCTGTCATGATAAGGGTGGAATCTTTTGAGCAGGAGCAGCCGTAGAAATGAGCATGAAGTTTTATTCCACCAACGGACAGTCCCCTGCGGTCAATCTACAAGATGCGCTTTTGGCTGGCCAGGCCCCGGACCGCGGTCTGTACCTGCCCGCGCAAATCCCCCGCCTGCCCCGCGAGACAATCGCATCCTTTGCCGCGAAACCCTATCACCAGATTGCCTTTGACGTCCTGTCTCAATATACAAGAGGCGTCATCCCGGACCCGGACCTGGCCCGGATGTGCCGGGAGGCTTATGATTTTGGGATACCGTTGGAGGTGATCCAGGGACGAAAATTTTTGATGAGGCTGGACCAGGGCCCCACTGCCTCCTTCAAGGATTTTGCGGCGCGGATGATGGCCCGCATGTTTGGTTTTTTCCTCAATCAGACCGGCGGAAAGCTGACCATTCTGACAGCCACCAGCGGTGATACCGGCGCAGCCGTGGCCAGGGCTTTTCATGGCATCCCCGGTGTGCGGGTTCTGGTGCTTTTTCCCGTTGCCGAGGTCAGCGCCAGCCAGCGCAAACTCATGACCACCCTGCAAGGCAATGTCCGCACCCTCGCCGTGGATGGCAAATTCGATGATTGCCAGGCCATGGTGAAACAGGCCTTTGCCGATCCAGACCTCCGGCACATTCCGTTGTCATCGGCCAACTCCATCAATATCGGACGGTTGCTGCCGCAGTGCGTCTATTATTTCTTCGCCGCTTCACGATTGGCGGATACAGATGAACCGGTCGTCTTCTCCGTCCCCAGCGGGAATTTTGGCGACATGATGGGTGCCGTCCTGGCCAGGGAAATGGGTCTGCCTGTTCGCAAAATAATCGCCCCGGTGAATGACAACGACGCCTTTCCCCGGTTCCTAGCCACGGGCGTTTACCAAAAAGTTTCCCCATCGCGCAATTCCGTGTCCAACGCCATGAATGTGGGCCACCCCAGCAATCTGGCCCGCCTGACAGCCCTCTATGGGGGGCACATGGATGAAACCGGCAAAATCCATCGCCAGCCGGATATGGACCGGATGCGCCGCGACTTGTTCTCCAGTTCCATTTCAGACCAGAAAACACGCTCTTCCCTGAAATCCTTCTGGGAGCAATATAATATCCTTCTGGAACCGCATGGAGTGGTCGCCTGGCAGGGTTTCCTGGACTGGGCCGCGACCGAGGACATGGGACAAAGCCCCATCGTGATGGTGGAAACCGCCAACCCGGCCAAATTTCCCGAGGAGGTGGAAAAAGTGGTGGGGTGGCCGCCCGACGTGCCTTTTCACATGCAGGCAGCCATGGATTTGCCGGAGGATTTTGACCGCATGACCGTGGAGTATGGCCGGTTCAAGGCGTATTTGATGAAGCACCAAGCCTCTTGATTTGGCTGATTTTTCTGGCATGATCAGCGTCTTTTGAAAACCTGGATGATTTGAAGCAATGGCATTGATTGTTCAAAAGTATGGCGGCACCTCGGTGGGCAACCCGGAGCGCATCAAAAACGTGGCGGCGCGGGTGGCCCAATACCGCTCACGCGGCGACCAGGTGGTGGTGGTGGTTTCCGCCATGAGCGGCGTGACGGACCATCTCATCAAACTCGCGAGGGAAATCATGCCCCTGCCTAATGAGCGGGAAATGGATGTGCTGCTGGCCACGGGTGAACTGCAGACCATTGCCTTGACGGCCATCGCCCTGCACGCCCTGAATGTGCCAGCCGTCTCCCTGACCGGCGCCCAGGCCGGCATCGTCACCGATGGCGTCCACACCAAGGCCAAAATCCACAATATCACCCCGCGAAAGGTTCATGAACTGCTTAATCAGGGCAACGTGGTGATCGTGGCGGGTTTTCAAGGTGAAACCCCCGAGGGCCAGGTGACCACGCTGGGCCGCGGCGGATCCGATCTCACCGCCATTGCGCTGGCTGCCGCCCTGAAGGCGGACCTATGCCAGATTTACACGGATGTGGACGGCGTTTATACGGCTGATCCCAGGCTCGTGCCCCAGGCAAAAAAACTTGCGGAAATTTCCTATGATGAAATGTTGGAGCTGGCCAGCCTGGGCGCCAAGGTCATGCAAAGCCGCTCGGTGGAGTTTGCCAAAAAATTCGGCGTGGTTTTTGAAGTCCGCTCAAGCTTGAATGACAACCCAGGAACTCTCGTGAAAGAAGAAACCAAAAGCATGGAGGAAGTGGTGGTGCGCGGTGTCGCACTCGATAAAAACCAGGCCAAAATCACCCTTGTGGGAGTGCCTGACAAACCAGGGGTGGCCGCCCGCATTTTCAAGGCGCTCGGTGATTCCACGGTGAACGTGGACATGATCGTCCAGAACATCAGCCACGGCGCAGGGTCCCCGCAGACAGATATTTCCTTCACCACCGAAAAAGCTGATTTGCTCAAGGCCTGCAAGGTCATTGAAAAACTCAGGCAGGAAATCGGCATTCGCGATGTCATCACGGATGAAAAAATCGGCAAATTGTCCATTGTGGGCGTGGGCATGAAATCCCACACCGGTGTGGCGGGCAAAATGTTCAGCGTGCTGGCCCGCGACGGCATCAACATCGGCATGATTTCAACCAGCGAGATCAAGATTTCCGTCACCATAGACCTGGCCCGGGGCGAAGCCGCCACCCGGGCGGTCCATGAAGCTTTCATTGGCTGACGGTTTCAACCGCCTTCACTCAACAGCGCGGCGCGTCCTGACGCGGGGATTCGGAAAGCGGAGGAAGCCTCCTGCGCAGGGTTTCACACGCGGCGCGGATATTGGCGGTGTTCAACAGGGCGGAAACCACGCAAACGCGCTCCGCACCCGCCTCCAGCACGGATTCCAATGTGTCCAGATTGATTCCCCCGATGGCAAACCATGGAACCGCAACATGCCTCCTGGCCCAGCGAACATAGTCAAGTGTTACCGGTCGTGCTCCAGGCTTGGTACCGGTGGCATAAACGGGACCGATGGCAATGTAATCCGCCCCCGCCTCCATGGCCATACGAGCCTGTTCAGGCGCATGTGAGCTCAGGCCCAGGCGAGGCCTGACGCCGGACGCGAACAAATCCGAGCTGCGCCGATGGCCTGCATCGAAAAAATCTTCCTGTCCAAGATGGCAGAAATCCGCGCCCACCTCCGCAGCCACCGCCCAATGGTCATTGATGACCAACCCCACCCCGGCCTGCCGCACAACCGGAACCACACGCTCTGCCATTCGCCTCACCTCGTCCTCCGCCAGGTTCTTGGCGCGTATTTGAATCAGGTCACTTCCGCCGTCACACAGTTGCCGTGCAATGTCCACGGGATCGCGCCCGACAAGGTATGCGGTGTCCACGAAAGTGTACAACTGGCATGCTTCAAGGGGTTTCACAAGCTTGCGGCCTTTTTAACCCGAAAAGCGAAATTGAAAGGGCTGGGATGCGGCAGGATGCTGGAGCGGAAACTCTTTGGAAAAATCGAAACCCTACCCGAAGCGGTCTGGTGAGGTTTTTCCAAAGAGTTTGCGCCCAGTAGATTGGGGCAGACTGGCTCTTTGAATTTCGTTTTTCGGGTTTAAAAGTCATGCGCCTTAACTCTGCAAAAAAGCGGCGGCAGGATTCACCCGCCGCCGCTGAATGGAATTTTCCAGGTTATTTCACCCCGGCCAGGTATCCAAACCGCGCCTTGAATGCATCCGGGGTGGACCCGATCACGGCGGCGAGCTTGGCCAGTTGGCGTGAATCCTCAAAATCCTCGCGCTCCAGTCGGATCATATAGGCTTGGGCGCATTCAAAGGCTTCTCCTTCCACATTCACACGCCGGTTCTGCATCCGGCCCGTTTTGGGATCCAGCATGTTGTCAAACGGGAGAGGGTTCATCTTGCCATCCACGAAACTGATGATGGCGCCAAACTTTTCCGCGTCCGGTGAACGCAGGAATTTCACCGCTGCGTATCCCAGGTCCCGGGTGTATTCCGCATCAAACGGGATGGGGTCCGCGCACCGCAGTTCATACCCCAAATCCTTGTCAATGAAGGTCAGTTTGATTCCCAGTTTCTCAAGCCTTTGGCTGAGCAGTTCCTTCATCAACCGGCCAAATTCTATTTCGCCAAGCCGCAGATGACCGTGGTCATCCCGGATCACTTTGCCGAACCGCTCCAACTGGCCGTCAGGCAGGGCGGCAACCAATCCCTTTTCTCCCAGCGACTCAATCAAACCCTCGGCCAGGACCACCAAGCCATACTGTGAACCCTCGGCCTTGCGCTTGATGATGGAACCAATGATGATGTCGCACACTTCATCCACTGTCACGGGCCGGCCCCGGAATTCCTCGGAGATGATTGAAAGTGTTGCAGCCGAGGCTTTGGCAATGCCCAAGGCCAGGTGACCTGCGGCGCGTCCCATGCTGATGATCAAATACCAGCGGGAGGTGGTTCGGGCATCCTCCATCAGGTTCCGCACAATCTGGACGCCGTAGTGCCGGGCTGTCTCATAGCCAAAGGTCGGGGCGGTGCCAGGAAGCGGCAGGTCATTATCAATGGTCTTGGGGACATGGGCCACCTTGATCTTGCCGCCGCTCCGCTTGGCGACGTGGCTTGCCGAGAAAGCCGTGTCATCCCCGCCAATCGTCACCAGCGCGGTGATGCCAAGCTTCTCAAACACGCTGAAAATGTTCTGCATTTGCTGCTCGGATTTGGTGGGGTTTGTCCGCGCGGTGCCCAAAATGGAGCCACCCTTGATGTGAATGTCCTTCACATCGCGTATGGCGAGGGGTTTGATCTGGGTTGCATCGCCTTGGGCGATATGCTTGAACCCGTCGCGGAAGCCAATCACCTCGTAGCCTTGATTGATGCCCTCAATGGTGGCAGCGGAAATCACGCCATTCAACCCGGGGGCAGGTCCGCCACCCACAAGAATTCCCAAACGTCCTTTGGTGCTCATTTCATTTTTATTTGGTTTATTTTATCCAGACGAAATCGTCGAAAGCTCATCATGCCCCAATCCACCGGCAAATTTCAATTCCAATTTTAGCCCGCAAACATCACAATCCCGCGCATGCATCGCGCTGTGTTTCTGGACCGGGATGGCACCCTTATTGCGGAAAAGCACTACCTGCACCGGCCTGAAGAAGTGGAAATCTTCCCGGGCGCCGGGATGGCCCTGCGCCGCCTCGCCGAGGCGGGCTTTCTCCTGGTGATGGTCACCAATCAATCCGGCATCGGGCGCGGATACTTTACACTTGCAGATGCGGAACGGGTCAATGACCATTTGCAGCGCGAATTGGAACGGGAGGGGGTTTCCCTGGCGCGCGTTTACATTGCCCCGGAGGCCCCGGACCAACCCAGCCGCGGAAGGAAACCTTCCCCGGCATTCTTGTTTGATGCCAGGGATGCCTTGGGACTGGCCTTGGACCAAAGTTACATGGTGGGCGACAAGATGATTGACCTGGAATGCGGATGGAATGCCGGGGTCAGGCAAAGCATCCTGGTGCGGACCGGATACGGAGACACCCTTGCCACCCAAACACCCGAGACGCTGGGCCGGGCAAAGGTGGTGGCAGACCTGACAGAAGCTGCCGATTGGATTTTAAGCCAAAAATGAATTTCCAATTTCCACAGGAAAAAGGGAAAGCAGGAAACCCGTCTCTGCGGAACAAAACCTGCTGCCGTCAAGGCGATTGAATACGTTGTTCCTTTTGGACCTTTTTAAATTATGTGTGGCATAATAGGATATATCGGAAAAAAAGCAGCCAGCCCCATCCTGTTGGAAGGGTTGCGCCGGCTGGAATACCGGGGGTATGACAGCGCCGGGGTGGCCATTGCCCAGCCTCAATCCCTGGAAATTCGCAAGCGCAAAGGCAAAATTGACGAGGGTCTCGCCAGGCTCCTGCAAACCTCCCCGGTGCAGGGCCAACTCGGCATCGGGCACACCCGATGGGCCACACACGGTGTGCCTTCAGATAAAAACTCCCACCCGCAACTTGATGGCACAGGACGCATCGCCGTGGTCCATAATGGAGTGATTGAAAATTACGATTTTCTCAAGCAGCGCCTCATCCGCAATGGCCATGTTTTCACCTCAGACACCGACACCGAGGTGCTGGCCCACCTGATTGGGGATGCTTACGCCAAACTCACCGAGCAGCCCGCAACCCTTCCCAAGTCCGCAGCCAGGCACGGAAAATCCCGCTCTCAAACAGCCAATGCCAATGATGACAACCAAGGCAGGCTGACCCAGGCCGTTTGTAACGCGTTAAGGGAAGTCATCGGCACCTATGGTCTGGCGGTCATTTGCGTGGATGCACCAGACACGATGGTTTGTGCCCGTCGTGGCTCTCCCATCATCATTGGAATAGGGGATGGCGAACATTTCGTGACCAGCGATGCCAATGCAATCGTGGCTCACACCAAAAAAGTCGTTTACCTGAACGACTATGATGTGGCCACCATCCGTCCCGGGCAATTTGACATGCAAAACCTGGGCACAGACACCGCCAATGTGCAGATCAGCAACCTGGAATTTTCACAGGAAGACGCCCAGCGGGGCCGCCACGCCCATTTCATGCTCAAGGAAATCCTTGAGCAGCCGCAAACGGTTCAAAACGCGCTGCGTGGCCGGCTGGATTTTGAGGCGGCCACGGCCAAATTTGGCGGCTTGAACATGTCCGCCGCCGAACTGCGCGGCATTGACCGCTTGATCATCGCCGCCAGCGGCACAAGCTGGCACGCGGCCTTGGTGGGCGAATATCTCATCGAGGAACTGGCCCAAATCCCCGTGGAGGTGGAATTTGCCCACGAGTTTTGCTACCGAAATTGCCCGCTGGAAAAAAACACCGTCCTGCTGGTGCTTTCACAATCGGGCGAGACGGCTGACACCTTGGCGGCCCTGCGCGAAGCGAAAAGACGGGGTCACCGCGCCCTGGCCATCGTTAATGTCGTGGGCAGCACCATTGCCCGTGAATCGGACGGGGGCATTTACATGCACGCCGGACCTGAAATTGGCGTGGCCTCCACCAAAGCTTTTGTCTCCACCCTCACTGTGCTGGCCATGCTGGCCATCCATCTGGGACGCCTCCGCAACCTGCCTGCCAAGAGGGCGCTCGAGATCCTCCATGCCCTTCAAGCCATTCCAGGCCAGATCCAGGAATTGCTTTCCCAGGGCCGGCACATCAAACAACTCGCCGCCCATTACGCCCACGCCAAGGACTTCTTTTTTCTAGGCCGGGGTTATACCTTTCCCATCGCCTTGGAAGGCGCCCTGAAACTCAAGGAAATTTCTTACATCCACGCCGAGGGATATTCCGCCGCAGAAATGAAGCACGGCCCCATTGCCCTGATTGACGAGCAAACCCCCACCGTCTTCCTGGTTCCACAAGATTCCATGTACGATAAAACCATGGCCAACCTGGCCATGATCCGGGCAAGAAAGGGTCCCATCATCGCCCTCGCCACCAAAGGCGATAAAGCCATTAAAAAGGTGGCTGATCATGTCATCGAACTGCCTCCTGCCTTGGAATGTCTCTATCCCTTGCTGGCCACGGTGCCCCTGCAATTATTTGCCTATCACATTGCGGTGAACCGAGGTTGTGACGTGGATAAACCCCGCAACCTGGCCAAAAGCGTCACGGTCCAATGACTTCAACCCCCGGAAACAAACCTGGTGTAGTTCGGTATAAAAGGTGCCAACTATATGTCCGCGAATAAACAAAACGACATATGACGCTTTATTTATACGCGGACATATAGACCAACCCATTCAAGGTTTTGATGCCTTGCGCGCAAAACGCCCTGCACGCGTCCGACACGCCCCCACACTTGCCCAAACCCACGCTTTGCTCCGGGCTGTGCCCGACCTGGGCACCCCCAAGGCCATCACCGCCATGGCCCACAAGCTGGCCCGCATTATCTGGCACCTCCTCAAATATCTGGAACCCTACGACCCCGCAGTCTGGGCCAAAGCCGAAGAAAAAAACCGCCAGAAGAAAATCAAACGACTCCAAAAAAACGCCGCCTCCCTCGGCTTCCAACTCGTCTCAAACTCATGAACTTACATCGCTAGTTTCTCAGGAGGCGGATGGTTTCTCATCTTCTAAAATCTCTCTGCTAACTTGTCTGCGGCTGCGAAAATATCCTAACGCTGCTGAAACCAAACAAACAACGCCTGAAAAAGCTGCCAGCATCATAAGCCAACCGGTGACAACCGCCATCCAACCCGGAACTGCGCCGCCCGCGCCACGATACATCGTAACGGCAACAAAGAATGCAATCGCGAAAACCGACGCGCAATATCCAGCCCACTGTGATGTTTTTGTCATACGCTCGAATCCGCCTAACGACCAAAAGCTGAGCCATCCGTCTGCGCGGGAAGCTCCGACGGGACAAGCTGCCGCCGGTGACTCCCGCCAACCCAAAACCCGCAGCGAAACCTGCTGGTCTCGCCGGAGCAGAGC
>JAKAFL010000005.1 GCA_021817945.1 bacterium | reverse complement strand
CCCTCCTCGGTCCCCGCCACCCATGGAGACTGATGGGGAGGAGGAACGGAGCAGTTGGTTTGTGGAGATTTATAAAAACTCAAACGCGGAGGCTGAGGGTCACTCTCTCAAAAACTGAGATGCGCCCTTCGCTTCAGGGCGCATCTCAGTTTTTAGGCTTGTGAAATTTGGGTGGAAGGAGAGCGAAGGAGTGTTTTTGGGTTTGTGTTTGACCATGCAGAGCATGGGCAGGCCCAAGGGGGGCGGATATTCCCCGCAATCTTGCTTGGGTTGGATGCCTTGTATGTGCCGCCTCTACGGAGCTAGGAATGATTTTTGGAGATTGGATTTCTACAAATAGGTCACCCCTCTGGGGCTGGAGGGCAAATGGCCCGTTTCCGAAAGATCAGTGCCACCCCTCCCCGGCCCTCCCCATCAATGGGATTGATGGAGAGGGAGAAAGAGGCGGTGGGTTCAATAGGGTTTTAAACCATTTCGAAGGTCGAAGGCCATCGCCATTTCAAGCGCACACAAGAGCCCTGCGCCTCGGGTTTCCTCGCCCCGCCAGCGGAGCGCGGGGAGAGGATTAAGGAGAGGGGAGATCCCAAACAGCCAGCGCGATAAATGAGCAATCTCATTTTCCGAAAGCTCGGCACCACTCCTCCCCGGTCCCCGTCACCAATGGACATTGATGGGGAGGGAGAGCGGAGCAGTTGGTTTGTGGAGATTTATAAAAATTCAAACGCGGAGGCTGAGGGGGGCTCTCCCAAAAACTGAGATGCGCCCTTCGCATCAAAACTGCGAGCTGAACCAAAATCGGGAGGCCAATCACAACTGATTTGCCAAATCACCTTTTGGGTTTACCTGGCAAACCATACCGCCAGACGGATGCTTCATCATTAAACTGTGTCTGTCTTGAAGGTGCAACGAATAGAAAACCCGTCAAGGCCGTGACACTGGACCCGATAACAAAAAACGCGGCCAAAAAATTGGCCGCGTTTTGTGAAGAACGAAGGAGCCTTAGGCGCGCTTTTTAGAAAACGATTTCAAGCTGCAAACACCAAATGAAAGCAGGAGTGTGGACGCTGCAATAACAGTTGACGCCTCGGGAACAGGCGCGTAGAGCAATGCCTGAGGAGTTCCACTATTATCGTCAGGCAATAATTGCTCCACATTCGGAGTCGGATTGCCAGCGTCTCCGAGCATGGTATTAAGGTCTGTGTAGACATTCCCATCCATGCCGGTTGCTGTAATGTAATAACCACTATTCCCCCAACCAATCGTCAGTGTGCCAGATGAAAGGTTTATATTGAGTTTTCCGCTGCTGTATAACTCAGTCCAAACCGCCAACTGCAAAGCGGCCGCCGAATCGGCATTACCGAGAGAACCCAAATTGGAACCAAAGATGCTTTCCGCACTTGTGAGACCACCGGTCACCCGAGACGGATCTGGCGAATATTTTGAACCGTCAGTGTCGTTCAAGTATTGGTTATTTTGTCCGAGCGCAAATTGGTATGGCCCATGCCCCATGAGGTCAGCAATATCAGTGCAAACCGTGGTGTAACTGGTTGGCATTCCGGTAGGAACAGGACCCCCTGAGGCGTTTATGTTGATGCCACCCACGAAAACATTATTCTCATTACCTGACTGACCCGTACCTGTCCCAAAGTTCCAAGACACGTCTACATTATTACCTCCTATACCAATCCCGGACGAAACGTTGTAATCCTGAAGAATGTCAGCCTTGGCCTGAGAGGCCAAGCCGCTGGCCAGAACCAAGGCGGCCAGTGCCTGTATGCTTTTGTTATTCATTTTTGTTTTCATTTTGTTTAGAGTTTTAAATTGTCCAGCCCCACCATCCTCACTAATTTAACAGGTCCCCCCACAGATGCTATTGCCTCACGGGACATGTTCGTTCTTTATTGGGACATTAAAATTCTCCTAATAAAGCTCGTCAGTTGGCGGATAAATCGCATTAGAGCAGGCAAAGAAAGCCTGGTTTAAATTCAGTAAAAGTTCAGCTTTATCCATGCCCTATTGGCTCATCCATTTTCGGCCCAAAACAGTTTTAAACTGTTGTTTATCAGATATTTTTATAAATTGTAGATTTTCGTAAAATTCCTAATCTTCCACCCCTCTTTTTCAACCCGTAGAGCGAAATGGAAAAGACCAAGTTGCGGCAAGATGCTGGGGCAGGTTGGTCTTTTGAATTTCGCTTTCGGGTTCAAGCGTCATTTTCCTGCCATGGCAGTGGCCGGTTGCCCCAAAAAACAAAAATGCGGCCAAGGTTTCTTGGCCGCATGGGTTGGGTGGTGATGGTTCTGGGTGGTTAAGCGCGATGCTTTCCAAACGACCTCAGACTGCAAACACCAAACGAAACCAACAGCACTGAGGCCGTCAAGACGGTTGAAGCCTCTGGAACAGGCGCATACAGAAGAGCTTGCGGAGGATCTGATTGCCAGTTACCGTTATTGGAACCACTCTGTGGGCTGGGCACCAGAATCTCGACTGAGCTTTGTGTGGGGTCAGGGATGGATTCCAAAAGTGTTTTCAGTTCTGAAAAAGCACCGGCGGAAGTTCCACTGGAATTGACAGCAAAAGTCGAATTCCCGATGGATGAACTTGAATAGGTCCAAGACGAATCATAAAGCACTGTCCATATCGCCAACTGCAAAGCCGCAGCGTCATTCCGACTACCATCAGTCAAAAGTCCGCTATACTTGGAAAACAAATTCGCGGCAGACTGGAGCCCGCCTGCGACTTGGGTGGGGTCAGGCACATAACTCGCGTCAGGAATTTGGGCTGGATTGGCGTAGGTGTAGCTGCTTCCAATGTAGAGCGTTGCAGCAAAATCGGTGCAAACGGATACATAGGAACTGGGGCCGCCGGTGCCAGCCGTCGGTGTGGTGGCAGTGATTCCAATCCCGCCTGCTAAAATAGTCTGGTCCGATCCCACAGGTCCGGACGGCGTGTCACCGGAAAAATTGAAGCTGACGTTCGCCTTTTCCAGCGAATAATCAGATATCTTGTAGGTGATATCAGCTTTTGCCCCAGAGACTAACCCGCTGGCCAGAACCAAGGCAGCCAGGGCTTGGATGTTTCGATTTATTTTCATTTTGTTTTGTGTCTTAAAAATGTTGTTCCTCAACAGGCAAGAAACTCGCACACCTCAATTCATAATACTACTCAGGATTGGGACAGAATTGTCTTTTAATAGGACACAAAAATATATTTTTAACAAAAATGTAAATGCAGTGCCCACATTTTGGGCTTTTTTCGGTCCTGCTCGGGTCTTTTGACCTAATCATGATGTCACTGAAAATGGAATTTGAAGAACTTCACCCACCTAAATTCAGGGTGAATTTTATGCCTTTTTTGTCCTTAATATTCTATAAATAGTTTATAATAAATGGTTAATATTAAATCAAACTCAACACAAAGATCAGGTGGCCTGTCATTCGCACTTTTAGTGACTTTTCGGTCATTTTGCATAACCTACTTGTTTTTAACATGTAAACCAAGATATGTATGATGCGATCCACTTCAGTAGCACGGGCCGTGATGCCAAGCAGTTGGGCTGGACAATACCCGCGCACCCGCCATCGCACATGTATTGGGTCTGATCCACCGCACTGACATCCGAATGAAGAATTTTGTGGCCGCCCTGCGCATGTTTTTTTGTGCACCTCCTTGAGCCCACCGCTACCGAATCGCTTGGCGTGTGAAAGCCGGGTCAAATCCTGGGCGTCGGTTGAATGACTCTGGAAACCGTATCAACTGAAAAAAGGCATCAAGAAACCAAGGAGGCAAAGAAGAGATTGGATATTAACGAACAATTGCCGGGTTTATTTTCCATGTGGAAAAGGGAAAGGTGCTTTGCGTGTATAGGGCGATTGACTCGGTTGATAAAACGGTTTTTAGAAAAATCCCTTACGGGATAAGAGGAATAAACACATTAACCCCGGGAAAAAACCGGGGGGAAAAATGGAGCGAGCGAAGGGATTTGAACCCTCGACATTCACGTTGGCAACGTGATGCTCTACCAACTGAGCTACGCTCGCGCCCAGAGACTCTGGGAGTTAATTTATCGCAAATCAACAAACAGGCAAGCCTGAAAAAATTGGGCCGGTTTGGCGTTTTCCCAACGAATGCGTAAATCCTCGCATCTGCACAGATTCCACACCTGGGGCGCTCCCGAATCTTTCCGCCTTGGCTGAAGCCAAAATTCCTCGACAAAACACCGCTTGCAAATTTCAGACAGCATCTGAGTAAAAATTGCAGCAGTTTTTACAGAATTAAGATCGTGGTCCCCTCTCCCTAACCCTCTCCCCACGCTCCGCTAGCGGAGCGAGGAAACCTGAGGCGCTGGGTTTGCCGTGGGTGTGCTTATACCCAACGGAGCTTAAAAAATCTTTAAAGCTTCAAACGAAGGGGTTGGAAGATGCTGGCTCTCCCTCATGGGTCTTTTAGACCATTTCCATCAAACATGTTGCTCCGGACGCGATATGAATGGGGGACGGTCTTTTTGGCCTTGGGCTTCGTTTCGGCTCAATATTCCAGGATTTGGCAAACCTGCGCCTTCGCCAAAGCCCCGCCCAAGACCAAAAATCCTCTTCGCCCCACGCCACATCTTTTCTGTCCATGCCCTAACCTGCCAACTCGAAAAACCACCTGC
Organism: bacterium; assembly: GCA_021817945.1. GTDB lineage: Bacteria > Verrucomicrobiota > Verrucomicrobiia > Limisphaerales > UBA11358 > UBA11358. The sequence goes on along the minus strand of JAKAFL010000005.1, from coordinate 106,684 downwards.
GGTTTAGCTGAAAATACCTTGTGCAGGAATCACAGGAGTGTGTTATTTTGTGGTAGCGACGAGGCATCAGGTTTCAGCCAGCTTCCCAGCTAGGCAGCCGTGTCGGTGTTTTCGTGGCAAAAGATTGGCGCAGGTGTGATGCCTGCGCCTGCTTTTTGGGGTGGTTCCCGCCAGGTTTCAGGGGTCTTCGCTCAAAGCTCTTGAAAAGCTTGGGAAGATTCATGCGCACGATTGCACCAGTTCCGGTTTTTGCCTACCCTCAGGGTATGGCATATTGGGCCCGGATGGGATTGATGATCATGGTTGTTGCGGCATTGGCCGCAACGGCCAGTTGTTCTGCGGGCGATTCCAACCAGGGCGATGAGGAAAAGGAGCCTCATTATGTTCTTGGAAACAGTTGTTACAACGATATGGATTGGCCAGGCGCAATCGAAGCTTTCCAAGAATCCTTGGAGGTCAACCCGCATTCTGCCGCCGCCCATTTCCGTCTGGCAGAATTGTATGACACCAAATACCCGGACCCTGCCGCCGCCATTTATCATTACCAGGAATACCTGAAACTGGAGCCGGACGCAAAAAACCGGGATGTGATCAATGCCCGCATACACAGTTGCAAGGTTTTGCTTGCCTCGGATGAGATTGGCCTGCCGGATGCTCCTGCCATTCAGAAGCAAATGGAAAGTCTGGTGATCCAGAATCATCAATTGCAGGCTCAAGTGGACCAATTGACAGGCCAGTTGCGAGCATGGAGCGCTTATTATCTTTCCCTGAAAACGGCCGGCCTGGTGGGCGCCAATGGCGCACCGGTTCAACCAGCCGTTCAAAGCGGCCAGGAAAATGCGGGAGCCACACTGAGCCCTTCACCCGATGACATTTCCAATGCAGGCGCGCCGGTGACTCCCTCATCCTCGGGCCAGCAATTGACAACAAAAGCGAAAGAATCTGGAATTCAAACAGTTACATCAAAAACGGCAAGGCAAACCGTTCCCAATGGCAGACGGCATTTTCACACGGTTGCGTTCGGGGAGACCATGGCCTCAATTGCGCGAAAAGAGGGGCTTTCCTTGACATCACTGGAGGATGCCAATCCCAGGGTAACCCCCCGGAAACTGCATGTGGGACAGGTTTTAATACTCCCGCCTTAAGGAACCATGATCCGGCGTTTTTCCATTTTCCTGGTGGCCGCCTTTTGGTTGACCATGAACGGCCTGCTATGGCAGATGGAATACGGTTCGCAGGGCGGGGATATGCCAGTGCCTTTGCAATTGGTTTGGAGAAAAATCCTCACTGCCCCGGATTCGTCTTCCCTGAGTGTTTACCAAAACAGCGACCGTACAGGGTATTGCGAATTGTCCACAAGCGTGGGCCAGCAAATGGCAACCATGGATGACAACAAGCCGCCCCCGGAAGGATTTGTTCTGGGGACGGGTTACCAATTGCATTTTGCGGGGAACATTGCCTTGGGTGACTTCACCAACCGCCTCAAGTTTGATGGGCACGTTATTTTCAACTTGCAACGCAAATGGCAGGAAATCAATCTTAAGATCACCGCTCGTCAAACCACGGTGGAGATTCACTCTCGATCCACAAACCAGGTCGTTCATGTGCGGGTCAATGGGCCCGGCGGGGATCTGGACAGGGAAATTCCCTTCCAAACCCTCGAAAACCCCGCAGCTTTGGTGCGTGTCTTTGACGCGGATGTGGCGGATTTTTTACTGGATGGAATGGATTTGACGGGGATGCCCGGCTTCTCCACGGACCAAAAATTGGAATGCACGGCACGCAGAACCCGGTTAAAAATAGGAAATGAGTATGTGCCGGTTTACAGATTGGAAACCACGGTGCTGGGTCATGAGATATCGGTGGATGTCAGCACCTTGGGTGAGATCCTCCGCATTAGGTTGCCCGACAATATCACCGCGATCATAGACGAGCTCAACCGGCCATGATACAACTCGATCAACTTGTAAAACATTACGGCGACTTGAAGGCCGTGGATCAGGTGACTCTGACGATACCGCGAGGGGAATTTTTTGCCATTCTGGGCCCGAATGCGGCAGGCAAAACCACCTTGATGAAAATGATCACAGGCTTGGTCAAGCCCACATCCGGGACCGCCCGCATATGCGGGTACGATATCCAGACCCAGCCTATGGAGGCGCGAAGGAGGCTCGCCTACGTGCCCGATTTTCCATTTTTGTATGACAAATTGACCGGGCGTGAGTTTTTTCGATTTGTGGGCCAGCTTTTTCACCTGCCTCCAGCCCGGATCGAGGCCAATGCCGCGGAGTTGGTCGGACGATTTCATTTGGGATCATTCATTGATCGTCCCCTCGAGGGATTGTCTCACGGCACGCGCCAAAGGGTGGCCATTGTGGCTGCGCTCCTCCATGAACCCGAGGTATTTATCATTGATGAACCCATGGTAGGATTGGATCCTCAACATGGCCGTGTGGTGAAGGATATGCTCAAGGAACGTTCTTTGAAGGGGATGACCGTCCTTGTTTCCACCCATCAACTGGGAATTGCAGAAGAAATGGCAGACCGAATTGGAATCATACACGGCGGGCGGTTGGTTGCAGTGGGCACCCGTGAGGAACTACGAGTAATGAGTGGCGCCACGGGTCCTTTGGAGGAGGTTTTCTTGGCCATCACATCCGGGAATTGAGACAATTTCGGTCATTTTAAAATGGCCAAGGGTGCCGTAGTGACGCATTTCGATCAGGCCCGGGACGAAAGAGCTTGGAGCGTGGCTCAATCAAGCCGTGGGTGCCTGGCCAACTTTGAAAATTGGAAAACAACAGTTTAAAAGGATTTTTGAGGTTCTTCTCCCAAGAAAACCCCGCTTATTGCTCCCAGTCAGGCTGCCAAATCCGTTTTCAAACCTTTGTCAATTGCCAGTGTGTGCCATTTTGCTACCATCCTTGGAGGAAATCAGGTTATGCCTGCGATTAAAACCAGCTTTCTGGACAAGGTTCTGGGCCGCATTGGACGGCTGGACACGGAAGGATTGCAAACCGTGGTTCAGCGGCTCGCCCGTGAGCGGAGTTTTTTGGAGACCCTTTTTAATGCCATTGAAGACGGGGTATTGGTGGTGGATGAACTGGGCCGGGTGATTTATTTCAACCAAGCCGTCACACGCCTGCTCGGATTGCAACCGGGCGTGGAGGAGCAACCCATAGAAAAGGTGCTTCCGGAATTGGATTGGCAGCATATTGCCCAGGCTGATCAATCGGGTGGCGCCCGGGTGGTGCGACAGGAATTTGAAGTGCATTATCCGAGGTCACGATTTTTGCGATTATACGCGGCGCCGCTGGATGACGAGGCCCGCGGCAGTTCTGGTGTGGCCTTGATTTTGCATGATGCCACGGAGGCGCGACAGAAAACCTTTGAAGCCATTGAGAGTGAACGGGTGCAGGCCTTGACCTTGCTGGCGGCCAGCGTGGCCCACGAAATTGGCAATCCCCTCAACGCCCTTCATATTCACCTGCAACTCATGGAACGGCAAATCCGCAAGCTCAAGGAAGCGGGAGAAATGGAGACGGAGAGGACGCTTGCAAGCACGGTGTCGGGGGCGACCCAGAAAATTGGGGAGTATCTTTCGGTGGCACGGGGTGAAATTGATCGGTTGGATTACATTTTGACCCAGTTTTTGGGGGCCATCAGGCCCACGCCGCCCCAACTGCGTCCGGCTTCCATCAATGCCGTGGTGGAAAAAACACTGGCGCTTTTGGGGCCGGAAATTGAGAACCGGGGCGTGGAGGTGAAGACACGCCTGCCCCGGCACCTGGCCGACATACCCATGGATGCCACGCAGATCCAGCAAGTGCTGGTCAACCTTGTCAAAAACGCCGTGCAAGCAATGACCAAGGGAGGCGTTCTATCGCTGCAAACCGGCGAAACGGGTGATGGAATCTGGTTCAGCGTGGGGGACAATGGGGGAGGCATTCCCAAGGAGTTGGTGAACCGGATTTTTGAGCCATTTTACACCACCAAAAAGAAAGGTTCAGGCCTGGGCCTGATGATTGTGCAACGAATCATACGCGCCCACAACGGAAAGGTGGAGTTGGAAAGCCATGCGGGGCGCGGCACAACTTTTCGGGTCTGGCTGCCGCTGCCAGACCGGAAACCCCGGTTACTGGAAAACCGGAGCAACGATCCCGACGAATCCCGGACGATTTCGTCCGGCAAAGAGAAGGCCGTTTCTGAAGCTTGAAAGCAGCGAAGCATTCAAGGTAACAAAACACAAAGGAGGAGAGCTTGCCGGATAAACCCATGTTATTGATTGTGGATGATGAGAAGCCCACCCGCGAGGGATTGCGCGCGGCTCTGGAAGACCACTATGACATTTACCTGGCCGAAGATGCCAACGCCGCCATGGACCTTCTGGAACACGAGCATTTTTCCGTGATGCTCACAGATTTTCGCCTGCCGAACGAGGACGGGTTAAAATTGATCGCACGGGCCAAATCCCTCTCCAAACCGCCCGTATGCATTCTGATGACCGCATACGGCTCCGAGGAAATCGCGGTGGAGGCCATGAAACGCGGTGCGGACGATTACATGGCCAAGGGGCGAATGCAGATTGACGAACTGGAGATGCGCATTGCCAGAGCGCTGAAGCGGCAGCATTTGGAAGTGGAAAACACGGTGTTGCGCCAGCAATTGGACGAGAAATTCGGCCTCGAAAACATTGTGGGTGATTCCTCCATAATGAAGGAGATATTCGATGTGGTGAGGCAGGTGGCTCCCACGCGGGCCACCGTTCTGGTGACAGGGGAAAGCGGAACTGGAAAGGAATTAATCGCCCGCGCGCTTCACCGGCTCAGCCCCCGGTCCCGTCAGCCATTTGTGGCCGTTCATTGCGCGGCGCTCTCCGCCTCCCTGCTGGAAAGCGAATTGTTTGGACATGAGCGGGGAGCTTTCACCGGCGCGCATGAGCGGCGGATTGGCCGGTTTGAGCTGGCCCAGGGGGGGACGCTGTTTCTCGATGAAATCGGTGAAATTGACCAAGTCATACAGGTAAAGCTTCTTCGTTTTCTGGGAGAGCGCTCCTTTGAGCGGGTGGGGTCCAACAAGACACTCAGTGCGGATGTGCGCCTGGTCACCGCCACTAACAAGGATTTGTTGGAATTGGTCAAGGCTGGCAAATTCCGCGAGGACCTGTATTTCCGTTTGAGAGTGGTGGAGATTCAGATGCCCCCGCTTCGAGAACGCACCGGGGATGTTCCGCTGCTGGCCCATGCCTTCCTCCGTGAATTTGCCAGCGAAAATGGAAAAGCGATCCAGGATTTTACAGCGGATGCGCTTGAGGCATTGATGAATCATCCCTGGCCCGGAAATGTACGGGAGCTGCGCACGGCAATCGAACATGCGGTGGTTTTGGCCCGGGGCGACCGCATTTCCCTGCGCGATCTTCCCGCAGCGGTTCGGGGTGGAACGCCAGCCCCCACGCCAATGGCGGCTTCGGGCAGGGATTTGACGGTAAAAGATGCGGAAAAGCAACTCATCGTTCGCGCCTTGCGAGAAACATCAGGAAACCGCACCCGCGCCGCGCAAAAAATTGGAATGAGCCGCAGGACGTTCCACCGCAAACTCCACGATTATCATCTCGAAGGTTTTTAACTATCACCCATGTCTCACAGTATTCGTCTTCACAGTTGGATTCTTGCACTGGAAAGCAACCGGGGACGCCGCATTTTATGGGGCCTTGCCGGGAGTCTTGCTTTGGCGGCCTTGATGGTCTGGTTTGACCTGAGCTGCTACCGTGGCTTGTCGGCACCGGACGCCATGGAAATGGCCCAGGTGGCCCGCAACCTGGCCACGGGTCACGGCTTTAGAACCCAGTCCATCACCCCCTTTCGAGAATATCTTGCCGACAGGCATTCACCGGGCGACACCACAAGCAGTCTCCTGTTGAGCCAGCCCGGCGGCTATTACCCTGACCTGGTCCAACCCCCGTTATACCCATGCATCCTGGCCGCAGCGCTGAAACTGACCAAGCCGGATTATTCCATCAATAACGGGAAACGATTCTGGTCGGCCAACGGTCATTTCAAACGTTACAAGCCTGAATTTTTCATTGCGATTTTCAACCAGTTGCTGCTGCTTGTTGCGGCTGGGCTGGCATTCCTGCTGGCCAGGATATGGTTTGACAATACAGTAGCATGGCTGGCCTTGCTGGTGATGTTGGGAAACCGCACGCTCTGGCAGTTTACGCTTTCAGGTTTGCCCGTGCTTTTTTTATTAGTCCAGATCCTGGGTCTGGCCCATGTCTTGACCAGGCTGCAAGGTGCTGTGGAACCCTCATCCGCCTCTTCCCATAACCCCAAATTCTGGGCGTTCGTCGCGGGTGTTTTGGCAGGGATGGGGCTGCTCACCCAATACGCCTGCGGATGGATCATTCTGCCAGTGTTGTTTTTTATCCTTTTCCATGGCGGGGTGGCCCGAAAAAACCTTGCGGTGTTTTCCCTGCTTGGATTCTTTCTCGTCGCATCACCCTGGCTGGCTCGCAACTGGGTTCTGACGGGCATGCCTTTCGGGCACGCCACATTTGCCATACTGGAGGGCACGGATCTCTTTCATGGCCGAACCCTCGATGAGTCCTATGCCCCAGCCATGGCCGGTGCTCTTCTTCATGGCGGCTGGGTTTCCATGATCACCCACAAGCTTGCCCACAACCTGTTGGATTTGTTGCAAAATTCAGTTCCGCATCTGGGCGGCTGGTGCGGAGTCCTGTTTTTTTGCGGGCTCTTTTTGGGATATCAAAATCAGGGGCCCAGGCGGCTCCGCCATTTCACCCTGGCTTGCCTGGGCGTTTTCATGGTGGCCCAGGCGCTGGGCCGCACCTGGCTTTCAACTGTTTCACCGGAATTCAATTCCGAAAACCTGCTCGTACTCCTCACGCCCCTCATCATTATTTTCGCCATGGCTTTTTTCATGACGCTCCTGGAATCCATCCAGTTTCCTGCACCCATGGCGCGAGCGGGTTTCATGGCGGTGGTGGTCCTCTTCTTGAACCTGCCTTTTCTGGCAGATTTTGTGCCCCCTGCTCCCTCCACAGTGGTTTACCCGCCTTATTATCCACCGGAAATCTCCCAGGTTTGCCAATGGATGAAGCCGGATGAACTCATGATGAGTGATGTGCCGTGGGCAGTGGCCTGGTATGGGCGCCATGCCTGCATTGGTCTCACCGAAGGCTCCGGGGAGGACTTTGCGGAGGTAAACCGAAAATTTCAGCCGGTCAGGGGACTTTATCTCACCCCCATGACGTTGGATGATAAATTTTTCACAGACGTCATCCGGTCGGATCGCGATGGTTGGAACCGGCTGATTTTGGGCTTTATCATTCAAGACGCATTGGAGCAGGCTGGAAATGCGCCAAGCGCGTCCATGAAGGACGGGAATAAAACGCCGGGCAGGGTTGATTACCTGGGAGATTTTCCCTTGCGCACTGCAAAATCGCTGGACGGGGGATTATTCCTGACGGATAGACCGCGATGGGAATAGGTATTTGCCGGCTTCAGGCATCCGGCTGGATCTCATGGCGTGGGTTCACGCTGGATTGAACTGGCTTACTGTGTGGCCATTCCAACCTTTTGAATATCGAGTTCCTGAAGCACGTCCAGAACTGAAACCATGTGTTGGTAATCCACCAGATCATCGCCTTTCACCACCACGCCCATTTCAGGATCAGCCTCCTTGTCGCGGGCCAGGTCTGTTTTGAGCTGGGAAACGGAGACGGTCTTTGAATCGAGAAAAACCACCCCTTGGGCATTCAGTATAATATGATGGACGGACGGTTGGTGGGGTTTGGCGGGAGGCGCCTTGCCTGAGGGGAGGTTTAACTCCAGGTTATTCATCAACTGCGGGGTGGTAATGATGAAAATCACCAGCAAAACAAACACCAGGTCCAAGAGTGGAGTGATATTCAATTCTGCCATGGTGCCATGACGGCGCGAAGAGGTTTTTTTCATTGAAGGGCAGGCTCAGATTCTTCCTCAGTATCAAACCGGATGGTGACCAGGGGCGGAAAATTAGTGGGAGGCGGACGGTCAATGGATTTAACCTTGTCAAAGACCTGGCGCACGGACTGGTCCCAAACCTTGTTGCCGGAACCTTTTTCCCAAGAAATTCCAAAGAGGTTGCCCTGACGATCCACATGCACCTGAACTTCGGCCGCGTAGGTGGCATCATCCATGTCCTCAGGACGATTCCATTGGTCCCGCAGCACATATTCCATGTAGCCCTTGTAAAGTTGAACGGGGTCGCTTTCAGAATTGACCTGTTTGCCGCCGCCGAATTCGAAGGAGGGAAGTTCAGCCGGGGGCGGAGCCACCACTGGAGGGGCAGCCGATGGCGGTGGCGGGGCTGACTTGGGAGCCTCCATTTTTGGGGCCTCAACCACCTTGGGCGGTTCCATCTTGGGTGGTGGTGGTGTCTTGGGCGGTTCCTTGGGCTTGACCGGCGGCTTTTCCTTGACCATTTGAACCGAAATTTTTTGGAGTTTTTTGCCCAAATAACCCTCCCGGGCGGCAAAATAAATCATCACCGCCACCAGCAAGGCGTGGAAGATGAAAGAAATGGTCAGGTTGACCTTGGACGAATTTCTTTTTGCCTTGGGTTGGGACTGGGGGATCATTTGGCCACCTCCGTGGCAAGGTCCACTTTTACAATATTGGCCTGCTGGCACAGGTCCAGCACGGCCCGGATATCCTTGTAATGCGTCTTGGCGTCCCCGCGCACAATCACATTCAAATCCGGATCATCTTCACGAAGGCTGAGCAGGTCCTGAAGCAGCTCATCCAGTCGAATCTGTTTGGTGTTCAGGAAAAGATGCCCTTGTGAGTCCAGGGAAATATAATTGGCCTTGCGCGGCGGATCCTTTTCATGCTTGGACGCGGTGGGCAATTTTAGATCCGTGTCTTTTACGGGCGGAATGGTGGTAATGATGAAAATCACCAGCAACACAAACGCCAAATCCAGCAGCGGGGTGATGTTCAGTTCCGTCAGCGATTCATGAGCGGAGTGCGAACACTTTTTCATGGGTTCGGTCGTTTCAGTGCATCCGCAATACGGTCCTCGATATCGCGATTATCCACGTAAGCATGCTCAATCTGGTTGGCATAGCGGCTGGCGAAACCATCCAATTCCTGGGTGATATGACGGATGGTGGTGACCATGAAATTGTAGCCAAACATGGCTGGAATGGCGACCAGAAGGCCCGTGACGGTAGCCACCAAGGCCGCTGCCACACCGGGAGCCATGGCCGTCAAACTGGCCTGCTGCGCCACCGCGATCCCCGCAAAAGTGGACATCACGCCCCAGACTGTCCCAAGCAAGCCTATGAACGGTCCACCAGCCACTGCTGTGGAAAGAACAATCATGCCCTTCTCCAACCCCATGGCCTCTGCGGCGGCAGCCTCTTCCATGACCACCTTGACCGCTGCAAACGAGGCACCGCTGATCTTGGTTTGATTGGCGCGCGCCAGGTGATCGGTGTTGCCTTCGCCCAGACTCGTGGCCGTAAAGGCTTTGACCGTGACCGGGTTGTTCTTCAAATGATACGCCACTTCCTCCGCAGCACGTTGGTAAACATGAAATGCCGGGGCGCCTTCAAATATTTCCCCTTTTCGATGAATGTCCAGGGGGTCGCGTGTGGAGCTGTAAGCCTCGAAAAAGCGCCGGGCGGCCCGCCTCGCTATGACCAGTTGCCTCACTTTGGAAATAATGATGGTCCAACTGAACATCGAGAGCAGAAGCAGCACGGCGATGGTTGTTTTTCCCTCGGGCGTGGCTTTTTCAATGGCAAATTGCAGCGCGCCGTCGGCCAACATGGGATGCAGTAATCCTGTAATCATATCTTTTTTAAATGAATAAATGGTTCTTTGATTCCATCATCCCGCGGGAAGATGGATTCCAATTGTCTTACTTTTTCTGTCGTCGGCGGTGGCTGCGCGGCTGGGTTTCCTGGGCCAGCCTTTTGCGCCCTGCGGATGCGGGCAGCGGATTCAAACACGAGGCCGATTCATCAAGATGGAGTGACTTTTCCAAGCCCGAAACATCCCCGCCGGAAGCCCGCAACGGGGTTGGTGCCTCAAGCGGCGTCGAGAATCCCGCCAATTGAATCCGCAAGGCAGACTGGTAGGCATGCAGGGAAACTCCAAATTCCTTTCGGAAAAGACCCCGCAAATGCCGCTCACTGCAATTGATCCGGGTCGCTAGTTCCGGCGCCGCGGAAAAGCAAAATTCCATCCGCGTCATCCGGCTCAGTAGTTGCCAGAATCGGTGCCTTAGCTTGTGTCCGTCCCCGGGCGATGAATTATCTTCTCCGGTGAAATCCGCCGTTGCCGCCGCCCATAATTGCAATAAGGCGCATCTCAAAGGCAACTGCTCAGTGTGCAAAAGCCCTGATATGCGTGTGAATTTCTGACCGATTGGATCAGACGCGCGGAAAAAACGGACGGGAACCCAGGGTTTCCGGCGGGCAACTTCAATTCGATGCCATTCGACTACCGTAAGAAGACCTTCCAGGTCATGGGGCTGGACCGTAAAATATTGAAGTTTGAAGGTTTCCAACTGACTTGCCCGCAACAAACCTGTCACGTCATCTGCCACCACCAGGACATCACCCTTGCTCAAAAGCACCGTGGGACTGTCGTGAACCAGCCAATACCCAGACCCTCCCGCAACCCGAGCCACCAACCATCCTTCAAACGAGGGTTGGTGTTCGGCCGCCGGAGCAATCATGAACTCCTGCAATATGAGGTGTTGACCAAAGGTCACAGCCCGTAAAGCATGGCGGCGGTATTTTACGATTGTGTGTCAACTTGGAAACGATTGCGAAACGATGCTTCTTTGGATGTTTTTGGGGCTGCCTCGGGGTGGAATTTACAAATGAGCGATGGCGTTTTGCACCATGGCTTTCTCCTCAGGCAGCAAGCCGGCTTTCGCAGCGCGGTTGAGAGGTTCCCTGGCAAGTTGTGTGTGGCCTGTATTTGCCTCGATCACACCATAATAAGCGGCCACTGAAGGGATTTTGAGAAACTCCGGGTTCATGGTGGCAATAATTTTCTGGGCTTGGTCGGGTTTTTGCTCAACCAGCAGGGAAAAAGCATAGGTGGAAATAAAGAATGGGTTGTTGGTGGCGCTCAGGTAGGCTTCACTGGCAAGGCGGCATGCCTTTTCCAAGTCAGAACGGCGCAAAAGCAGGACATTGGCGAGATTGTTTTTCAAGCGGGGATCCGCTGGATTGGCTGATTGCATTTTGGTGAGTAAATCCACCAAAGCCTGGGTATTGCCTTGGGAATAAAGTTGGGCTGTCAACTGTTGCGGGGCCCACGTTTGGTCGGGATACCTGTCCATGACTTCCTGCAGGGTTTGGACCCGCTCAGGAAACCATCCCCACATTGCGGTAACTTGGGATAGCAAGGCCAGATTTTGGGGCTCCTCAGAGGCCAGGTGCAGTGCCCGCTGCCATGATGCCTGGGATTGCGCGTCCTGTCCGAGGGATCGTTGGGCCAGGGCGATCAAAGCCTGCCTGTAAAAGGATTTCTGGGCGCCCCAATCCTGGCTATTCACCGCGGCCAGCAGTCCGTTCCAGTCTTTCATTCCAATCTGGCAGTCCGTTTTGATTAATTCGATTGCCAGGTTGGTCTGGGTGTTGGGGGGCAACGTGCACAACCATTGGTAGGCATAGCCGGGGCTTTGGGCAAGAATCATCCAGCGTGCCAGGGCGTAGGCATTCGCAGGCTCAAATTGGGCGGTCTTTTCCAAGTTGGCCAGCCATGCATCTGCATCCGCGCTTTTCGTGGTTCGGAGAAGTTGAAGGTGCTCCACACGGTCGCCATAGGTGGCTTCAGGTCTGCTGACGATGCGGCTGGAATACCCCAAAGCCTTCTCATAATGCTTGTGTTCCACGGCATCTGCCTGAAGATGATGGAGAGCCAGCATGCCCAAAGTGGGATCGGTGGTCAGCTTATTCAAAGCGGCTCTCCCCAACTCATTGATGGCGGTATTGGTGAATGCCAGTTGGATGGTGGCCAGGTTCAATTGAATGGAGCAATTGGTAGGATCCATTTGCAAAGCTGTGGCGCACTCTTTTTGAGCCTCCTCCAGGCGACCACTACTCCATGCCACCGCACTCGCCAACTTATGGTAGTCCTCGGATGATTTGTACGCCACAGGCACACTTGCCAAAGCCTCGGACGCCGAAGGCAGATTTTTGACGTGCAATGCCGTGTCCACCCACGCATAGCGGTTGGTCACATTGTCCGGTTCAAGCTTCACCACCCGTATCCGCCAGGAAATGGATGCAGGCGAGTCCTCTGCATCCAGCAGATTGGCAATCATTCTACTTCCCTGCACACTCATGGGATTGATCTGCATAACCCGCCGCAAACACAAATCAGCTCCTTTCAGGTCTTTATTGGCAAAATCCTTCTGGGCTTGCGCAATCAAATTACGCTCGGTGTAGTGTTTCCACGCCTTTCGACCAATCCAGCCAAAGGCGGCAACCGCCGCCATTACCACTACAAATATGGCGATTTTTTTAGTTAAACCATTCATAATTAAATTTTTATGCCGCTTGACGCCATCTTTATGGTTCCTCAATTTTCTGACAGGCCATCGTTACCCGTTGTGCCGTGCCCAAGATTGGAGTGCAAATTGGCTGCTTTTGTTCAGCATTTATCTGGCCAAGAGGGCTCTAGGGGTTACGTTTCAATTTTTGCCAGCCAAATGCGTCAAAAAATTATGGGTGCCGACCTTTGCTTTGGCAATGAATAAGTATTTAACCCGAAAAACGAAATTCAAAAGGCCAATCTGCGTCAATCTCCTGCGCGCAAACTCTTTGGAAAAACCTCACCAGACCGCTTCGGATATGGTTTCGATTTTTCCGAAGAGTTTCCGCTCCAGCATCTTGCCACATCTTGACCTTTTCAATTTCGCTTTTCGGGTTTAAACCATCGCCCGCGTTCCAAATCTGGAAAAAATGTCGTTTCAAATCAAAATCTGGACGGAACCGGGCTGGGAATCTTCAAAAACTTGCTCCCATTGGGCCCGTCATAGACCAAGGTGCGGTGAGATTTGAGATGTTTCACCCACTATCAGAGGCGGATGGCTCCCTTTTTGCTCCCTTCAGAAACCCGCCTTTTTGAATATCGAGAGTGGGTCTAGAAAAGTTGTCGCCAGCGCTTAGCCTCACTTCTCCCAAAATTTAAAAAAGCCAATAAAGAAGCCCGCCATGAAACGGGCCAGGCGGGCTTGAAAACTAGGAGCGGAATCTCCCATTGGGGAGGTGGGGCTTTCAGGCGCGTTCCATGTATTTCCCAGTTCGCGTATCTATCTTTATTTTTTCACCAGTCTTGATGAACAGGGGAGCCTGGACGGTAATACCCGTCTCCATCACAACCGCCTTCTGGACATTGTTTGCAGAATCCCCGCGAATTCCCTCAGGAGCATCGGTTACTGTCAAAACCACGCTGGATGGAAGCTCCAGACTTACAGCCTTTTCCTCGACGAAAGTAACGGTGACCAGCGAGTTTTCCACCAGAAAATCCTTGGCTTCCCCCACCAATTCCGGCGGGAGAGTGACTGTTTCGTATGTTTCCGGGTCTGTAAACACGTAGTCCTTTCCGTCCTTGTAGCTGAACTCCATCTTGGTGGTGAGCATGGGCACGGGTTCGATTTTTTCAGTCGAACTGAACCGCACATCGGAGGATTTGCCCGTGCGGATGCTGCGCAAGGTGGCCTGCACAAACGCGCGCAAATTCCCAGGCGTGCGGTGCTGCATGTCCAGCACCACTGATATGTCCCCGTTGTAATTGATCGCCATTCCACGGCGAAGATCATTTGCTGTTGCCATAAATTCAAAGGTCACGCAGGAACCATTTTTCCCATCGTGGAAGGCACAAACTATCGAATACTTGGAATAGTGCAAGGAACCTTTACGACATTTTGGAAGCGTCTTTGCTTAAAAAGACATGTTGACAAAGCCTGGTCTGCTGTTAGAATCATCAGCTCTTTAAGAAGATTTAAATGAAAACGCATTTGCCTAAAGTGAATTTGGATCAGCGTAAGTGGCATGTCATTGATGCTGATGGCGCGGTCTTGGGCCGTTTGGCCGTGCAGGTGGCCGACCTGTTGCGCGGGAAAAACAAAGCTGTTTACACGCCGCATCTGGATGCCGGGGACTTTGTCATTGTGGTCAATGCGGAGAAGGTCCGCGTGACCGGGAAAAAGGAAACCGCCAAGGAATACATGACGTATTCCGGCTGGAAAGGCGGCGAAAAATACGCCACAGTGGAGCAGGTTCGGGCCCGTCAGCCCGAGCGTTTGATTGAACATGCGGTCAAGGGGATGATCCCTAAAAACCGGCTGGGACGGGTGTTATTGACCAAGCTGAAAGTGTTCAAGGGCCCCAGCCATGACCACGCCGCCCAAAATCCCTCCGCGCTGAAACCGGCAAACTGATTTTAATTATGGCTTCCATCAAAACAAACGAATTTCTTGGAACGGGTCGGCGGAAAACAGCCGTTGCCCGGGTACGGATAGCAACCGGGCAGGGCAAGTTCACGGTGAACGGACGCGCCTTCGAAAATTATTTCCCATTGGAAACGCAACGCTCCGTGGCCGCCATGCCCCTGACCGTGGCAGGAGCTGTTGAGAAATTTGATGTTCGGGTCAACGTGGCTGGAGGGGGCCTGAATGGCCAGGCTGATGCCGTGCGCCATGGTTTAGCCCGCGCCCTGATTGAGTTCGACGCCACGCTACGTCCACCTTTGAAGGCCCAGGGATTGCTGACTCGGGACCCGCGTGCACGCGAGCGCAAGAAATACGGACGCCCGGGCGCACGCAAACGCTTCCAATTCAGCAAACGCTGATATAACCGGTTTTTACCACCCCGCCGGCATCCCCGGCGGGTTTCTTTTTTTTGCATGGCCACCCTCGCAGGTGACGTCATGCAGCAAATTTTTTAGATGGCCTGAACGGGTCATTCACCTTTAGGATTCCATGAAATGAACAAGAAAAAGGTCGGGATCGTGGGGGCTTCCGGTTATTCCGGCGAGGAGCTTGTGCGATTGCTGCTCAACCACCCGTATGCGGAATTGGCCGCTGTGACATCGCGCCAGCATGCCGGCCAGACTTTGGGCCAGGTTTTCCCCCGGTTTGCCAGCCATCCGCGCTCTCCTCAACTTCGGTTTGTGGATTCAAACGCCGCCCTGCTAGCCAAGCAGGTGGACGTGGTGTTTTTGGCTCTGCCCCATGGAGTGGCTGCTGAATATGCCCTTCCCCTGCTGGATGCAGGAACCACGGTGATTGATCTCAGTGCAGATTTCCGGCTTAAGAACGCTGCCGTTTATGAGGAATTTTATGGCAATCCGCATCCGGCTCCCGAATTGCTGGCAAAATCCGTTTACGGGCTGCCGGAAATCCATCGGTCAAGCATCCAATCCGCCCGGTTGATTGCCTCACCTGGCTGTTACCCCACCAGCATCCTCGTGCCGGTGATACCCCTCTTGAAAGCTGGGTTGGTAAAGCCCACTGGAATCATCGCCGACAGCCTCAGCGGCGTGAGCGGGGCAGGCCGCAAGGCGGAGTTGGACTACTTGTTTGTGGAATGCAATGAAAGTGTCCGCCCCTACGGCGTGCCCAAACACCGCCATCTTTCCGAAATTGAGGAGCAACTTTCCCTTGCGGCAGGCCAGCCGGTCGTCATTCAGTTCACTCCTCATTTAATACCCATTAACCGGGGAATATTGACCACACTCTACCTGGCACCCACCCCGCAGTGCAATGCGGAAGCCATCCAGGAGGCTTACCGGTTGGCTTATGGCAATGAACCTTTTGTCCGGCTGCTTTCCGGAAAATCCCTGCCTGACACCAAAAATGTCTCCAGCACGAATATTTTGGAGCTGGCTTGGCGTCTGGATCCGCGCACGGGAAGACTCGTGGTGATGAGTGCGGAGGATAACTTGACCAAAGGGGCAAGCGGGCAGGCCGTCCAAAGCATGAATATCCGCTGCGGTTGGCCGGAAACTGCCGGCCTGGTGTGACCTGATGGTTCCCTCCATGGGAGAATTCTCATGGGTACAACAATAGTTCAATGAAATCCGCATCCTACCCTCCCGCTTCATCTCCGGTCAATCCACGCTGGGATGCCGCCGGGTATGCAGCTCACTCCGAGGTTCAATCGGTGTGGGCTCACGACCTTCTCTCTGGTTTGAACCTGCAGGGTGATGAACATGTTTTGGATGTGGGATGTGGTGATGGCAAAATCACGGCGGAAATTGCGCGGGCCGTTCCCAGCGGAAAGGTGCTGGGAACGGATATTTCGCCGGAAATGATCGCCTTTGCACAGGGTCGTTTTGACCGGTCGGCTTATCCCAACCTTTTCTTTTCAGTATTGGACGCACGATGTTTATCCCGGGATGCGCTTCCCGTGGATCGGTCCATGGACTTGGTTTTTTCCAACGCCGCCCTGCACTGGGTGAATGATCATGAGCGCTTTTTGGAGGGAGCGGCCTCAATTTTGAGGCCCGGCGGACGATTATTAATTTCATGCGGGGGGCAGGGCAATGCCCGCGATGTTTTTCTGGCATTGCGCCCGGAGATGCGCCTTGAGCGGTGGCGAAACTTTTTCCGCAAAATGCCAACCCCCTATTTTTTCCATACGCCATCTGAATACCATGATTGGCTGCCGCGCCACGGCTTTAAAGTCCGGTCCGTGCGCCTGACTCCCAAGGATGCGGTTTACCAAGGAACCGAGGGTTTTGCAGCCTGGCTGCGGACCACTTGGATACCCTACGTCCAGCGAGTCCCCCAAGAAATGCGGGAGGACTGGATCGCCGCCGTCACCCGGCGTTTCATCCAAGCGCACCCACCTGATACCCATGGACGCCTGCATGTGCGCATGGTGAGGCTGGAAATTGATGCCTCCAGGGTTTAATCTCCAGCGAGTGGCTATTCAACCGGCTCAATCCGTCCACATAATTCAATATGAAACCAGCATATAAGGAAATTCCAGGATCCATTGTCGCCCCCCGGGGGTTTTCCGCAGGCGGGGTGTTTTGCGACATCAAACGCCTGGGGACAGGCAAGGGATCAGACAAGGGGGCCAAGCGGGATTTGGCGCTTATTTTTTCCTCATGCCCGGCCACGGTGGCCGGGATGTTCACCACCAACCAGGTATTTGCGGCTCCGGTCAAAATTTGCGTTCCACGGGTGAAGCGCGGGAAGGCGCAGGCCATCGTGGTGAATTCTGGAAATGCCAATGCATGCACCGGTGTTCAGGGCATGTTGGACGCGCGGGAAATGGTCGCTTTTACGGAAAAGGCGCTTGGGTTGAAACCGGGCCTGGCCTTGGTGGGGTCCACCGGGCGGATTGGCATGCCCATGCCCATGGACAATGTCCGGGCTGGCATTGTGGAGGCGGCCGCCCTTTTGGGATCGAATCCTGCGAATGCGGATCACACTGCTGAAGCCATCATGACCAGTGACACCTGTCCCAAGCAGGCGGCTGTTTCCTTGCGGCTAGGAGGCAAGGAGGTGCGGATTGGTGGCATTTGCAAAGGAGCAGGAATGATTCAGCCGGGCATGAGCGAGACGGGAGCACGCCCTGCCAGCCTTCCCTCCGGTTTGCATGCCACCATGCTTGCCTTTATAACCACGGATGCCGCCATTTCTTTTCCACTTTTACGGGAAGCCCTGCGTGAAGCGGTGGCCCTGAGTTTCAATCGGATCACGGTGGACGGCGATATGAGCACCAACGACACCGTGTTGATCCTCGCCAATGGCATGGCTTGCAATCGCATCCTAACCAAAACCAGCCCCGACTACAAAAAATTCCGTGACGCTCTCAACCATCTTTGCCTGGCATTAGCCCGCAAAATTGTGCGGGATGGCGAGGGCGTTCATCGGGTGGTCACCGTCCGCGTTTCTGGCGCGCGTTCTGTGCGGGATGCCGATGCCGTGGCACGCTCCGTGGCAAACAGCGCCCTGGTAAAAACAAGCTGGCACGGCGGAGATCCCAATTGGGGCCGGATCATGGACGCCATTGGGTATTCTGCCGCCAAGGTGGTGGAGGAGAAAATTGACATTGGATATGCGGCCTCCGGCTCCAAAGCGGTTTTATGGAGCCTCCTCCGCGGGCAGCCCACGGATGCCTCCTTCCAGTCTTTGTGCTCCGCCGTGGCCCCTTCGGAATTTGACCTGCATATCCGGCTGAATTTGGGCCGATCCAATGCAGTGATTTATGCCGCTGATTTGACGGAGGCCTATGTGGATTTCAACAAGGGGAACGTGGGGGATCCCTCCTCACTTGGCGGCTGACCCCTGCTTGCGGGGCTGTCAACCGGGTCGCAAAACGTCGGGTCTCACGGCTTTGAATCATCCCGGCAAACCTGTTTTTCTGCGGATTGTGACTTGGCGCTCCTTTTATTTTTATTTCGTGCCTCGATCATGGCTGGAAGGCAAACCGGCCACATCAGTACGAAAATCGGAATTAATACCGCATAAAACAAAAGGAACCTGAGGAGGTGGCCGCGTGGCCCATACCTGATTTTTGCCTGGTTCACCTCCTGACTCAAATAGGCCCGCACCGTGGCGCTGGCGATCAAAGCCATTCCCACGGCAAGATAGAGCATGCCACAATAAAACACCCAGGACTGAATATCAGCCATGGTCAGGCTCGCTACGGAAGACACATTGGATTGCATGCCTATTCGACTCCGCTTCTATGCGGTTCTGGAATAGCATGCCAAAAGGGGAGTGCCATTGACGGTCACCCGGTCTGTTTGCCTGGTTTTTCCCTCCGTGGAGCAGGGCCTTTGCCCTTCGGGCGGCTGCCATGGATGCTCGGTTCCATTTTTTCAAGGTTATGAATTGCAGTGACCTGGCGATTGCAAAAAGCCTTGTCTTTGCGAACCGCAGACCTGAAAATACAAGCGCACCGTTTGAAGGTTTCAACCTGGCTTGGAGTCCCATCAGAAAGACCCGGCCCGAACCCATTTTGGACGGCGCACAAAAAAACATGAGCAAAATCCCGTTATCCAAATGTTTCATCAATGCAGAAGTGGAGGAAGCCGCGTTGCGCGCCATCCGCTCCGGACAGTACATCCTCGGGCGGGAATCCCAGGAATTTGAAAAGGAACTGGCCGCTCACACCGGCGTTGCGCAGTGCGTGCTGGGCAGTTCCTGGACCATGATCGTTTACCTGTTGCACCAACTCCAGGGAGTGGGGCCTGGCGACGAAATCATCGTGCCCAGCCATACGGCATTTCCGACAATGGAACCGCTCATACATTTGGGGGCGCGGCCAGTGTTTGCAGACATTGACGATACCTATGGGATGGACCTGGCCCATGCAGAAAGCCTCATAACCCCGCGCACTGTGGGAATAATTGGCGTGCATCTGTACGGTCATCCGCTGGATAATGACCGCTTGGTGGCTTTGGCCCGCAAACATCGGTTATGGGTCATAGAAGATTGTGCCCAGGCCCAGGGCGCCAAGTACAAAAACCGTACGGTGGGCAGCATGGGGGATTTCGGGGCCTTCAGTTTCTTCCCCTCCAAAAACCTCACAGTTTTGGGAGATGGCGGATGCATCACAACAAACCTGACAGATTATGCCGACCGGCTGCGGATGCTTCGCAACCATGGCCGCCAGGGGAAGTATGACCATGAATTCCCGGGATATAATGTCCGCTTCAATGAGATCAATGCCGCCATCGGACGGGTGATGTTGCAGCATCTGGACGGATTCAATGAACGCCGCCGTCAAATTGCCGCGAGGTATTCGGAAGGCCTGAAGAACGTGGTGCAGACACCGCCCGTGCGCGAATGGGCCACGCCGGTTTACCACATGTATGTGGTTCGAGCGGAAAAGCGGGATGAACTGCAAGCCTTTCTCAAGCAGAAAAACATCGAGACAGGCGTGCATTATCCCAAGCCCAACCATCTTCAGCCTGGCGTGGTGGGTTGCTTCCCATTCATCCCCAAACTTCCCAAGACGGAACAGGCGGTTAAGGAAATCCTTTCGCTGCCTATCCACGGTGAAATGACCCTGGAGGCAGCGGATACCGTGACGGCATCCATCCGTGAGTTTTATGGGAAAAAATGAACGGCACGCCCCATTTTACCCACGCAACTGGTTTCCCCACGCATGAGCGACCCTGAAATCAGCCTTGTCATCCCCTGCTACAACGAGGAGGGCAATTTGCGGGAGCTTGTCAGCGCCATCCGCGGGGCGGTGGATCCTCTGGGGCTTTCCTACGAAATCGTCATCACCGACGATTGCAGCAAGGACCGTTCTTGGGAGATACTCAAGGAACTTGCGACTGGGGATCCGCGCATCCGCGTCCAGCGTTTTGCGTTCAACTGCGGAGAAAGTGCGGCCAGTTTCGCCGGTCTGAAGGCAGCCCGCGGACGTTTCCTCTTCACCTTGGATGCTGACCTGCAAAACGACCCTCGTGATCTTCCCAAGTTTCTTGCTGCACTGCAAAATTATGACTGCGTGTGCGGCACGCGGGTAAAGGTGCGGGGTCAGGGCGACCATTTCCTGAGGGTGCTCTCTTCCCGCATTGCCAATGCGGTGCGAAACAAACTTTCAGGAGAGCAAATCTCGGATGCTGGCTGCACCTACCGCGCCTTTAAACGCGAATGCATTGCGAATCTTAAATTCTTCAAGGGCATGCACCGCTTTCTTCCCACCCTTTTCAAAATCGAGGGCCACACGGTCACGGAAATTGAAGTCAGCAACAACCCCCGGTTTGCCGGTCAAAGCCACTACGGGGTATGGAACAGGCTTTTTGCATCCTTTTATGATTTGCTGGCAGTTCGCTGGATGAAAAAGCGAATGTTCCGGTACGAGGTTTCCAGCACCATCAATTGACGAGCCATGCAGCGCGCTTTCGTCATCGCTGTCAATACCTCCATCCTTGTCCTGCTCCTTGTGGGGTTGCCTGCGGCTACCCGTGACCAGGTGGGGAATCTTCAGTTGTCCTCAGCTTCCGCGACGCATTTGGTCATGGAGTGGGGTCTGGCTTCTGCAGCCATGGCGAACATTCTTGCCTCCTGGCTCCTGTTTAAAGCGCCCAAAAAGAAAACCATTTGCTGGGAATGGGCGGCTATTTTTGCCGCACTTTGGCTGGTTTATTTCTTCTTTCTCAGGGGTGACATCCGTTTCGGCTGGCTGCGCCAATCCCTGCTCTGGATCCGCGCCCATCTCTGATCATTCTCCAGACCGCCCAAGCCAGGCATTTGGATTTAGAGATAATTCTGCACCGGCTCCGCCCCAAGGGTTCCTTGAAGGCTCTGGAGGTATTCAGGTGATTCCACCCGCTCCAGCATCTTCCTGGCGTGTGTCAGCCTCTC
Source organism: bacterium (assembly GCA_021817945.1). Lineage (GTDB taxonomy): Bacteria > Verrucomicrobiota > Verrucomicrobiia > Limisphaerales > UBA11358 > UBA11358. The sequence continues at coordinate 85,312 of JAKAFL010000005.1, read as the reverse complement.
TCCGATCTTCAGGGCATCCGCCACGTCTTCATGACTGGGCTTGCGCAAAAATTGGTTCAGGTATTCCACATGCCGCCGCCATAATAACTGGTCCACCTTCTGTTTTGCCGCCAGACGCTTCGCATACCACTCGCTGGATTGAAGATTTGCCAGGGAAAACATTTTCCTGAATTCAGGAGATTCCATTGTCTTCCCCTCCCACTCATCCTGCACCATGAGATGGAGCAGGGCATTCAGCGGCGGGCAGGCCTGCCGGATGCTTCCATCCTTGAAATACATTTCTGCCACGCGCTTTTGGGTTGCAATGATATTGTCCATGCCGTCGGCAAAAACATCGGGATCCTGCAATTCCGGCTTCAACATTTCCGCAGTGAACACCTCGTGCGGGTGATTGAACATGCGGCCAAAGAAGGCGTGCACAAACCGGAGGTTGATCCTGTATCCCAACCGGCTTGCCTTGACCACCCGGCCTTGGTGAGTGAAATCCTTCATCTTTTCGAGGTAAAAATGATCCATCAAAAAGCGCGGCTCCCGTTCCTCCGGCTGCATTCGGCAAAACACCTCCGGCACCACCAGGCTGATGTCATGATCCACGCGCACCTTGGGACCCACATATCCGGCAGCGGTCACAAAGCCGGCATGCCCCGTGAGGATGAACGACACCAGCGCGTTATTCAGGTCCATGATGGGTGGCAACGCGTTGAAGGGTCCCTTGGTGAGGGCACCCTCGGATCCTGCCCCCGTGGTGGAGGGGGATTTGCCGGTCATGCTGCAGATGAACTCCATGAAAAGCTCCGGAAGCTCCATGTAATGGATGGGGTTGTAGCAGGCGAGCGACCGGATGGATCCATCAGGCGGATTGTTGCGGCGCCCGGGCAGCACCATGTTCACCGGCGTATGCACCGGGGAATTGGCCGGCATGCGCCGCCTGAGCCGCGCCCCGGCTTCCGCCACATAGGTTTCCACCGGCCGCATCAGGTCCGGGCGCTTTTGCAAATAACGTGGATTCTTGCTTGGCTTGCCCTCGACCAGCCGGGGATGGTCCGTGGAGACCAGATAATCTGGTCTATCGCATTTACCAAATTCACGAATCAAATCCCGCATGGGCTCCGTGAACTCATTAAAGTGGACTGCATCTTCCAGCATTTCAAAGGCGTCCTTGTGGCGAAGCGGCTCGTAATTGGAGAAAAAATTGTCGAGCCGCGCAAAATCCTCTTCCGTCTGCTTGTCATATCCACGGTGAATGGCATCGTCCGGCCGTTGGAACAGGCGCTGTTCGCAGTTTTGAATGATCTTCAGGGTGACCCCGCGCTCCAAGCCGGAAAGGTACTCCAACCTGCTGGCTGGCACCAAGGTGGAGGCGGTGATGTCATCTTCCAATTGCACTTTCACGGCTGGATGAAAATCCTTTCGCAGTCCGAAGGTGCGCCAGGCGCCATCCTTGTCAAAACCCACCCTCAGGCGCGTGGTGACGAGCACGCGGTTATCGCACTTTAATTCATTCCCAGGCTTGCCGTTGATGATGTCCACGCTGAAATGCCTCCGCCAGTCCGCGCCCCATTCAGGTTTGTAATAGCGTTTGACCACAAACACAAGTTCCTTGATGTACTGGGGTATGAGCTCAACCCAGGCATTGTAATCCGGTGTGAATTCGTGTTCATCCTGCATCAAGAGCTTGATAACGGAGCCGAGTGAACGCTCTGGCGAGAGCACCTCCCGATGATCCTCGCGCCCTGCATCCAAAAACCGCCTGCTGTAATCACGACCTATCAAATCCGAGACCTGGTCCATGTCTTTCTTTAAATCCGCCACAAACACCGGGCCGGTCAGGACTGCGTCGGTGATGGGTTTGGAAATCTCGGACTTGCCTCCCCCGGAAACGGTGCAAGGTTTGTGGCAAACCAGCCCTTCTGCCGCCGTTCCCACCAGTCTCCAGGCACGGTTGGCTCCGGGTGGTTTTTCCATGCGCACCTTGTACCCGGAAGGACGCACGTAGGTCTTATCCGGGCTGAGCCGGATGCTTTGCTCTCCATTGCCATTGGACCATGAAACCGTCTGGCGCTTGAGGTCAAAATGAGCGTCGTGCGGCACGTACAGCACTTCCGGGTGAAGCCGGTCCACCCCGTAGCCCTCAGGCTTCATCTCCATCAGGCTTGAATATAATTTTTGGACCTCTTCAAAACTGTGCCCCAGCCGCCGCACATGCGCATCCCCGCTGAACTCTTCTCCAAGATCGTAGCTTGGAAACACCAAGGCTCCGCCGGCGTGCTCCTCCTCCGCATTGCCCAGCAGGTTTGCCGCATAGGAAATCTGGGTTTTGACCTCCTTTTTGCAATATCCGTAATAGTTGTCTGCAATCAAGGTGACAATGACCCCGGATTCATCCCGGCAGGTGAGTTTGAAGGCATTCCCATGGTTGTAGAGTTCCGCTTCATCCTTCCAGCACATCCCATCCCTGCGTTGGCGCTCCGTGGCATCCTGCCACGGCGGCAAGCCGGCGGCTTTTTTAGTGATTGTGGTGAGGTGCGGCGCCAGGATCACGCACCCGGTGTGCCCGGACCAGTGTTCCGCATCCAAGGCCGAATCATTTTCAGGAAGAAGCGGATCACCGCCATTTCCAAAAATGCTTTCCACAAAATCGAGGTTGCTCACCAGGTTTCCCGGAACAAAAAACCGAACTTCCATGGTTTTTTCCGGGGCCCATCCTGGCACTGCCGGGCAGACCAACGGCCGCAAGAGGAGGGAAACCAGGCATTCCGCCGGGCCCGGCTGGGTGGCCGTAAAGGGAAGGATCATCAGTTCCCGTGGCGGGTTCAGGGCTTGTGCCAACAGACGTGAAAAGGTCAATTTGGGCACCCCCAGCTTGTCGTCGGGAATGGGTAATCCACCCTCCGTCACATGAAAAATCCCCTGTGTGGTGCGCCGGTCACTGCGCGGATTGTGCAATACGCCGTTTGCCACACGGTAGGAATTCAGAATGCTGGAGCTGAACTGGTCCTGGTCCAGCGGCAAGGAGAGCACACGGGCCAGCCCGGGCCGATCCAGAGTAAAGGTGCGCGACGGCAGCTTGGCCACCGGCACTTCCTGCAAATAATCGTATAAAAACGTCTGGATTCGCTGGTCCACCGGGCAAAGGTAGTGTCCCAGTAACCGGTCTTTTTCCCTGGATTGACCGGCCATGGTGGCGGCGATCTCCGCAAATTCCGCGTCTCCTTTCAACGGTACTGGCTGGCATCCGATGTGGGCCAGCTTGACATTGATATGCGCGATCAAATGCGCAGGAAGGGCTTTCGCAGCCCCAGATAGGTTGGTGGCATTGCTCATGATTGAAGTTTTCCTTTTATACCCAAAAACAGCCGGTTTCCCCCGTCGGCTTTAACAATGCCCCTAATTCCTGCACTTTGGCAATAGATTTTTTGAACCGGCTCCTTTATGAAATCACTTTTTATGCGAACGACCCGGCACAAAAAGAAAAGACCGCCTTGCGGCGGTCTTTGAGATCGGACTAAAACCGTTAGCACCCCAAATGAAACCTCAATAGGGGAAGTTGAACGCGAAGGGAGGCGTGGTTCCACCATTGGTGGAATTGATCAGGGCATCCTGAAGACCGCTCACGGAAAATTGCTGAACACTGCCGTCCGTGATTGCCACATTGCCGACTTTCAAGTGCAGCGAGTTGGCCGTCCATCCCCAATCTCCATTAACTCCCACCAAGGTGCCATTCCAGTAGGTCACGTCAGGCAGGTTGTTGGTGAGCGGGGGCACTGTTCCAACGGTGGACCCGATATTGTAATCTCCGCAGAGCAACATTTGTGGATTGGATTCCACCGCATCACCACTCACAAAGTAACTGATGGCTTGAACGGTGGTCGGATTAGCTTGCATGGGATTTCCATAGCAAATTTCATTAAAATTGGTGGCAGGAATGACAATTGATGGAGAGCGGGTGTCTGAGGGGCAATTCAAAATTTTTGGCGTGCTCAACTCATTGGACATCACGCAAAACACGTTTGCAACACCGTACTGCTCTCCTACGGCCGTGCCAGGCGTTATTCCGTGCGCCACAGACTCCATTGCGCCGCCTTGGATAGATGAAACCGCTTGAGGATATTTATCTCCGTTATCGCCTTCCCAGATTCGGAAAGCAAGACTGTCTTCCTTGAGGTTGTTGACGCAGGAGATGCGTTGGGCTTTGCGCTTGGCAGCAGCCAAGGCTGGGAGCAACATGGCCGCCAAAATCGCGATAATGGCGATCACCACCAGCAGTTCAATCAGGGTGAACGCTTTTTTTTGTTGTATGATGCGTTTCATAATTAGTTTGCGTTGTTATGTTTTGGTTGTTTTACGAGACAATTTCCAAATCCTACCGGATTCGCGGGAATGGTCAATCGTGTTATAAAAATTTTAGCAGGCCGGATGCCAAAAATATAACTACTTTATAATAAACAATTTACATAAAACATGCCCCCGTCTTGGCACCTGGTTCGATAAAATTTTCACGCAGAAGGCGTGAAAATCACGCATTCCTCATCCGGTTATTACCCGTTTTTCCGATCCAATCTCGGTGAAAGGCATCCTTCGAACCTAAAACAGTCTGAACAAATTCATTGGAGGACGAAGTGTTTCCCGGTTGGAGACTCAGGATTTGGTTAAAAATCAAGAACGTGCCACGTGCTTCTAGGTTGATTTTCTGATGCAATTCACAAACACTTGCCAATCCAATGTCTGAACCAAAAGAGATTGCCTTGATGGAACGCATTGCATCGTTGTGCAAGCGCCGCGGGTTTATTTTTCAATCCTCCGAGATTTACGGGGGCATCAATGGATTTTGGGATTACGGCCCGATGGGAGCGGAGCTGAAGCGCAACGTCAAGGAGGCGTGGTGGCAGGCGATGACGCGGCAGCGTGAGGATGTGGTGGGGTTGGAAGCCACGATCATCATGGCGCCGGAAATTTGGAGGGCGAGCGGGCACGTGGATACCTTCAGCGATCCCATGTGCGATTGTCTGCTGACGCGGAAACGTTTCAGGGCGGACCAGATTGAACCTCAGAGCGGGACGGTTTATCATTTTGGCGGTGCGAGGAATCGGGAGAGTGGGCAGACCTTGGGAGAGCCTTACTCCGTCATGCTGATGACTGGCAAACCTGCTGAGAGCGCACGCAAGACTGCACAGGCCTATTATTCATTGCGCGGTTTGGGGCTGCCGGAGATGGTGGAATTGACCGGGGAGACTACCGAACGCGTGGAGGGGACAACCCGGTTCAATCCGGAAAATGGCAGTTTGCTGACCGAACCGCGTCCATTCAACCTGATGTTCAAGACCTACGTGGGGCCGGTGGAAAGCACGGAAAACACGGCATATTTGAGGCCCGAGACCGCGCAGGCCATTTTTGCACAATTTAAGAATGTCCTGGAGACTTCCCGTCAAAAAGTGCCCTTTGGCATTGCCCAGATGGGAAAGGCCTTTCGCAACGAGGTAACCCCGCGAAACTATACTTTTCGATCAAGGGAATTTGAGCAAATGGAGCTGGAATTTTTCATCCAGCCGGATGAGGTGGTGGAGGCCATACACGGAAGGGTGGCCATGGCGCCGGAAACGGGACATCCCGGCGATCCACAACCGGACTGGGGTTGGCAGGCCTGGCACCGTTATTGGGTGGAAGAAAGGGTGCGGTTTTATGAAGGGATAGGATTGGACCGGGCCAGCATGGGTTTTCACCATCAAACGCGGGAGGAACTGGCGCATTATGCCCGGGCTTGTGTGGACATTCTGTTCAAGTTCCCCTTCAGCAAAAAAAATGACCGTGGCGAAGTGGCTGGGGATGAGCTGGAGGGAATTGCCGCCCGCAGCGATTTTGACCTGAGCCAGCATCAGCGATTTTCCGGCAAGCCCATGGGGGTGTTTGATGAGGCCCTGCGGGTGGCCTGGGGCAAGCTGCCCAAGGACCGGCAGGAGAAATTGCGCCAAAACTACCTCGATCACCGCAAAAACTATTTGCAAAAATCCGGCGTGGGAGCGGAGGAATCCATGCGGCAGGCCGCAGCAGACGCAGATGGACTGGCTCGTGGCCAGTATATCCCTCACGTGATCGAGCCCAGCGCCGGTGTGGACCGCTTGATCCTGGCTCTCTTAACGAAGGCCTATACGGAAATCACGGCAACAAACGATGATGGCAAGACTGAGACCCGGGTGGTGATGAAATTTCATCCCCGCATAGCGCCCATCAAAGTCTGCGTCCTGCCGCTTTTGAAAAACAAACCGGAACTGGTTCGAAAAGCACGGGAAGTGCGGGAACGTCTTTTGCCCCTGATGAATGTCTTTTACGATGAGGCCGGATCCATTGGCCGCCGCTACGCCAGGCAGGATGAAGCCGGGACACCCTTTTGCGTGACCATAGACTTTGACACATTGGGCGAGAAGCCGGAACTGGCCGAAACCGTAACCGTGCGCCACCGGGATGATGGCAGCCAGGAACGCATCCAAATCCACCAACTGGCGGATTTCTTGTCGGCAAAGATACGTTGATCCCCGTAACCAAATGGAATCCGCCCAACCCAAAAAAGCCCCCACGCTTTATTTGATTGTGATCGGCAAATTAGTGGAAGGAATGGTCCTGCTCGTGACGGGCGTCAGCGTCTATTTGCTGGCCAAGCAAAACCTTCCAGATCTGTTTGATCAATGTATTCGATGGATCCACATGGATCCTGAAGGACGTTTTTTCAACGCCATCAGCGATCAACTGGAAACCGTGACACCCCGCAATGTTCATAGCTTGGCATCGTGGCTGATTTTGTATGGCCTGTTTAAAACCGTGGGAGGCGTAGGCCTGGCGTTTCGAGTTCCTTGGGCCGTGTGGCTCGCAATCGGGGAATCCTTCTTCTTCATTCCCATCGAGATATTCGAATTGGTCCGGCCACACTCCATGGACAGTGAAATGCACCCCCATAGAATGCTGAATCACCCCAAGGAAGCAATATTTATTGTGTTGATAATCAACGTTTTAATTGTATTATACCTCTATAAAAACCGGCAGCGCATATTTCGTCCGCACCATTAAAATACGTTAACAATTCGTGAAACAGGCATTATTTGCTTGCATTTTCATCTATTACTGTTTAGCTTGGCTCGAATATTGATGACAAGTTTGACGATTAAAAGTTTGAGTTTGTGGGTCCAATGAGTCTGCTCGTTTTGATGTATCCATCCATGCTTCAGTTTCAACCGGAGAGGTTCGCTTGAGTCGGCCTTTCCCCTCTTCCAGAAATCCATCGCCTGCTTCGTTCGTCCGGGTGAACGGCAAAATCCGTGCACGCGAGGTGCGGGTGATCGGTGTGGACGGCAATCAGATTGGGGTGATTTCCCTTACGGAAGCCATCAACATGGCCCGGCAACATGGCGTGGATTTGGTGGAAGTGGCGGCAACCGCCAATCCGCCCGTGTGTCGTTTGGTGGATTTTGGCAAATACAGGTATGAGATAGCCAAAAAGGAAAAAGAATCCAAAAAGCACCAACACGCCTCCACGGTCAAGGAAGTCCAGTTGAGTCCACGAATTGACCCGCATGACTTGGGAATCAAGATTTCCCACGCCATTGATTTTTTGTGCGAGGACATGAAAGTGAAGGTGGCGCTCAAGTTTCGTGGGCGTGAAATGGCTCACACCGAGGTCGGATTTGAAGTAATCCAAAAATTCATTGCCTCGATAGCTCCCTATGGGCACCCGGATTTTGAACCCAAACTGGTGGGCCGCGCCATCAACCTGATGATCAGTCCGCTGCCACGAAGCAAGCGGGCTAAAAACCCGCGCCTCTTGGAAGGGGAAACCAGCGGCGGCCCAATTCCCCAATCCGGAGAATTGGCCAAGCCATTGCCCCAGGAAAAAATACAGGCCGGCAAACCCGCCCACTCCCCTGGACCGGCCAGTTCATCAACCCAGCCCAAGGGCAAGGTTCAAATTTCAAGCCAACCTGCGAGTGGTGGATTGAATAATCCTTTTGCTGCCATTGAGCTGAGCTGACTTGGTTCCGTCAAGCCTCTTTGCGGGCTTTTATGCGGAATTCCTGGTCGTTGACGGTTCGTCGAAATTGTTCGAATTGTTCGTTAAGGCCCTCCTTCACTGCACCAGGGCTTTTAGCTTTTGGCCTGGGCCGCCCCTACCTGTCATTTTTGGACTGATCCTGTGCACAGACGTGCAAACCCCTGATCATTTCCGGAAAAATGCAATGATCGCAGAGCGAATTGGATTGGTCGCAAAAATCGGACATGATTTGCAGCAGTCCTTGTTGTTCGAAGGCATGACGGAGACGCGTTGGAGGGCGGGATCCAAGCAGACGTTGTCGCGCCATTTTTAAGCGGGCATTATCTTCGGAGGCGGGCCAGGTGAGATAACGCGCTTCCATTTCCCGCATCAATAGAGCGTTGCCCCCCTCCCGTGCCCGGACCCAAAGCCAAGGAAGGATGACATTGATGGCAAGGTCGGTAAGACGGGCTTCGCCCAGCAAAGGCTGGGGAATTTCAAGCCGCGGAGATTTGAAAGTCCAATGCCAGGACCAAAATTCGTCCTCGATAACTTGCAGGATTTCCATGAGTTTGAGGGGGTGCTGATCATGTTGGGTGTGGGCTGCAGATGGACTGTCCCAGGGGTTCTGGGCGATTGAAGAGGTGGCCCAATTCTCGATACGGGCAATCAGGTTGGGATTGGCGAGCCAATGGGCAGCCAAAGCCAGGCGTCGCTGCGGATGGTTGGCGGGCCGCAATCCTTGGAGATGCCAAATGGAGCGGGGTAGTTGATGGTCCGCATGAGCATCCCGCTCGCGCCACCAGGCATCCCAGGTTTTTCGGACGTACAGATTGGAGGTCGGCCGGTTTTGGGTTAACTCTGGCGGTAATAACCCGCTTAAACCAAGGAGGCGCGCCTGATATTCCCAGACGGCAGAGAGATTGTGATCCCATGCCGGGCGGGTTTCAGCAAGGCGCTGCATGGGCCAGGCATTATGCTTATAACCCAGTGCACGAAATAAAAACTCCCAAAAAGCTGATTCCCAACCGGCTTGGCGGGACCGGGCAAGGATGGCTTGGGCTCGATTTTGGAAACGAGTAAGCGATGCGGCTTCGAGGAGGGTTGAAATTTGTTCCTGGGAAAGTCCGCGCAAGGGGGCTGAGCATTGTCCTTGAAAGACCTCGGGCAGGCCGACCCGCATATCGAGGGTGGCGGCCAGTTCAGCCAGCGGGCAATCCAGGACATCGGCAAGAGAGAGGATGGGCAGGGCGGTGGATATTTTTCCTGGAGGCTCCCAAACCACTTGCAGGCGCACATTTTCGAACGCCGGGTTTTGATCATGCCCATGCGCCCGCCAGCCAGCCGCCTGCAAATCTATTTCCACATCCCCAAAAACAGGCGGCTCATCCTGCCACTGGAGAACGGCCTTGCGGAAATCCGGCCCACCTTCCCGGCTGATAAAGCCCGGGTGCAGCACACGCAGTCTGCGCCCATCCAGGGTGGTGAGACGGTCACGGGAAAGGCGTTGTTGCTGCCAGATGGCCTGGAGCAGTTTCTCCGGGGGCGCCTTGCCGCCATCACTCATTTGGTCGGGCAGCCTCAATCGCTGTCGCCAGGCTGAATAAAACTCATGGAGTTGAGATTGCACGAACGGATTTTTTGATGGAGCGGGGCTTGTGTCAAGCCGTCCGGTTGTGCAGGCGGGTTGCCAGCCTGCCGGAGATGGGAATGAATGCCGCAGCCAGGGCAAGGGCATGGCGATGGGAAATTTTATTCGCCAGACCCCGTGGAATTTGCGTATATTTCCTGGCAGGGAAAATGGACGGCAGGCACATGATCGAGGTCAACCACCTGACCAAGCGTTACGGCGGCAGGACTGCGGTAAATGACATTTCATTTACAGTGGCCCGGGGGGAGATTGTGGGTTTGCTGGGGCCAAACGGGGCGGGCAAAAGCACCACCATGCGCATGCTTTCAGGTTTTCTCCCGGGAACAAGTGGCAGCGTGCGCATTGGCGGGTTTGATGTCGCCCACGAAGCGGACGCCGTGCGACGAAGGATTGGGTACATGCCTGAGAACAATCCTTTGCACCCTGAGATGAGGGTGCGCGAATACCTGAAATTCCGGGCCAGGCTCAAGGGGTTGGGCTGGCGTGAATCCCGAAGGCGCGTGCAGGTCGTGATCGAGCAATGCGGTTTAGGAGACGTTTGCAGCAGGGTGATTGGCCAGTTGTCAAAAGGCTATAAGCAAAGGGTGGGGCTGGCGGATGCCCTGGTGCATGAGCCGGAACTGATCATTCTGGATGAACCAACCATAGGTTTGGATCCGCAACAAATTCGTTCGGTGCGGGCTTTGATCAAAAATCTGGCCGGACACCATACCGTTTTGATATCCACGCACATTTTGCCGGAGGTGGAAATGATGTGCGGGCGGGTTTTAATCATGTTTGGCGGAAAGGTTCTGGCCTCGGACACGCCTGAGAATTTGCAGAGGCGCATGTCTGGCGGCAGCCAGGTCATTGCAGAAATAGCAGCCCCGGAACCGGATTTGCGCCAGGCCCTGGATCAATTAATGGAAGTGGAGCGCTGGGATGTTTCACCAACGGACGGGGCGTTTTTTCGATGCGCCCTGACGGGTTCGAACGGAAGCGACCTGCGCCCGGCGATTTATCAAATGGCGTGGCGGCAGGGCTGGATGCTGCGGGAACTGACACGAAGCCGGTATTCGCTTGAGGATATCTACGTGCAAGTGACCCAGCCTGGGACGGAGGATCTGGAATGAGGGTGTTCTGGACACTTTTGAGGCGGGAACTGGCCAGCTTTTTTTTGTCTTTTCAAGGTTACGTGATCATTGCTGCCATGACCTTGCTGGTGGGGCTGAGCTTTGTGGTACTGGTTGCCGGGGTGGGCAATGACCCCTTTACCGAGCCGGTCACGGAGATGTTTTACAGCACATTCTATTTCTGGCTCATTCTGCTGCTCGGAGCGCCGGTCATCACAATGCGCCTGTTTGCCCATGAAAAGGCGAGCGGCACGTTCGAGACACTCATGACCACGCCGGTGGGGGATTTGCAGGTGGTGGCGGCAAAATTCACGGCGGCCTTGTCTTTTTACATGGTTTCCTGGCTGCCGCTCATGGGCTGCCTGCTGGTGGTGCGGCATTTTACCAGTCAGACCGCCGCCTTGGACCCGGGGACCGTGGGGGGCGTGTACCTGGGCATACTGCTGCTCGGCGCAGTATTCATTTCCCTGGGGTGCCTGGCATCGGCCATGTCCCAAACCCAGGTCATGTCCGCGATCATCAGTTTTGTGCTGGGCGTGAGTCTTTTTTCGCTGGCTTACCTTGCCAAATCAGCGCCGGTGAATGACCACTGGCAAACCCAGGCCATCTCAACCTTCAACCTGTTTGACCAGATGCATGATTTTGCCAGGGGCGCGGTGGACTCGCGGGCGGTGGTGTTTTCGCTTTCGACCACTTTTTTCTTTTTGTTTTTAAATTTGCGCGTGCTGGAAAGCCGCCGCTGGAAATGACATGAGCCGCCCCCAAGGTCCACCCAGCTTCGCCCGCATCCAACGGTGGAAGACCGGCATGGACAGGATGGTGCGTTGCCTGATCGTCCTGGCCACTGTGATCATGGTTAATGTCTTCGCCAGCCGGTATTACCATCGTTTTTACCTCAGTTCACAGACCCACGTCGCCCTCTCCTCCCGCTCTCTGGCCATTGTAAATTCCATCACCAATCAGGTGACCGTGACCCTTTACTATGACACCCAGGATTCGGCCAATTTTTATTCCACGCTCTATGCGCTTGCCTGTGAATACCATGAAGCCAACCCCAATATCATCGTTCGCACGGTGGATTATGAGCGGGACCCAGGCGAAGCGGAGAAGGTGAAGAAAGAATTTGATTTGCCTGGAACCCCGGAAAGTCCCAACGCCCCTCCGAACAAGGATCTGGTCATTTTTTCAAGCGGCAAACAGCATGATTACGTTCCCGGCGAGGCGATTGTAAAATATCGCCTGGAACGAACCGCCCCCGATGATCCGGACCAGAAAGAACTGCAGTTTCGCAAAAAACCCGTTGCCTTCAATGGAGAGGTCATGTTCACCTCCAAATTGCTGGCTCTGGCCCATGTCCAGCCTTTGCGGGCCTATTATGTTCAGGGGCACGGAGAGGCCTCGCTGTCTGACACCACAGAACCCGGATATGCCAAATTCGGGCTGGCCCTGGCCCAAAATGATCTTCAGGTGACAAATCTGGAGCTGCTGGGCAGTGGGGAAGTGCCCATGGATTGCGCCCTGCTGATCATTGCCGCACCGATACGGGCGCTGGATCCGACCGAGCTTCAAAAAATTGATCGTTACCTTAGCCAGGGTGGCAAGTTGCTGGCGCTTCTCAATTATGAATCCTTGAATGTCTCGATTGGGTTGGAGCCGATACTGCAACAATGGGGCATTAATGCAGTGCCTGGATATGTCAAGGACCCGGATAATTCCATCGGAGACCAAGTGGTGGTGGTGCGTGATTTTAATCCCAAAAGTTTTGTCAACCCGCTCACGCAACTGGCCTTGGAAATGGTTTTACCCCGGCCAATCGCTGCGGTCAACTGGGCCACGCCACCCGCCAATCCGCCGCAAGTGGATGAGCTGGCTTTTTCAAGCGGCCAATCCACCCTGGCGGGTGATCCCTCCGCCACCCGGCGCCGGTATCCCTTGGTCGCTGCCTCGCAAGCCAAGGTCGTGGCGGGTCGAACGCAGGTCCGTGGAATCACGAGGATCGTGGCGGTGGGCGATTCCGTGTTTTTGGACAACCAGATCATAGATGCCGCCGCCAACCGTGATTTTTTGAATTACGCGGTCAACTGGCTTTTGGATCGTGAAGAGCTGCTTTCTGGAATCAATCCCACGCCGGTGACGGAGTATCGGCTGGTTCTGACCCGCGCACAGGCCAGGCAGTTGGATTGGGCTCTGCTGGCAGGCCTTCCGGGCGGGGTGCTTTTTATTGGTTGGTTGGTTTGGCTGGTGCGAAGAAAATGAAATCAAACGCAACAGCATTCTGGTTTTTATTGGCGGCGGTCCTTTTTTCCGCCCTCTGGCTGGACCACCACCACCGGGCTGGAAAAGTGATCGAGCCTGCATTGCTGCCCGGATTCCAAGCCGATGCCGTGACGAAAGTGGAAATCATTCCCGCCGGTTCCCAAGCCATCCAAGCCGGGCTGAATCAAGGCCAGTGGCGTCTCGAAAACCCGAGGGTGTATCCAGCCCTAAACCAAGCCATTGGATACCTGCTGAAACAACTGGGCGCCATCACGCCCGCCTCTCATTTGGGATCCGGGGAGATGCAGGACCCCGGGCATATGAACGCAACTTACGGCTTTGATTCCCCCCAATTCACGATAAAACTTGAGGCGGGTTCCCAACAATGGCGTTTGATTGTCGGTAACCGAACGGCACCGGGGGATCAGGTTTTTGTACAGGTGGAAGGGCAGCCAGGGGTCTTTGTGACAGATGCATCCTGGCTTCAGGCCCTGCCGACCCGCGAGGAAGAGTGGCGCGATACCTCTTTGCTTCGGGACCAGGCAGACTTTGATGTTTTGGATATCACCAATGGGGTGAAAGCAATGGAATTGAAGCATGACCCGGAAAGCCACATGTGGAGGATGACCCGTCCGTTGGAGGCCCGGGCCGATAATGAGGAAATCACCACCGCACTGGAAAAACTGCGTTCCACGCAGGTCACCTCCTTTGTGGGGGATGGATCCGGGGCGGATCCTTCCGTTTACGGGTTGAATCCGCCAAGTCTAAGCATCCGGTTGTTTCGAGGCACAGAAGAGCCGGACGGGATGGACTTGGGCGGCGCCGTCCCGGGCACGAATGGATTGGTTTATGTAAAACGAGCGCGCTATGACCAGGTGGCCACCGTGCCGGAGGCGGCCTTTGCCATGTGGCGGGGTGCGGTCAATGATTTCAGGGACCCCTATCTGATGGAAATCACAAGGCCCGTCAACGAAATCCACGTTGCAGGGGCCTCTCCATTCACACTTCAGCTTGCCGGGTCGAATGCCTGGCGGATGGCTGGCCAAAGCCTGCCTGTGGATCCGGACACGGTGGGGGATTTCCTGAAAATCCTGGCCGGGCTGAGAATAAAGGCCTTTGTAAAAGACAACAACACAGCCACGGATTTAAAGGGTTTTGGATTGGATGATGATTCGGCCACCAATCAAATTTCCATCGTTTGCGGAGGCGCTGGCACCAACGAGGATACAACGCGGATTTTCTTTGGCCAGATGGAGTCCAACGCAGTCTATGTGCGACGAAGCGATGAAACCTCGGTTTATTCCATTGCCTTGGATGATTACAACCAGGCGCGACTCTACGAGAGTCCCTGGTTTTTCCGCGACCGTAGGATTTGGGATTTTTCAGAAACCAACGTGGACCGAATCACTTTGGAACAAAACGGAAAAACCCGGGTCTTGATAAGGGATGGGGTGAACGACTGGTCTTTGGCCCCCGGATCACAAGGCATCATCAACCCACCGGCCTTGGAGGAAGTGGCACACCGGCTGGGTAAGTTAAAAGCATGGGGCTGGATGGGGCGGAATATCCCGGAAAAGCAGGGAGGATTCATGCCGGGCAACCTGAAGATCACGGTTCAATTGAAGGATGGAACCAGGGACTCAGTTGCATTTGGCGCTGAATTGCCCCGGGCAAATACCGCCCTGGCCGCAGTGCAATTGGACCAGGATCGGTGGGTTTTTGTATTCCCGCCCGTAGTTTACCAATTTGTAGCCGCTTATTTGACCATCCCACCGACTGGGCCTTGATATGGCGGGTTTTTGGGGCCATTGTCGGCGGACTTTCCGGTGGTGCCGGGTTATGGCTTGGCTCATGTTGCTGGTGGTGTTGGCGCTGCTTCTCTGGTTTAACAAGGAAGGATTGCCTGATGGCTTGAAAACCAAGCTTTTGGATGCCCTGAAACAGAGAGGGGTGATCTTGGAATTTCAAAGCCTTCACCTCAGCCCTCTTCGTGGGCTGGTGGCAGAGGAGGTCCAGTTGGGTGGTTCCAATGCCATGACTGCGGTGCATTTTCGTGCCCGGCAAGTCCAGCTCAGGCTGGATTACCCGGCGTTGCTTCATGGCCGGTGGCTGCTTGACGGTTTAAGGGTCCGGGACGGCACACTGACCCTGCAAGCCAGCGCCACGGAATTTTTGGCAATCACCAACCTGCAATCAAGCTGGAGGTTTGAATCCCAGGATACCTGGGTGGTGGACCAATTTGAGGCGGAATTCGAAGGCTTGCGGGTGAATCTTTCAGGGCGGTTGATCCATGCGCCCGAGGTTGCCAATTGGGCCATTAACTCAGGAACCAGGCTGAACCTTCCGCACCCGTCTGCTTCCCCGAACCGCAGCAACCTTGGTCCCCTCATCGGCCAGCTCATTCGCGCCCGTCAAGATATGACTTGGATGGGTCATCCCACGCTGGCTTTGTTCTTGGATGGGGACGCCCGGAATATCCATTCCATTTCCCTGAGGTGGGAAGCCCGGCTGGAGGAACTCGAAAACCCCTGGTTTATGGCACGCTCCATCCAAGCTGCAGGTTTGTTGCAAGCACCTGCCAATGCCAGCTTATCCAGCAATGCAGATTTGGGGTTTTGGACCAATCTGGAACCTTTTTCCCTGGAATGCTCCCTCCACGTGAACGGTTTTCAAATGGATGGTCTGGACCTTGACAGCCTTGATGTGGGCGGGGACTGGATGGCCCCGGCTGTTTACATCAAAAAATGCCGGGCTCAAATGGCCGGTGGCACCGTGGATGGAACGGCTTTTCTGGATATTCGCAATCGCACCATATCCTTCACAAACGATTCGAGCTTTGACCCGCACCTGCTTTCCAGATGGTTGCCAGCCGGTTTGCGCGTCGAGTTGGGCAACTGGCTCTGGACACGCCCGCCTGAGCTTCACGCTTCAGGCCATTCCTTGCTGCCACCCTGGACGAATGCGCCTGCTTCCTGGCCGCAGTGGGTGGCTGCCAATGCCAGCTTAACCGGACAGGTCTCATTCACAAATGCCGTCGCCAATGGACTGCTCGTGGATTGGTTTCAGGGACATTTTGAATACATGCATGATCACTGGAACTGGAACGCCTTCCACTTCAAGCAGGGTTTGACTCAACTGGAATTTGCCGGCGAGGCGGATGGGGCAACCCACCAATTGGCGGGCGCCTTGCATGGCACGGTGGACCTGGCTTCGGTGCGTCCCTTTTTCGATCAGACAGACGACAGCCAATTTCTCCATTCTTTTCACCTGAACCAGCCTGCGGGAATAGAACTGGAAGTGGCGGGTCAAGACACCAACTGGACGGGTTTGCAAGTTCGTGGAACAGCCAACCTGACCAATGCAATCGTGGATGGCGCGCCTGGACAATATCTGCGCCTGGACCGGGTCCACTCCTCATTTGAGTGGTCCAACCGATGCTTGACGCTGCCGGATTTCATGGTGCGGCAGGGACACACTCGTATTTCGGGCGGCGTTTCTGGAAACCTCCTGGATGGCCAAATGAACCTGCGCGTCGAGGGCCATTTTGACCCTGAAACCCTTCAACCCCTGTTGCCAACCGATCAGGCACGAATGGGGCTGGCGCTCATTCATTTGGAAAATCCCCTGGCCTTTCGCGTGTCCGTTTGCGGAAACTGGCGCAATTTGGAGAGCCTGACGGCCACCGGTAATCTGGCCTGCACCAATTTTGCCATTCGCGGACAGGCCGCGGACGAGGTGACGGGCAATTTCATGTACACCAACCGGGTGCTGAGGTTTTTTAATCCCCAATTAAGCCGGATGAACCACTCCCAGAACATCCGGGCAGACGCCTTGACCCTGGATTTCACGCAGGGGACCATTTTTTTTACCAACGGATTCAGCGCCGCAGACCCCATGTACGTGGTGCGGTGCATCGGACCAAAGACAACCGAATTGGTTGAACCTTATCATTTTCCAAGCCTCCCGACCGCCATGGTGAATGGTTCAGCACCAATGCGGGATGTCCAGGGACAGGACCCGATGAACGATGCGGATCTCACCTTTGTTATCCTCAAACCCACGCCTTTCCAGTGGCAAAACCTCAAATCCAAGGGAGTCATGGGGACCATTCATTGGAAGGGGCAGCAGTTGATACTGACCAACCTGGTTGGCGAGGTTTACGGCGGGAAAGGATGGGGCAATGCGCATTTTTATTTTGACCCCGATCGGCCGGATGCTCGTTTCACTTCCATGTTGACAGTTACCAACGTGAGTTTGCATGAATTGATTGCTGATGTTTCATCCCCCACCAACACGCTTCAAGGGCTGCTGAGCGGTGTCTGGAAAGTAACCGATGGTGACACAGGGGATTGGCACACTTGGAATGGCGGCGGCCATGCTGGTTTGCACAACGGCCTTTTATGGAATATCCCCCTGTTTGGGCTGGCATCCGGCGCCCTGAACCGTGTTTCGCCAGGATTGGGAAACAGCCGGGCCACTGATGCCACCATGGATTATGTCATGCAGCACGGGGTGATTCACTCCGATCTTCTTGAGTTGCATACACCCACCATGCGCCTTGAGTATTCGGGAACCGTGGATTTGGATGAACACGTAAATGCTCGCGTAACGGTCCTTTTGCTGCGCAATACCCCGGTGGTGGGTCCCCTGGTCAGCACCGCGCTTTGGCCCTTCAGTAAAATTTTTGAATGCCAGGTCAGCGGCACCCTGGAGAAACCCAAGGTTACCCCACTCTGGTTGCCATCCCCTGTGTCAGAAATGCTGCTGATGCCGCTGCATCCCATCCGCACACTGCAAGACTTGGTAAATCCACCCTGATGGATTTGGGCATGGCTCGCCGGCTGGAAAGCTTTCCTCAAGGCCCGGAAAATGCCCCATTCGCTCCCCGGATGGAGGTTGAGAATTCATTGTCCTGACGATGGAAACGGATTATGCTGGCGCGGATGAGCAGGCTTTTGCTGATAGATGATGAGGAAGATGTGCGGTATTCCATCCAAAGAATCTTTGATTCGCCGGACATGGAATTGGCAACCACGGCGAGTGGTGAAGAGGGGCTTAAAATCATTCCGAAGTTCAAGCCTGACTTGGTGTTGATGGACGTGCGGATGGCTGGCATGAGCGGTTTGGAGACTTTGCGCCGCATCCGGGTCTCGGACCCGAAGCTGCTGGTGATATTAATGACTGCCTACGGCACGACCCAGACAGCGATAGAAGCCATGAAGCTGGGCGCTTACGATTATCTTTTGAAACCGTTTGACGCGAACAAGCTGAAGGAGATCGTGGGAAATGCGCTGAAGGCGGCGAGGGACATGAAGCAAATGGTCTCCTATGAGCCGCTTCTGGAAACCGAGGATTACGAGCTGGGAATCGTGGGCCGCAGCGAGCCGATGCAGCAGGTATTCAAACTGGTTGGACAGGTGGCGGCAAGTGACGCCACGGCATTGATCACGGGGGAAAGCGGCACTGGCAAGGAGTTGGTCGCCCGTGCCATTTACCATCACAGTCATCGGAGCAGCCAGGCCTTTCTGGCGGTCAACTGTGCCGCCATTCCCGAGCAACTTCTGGAGAGCGAATTGTTTGGCCATGAACGGGGTGCCTTTACCGGCGCCACCAACCAGCGCGTGGGAAAATTTGAGCAGTGCAACCACGGGACGCTGTTCTTGGATGAAATTGGGGATATGACACCCCCGACCCAGACAAAAATCCTGCGCGTGCTGCAAAATGGAACTTTTGAGCGCGTGGGCGGCAACTCCTCCATCCAGGTGGATGTGCGCATCATTGCGGCCACGAACAAACCCCTGGAGGCGGCGGTGGCAGCCAGGCAGTTCCGGGAAGATTTATTTTACCGGCTCAACGTGGTGCGCCTGCACCTGCCTCCGCTCAGGGACAGGCGCGAAGACATCCCTCTCCTGGTGAATTACTTTTTAAAGAAGCTTGCACGGGATCACAATCATCCTCCCAAGTCTGTCGCAGCGAATGTAATTCGTGTGCTGGAGAAGTATCATTGGCCGGGTAACATTCGCGAGCTGGAAAATGCCATCCGGCGCGCCCATGTCATGGCCAAGAGCGGCGCCATTTTGCTTGGTGATTTACCCCCGGAAATCTCAGGTCTTGCCACAGGGGGCAGTGGAGCAAACCCGGCAGGACCAGCCCTGGACGGCGCCAACCAGGATTCCGCCGGTTTGGCGCGCCAATTATTCCAGTGGGCACGAAAAAACCCCGGCTTCAAGGTCATACCTGCCGTGGAACGGGAACTGGTCATTCAAGCCCTCAAGGAAACCCATAATAACCAGGTGCATGCAGCCGCTCTGCTGGGAATCACACGCGCCACTCTTCGCAAGCGGATTGAAAAATTTGGAATCCAGCGTGAATTAAACGTCAAATGAAAGCGTACCATTTGGTGGGCCAGCAAGGCCCTGCGTCATTGGCCATGGTGGATTTGCCGGATCCGGCACCGGGTCCTGGACAGGTGTTGGTTCGAGTCCATGCCAATGCCTTGAACTACCGGGACCTGATGATTTCAGATGGCCGATATGGTTCGGTTTCATTGCCTTTGGTGCCGCTATCAGACGGTGCCGGGGAGGTGGTGGCTTGCGGAGAGGGTGTCACCCGTTGGCGACCAGGAGACCGTGTCGCCGGCACCTTTTTTCAAGGCTGGGGTGATGGCGCCTACCGCCGGGAGATCGCGGCCACCGCGTTGGGCGGGGCTTTGCCTGGAATGCTGGCGGAGCAGGTGGTTCTGCCCGAGACAGGTTTGGTGTCCATTCCGCCCCACCTGGATTTCATACACGCCTCCACACTTCCTTGCGCCGGAGTCACCGCCTGGCATGCCTTGGTGGAAAGCGGACAGTTAAAGGCGGGCCAGACCGTTTTGCTGCTCGGAACAGGCGGCGTCTCACTGTTTGCACTGCAAATTGCCAAAATGCACGGAGCCAGGACCCTGATCACAAGTGGGAGCGATCAAAAACTTGAGCGCGCGCTTTCCTTGGGAGCGGATGCGGCAATTTCTTACAAACGCAACCCGGACTGGGACGAGGAGGTTTTTCGCCTGACAGACCGGAGGGGTGTGGACCATGTGGTGGAGGTCGGGGGTCAGGGCACATTTTCAAAATCGCTTCGTTCATTGGCGCCTCATGGAAAAGTGCATGTGGTGGGCGGGGTGAGCGGTTTCAGCAGTGAAATTTCACTGCGGGATATTTTGGGCCGTTTGGCGGTTGTTCAGGGTGTTTTTGTGGGCAGCAGGAGAATGTTTGAATCCCTCAATTGTGCCGTGGCATTGCACCGGCTACAGCCCGTGGTGGACCGTGTTTTTGGATGGACGGAGGCAGCCCTAGCCTACAGGTATTTGCAGTCCGGCGCTCATTTTGGAAAGGTGGTCATAGCACGAAACCATCAGCCCGGTTCCCGTTAAAATTTTATCCTGAAAAACGAAATTCAAAAGGTCAATCTGCCCCAATCTACTGGGCGCATTTTGACCCTTTCCCTTTCCCTTTCGCTTTCCGGGTTCAAACCCGGTTTTTTTAAACATTGCGTGCTACTGAACTTTGAGAAGGTAAAACCGGCTTGGGTCATGAGCCATGAAAGAGTTGCTGAGAGTAAGACTGAAACCTCCGCTTACCCCCAAAACATTGGTGAATAAAGGCGCCCACCCACTCAAGGGTGTGCTCAAATTGGTGGATGTCAAAACGAAATAAGTGCCCCCGATGAAGCCGTTGGTGGCGTTCAGTATCACATTGGAACCGGACAATTGTATGCCGTCAAGTCCTGGCGGAGGCCGGGTGGATGGACCTGGAAACCAACGCACCTTTTTAGCCGTTGCAGGCAGCCCCGCAGACACAAGCGAGGCGTTTCCACCATCCAAAGGAATGCGCCAGATCGCCGGTGCGCCAGGGCCGGCATCCGATAAAAAAATGGAGGAATCGGCAACGTCCAAAGCCAATGCAGTGCACCGTTGAACGTTGGATGAGGCGGTGAAAAGTGTGACCTGGTTCGTTCCGCTGTAACTGACTCTCTTGACAACGTTTTCGCCCTGCAGGGTTGAGCTGCAACTGAAATAAACCTGCTCCTGCACCGGATCCACATCCACGTCACTTGGAAATGAGCTTGGCGTGCTCACTGCCAATTGGGTCAACCCTGTCCCTGCCAGACTCATGCTCCAGATTTTTTGCGCCCCGGCATCTGCCAGGAAAATCCTCGCTGCGCTTGGATCAACCGCGATGGCTGTGCAGCGGGAGGCGCCATTCCCGGAGGGTCCACCTGCCACGAATATCGTGGAATCCCCTGTCCCGGTGTAATTCACGCAATGCACGGTGTTGTTGTTTTGGATGGTGGAACTGGTGGCATAATAAATTTTTCTGTTAAGAACATCCAGGGCGATGTCTGTGGGAAACCCTGGCAGCCCCGCTTCAACCTGCGCCAGACCGGTTCCGTCCAAGTTCACGCTCCAGAGCGCGTTTGCCAGGTCATCCACAAAAAACAGCTTGCCGTTCAAGCCATCCACGGCCATGGCAGTGCAACGACTGACCCCATTGAGAATGGGTCCGCTGGCGCCCAAGAGAATGGAGCGATTGGCTCCGTTGGTGGCAATGCTATCCAATGTGTTCAAAGCCAGCGCAGCGCTGCTGCTGTTGTAGTAAATGGGTTGTTGAGCAAAAGTCCAACCGCCGACAAACAGAAAAACCGGGAGGCATAATGCCCATGCCCGCCGTAAAAGCCGGGATTTCAAAGCCATGGAGGCTGGTTTCCAGGAGTCATGCAACACCGGTGGAAAATCCCCGTGAAAAATCCTGCTCCCCATGGGATTAAATAAAAAAGAATGCCGGACTGAATGCCGGCGGGCACTGGCAGATTCCCATGTTTTCAAACAGGCTCTGGAGATGAAGTGACGCATCGAGTTGGGATGGTTCATCGGAAGGCTCCTTTCCGATGAAAATGAAAATCCAGAGTTAGGTACGGCTCGGAAAAATTCCGGTCAAGGCAATGATAAAATTGACGCACAAAATGGGTTGAATATTGGAATGCGGCTGGCTCCCCCCGGCCGTGGATAGCATTTGCGGGTTCATTGAAGCCGAAGGGGAGGTGGAATAATTCATGGAAGTTCCCGTTGATTCGATTGCGGGAAAACCATTGATCGGGCTGGCTTGTGTACCACCACTGCCCAGTGCTGCCACTAAATGCGTGTGCGCAGGCATCTGTAATGAGGTCAAGGCGATGTTTTCATTGCCAGCCTGTTGGCCCAGAAAATAGTTTGACAGCCCTAAACCCTGGCCTGAACTCAGCGGCACACGGCCCCGGAAATCGGGCAAGCCAAACGTGGTCGTGCCATCTCCACCATAGGTTGTGCCAAGGATGGAAAATAGCGCGGCGTTGGATTGAATGGGCATGAGTTGACCCTGACAGAAGGCCCAGCCAACGGGGGCGAAATTGCCTGCAAACATTCTGATTTCACCGATGTAGGGATTAGCCATGTCATTCCTTTCTATTTTGATGCTTTTTTTGAATCATTCACCCACATTTGGCAACAGGTGGGCGGTTGAAAACGGATTCGTAATGGATGCTTAAAGCCTCCCGTGCTCCAACCTCGCCAATGTACATCTCGAACCTCCCTAATTCAGCGTGCTCAAACTGGTGGATGGCCGATGCCAACACCGACTCCGGCGGCCCGCTAAAAAAGAGGGAGAATTTTTCGTGGTGGGCATCTTCAGGCGGCCTTTGGTCATCCGCCCAAGGATATGGCCGCGCCAAGGGAGCCTTTAGCAATTTCAATTTTACCTGCCGCCCCGACCCGGCCTGCAATCGAAATGTGGTTCCAACCTGAGCTGCCAATTCTTTATAACTGATTTCGGACATTGTCCTGGACCTTTTCTCAAGCCAAGCAAGCCAATCCACAGGGACAACTGCGGCAGAAGCCACAACGGCAGCGCAGATAGAGATAAATTTCCGGCGCGATCCCATGATGATGGTTTCTCCCAAATTTTCTATTAGTACGAACAAACTCAACCATTCATTAGCCCATGTCAATCTATTATTCAACCGCGGTAATGTGGGATGGGATGGCCCCATGTAAAGCTGCTCGGGTCCCTGCCCACTTTTAATGGTCTCCTGCATTTCGCTTGTCAGTTCGCCGCTTTTGACTTAGAAGCTCATTCAAGCCCATTCCAGGCAATCGTGCCGGATTGAAGCAGGCAAATCATTTTGAATAAAATCACCAAACGTTCTGAAATGCCACAGGATGAGACGTTTCTATTTGAACTCTATGCCACCACCCGGCAGGAGGAATTGGAAGTGTGGGGCTGGCCCATGGACATGCGAAAGAGCTTTCTTGAAATTCAGTTCCGTGCAAGCCGGGGTTATGACCGCGCCTTTCCCGGGGCGGATTTTCAAATCATCCTGGTTGATGGCGCCAATGCGGGGCGGATGGTCATTGACCGGACGCAGAAGGATTTACTGGTGGTGGATCTCGCCTTACTACCACAATATCGGAACGCTGGGATTGGCACGGCGCTGGTGCAGGAAGTTTGCAGCGAGGCCGCCACATTCCAAAAAACTGTCCGCTTGCAGGTATCCAAGGGTAACCGCGCCCGGAGATGGTATGAACGACTCGGTTTTATCCCCACTTTCGAAACAGAAATCCATGTCCACATGGAGTGGCGGGCACCTGTTCCAACCTTGCCATTATCTTCGGGCGGAATTCCATGATGCCGCCAAGCAGTGAATCTTCTTAAATCCAGGCAATCTACCCAACCAAAACGACCCAACAGGCGGGTTTGTCAACGCCGACACCCAGGACAAGCGCTGCAAAACAAAGCGCACTTTTTGGGCGCAAATTTTGATTTAAATTGGGCAAAATCGGCTAAGCCAGGCAGAAGGTTGGCATGGTAGGATCTGATCAATCCGCCACCAGCGATGAAAATTTCAGTCACTCGCGAAACCCACCCCGGCGAAACCCGCGTGTCGCTTACGCCCGAAGCCGTCGCCCGGTTTGTCAAATTAGGCGCTGAAGTGGAGGTGGAATCCGGCATCGGCATTACTGCAGGATTTGCAGAGGAGGCCTACGTCAAGGCAGGAGCGATCATTTCATCGGACCGTAATCATTTGCTCAGAACCGGGGATTTGACGCTCGGTTTGCGCAAGCCCACGCCCGGCGAAATTGACCTGCTCAAAAAGGGATCACTGCATATCAGCCTGCTGGACCCATTCAATGAAACGGCTTTGATTCAAAAATTGGCCGAAAGAGGCGTCAGCGCGATCAGTCTTGAGCTTATTCCGCGCATCACCCGTGCTCAGAAAATGGATGAACTTTCATCACAAGCCAACCTGGCTGGTTATGAGGCTGTCATTCTTGCAGCGCGCTATTGCAATAAAATCTTTCCCATGATGACCACAGCGGCCGGAACTTTGTTGCCGGCAAAAGTCTTTGTGGTTGGTGTGGGCGTGGCTGGTCTGCAGGCCATTGCCACGGCCAAACGGCTCGGCGCGCGTGTCACGGCTTATGACATGCGGCCCGTGGTGCAGGAACAGGTCAAATCCCTCGGAGCACAATTCCTTCAGATTCAACTGGGTGAAACCGGTCAGACCAAGGATGGGTACGCCAGGGCCTTGACCGGGGAACAAATCCAAATTCAACGGGAGGCCATGACCAAAACGTGCGGAGAATCCGATGTGGTCATTTGCGCGGCCCAGGTATTTGGCCGGAAGGCCCCCATCCTGGTGACTTCACCCATGCTGGACGCCATGAAACCAGGCAGCGTGGTGGTGGATTTGGCGGTTGAAACAGGTGGAAACGTGGAAGGCGTGGTCTTCAACCAGGTCATCAACCGAAAGGGTGTGACCATCGTGGGCCTGGAAAACCTGGCTGGACGGGTGCCCGTTCATGCCAGCCAGATGTTCGCCGCCAACCTGGTGGCTCTCATCGAGGAATTCTGGGATAAAAACACCAGGACCTTTGTGCTCAAGTTGGACGATGAAATCATCAAAGGCTGCCTCGTCACGCACGATGGCAAAATCGTGAACGAGAAACTCACAGGCCAGGCGGCCTGAACCCAGACCCATCATGGATACCAATATCTTGTTCATTTTCATACTCGCGGTCTTTGTGGGAGTGGAGGTGATCTCCAAGGTCCCCTCCATGCTCCACACGCCGCTGATGTCCGGCACAAACGCCATCCATGGAATTATTCTTTTTGGCGGCATCCTGGCTCTGGCAGACGCCTCCACGCCGCTGGCTCAGGCGCTTGGGTTTGTGGCAGTCATCTTTGGATCCGCCAACGTTTTTGGCGGCTTTTTGGTCACCGACCGCATGTTGCAAATGTTCAAGAAAAGGAAATGATCATGAACACTGCCAACTCCTTCCTGATCATCGGTGCAGCGGTATTGTTTATTTTGGGAATCCGACTGCTCAGTTCGCCCAAAACAGCCCGATACGGCAACTTGGTGGCTGCGGCAGGGATGTTAGTGGCCTTGGTTTCCCTGCATGGGCCGGATGGCCATTTTATCTGGACCCGGGGTTGGGATTTAAATTATGCCCTGATCATCATCGGCATTCTTATTGGTTTGGCCACCGGGGCGGCGGGCGCGTACTCCGTCAAAATGACATCCATGCCTCAGATGGTGGCGCTATTCAATGGATTGGGCGGTGGGGCGGCAGCGCTCGTTGCTGGCCTCGAGTTTGTCAAAGGCCTGCACATGCCATTGGCTCCGCCATGGTTCATTGCCGCCTTCATGTTGTTCGCCACACTTATTGGATCCCTCTCATTTTCTGGCAGCATCATCGCCTACCTTAAACTCGAGGGAAAATTGGAAAAACCCCTGACTTTTCCGGGCCAGAACCTGGTCAACAGCCTGATCCTGGTTCTGATCCTGGGCTTATGCGGATGGCTGGCCGGGTGGGACACCAATCCATCTGCTGCTGGTGGGTTTAACCTGATGTTTATTTTAGCCCTCCTGTTTGGTGTGGCCATGGTCATGCCGATCGGTGGCGCGGATATGCCCGTGGTGATCTCCCTGTTGAATTCCTTCACCGGCCTGGCCGTGGCGGCAGATGGTTTTGCCATCCACAATCTGGCCATGGTGGTGGCGGGCACGCTGGTTGGATCCTCCGGCACCCTCCTGACCCTTCTGATGTGCAGGGCCATGAACCGGCCTGTTTCCAATGTGTTATTTGGCGCCTTTGGCTCTGGAAACACCGGTGCCAGCTCCGTTACCGGATCAGCCCATCAGGCGGTCAAACCCATTCAGGCGGATGAAGCCGCCGTCCTGCTCAGTTATGCCCGGCAGGTGGTGATTGTTCCCGGCTACGGAATGGCTGTGGCCCAGGCACAACATTCGGTCCGTGAGCTTTCCCAGGAACTCGCGCAACGCGGAGTGGATGTGCGGTTTGCCATTCACCCGGTGGCCGGACGCATGCCGGGCCACATGAATGTCCTCCTGGCTGAGGCGGATGTCTCCTACGAGCTTCTTAGCGAGATGGAAGCCGTGAATCCCGGAATGGAACACGTGGACGTTTGCCTGGTGATTGGCGCCAATGACGTGGTAAACCCCGCTGCGCGCGAGGAAAAATCCAGCCCCATATACGGCATGCCCATTATTGAGGCCGACCATGCCAAAACGGTGATTGTGATGAAACGTTCCCTTGCCGCCGGTTTCGCTGGCATCGAAAATCACCTCTTTTACAAATCCAACACGCGGATGTTATTTGGCGATGCCAAGGCATCCCTCAATGCCCTGGTGGCCCAGGTTCGCGCCGGTTGAAAAAGTTATGAAATCAAACCTGACGGTTCTTCAATCACAGCCGTGGCTCAAGGGCATGGACCCCCGACATCTGCACCTTCTGGCACAGGATTGCGTTCCGGCGGAATTTCGCCCGGATGAAATTATTTTCAAGGAAGGCGGCCCCGCCAATCGCTTCTATTTGATTTTGGAAGGCAGGGTTCAAGTGGAGTCCTCCGCCATGGACAGGGAATCCATTGCCATCCAGGTCCTTGGTCCGGGCGACATGCTTGGTTGTTCATGGCTTTTTGACTCGGCCTGCTGGCAGTTTGACTCACGGGCCATCACTCCGGTCAAAAGCTTGTGTTTTCACGCATCCCATCTGCGTCAACTATGTGAAACCAACCACGAATTGGGCTATGACCTGATGCAGCGTGTGTCGGAAATTTTGGTCCTGCGGCTTCAAACCATTCGACGAAAACTTTTGGAACACTCGGAGCAGACCCAGTAAACCCTCCAGGGGAATGGCCATGGAGCCTGGGCCACGCCTGAAAATTTGAAGCCTGGCCTCGGGATGTTTACAAGACTCAAGCGGTGCAGGTCTGGGACAAATGGTCCAAATGATACCATCAACTCCCCTTATAGCGCCGCCAACAATTGCTACGAAAGCCTCAAGGCGATCCTGCAAGCATGTAAACAAAAGGTTATCGCGACTTGGGCGATTTTTGATGAACCGGGTGAAAACATTTCCCACCGCAGCAGCAGCTTACCGCCAGCCACCTATGGCTTGCCGGTGATTTTTCCGGATTACTTCTCTTCAAACGCTTTGGGTACTGGAAGTCCCAGTGTTCCCGGATCAGTTAATTCGCCGGTGTACTGGAGCGGAAATGGCTCGCATCCCAATGCTTTGTGGGATATGCCTATTAAGCCAAATTTGTTGAGGATTTCCCTCTTGCAAACCTTATTACAACAGAAACCGCCCCTATAAGCAGGACGGATTCATGGAATAGTTTAATCCTTGGCGTCCTCCATAATGCGGCTGAAAATCCAGTTGGAACACTTGCTGATTTTTGAGCAATAAAAGGCCTCGCTTTGACTTTGAATTTTGCATTGACAAAAACCAGAAGGCTGCTTTTGCAGCTACCAAAAGCATGGATTCGAAAGGGAAAAAAGCTCGTTGAAGCCCCATCGAGGCCTGAAAGAGGCATTCATTTGGTGAACTCGACCTGCATTCCTCCTGCACGGATCAAGTCGCGCAGGGATGGGGCGTGCCCCCACTTCCGCCAGTTTCCATCCGCAAACAGACCCGCATCACCAGAATTGGTGATGTTGCGATAAACCCAGAGCATGCTAATATTGACACGTTTCTCCAGTAATAACCCAAGGCACTGACACCGTGTCCATGCCTTAATTTAAACATAAAAATCAAAAAATAAATGAAATCAAACCATGGCCGCATCGGCCTGAAGTCGCTAAAAGTTCTGTCATTTATCGCATCTGTATTCCTGTTGCTTCATCCACGTTCCGGGTTTGCCTCATTCGGGGTGACTTCTAGCAGCGGAGGCTACATCGTCAATAACGGGGCTAATTTAGTTTTCACAGTGGATTCAGCGGGAGACATGCCGTCATGCAAATACAAGGGTGTTGAACTCAATGACACCCAGAAGGCCTCATGTCTGGCATCGGGTTTTGGCGCATCCTCCGTCCAGGCCAGCGTCCAAGGAGGCGTGATTGTGATCACCTGTGTTTCCAAGGATTCGGAATTCGTCAATTGCACGCATTATTACATCGTGACGAATGGGTTGGACGATATTTTCATGGCAACATATCCCACTGTGGAACCTTCTGTGGGAGAATTGCGCTATATTTTTCGGGGTCAATACAACCTGTTGCCGAATGGACCCCCGGATTCAAACAACAATGGCAATACGGGAGCAATTGAAAGTTCCGATGTCTTTGGACATGCCAATGGAACAACCACTTCCAAGTACTATGGAAATGAACGTGCGCACATTCTAACCGTCAAGGGAGCTACCGGCTCCGGGGTGGGTGTTTTTACGGCCTTTGGCAACAGGGAGAGCAGCACAGGGGGGCCCTTTGTGAGAGATATTGAGAACCAGGGAGATGGATCTGGAGGGGACCAGGAAATCTATAATTACATGAACTCAGGGCATCATCTTGACCTTACCATAGCAGGTGAATTGGAGGCATTTCGGGTGAACGTGCTTCACGGACCCTATGCCTTTTGTTTTACCACCGGGTCCACACCCTCGGTTCCCAACATGAATTTCATAGCCAACCTGGGCCTGACCGGCTACGTGGGATCCTCGGGTCGTGGTAGATTGGTTTTGAATGGTTTATCTGGCATGAATCCAAACTACACCTACACCATGGGGTTCAACAACTCCGTGGCTCAGTATTGGCAGCAACTGGGCAGCAACGGTAGTGGGGAATGCTACAATATGAAGCCCGGAACCTACAATATGACAATCTACAAAAACGAACTTTCAGTCTGGACTGGCAGCGTGACATTGACAGCAGGCCAGCCAACGACACTACACACCATTACCATAACTGACGATCCTAGCACCACTCCAACCATTTGGCGCATTGGAGATTGGGATGGAACTCCGCTCGAGTTTCTTAATGGAGGCAACATCATGTACATGCACCCTTCTGACGTTCGTGAAAGCAAATGGGGTCCTGTGAATTTTACGATCGGCCAATCCTCCACGGCCAGTTTTCCGGCTGTGCAATTCCGGGGTACCAACAGTCCAACAACCATCTGGTTCCCATTGACTTCCGGTGAGGCTGGCGCATCCCATGTCTTTAAGATTGGCATCACTGATGCCTACAACGGTGGGCGGCCATCCGTGGTCATTAATGGGCATGCCTTAAGTAATCCAGGAGCCTCCACTCAACCGGAGGCCCGGTGTTTTACCACGGGAACTTATCGTGGAAACAACACCACATTTACTTGGACCATTCCTTCATCGGATTTGATTAACGGTTGGAATTCAATCACCATTACACCCATCAGCGGTTCCAGCGACCTAAGCCCTTGGTTGAGCGCTTCCTTTAGCTATGACTGTGTCGAGTTGGACCAGTGAGGATGCCTTAACGCCGGGCATGGGTGAAATGTCTTCTAATAAAAATGGTCCTAAAGGGAAAATGGCTCGGGTTGGTTCTGGCAGGAATCATGGTTCTCTCCTGCATTTACCCCCATGTCTTGGGCTTGCTAGGGCAGGGTCCAAAACCTTCCAACCCAGTGCAGAGTGCCCGGGAAGCCGGGCCAACCACAGCCTTGAAAGGTGAGGTTGGTCCGGTCTTCCCTTTGTTAACCGAGTCCATGTCGGACGATAGATTGTTCACACTTGGAAGGGGTGCCGTGGCGGAATCTCCCCTGCTGGCCGTGGACTGGGCTCGAAGCCAACCTGACGATGTTTTGCGCCGCCGAATCCTATCTGCCGTGGTGAGGGCGTGGGGTGAAAGGGATCCCTGTACCGCTTTTGACTGGGTGTTGGAACAGGCCGATTTCGAGCGGCAGGAGGATATGGAGTCCGTTTTGTACGGTGCAGTGAGTCAACCCTGGCTTGCCTTGAGCTTGGTTCGGCAGCTTCTGAAAAACGACCCTTCGGACCCATACGCTTCTGCTCCGGCATTGATGGTGGCACTCAGCCGGGCCGGAGCTTTTCAAACGGCGCTGGCTTTCCTGCAAAATGGAGCGCCAACCAATTGCCGCGCAGATTGGACGGCAAACCTCTTCAAGCACTGGGGAGAAACGCAACCCCAGTCAGCTCTTCAAGCACTGGCTGCCATGACCAATGACCCGGCATTTAACAGCACCTTCCGCGCGTTGGCAGATGGGTGGAGTCAAAGCAATCCGGGTTCCCTTGCCGATTATGGGGAGGCCATGCCCGACGGAACAGAGCGGAATTATGTGCTTCATGAAGCCTTCAACCAATGGTCCCTGCAAAACCCGGAGGCCATGATGAACTGGCTTTCCCAACAGGCATCCGGACAATCCTATGATTCCGCGGCCGCAGACCTCATCCGAAAGACTGACAGCGTGAATTGTCCTCCCGCCACAGCCATGTCTGTGGTAAACCAGATCAGCGATCCCACGCTGCGCATGCAGAGTTTTTTGAACCTTCTGGGAACCCTGCAAACAAGCGATCCGTCTGCCGCGCAACAATACGCAGCCAGTGTGTCTTGGCTTGATAACCAAACCCGACAGGCGCTCATTGATGGACTGAAAAACATTTCACAACAGGACCCGATCAGACTCAAATGAATATCTGGTTTCTCGTGCCCCTGGTTTTTTAGAAGATGGTTGCCGTTTTTTTCAATTTCTCAAAACCCACCAACCACAGGCACGCTTGGGTTCCCTTTTGAGATCAAGATTTGTCTCCCTTTGCAGGTTGAATGTGTTTAGGATGGTTTTTGCAGGAAAAACCATTCATGACCACAAAACGATTTGCAGAGCTTGGCCTTTCGACCGAACTTTTGAAAGCCATTGACAAGCTTGGCTTTGAACAGGCATCGCCCATTCAGGCCGAGGCCATTCCCGTCCTCATGGCCGGGAAAGATGTGGTGGGACAATCCCAGACGGGGTCGGGCAAAACAGCCGCCTTTGCCATTCCTGCCATTGAAAGAGTGAAGCCGGAATTGCGCGCGGTGCAGGTCTTGATCCTCTGTCCCACACGCGAACTGGCGGTGCAGGTTTCCGAGGAGGTGCATAAACTGGCTCTCTTCAAGCGGGGCATTACTGCCCTGCCCATTTATGGCGGACAATCCTATGAGCGCCAGTTTTGGGGACTCAAGCAGGGAGCGCAAATCGTGATCGGCACGCCCGGGCGCGTGATGGACCATATGCGGAGGGGCACCCTGCGCCTGGAACAAACCGGCTTGGTGATCCTGGACGAGGCGGACGTGATGTTAAACATGGGATTTCGGGACGACATTGAAACCATCCTGAAAGCTGCACCCGCCATCCGGCAAACGGTCTTCTTTTCTGCCACGATGCCCAAAGCGATCCGGGAATTGATCGAACATCACTCCCGCGAACCCATCAATGTAAAAATGGAGCAGCGGGCCATGACCGTGCCAACGGTGGAGCAGGTTTATTACGAGGTGGACCGCCGTTACAAGGTGGAACTGTTGACGCGGCTCATTGATATTCATGATTTGAAGCTGGGCATCATTTTTTGCAACACCAAACGGATGGTGGATGAATTGGTGGAGGCATTGGAAGCGCAAGGCTATCTTGCCGACCGCCTGCATGGGGATATGACACAAGCCATGCGCGATCGCGTGATGCAAAAGTTTCGCAAGTCAGGACTGGAGTTTCTGGTGGCCACGGACATTGCCGCGCGGGGCATTGATGTGGATGATGTCCAGGTGGTTTTCAATTATGATCTCCCCTATGACGGTGAGGATTATGTGCATCGCATAGGACGCACCGGGCGGGCAGGGCGGGCAGGGCGGGCCATATCTTTTGCCTCGGGCCGTGAGCTGTTCCAAATCCGCAACATCGAACGCTACACAAACATGCGGATCCAACGCGCCAAAATCCCCACGGCAGAGGAAGTGCACGAGGCAAGGGAGAGCTTTTTCCTGGACAAGCTTCGCGCCACGCTGGCTGCGGGTCAATACAAACGGCAGGACCACATCATCGAAAGGTTATTGGAAGAGGGATTTAATTCCACTGACATAGCCTCAGCCTTGATACACCACCTGCAAACGGACGAGGCGGCAGCGGTGAGAAATGTCCCGCGTGAACCGGCAACTCCACCCCGGCCACCCACCCCGGCCGCCAGGCCCAGGCGCGAACCCCAATCCTATGAAGCCAGCCCCAGGGCGGAGTCCAGGCCGCGCGAACGTTTTGGAAATGATCGAGGCCGGTCGGAAAGGCCTTCCGCGCCACCTTGGAAACAGAAGGATCAGTCACAAAAAGGCACCGGGGAGCGCCCAATCAGCTCCACCACGCCCATGCCTGGCCTCATGCAGCCCGCAAAACCAGCGGCGCCGGCGGCTCCCACCTTTGTTCCCTCCCCACAGGCCCCTCCTGCTCATGTGAAAGAGGCGCCTGTGAAAACCTTTTCAGACGCTGAGATCCTGGACTCCGTGCGTGCATCCGGCCCGAAAACAGAAAATGCAGGAGGTAGCGCTCCCAAGCCAGCAGCAAGCGCGGCCAAAGTGCGGCACAGCCGCGCCACTCCGACCGGGCAGACACGGCTTTGGGTGGGCGTTGGGTCCGAGCATGGTGTCAAACCGATTGACATGGTCAATCTGGTGGCGGGGGAGACCGGACTCCCCGGCAAGGTGGTTGGCACCGTGGACGTGCGCGAAAAGCATCTGTTCATGGATGTTTCCGCAGAGCATGCCTTTGCGATCATATCCAGGCTCAACCGCACACAGGTTTTAGGCAGAAAAATCAAAGCCAAAGTTGCCTGAACCCCGTTCTTTTCTTTCGAGTCCACTGGCTTGGCGGGGCAAACGCCATTGACGATCAGGATGGGCAAGCTCATTCTGGGCCTTCATGGAATTGAGGGAATTTGCGGCGCAGGTATTGTTTGGAACCACCCTGGAGCATAAGCTCCAGTCTCCAGGACCCATCACAGACCTGAACCCCGGACCTGCTGTTACCACCCCGGACCTGCCTGGGCGCCCGCCGGACCTGCGTTTTAAAAAAATCGGGGAAGGGCGTGATTCTTTTCCCGGTGTTGCCCACCTTGAAAAGGAGGAGCACCGTGGAAAATTGTTGCACTTTTTTGCCAACCATGAACTGCTGGCCACCGAGTTGATGGCCCTCGTCCTTTTAAAGTTTCCAGATGCCCCGCCGGCCTTTCGCCTGGGCGTGCTCCGCACACTGCAGGATGAACAGGCCCATACACGCCTCTATATTGAACGGATGCGGGACTGTGGAATTCATTTCGGCGCACTGCCACTGAGCGGTTATTTCTGGCGCATGGTTTCGCCCATGGCCAATCCCCTCGACTACGTCACCAGCCTGAGCCTCACCTTTGAACAAGCCAACCTGGATTTTGCGCGGCACTATTCCACTGCATTTGCACGCGTGGGAGACCTCGCCACCGCGAACCTGCTCCATGGCATTTACCAGGATGAAATCGCCCATGTGGCTTACGGACTGCGCTGGTTTCGAAAATGGAAAAACCCGGGTGAAAGCGATTGGGACGCCTTTTGCAGGCAACTCAAGTTCCCGCTTTCGCCCCAAAGGGCCAAGGGACTGACACTGAACATGGAGGGCCGCCGCGCGGCAGGCCTGGACGAAACCTTCATTGCCAATCTCAATGTTTATTCCCAGTCGAAAGGTCGCACCCCAAATGTCTTCTGGTTCAATCCCTTGGCTGAGGCTTTCATCGCACATGGTCCCGGTCACCAACCGCCGCACATACTCGCCCAATTGGCTTTGGATTTGGAAACCCTGCCACAATTTTTGTGCCGACAGGATGACATCGTTCTGGTGGAATCGCCGCCTTCGGTGGCCTTCCGGGTCAGCATTCAGGCAGCAGGCCTGCCACTACCTGAATTTGTGCCGCGGTCCAAGCTGGCCCATCTCACCATCCGCAAACTGGGGCGGTTGCGGCCATGGGCATGGGCGCCGGACAGCGTGGCACTCCTGACTCCCCTTATGAAGCAGCTTGCCACTGAAACCAGGACACCTGAACAAAGCTTCCATCCCGGAATTGCGGAACTCTATTCGAAAACGTGGAGCGCTCGCTGGTTGCGGTCGTTTCTTGGAGAAATTGAAAATCCAGAGCCATGGCTTTGCACCACAGAGGTGGCGGGACAAACCTGCTCCACGGTGGATGAGGCCCTTCAAGCCGTAGCCCACATTCGCGCGGGCCACCATCACCGCGTGGTCATCAAAGCTGATTTTGGGGCTGCGGGTTCCAACACCATTCGACTATTTGAACCGCAACCCACTCCCACCCAGATCCAGTGGCTTAAGCGACAGCTTTGCCATGGGCAGGCCGTGGTGGTGGAACCCTGGCTTGATCGTGTGACGGATTTTTCCGCGCAACTCGAGATGTCCCCAGAGGGCCTTCGCCTGTGCGGTTACACCAGCCTGATCACGAATGCGCGCGGACAGTTTGTGGCCAATACGGCCACACCGGGTCATTCGCGCCAGATTCCGGCCTCCGTTCTCGCCGCATTCCCGGAGAAACCCGACCTTGCCGCCCGCTGCTTGGCTCTGTACACCAAACTTTTTGAGCGCCTGGAAATGGACTTGAAAAAGGCAGGCCACATCGGTCCGTTTGGCGTGGATGCGCTGGTTTATAAAGGCGCGGATGGTCTTTGCAGGATCAAGCCCGTCGTGGAATTCAATCCACGCCATACCATGGGGCGTCTCACCTTGGAACTGATGCGCCACGCCGCCCAGGGCATCTCTGGACGGTTGGAAATCATCACGTCCTCGCGGCTTCGGTCGGAGGGGTTCGCCACCTTTTCCTTGATGGCGGCAGCCAGACGCGCGCAGTTCCCATTGGAATGGACCGCCGCCGAACCCAGGCGCATCCTGGGAGGTTGGCTGGCCTTGAACGATCCGGAGCGGGCAGGGGCGGCCTTGGCAGCTTTTCGTTATTCCAAGCCGTGAGGCAGTTGAAGCCGGTGTTTGTCGCCGCAAATCCAAAGCCGGGCGCGAATTAAAAATAGTTGACCGGTCGTATAAACCAGGTTAATCTTCCACCCGTGCTGGCCAGCGGTCGGCAACCAGTATTATTGGCATGGGAAGAACCAGCAACGCGGGAAAACGCCTTTTGGAGGTGGCTTTTGACCTCATTCACGACCATAGTTATGGCTCGGTGAGTGTGGACCAGATTTGTTCCCGGGCCCGCGTGAACAAGGGCAGTTTTTATTATTATTACAAATCCAAGACGGCGCTGGTGGTGGCAGCCTATGAGGAGCGGTGGCGGATCAAGGAGCCGGACTACGAAAGGGTTTTTGCGCTGGATGCAGCCCCTTTGGAGCGGTTGTCGCGCTGGTGTGAATATGTGCGGTCCACCCAGCGGGAAAGAGTCCGGCGATACGGGCATGTTTGCGGGTGCCCTTATGCCAGCGTGGGAGGAGAGCTGGCCACGCAGGACAAAAAAATTCAACGCACCACCCAGAACCTGGTGGAAAGGCATGTGCGTTATCTGGCCAAAGCCATAGAAGACGCTCGGGATGGCGGGGACGCATGGGTGGCCGACCCGGTTAAAACCGCCGAATTGGTGCATGCCTATGTCATTGGTTTATTGTTGCGCGCCAAGATATACAACGATTTGAAAGTATTGGCAGATTTGGAGACCGGGGTGTTTGCCCTGGTCAAGGCAAACCCTGAAAAAAACCCAAGGCATTGACCCCGGAGGGTCCTTGCAGGAGAAGAAAAAATCATGTGGATTGTGCGCCTGGCATTGAGACGACCATACACCTTTGTGGTGGCGGCGCTTCTGCTGGTTTTGATGACCCCTCTGATTCTGTGGCGCACCCCCACGGATATCTTTCCATCCATCAACATCCCGGTCGTGAGCATCATTTGGCTGTACAACGGCCTGGACGCGAATCAATTTGAGAAGCGCATCACCTTTGTCAACGAGCGAGCCCTCACCGTGACGGTGAATAACATTGAGCATGTGGAATCCACCACCTACAGCGGTGTTTCCGTCATCAAGGTGTATCTTCAACCCGGGGCTTCGGTGGTGGCGGCCGTGGCACAGATTACGGCGGTGTGCCAGACCGTCCTGCGACAGATGCCACCAGGGATTACCCCCCCGTTGATCATCCAATACAGTGCCAGCACGGTGCCCATTTTGCAGTACAGCTTCAGCAGCCCAAAAATGTCCGAGCAGGCGTTGTTTGACGTGACAGCCAACATGGTCCGGGTTGGCTTGGCGAGCGTTCCAGGCGCGATGATTCCCTGGCCCTACGGCGGCAAGCAACGCGTGGTGGAAGTGGACCTGAACCTGGCCGCCTTGAAGTCCAAAAACCTGGTCCCGATGGATGTGGTCAATGCCATTAATGCCCAAAACCTGGTCCTCCCGAGCGGCACCGCCAAGATTGGCTCGACAGAATATGACGTGGCCGTGGATGCCAATCCCCGGATTATTGATGAGATCAATCATTTTCCCATTCGCAAGGTGAACGGAGCCACACTCTATGTTTCTGACGTGGCTCAGGTTCATGATGGTTTTACCCCGCAACAGAACGCCGTGCGCCAGGATGGAGTGCGGGGAGCCCTGCTCACCATCATGAAGGATGGCAGCGCCTCCACACTGGATGTGGTTGCCGGGATCAAGGCCGTTCTGCCCAAGGTCATGGCCACTGTCACCTCGGATTTGCAGGTGAAGGAATTTGCGGATCAATCCCTCTTTGTGCGTGCCGCCATCCGGGGAGTTTTGCGCGAAGGCATCATTGCCGCATCACTGACCGCCCTCATGATTCTCCTCTTCCTTGGCTCGTGGAGGAGCACCATCATCATCGCCATCTCCATTCCACTTTCAGTCCTATGCTCCATCGGCATCCTCAGCATGCTGGGCGAGACCATCAACCTGATGACCCTTGGAGGGCTGGCGTTGGCAGTGGGTATCCTGGTGGATGATGCCACGGTGGCCATTGAAAACATCCATCTGCACCTTGCAGCCGGTGAGGGCTTGGAGGAAGCCATCCTTCAGGGAGCCCACGAGATTGCCGTGCCAGCTTTTGTTTCCACCTTGTGCATCTGCATCGTTTTTGTGCCGATGTTTTTTCTCACCGGTGTGGCTCGATACCTGTTCGTGCCCCTGGCTGAGGCCGTGGTTTTTGCCATGGTAGCCAGCTATATCATCTCCAGAACCCTCGTGCCGACCCTTGTAATGTGGTTTTACAAAGGGGTGGAGCTTCATGGGGGGCACATGGATGAAAATAAAGCTCCGGGGTTCATGCAACCGTTTATGCGTTTTCAGCACATGTTTGAAAACGGATTTGCACGGTTCAGGGGATTTTACGCCGACCTGCTTGACTCATGTTTTGTCCACCGGAGAATTGTGGTCATCCTTTTCCTGGGGTTTTGCCTGGGTTCAGGGTTGCTGGCGCTCGTATTGGGCAGGAATTTTTTCCCCACTGTGGATGCGGGTCAGTTTTTGCTCCATATTCGCGCCCACACCGGAACACGCATTGAGGAAACGGAAAAGCTGACAGGCGAAGTCAACCAGGTGATTCACCGCGTGGTGCCGGCAAATGAGCTTGGCGGAATTCTAGACAACATCGGCATACCCAATTCCTCGATCCAGCTCAGCTACAACACCAGCGGGGTGATTGGTCCCGAGGATGCGGACATCCTGGTACAGCTCAAACCGGGTCATCATCCCACCCAGGATTACGTAAGACGCATGCGCAGCATTCTCCGGAAGGAGCTTCCGGGCACGCTGGTTTATTTTTTGCCGGCGGACATTGTCAGCCAAACCTTGAACTTTGGCCTGCCCGCCCCTTTGGACATCCAATTGGTGGGCCATAACCAGACAGCCAACCACGCCATTGCCATCAATCTAGCCAAGGCCATATCCCATATCCCAGGCGCGGTGGACGTACGGGTTAACCAACCTGATAATTGGGCCCAGTTAAAAATCTCCGTTGACCGGTCCAAAGCGGCTGATTTGGGATTGACCGAGTTGGACGTGGCCAATTCCGTGCTGCTGGGACTGAGCGGAAGCAGCCAGGTGACTCCGAACTATTATTTGGATTCCAACGTGGGCATTCAATACCTCGTTGACACCTTTGTTCCCCAATATGCGATTGATTCAGTGGCTGATTTGCGCACCATGCCCATTACTGCCAAAGGCATGGTTGGCACAGGTGGTCAAATCCTTGATAATCTTGCCGCAGTAACCAGGGTGAATGTCCCTCCGGTGGTGTCCCACTACAACGTGATGCCGGTCATTGACGTTTATGGAAATGTGGATGGACGAGACTTGGGCGGAGTGCTGGATGACCTGGGTCCTCTGGTGCAAAAGGCCAAAAGCGAGCTGCCCCGGGGCAGCAGCATCATGGTGCGGGGCCAGGCGGAAACCATGCACACAAGTTACATGGGATTGGGCCTGGGTTTGATTGGTGCCATCAGCCTGATATACTTCTTGCTGGTGGTGAACTTTCAGAGCTGGCTGGATCCCTTCATCATCATCACCGCGCTGCCCGGAGCTCTCGCCGGGGTGATTTGGGGGCTTTTCCTGACACAGACCACTTTGAGTGTGCCGGCATTGATGGGAGCCATCATGACCATGGGCGTGGCCACAGCCAACTCAGTGCTGGTGGTCAGTTTCGCGCGTGAAAACCTCGCCCGAAGCCATGATCCGGTGCAATCAGCCCGTGATGCGGGCACGGGACGCCTGCGCCCCGTGCTCATGACTGCCCTCGCCATGATGATTGGCATGCTCCCCATGAGCTTGGGAATGGGTGAGGGTGGGGAGCAAAATGCCCCGCTGGGTCGCGCAGTCATCGGTGGCCTCATGTTTGCGACGTTTGCAACGCTGTTTTTTGTTCCATTGGTGTTCAGCTTTATGCATAGGCACCATTCCCAAGGAGATCGAAAGGAGATTATTCCGTGATGAAAAGCGAAACTCAAAAAGTTAACCCACCCATCCGCCTGGGCCGCGCAGGATGGCTGATTGCCATTCTGGTCGTGGTGGGGCTGTGCATCGGATTCCTTCCCCGGTTTGCAGCCCGCCGAGCGCTTGCCGTGGAGGCGCAGTCCTCAGACCGGCCGGTGGTGTCCGTCGTGATTCCGCGCCGGAGTTCTCCAGAACTGGGCACCCCGCTCCCAGCCGAGGTGGAACCGTTCATCGAGGCCGCAGTCCATGCCCGCGCCAGCGGCTATTTGAAATACTGGTTGGTGGACATTGGAGATTGTGTCACCAACGGCCAGTTGCTCGCGGAAATTGAGACTCCGGAATTGGACCAGCAGATTTCCCAAGCCATAGCCGACCTTGACCAGGCAAAGGCGGCTCTTTCCCTGGCCAAAATCACCGCCGATCGCTGGGTGGAACTCCAGAAAACCGCCAGCGTGAGCGACCAGGAAACCGCTGAAAAAACTGCGGATTACGCCCTGAAACAGGCTGCCGTGGAGGCCGCAAAAGCCAATCTGGACCGGCTGCGTCAGTTGAAAGATTACGATTCCGTCACCGCCAATTTCACCGGCAAAATCACACGCCGCAACACGGACATCGGCCAGCTCATCACTGCCGACAGCGGCCCGGAATTATTTGACTTGGCGCAATTAGACCCTCTCCGAGTATATGTTTATGTGCCGCAACCCCTCATCCACGCCGTCCAACCAGGTGAAACGGCTGAGCTTACCTTCACAGAAATGCCCGGGCGCGTTTTCACGGCCAGGGTCACCCGCACTGCCGGGGCTGTGGACCCCGCCTCCCGCACCCTGCAGGTGGAATTGCTGGTAAATAATGCCAAAGGGGAAATTCTCGCCGGAAGTTATGCTCAAATCCGGTTCAAGGACCTTGTCAATGCCTCACCGATTTACACACTGGAAGACACCACCTTGATCTATCGCGCGCAGGGCCTTCAGGTGGCTGTGGTGGATGACAAGGATCGGGTGAGCCTCCATTCTGTCAAGGTGGGGCGGGATTACGGCGATGTGATCGAAGTTCTCAGCGGCGTGGAACCCGGGCAGAGGGTGATCAATGATCCACCGGACTCCATTGAGGATGGTGATTATGTCACTGTGGCAACTTCCGTCAGCAAGGCTTCCACACCATGAGCCCAAGCCGGATTATTACAAGTCTTCTGGGAAGCGTTCTCCTGGCAGGCTGTGCTGTGGGGCCTGATTATCACCGGGCCAATCCTCTCCCAGCTCAAACTTTGCCGGACCGGTTCAAAAACCCCGTGATGACGGAGGGTGCAGTCTGGCAGTTGGCTGCGCCGTCAACGGGCCAGTCTCATGGCCCTTGGTGGAAGCTCTTTGGAGATACCAACCTCAATGTCTTGGAGGACCAGGCCCAAACAAACAATCAAGACCTTGCCGCCGCCGCCGCCGCCTTTGAGCAGGCTTGCGACTTGACCGCTGCTGCACGATCCACCTTTTACCCGCAGTTTTTGGCAGGCGGCACTCCTGACGGGGACATCACCCGCCAGCAAACGAGTTCCAGCCTTCCACTTCTAGGACGACCCGCCGGAGCCCCGCATACCTACAACACCTTCACGGCGCCTATTTACATGGGTTGGGAATTGGACCTGTGGGGGCGCGTGAGGCGGGAGGTGGAGTCCGCCAAGGCCAGTCAGGTGGCCAGCCAGGATGACCTGGAGTCCGCACGACTTTTAATCCACGCCGAGGTGGCAGATGATTATTTCACAGTCCGCACACTTCAGGCCCAATACCAATTAATCACGAACACCATCGCGTCCTATCTCCTTTCGTATTCACTGACGCGTGATTTGCGAACAGGTGGCAATGCCTCGGACCTGGATGTGGCGCAGGCAGCCACACAACTGCACACCGCCGAAGCCCAACTGCCGGAAATCCGTCTGAAACTGGCCCAAACCCTGCATGCGCTGGCGGTGCTATGCGGTCGCTGGCCGGATGATTTTACCACCAGTCCCGGACCCGGCCTTCCCCCTGTCCCGGTCATACCGCCGGGAGTCCCAAGTCAGTTGTTGGAGAACAGGCCGGATGTGGCAGCGGCGGAACAGCGCATGGCGGCGGCCAATGCCCAGATCGGCGTGGCCAAGGCCGCTTTTTTCCCAGCGTTAAGGCTGGATGGCCTCGCTGGTTTTCAATCTTTGGGAGCGTCTTCCTGGTTCAATTGGCCCAATCAATTTTGGTCGGTGGGCCCCTCGGTTCAACTGCCCCTCTTCATGGGCGGATTGAATCGGGCCAATCTTGCCGCTGCCCACGCTGGCTACGACCAGGCCCTGGCCCAATACAGATCCACAGTCCTCAACGCCTTTGCAGAAGTTTGCGACCAACTCGCCGCCCAACACTGGCTTGAAGACGAGCAGGAATCCGTGGGTGAGGCGGTTACCTCTGCTGACAAAGCGCTGGAAATTGCAAATAACCGCTATCGGGCTGGACTTGTTACCTACCTCGACGTGGAGACGGAACAAACCCAGGCCCTGAGTGTGGAACAATCCGCCGTGCAGTTGAAAGGCGACCGCCTGGTGGCTGCCGTAAACCTCATCAAAGCCCTGGGGGCTGGATGGTCCAGCACCCCAAGCCCGGAAGCCACGAATGCGCCTGCGAGATAATAAATTTTTTAATGTATTTTTCTCCGCCAGCCCTTGCCGTTATTGGGAACCCCCTCGCCACGCAAAGTGGTATAAGCCGGACCCTACGGAGAGGACCAGCGCTTGGGGCGCTGGCGGCATGGGGGAAATCCCAGCCGCATGACTTAATGGCCTGTCACTTTCCGTGGTTGTAGCCAACAAAGCCTGTGGCAGCCAAACCTCAGCGGTGGTGTTTGCAGGGATGGAAACATCCAAATGACGACTTGCACCCTCGATCCGCCAGGAGGTTTGAATGGGGCCGTGAATGGACTGGTAGGAGGTTCTGGCCCAAGCCAGGTTTCCGTCCATTTGAGGATGGATAAGTATCCGGTCAAAACCCGGGCATGCAGGGGAGATACCGCCAATACCCTCAAAGAAATATTCACCACAGGAACCGAGACTGTAATGGTTGAATGAATTCATGCTGGGATCCTGGAAGCCATGATCCGGGGTCCATCCATCCCAGCGTTCCCAAATGGTGGTTGCCCCATGGCGCACCGAGAAAAGCCAGGACGGAAAGGAATCCTGTTCCAAAAGGTTGCAGGCCGTGGCGGGCTGTCCATTTTGGGCAAGAACCGGCAGGAGACAGCCGACTCCCAAAAACCCGGTAGAAAGATGCATCCCGCGGTCCTTTATATCCTGAACCAGATAATCCACCGCCAGTGGAATGAGGTTGGGAGGGATGAGATGGGCGCGCAACGCCAGAAGGTAGCCACACTGGGTATGGCCCTTGACCTGTCCGTTTGCAGACACATACCGTTTGATAAAGGCATCTCTGATCTGTTTGTACAAATCACGATATTTGGCGGCATCCTGCTCGTCGCCAATGGCGGCGCAGGAATCTGCAACGAGATGGGTGGAATAGGCAAAAAAGGCTGTTCCGATGAGGTCCTTTGGCGTTTCGGCATTATTGGCCAGCCAGTCGCCAAAGTCACTGCCCCGGTTACCGTCGCAAATAAAACCGTGACTGCGGGTACGCATACATTCCACCCAGCGGATCATCGCAGGCAGATGCCTGGCGAGCAGTTGTTTGTCCCCATAAACCTGATAAAGTGTCCAGGGGCAAATCACCCCGGCATCAGACCAGCCCGGTGAACCACTACCTTCCATGGTATTGGGGCTCACATCGCCAAAGGCACCCTGACTGTTTTGACCATCATCCACGGATTCAAGCCAGCGGGTAAAAAAGGACGGTACATTGGCATTGTAAGTAGCGGTACGGATAAATACCTGCGCATCTCCCATCCACCCCAGACGCTCATCACGCTGGGGGCAATCGGTTGGAACACTGAAATAATTACCGCGCTCACCCCATTGAATATTGGATTGAAGCTGGTTGATGTCCGGGTTGGAGCACTGGAAATCGCCAGCTTTGGCGATACCCGAGCCCAGGACAATTCCCCTGATGGTGGATAGATCCGGGGGGTGCGGCAACCCGGTCAATTCAACATAACGAAAACCATGATAGGTGAACATTGGCTGCCAGGTTTCCGTTCCAGACCCTTTGCAGATATAATGATCAATGGAGGGTGCGTGGCGGAGATTGCGGGTGTAGAGAGTTCCATCCGGGTTGAGCATTTCAGCATGACGCAGGGTCAGGAGTGTGCCGGCTGGCGCTGAGACATGCAAGCGAACCACCCCTACCATGTTCTGGCCGAGATCAAAAATATAGTGGCCTGGCTCCGGCTGGGAAATGGAAAGGGGGTTGAGCTGGCGAAGCTCCACCACCGGCTCTCCCACCTGTGCCTCCAGAAGACAGGCGGGCTTGGGAAAAAGCTCCGCGTGAGACCATGGGGAATCGTCCATGGCGCCCTGGTCCCAGTTTTTAAGTTCGCATCGGGCATCGTAATCCTCCCCCAGCATGATGTCTGAAGAGAGGATGGGGCTGGGGCGCCATTTCCAGGTGGAATCCGTGGCCACGGTTTGGCGGGTTCCATCGGAAAAGCTTAATTCCAATTGGGCATAAAGGGCAGGTTTGGAGCCAAAAAACTGGAATCCGTTATTGCCAATGTGGCCT
Organism: bacterium; assembly: GCA_021817945.1. Lineage (GTDB taxonomy): Bacteria > Verrucomicrobiota > Verrucomicrobiia > Limisphaerales > UBA11358 > UBA11358. Next base: position 41,300 of record JAKAFL010000005.1, on the reverse strand, counting down.
GCGTACCAACCATTGGCCAGAAGCAAGGCAATGGCATTCGGACCGGCATGAATGAGGTGGGTGACATCGTAGGTCTGGTATTCAACCCGTTTCCGGTAATCAGTCCAATCCGGGGCCATCACATGATTGCCCACCTTGTGGCCATTGAGCGAGGCCCGGTAGAGGCCCAGGGCTGTAACGTAAAGGATGGCTTTTTTAACGGGCCGATCCACGGTGAAGGATTTGCGGAAAATGGGCACGGCGGACTCCCTTTCAGGCAGAGCCAGCATTTGATCCTCGTCAAAAGTCGCGCTGAAAACTTTTCCATCCCAGGAATAGGTGACTTGCAATTCCTTGCGGTGCTTGGGAGCCGGGTCCAGGCCAATCTCCCCGGGTTTTACGAGAAAATGAATTTGATCGTCTTGAATGCGTTTGGAAAGAAGGGTGGCGATGTTGGTTTGCCCATGCCCATCAATGGCCCTGTAATTGGCGCTGATTAAGACAAGCCGCGGGGGCTGGCCTTTTGGCGGGGTTGATGTGCTGATCCAATTTGCGCTCCAATCCTCCGGCTTCAGCAGGCCCATCTGCCACGTTGCAATGGAGCTCCAGGCGGACGGTTTCCCAGAACCATCCCATGAACGGACTTTCCAAAAACATTGCTCTCGCGAGACGAGGTTTGAACCGCCATAGGGAATTTGTGTGGTTTGGTCGGATGGCACCTTTCCCGTGTCCCAAAGGTCCCCAACGCCATTGCGCAAAAGGGATAGGGAGGTGGATACCAGGATTTGGTAGGCGGTCTGTCGCTGGTCGCGTTGGCTGGACACCAAAATCCAACTCAGCCTGGGATGGAGCACATCCATGCCTTCAGGGTCCGTGAGGTATTCACAATGCAAGTCAGCAATCGAGACGGCTGCCGCAGATGGAAAGAGGAAAAAAGTTTGCAGCAAAAACAAGACGAGGAAAACAGTTTTAACCGATTTGGATTTCATGTTTGGTTTGAAAAAAGTCAATCCCTGGCTGGCTTGGGAAAAATCCACTCTCCAGGTTCGCGGGTCCCAGTTCAATTCATCCTGTTCAATTTATCCACAGGCTCTGTGCTGAAGCAGGCTCATTCCGCCTTAATATCAACAGGCGGTTTCCCTCCTTCAGTCGTTTGTTGAAACGCGCCGTTGAAAATGGCAGCAGGCTTTCAGCCCGACGATGGATCGAGGTTGGCATTTTTTGAATGGTAGTAGGCGCTGCTCGGCATGACGAGTCATTAATCTGCACCAGACGCCTTTTATTTTTATTTTCCGGGCATGGAAGCCGGGTTTTACATTAGATGAAAATCTTCACCGTTTGACGATGGAAAGGAGAACCAGGTCAATGGCAAAAAAGACCACAATGACGATTTCGAGCCATAACATGCGCTGTTCGTTCATTTCTGCGTGGGCCACGCTGTAAAGTTTGTCCAGTTGGGCAAGCCGCTGTTCCACGCTGGCCCGCCATTGGTCAAGGTAAAACCTGTCCCGGGCGCCGAGATAAACCCTGGCCAGGTGCCAGTCACCAAAAAATTTGGTTATATGGGTCACTTGATCCGCAAGTTTGGCAACATCCACGCGGATGCGCCTGAGCTGGCGCAACACCTTCCCGGACCCTCCCAAAAGGGGAAAGGGGCGTCGTTCCAAGTCAAGATAGGCACGATCCAGGTACTGGTCCAAACGGCTGTCCATGACACGGAATTCTTCCAACTGGAGGTTGGCAAGTTCCAAGACATACAGCACATCATCCACATACCCGGTGAGATCCACCACGAGTGCGGCATCCCAGTCAATGATGGCAAGATCCGACGATTCGAACGAGCGTTGGATGCGAAGGATTTCCGTGACTTGAGCCTCACTCAAGCTGGACGGGCTGGTTTCGGCCAAAAGCCCGGCCACCTCGCGCCGTTGGGAAAGCAACCATCCATTGGCGTCGGTTTCCGCTCCCAGGTCCGTGAAGCAGAAAACCGTGTATGCTTCCGGCGCCGAGAACGGGGTGTAACCAACCATCCAATCCTTCAAGCCATCACATGCCTGCTGACAAAGTTTGGCGGCTGCATCGGCGGGAACGGAGCCGTCATCAAGGGTTGGACTGTGGAACCTCATTAAGGACGCTAGGTTTTGGCACTCGAAAGTCGCGCGCATCATCACAGTGACCACCCCGACATCATAAATGCGGATCAGGAGGCGGACAGGAACACCACCCAGCAAGACTGAAAGATTGGGGGGTTGGATGGCCAGGGGTTTGTACAAGGGCATGTCCTTGGGGAGGTTGCGGTCCATGCGGATTTCAAACGGAAACGGCTTTTCGGACAACACTTCACCCACGCCTCCCATGCTGATTTCCTGGGCCACATCAAAGGCGTAAAGAAAGATGACTTCCCCCTTCATGCACTGCCAACCTAACCCAGGAACGATCATTGTCCAAGCCCGTCTTTGGAGAAGATACAGGAAACATTGGCCACATGGGCATATCCCTGCCTTGCGTTGCTGTTTCCCTAGGACTCAGTACAAACCGCTTTTGCAGCAGAGATGAAATCTTTCATTTTTGCCGGATCTTTTCGCCCAAGAGCTGATTCCACGCCGCTGGAAACATCCACGGCGAAAGGCATGGTTTGAGCAATGGCATTGGCGACATTAAGGGGGGTGAGACCACCAGCCAGAAAAATAGGTCTCTTGCCAACTAGTTTTTTAGCGTCAGAAACCAAGTCCCAATTAAACGATTGCCCCGTTCCCCCGAGAGCATTGCTTGAAAAGGCATCCAGCAGAAAAGCATCCGTTTTATAATTGGCCAGTTCATTCAGCGACTCGCCATTCTGAATGCGAAACGCCTTCATGGACATGAGGCCGAACTGCGTGCAAAAATCGGAGGATTCCTGCCCATGAAACTGGAGCATGGAGAGTTGGCAAGCTCCTATGGCATCATAAACAGCTTTTGGATGGGGGTTTACAAAAACACCCACTTTGAGGATGGAAGCTGGTAGAGATCGGGAAATCTCGGCAGCCCTGTTTAATGAGATCGCCCTTGGACTTTGTTCGTAGAACATCAGTCCAATGAGGTCGGCTCCGTATTGGACAGCCGTCAGTGCGTCTTGTACGCTGGTGATGCCGCAAATTTTGACCTTTATGCTCATTTTCGGGGGCAGGAATAAAAATGGCCACTGGCTGAAAATGGCCCATGGCTGCCCTGTGAAATGTTAAAGGCATTTAAAAAAATAGCAAATTCATGCCTCGGACGATTTATCTGGATTACAATGCAACCACTCCGCTGGATCAAGGGGTTAGGGAGGCCATGTTACCCTGTTTGGATTTGGTCTGGGGCAATCCATCAAGCATTCATCAAGTGGGGAGGAAAGCAAGGGCCCGTCTGGATGAGGCGCGCGAAAGAGCGGCAGAAGTCTTGCAGGCGCGGCCTTCAGAGGTGGTTTTTACCAGTGGCGGAACAGAGGCCAACAACCTCGCAATTTTTGGCGCCGCCCGACTGAGAAAACCCCGTGGAAAACACCTCATCACATCCACTATTGAACATCATGCAGTGCTGCATTGTTTTGATCAATTGGAGAAAAATGAGGGTTTTGAGGTGACTCGCTTGAGAGTGGACCGGGAAGGACGGGTGGATCCGGCGGAGTTAAGGAAATCTCTGAGGGATGACACTATTTTAGTGTCTGTCATGGCGGCAAATAATGAAATTGGTACCCTTCAACCGGTGGGTGAGATTGGAAGGATTTGCCGGGAAAAAGGAGTTTTGTTTCATACCGATGCCATTCAACACTTTGGAAAAGTTCCATTTTCAGATGTGGGAGATTTTGAGGCTGATCTTGTCTCTTTGTGTGGCCATAAATTTCATGGTCCGAAGGGAGCCGGATTGCTCTGGATAAAATCTCCGCTTCACCCCGAACCATTGCTTTGGGGAGGGCCGCACGAAAATGAGCGTCGGGCTGGCACGGAAAATCTGGCGGCTATCCAGGGATTGGTTTGGGCCATGGAACACTTTGTCAGATCGCCTGTTTTTGAGGAATCAAAAATGAAAAATTTGGCTGAAAAATTAAGGTCTGGTTTAATACAACTCCCTCATTGTGAAGTTATAAGCCCAATTCAAAATTGCCTTAACAACACCGTGGCCATGGTAGGAAAGGGATTTCAGGGAATGAATTTGCTGGCTGCGTTGGACGTGGCTGGAATTTGCGCCTCTAGCGGCTCAGCTTGTTCAGCGGGGTCCCTGAATCCTTCACATGTGGTAGTGGCATTGGGGCTTCCAAAATTTGCCGATTCCTTGGTTCGTTTTTCACTGGGTCGCGAAACGGTCGAGTCAGATATTGAGCAGGTTCTTCAGGTGCTTCCAGGCATTTTGGGTCGTTTGAATTCTTGCTGATTGGCTGCGAGTGGAATGTGAATGGAATGTGGACAGTGTCAAGAACTTGGCCTTTTGGCTGGAACTGGAAAGATTTAGGCAGTTTTATTCCAGAGTTCAAAATGATAAACACATGGAGAATAGGGTGGTTTAGGAGTTGTTTGACTTGTTCACGGCCCTTAATAAGACTAGGATTTTTTAAAGAAGAAAGAATATTAGAGAACTCATGAACCTCATCATCACAAAAGACCAGGTCACTGCCGGCCTACAAGCCGTCCAGAATATTGTCACCAGCCGGACCACTTTGCCGGTATTATCCAACGTTCTGATGCGCGCAGCAGATGGAAAGGTGGAATTCACCGCAACAGACCTGGATGTGACGGTGACTTGTGCAGTGGAGGCAAAGGTTTTGAAACCGGGTGCAACCACCGTGCCGGTTAAAAAGTTGTTTGGCATCGTAAGGGAGCTGAATGGGGGCGAGATAGAGATGGAGTCTGATGAAAAGAACGTGACGAGCATACGGTGCGGGTCCTCCTACTTCAAGATTCATGGGTTGGCAGCGGAGGAATTTCCTCCATCGCCCACGTTCAAGGATGACAAGAAGGTTGTATTGACCCAGGAAGGAGTCCGGGGGATGCTCAAAAAAACGTCCTTTGCTGTTTCAACGGATGAGGCCCGCTATGTTTTGAACGGCATTTTCATGAGCTTCAAGGAAGGGAAGATGACTTTGGTGGCGACGGATGGCAGGCGGCTGGCCCTGGTTGATGAAGAAGTGGATTTGTCAGAGACGAGCAGCGGGGAATTCATAGTACCGGCAAAGGCCATTTCGGAATTGAACCGTTTATTGCAAGACAAGGGTGAGATTGAGATCAAGTTTGGGGAAAACCAAGCCTCATTTGCGCTCATGGATGAAAAGGGAATCTCGGTGTTGTTGATCACTAAATTGATTGATGGCAATTACCCCAACTACCGGCAGGTTATTCCCGGGGAGGCAAAGGAAAGGGTTCCCGTGAACCGTGAGGAATTGCTGCAGGCCTTGAGACGTGCGGAAATCATGACCAGTGAGAAAGCCAATTCCGTAAAATTGGCATTTGGGAGGAATCAACTGGCCATCACGGCCAACGCACCCGAGGTGGGTGAAGCGCGCGAAAACATCGCCGTGAATTACAAAGGCAAGGAAATGGCGATTGCCTTTAATCCAAGGTACTTGATTGACCCGCTCACAGCTTTGGCCGTGGATGAGGTTTTTATTGAATTGATTGATGAGCTAAGCCCGGGGGTGATACGCATCAATGGGCCATTTTTATATGTCGTCATGCCCATGCGATTGAGTTGAAGAATGGCCTGAAATCAATCTTTCAGGCCAACATCAGACGATGGAGGTTGAAGCAAGTTGGCCTCGGGTGACACCCAGTTGGCTGGACCATTTCATTTCTCGCCAAAGGGTTGAACCTGAAATGGATCCATCCAGAAGTCTCCTATAATTTTCCACCGTTTTTCGTACTTCATCTGGTTTTTCATTCAAGAACTCCAGGCGAAACCAACGCGCACCCAAGGATTGAAACGAAGCGGCCCACTCGGCTCCGGTCTGGGCTTGTGAATTGTAAAGCGTGTTGCGGCATCCGGCGTCGGCTTTGAGTGGATGTTCCGCCCCCACACGGTCGCGCAAGACCACGGAATGGCGGTCACATGGACGTCCGCAATCGTGGTAGTCCTTTCCAGAAGAGAGGAAGGCGCAAAAAACACAATGTTCCATGTGAAACATGGGCATGTGCTGGTGCAGTGTGATTTCAAACCATTCGGGCGGGGCACTGGTCAAAAGGGCTTGGAGTTGCGAAGCATTAAGGTCGTAACTGGCAGTAAGGCGTTCAAGCTTATGCCGTGATTTGAAGAATTCCGCCGCCAAGGCATTGGCAATGTTGAGGGAAAAGTCGCCGATGCAGCGGTGGGAGGCATAGAATTTCAAGTGTTCCGGGTTTCTTACCAGGTATCCATCCGGTTCGGCGGATAGAACTTGTTTCAGTATCCACTCCTCGCCTGTTTTAAAAATGCGGGGCGGAGCCAGAAAAATGCCAGGAGCGAAAGGTGCCTGGGAGGTTTCGATTTTGCCTTGCGATTGGGCTGAGCGGTAGAGAAGGACGGCATCGCGATAGAGTTTTGGATTTTCAAATTCGCAATAGAGGGTGGTTAGTCCGCAGTCGAGTGCGGCCTGCAACTGGGAAAGGTTTCGCACCAAGACCACCAAGCAGCCTCCGAATGGACCTGGCAGCCGGGCGGTTTCAGCTCTTTGCCGCAAGGATTGAAGAACGGACGAAATATGCGATTGAGGAAGCAGTGTCCATCGCTGCGGGTTGGATCTTTGGGCATCCAAATCTTCAACAAGTTTGCGACGAAGACGGTTCAACTCACTGATGGGCAGGTGGACCGGACCCTGGAGGTGATTTTGAAAGTCAGACAAACGGTGAGGAGTGCCGCCCAAGCGCCCCAATTGTTCCTTCAGGCGTTCGGTGGTGAGAGGTGTTTTTTCAGCAGGTTCCAGTGGGATGCTGGAGTTGATTTGCACCGAATGACCATGAGCATCCGTGGCAATGATGGAGAGAGGTTGGGAAACATATCCAAACACTTCCATTTGAATGGGCTGCTGAAATTTAGGTTGAGTTCCGGCAAAGCTTTGGCGCAAGCTTTTGTCCAAATCGGGATCACTGGTTTTCCATACGTGATCACCCACGTGCAAGCGGCTCCAGTTAACGTTCCCATGGCCAAATTGCAGTTCCAGAAAACTTGGTTTGGCTTTTGGATCTCGAACGGGATAGGCATGGTAAACCCTGCCTCCTTCCTCTGGTTCTTCCGGGTGGCCAGCATCGAAAACCACTCCATCGCCCGGTTTTACAGCGGCGACAGCGTCCAACCAGACGGAGTCCCGCAAAACGCGCGCCACCCGCCCAATGAGGACACCCCGCTTTTTGCCGAACCGTGCATGCACCAGTTTTTGGTTGTCAATTCCCTGAAACCAGCCGGTATAAAGACCTCTGGAAAAAGACATTTCCATTTCATAGCGGTCGCTGGACGGGATGGGCGGGTTTGGGGAGTTCGGTGGCAATGAGGCGACCCGGTCCAGGGCCTGACGGTACAGGCGGGTGATGCTGGCGACGTATTCCGGGGATTTCAAACGGCCTTCAATCTTTAGGGAGGCAACACCGGAGCGGACCAGTTCGGGAAGCAAGTCCAACCCGGCTAGGTCCTGCGGACTGAGAAGGTAGCGGCGGTCTCCCAGGGGCATGGGGCGTCCATCGCAGACCAATTCGTAGGGCATTCTACAGGCCTGCGCGCATTCCCCGCGGTTTGCGGAGCGTCCGCCCAGGGATTCGCTGGTGAGGCACTGCCCTGAGTAAGCCACGCAGAGCGCGCCATGCACAAAAACTTCCAGAGGAAAGGGGCCGTTCGGCGTGGGTGAATCCTGGCAAAGGGCTGTGATTTCCTTAATGGAACATTCACGAGCAAGCACGGCAAGGGAGCAGCCCAGTTCGCGGGCCATTTCAATTCCGGCGCGACTGGTGATGGTCATCTGGGTGGAGGCGTGGATGGGAAAATCGGGGGATAAGGCCCGGATGAGCCGGCATATGCCTGCATCCTGCACGATGGCGGCATCCACTCCGCAGAGGATAATGGTTTGGAGGTAAGCGGCTGCGGCGGTTAATTCTTCAGGAAAGACGAGGGTGTTGAAAGTGACATAGCCCCGGACGCCTCGTTGGTGAAGAAAGGACATCAAGGCAGGCAGGTCGGCCTCGGTGAAATTGCGGGCGCGCATTCGGGCGTTGAATTTATCGAGGCCGAAATAGACCGCATCGGCTCCATTTTCCACGGCAGCCCGGACACAATCCCAGTCGCCTGCCGGGGCAAGCAATTCCGGCAGGCAGGCCTGAGGGGTTGCGAGGCCTGGTTTTTTAACAGGAGCTGCATTCATTCGAGGCCTAATTTAAACCCAAAAGGGCGTCCGACAAAGAGAGGAATGCGGTTTTCAGCGCTGGCCTTGGATGAAATTTTTGAAAAGAGCTCCAAAAATTGCCTTTTGCCCCGGGTGCAGGTAGGATGGGGCTGCAAACAGATGATCCATCCCACCGCCATCATTCATCCGAAAGCCCGGCTTCATTCCACCGTGGAAGTGGGTCCCTATGCCGTGATAGATGGGGAAGTGGAGTTGGGGGCGCAATGCCGGGTGGGGCCGCATGTTTATCTGACGGGACAGACGGTGGCTGGGATCGGAAACCAGTTTCATGCCGGAAGCGTGGTTGGGGATGCGCCGCAGGACTTCAAGTATTCAGGCGAACCCACAGGGGTGAGGATAGGGGACGGCAATTTGTTCAGGGAACATGTAACGGTTCACCGGGCGGCATCCGCCGGGCAGTTGACGGAAATTGGATCACACAATTTGTTTATGGCCCATGCACATGTGGGCCATAATGCGGTTGTGGGAGATCACGTAATTATGGCGAATGGGGCCTTGCTGGCCGGGCACGCGGTGGTTCAGGACAGGGCCTTCATTTCGGGCAATTGCCTGGTGCATCAATTCACCAAAGTGGGCAGGCTGGCCATGATGCGCGGAGGCTCGGCCATCAGCAAGGACCTTCCGCCGTTTTGCACGGCAGTAGGGGAGAATGCAATCTGTGGCTTGAACACGGTGGGGTTGAGAAGGGCGGGTTTTAACGCGGAGCAACGACTGGAGTTGAAGCGCCTATACCATCATTTGTTCCGCGCCGGCATCAACATGCGTTCCGCAGTGGAGCAGGCGAGAGGCCTGTTTGAAAGCCCGGCCTCCTTGCAAGTGCTGGAGTTCATTCAAGGCGCGCGCCGCGGGGTCTGCCCTGACCGCGGAGGCGGTCTGGGAAGTGAGGATTGAATATGAATTACAAAGTGATGGGCAATGACGGCAAGGTCTATGGTCCGGTGGAAGCGGACCAAGTGAGGCAATGGATCCAGCAGGGCCGGGTGGATTCCAGGACGGCCCTCTGGAAGGAGGGTGAAAAGGATTGGTGTTTTGCCGGACTTATGCCGGAGTTTGCCGGTGCATTTGTCCCGCCCCCCTTCAAGGCACCCGTCCCGCGCGGGGATAATCTTTGCGCGGTCTGGAGCCTGGTTTGCGGGCTGCTCTCGTGGATTTGTTGCTGCTTCTGCCTGCCCTTCAACCTTGCGGGGTTGGTGCTGGGTATCATTGCTCTGGCCCAGTTGGCATCCAGCCCCGAGCCCAGGAATGGCCGGGCCATGGCAGTGGCGGGGGTGATCCTTTCCGGCCTCAATCTTCTGGCCTGTCTTGGGACGTCCCTGATTAGCGCCCGGGGGAATCCGGTTATTTGGACTGGGACATTTCATTAATTGAACACCACACCACCCATCATAGTGTCGAGGCCCATGGCCCATGGCGGATGGGTGGGTGTGTTTTGGGCCCAAGGTGCCCGAATAGCATTGGTGGCTGGGGTGGCAGCGCTGGCTGGCTTGGTTTACTTATTCGATCCGAGCACGCATGCGTTCTATCCAGTGTGCAGGTTTCATGAGTGGACGGGTTGGAATTGTCCGGGCTGTGGAGCGACGCGAGCTTTGCACGCCTTGTTACATGGCCGGGTGGTCGAAGCCATGCACGATAATATCCTCCTGACTTTGGGCCTGCCCCTTGTGCTGGGGCGCTTGCTTTGGTTTAGGGGCAGACGGGCAGCGCTGGTGTGGCCTGCGCATCTCCTTTGGTTTGGCCTTGTGGTGGCGGTTCTTTTTGCCATTTTGCGAAACCTGCCGGCTTTTGCCTTCCTTTCGCCGACACCTACGACTTTTTAAGCTTTTGCAGGCGGCCAACGTGAGGTTCAATTTTAGCATTATGAACATGACGCATCCATTGACCACGACCGGATTTGATATTCCCGGTTATCGGACGACCCAGTCTTTTGGGGTCGTAAGGGGGATTATTGTGCGATCGAGGTCGGTCATTGGCAATTTGGGCGCCAGCCTCCAGAGTTTATTTGGAGGCAACATATCCCTTTACACAAGTCTCTGCGAACAAGCGCGGGAGGATGCCTTTAACTTGATGCTAAAGCACGCAGGTGAATTGGGGGCCAACGCGGTGATAGGAGTGCGTTATGATGCGACGGACATAGGGCCAGGAATCACAGAGGTGATTTGCTACGGGACGGCTGTTTGTGTGGAACGGACAGCCTGACGTCCCGGATGAAGGCGTTGAGCGAAGACGGTTTGCTGGGGCGTTGCCTGGGAAGGCTGGCTGCGGCGGTATTGCGGCATCCCCGGTGGTTTTTCTGGCCGCAAGTGCTGCTATTGGTGGTTGCCTTGGGGATTACCGTGCGATGGCTGCAATTCGACATGGACCAGAACAATCTGGTCAGTGGCAGCAAGCGATATCACCACAACTTTCTGGAATTCACACGGGATTTCCCGCAGCAAGATGACCTGGCGGTGGTTGTCCAAAGCGAAAATATCGAGAAAAACCGGCAATTTGTGGAGCGTTTGGGGGCACGGTTGGAGGCGGAAACCAATCTCTTCCACAATGTTTTTTACAAGGGCGACCTGTCCATGATGGGTCCAAAGGCGCTGCTCTTTGTGCCGGAACAGGACCTGGCCGGGATGCGTGACACACTCAAGGACGACCTGCCCTTCATTGAGCAATTTTCCCAAGCCACCAACCTCGTTTCATTCTTTGACCATGTAAACACATTGTTCCGCAAGGCAGGCAACCAGGAGACTGCACAAACGGATTCGCTGATGAAGGCCCTTCCTGTTCTGGGTGAGATCCTGAGGCAGGCCCGGGACGGCCTGGACCGGAGCGGCACACCGCCATCCCCGGACCTGACTGAATTCTTTGATGAAAACCATTCGGCCTACATCACTTTTAACAACGGCCAAATATTCCTGGTGACCGCGCATCCTCCCCCGGAGGCAGCCAATGACACGCCGCCGGAATTATGGACTTTGCTGAGGAACGCATTTTTTCCAGGAGGCAGTCAGGATGGAAGCCAGGATTTGACCGGGGAGGCAATTGACAGGATGCGGGAGTTGATCCGGCAGACCAAAGTGGAGGTGCCCGGGGTGAACGTGGGACTGACCGGGGAATCCGTTTTGGATTACGACCAGATGGCGCAATCCCAAAAGGACACGACGCTGGCGAGCCTGGTTTCGCTTTTGATATGCGCGTTCATATTCATGTATGGGTATAACGAGACAGGTCGGCCGGTCAAGGCATTGGTCTGCCTGATGCTTGGCTTGGTTTACACGCTTGCTTTTGCAACCCTGACCATTGGGCATTTGAACGTTTTAACCATCACGTTTTTACCGATGTTGATCGGGCTGGCCATTGATTTTGGGGTTCATTTGATCACCCGTTATGAGGAGGAATTAAGGCATGGCCATGAGGCCGGGGCTGCGATGACGAAGGCCATGGTGTTCACCGGCCAGGGAATTGTGATGGGGGCATTGACCACAGCAGGCGCTTTTCTGGCCATGGCTTTTACCAATTTCAAGGGAATCCGGGAGATGGGGGTGATCTGCGGTGGAGGTTTGATGATTTGCCTGGCACCCATGTTGACGCTTTTGCCAGTGCTGTTATTGAGGGGGAAGCAAAACGCGATGGAGCACCAAACGCTGGAAGATGAGCGCCGGGCGCGGATCGAGAGCTTGTGGCTGGACCGGCCCTGGGTGGTGACGGGCATCATTGGGGTGCTTTCCATTTTGGCGCTGGTGGAGGTGCCAAGGGTGCGTTTTGACTATGATTTGCTGGACCTGCAAAGCCCAAACCTTCCATCGGTGGTGTATGCCAAGAAACTCTCCGCCGACAAAAGCCTGTTGTTCGGGGCCGTGGTGGCGGACAATCTGGACGAAGCGGTGAGGTATGAAAAAAAATTGAACACACTCACCAATGTGGTGGAGGACGTGGAATCGGTGGCGGGTTACCTGCATCAGGACCAGGATGAAAAACTAAAGGTCATTTCAGACATCAAGGCGATTCTGGCACCGTTGCATTTTCCAGCGCCGGACATGAGGCCGGTGGATGTTTATGCCTTGAGCAGCACCTTGTATTCGTTTTACGGATACCTTGGCGCGGCGCGAGCCGCACTGGGGCAGGAGAATCCGGCGCTGGCCGGGCAATTTTTAAGCATGCAAAACTCCGTGCAGGACCTGCGCAAAGCCATGCTGGCGGGAGACGGATCCGCCGTGGCGGAGCATGGGGAGAAACTGGCAGATTTTCAACAGGGCCTGTTTGAATCATTGAAGCAGACCTTTGCCTCCCTCAAGCGGCAGGATGACCGGGCTCCGCTTCGTGTGGAGGATTTGCCCCCGGCTTTGCGAGACAGGTTTGTGGGAGTGAATGGCAAATTTCTGTTGCAGGTTTTTCCCAAGAAGGATGTCTGGAAACGGGAGAACCAGGGGGAATTTGTGGATGCCTTGCGCAAGGCCTTGGACCCACAAGATACCAATCATCCCATCATCACGGGCACTCCGGTGCAATTGTTCGAATATGAATCCCTGCTCAAGGATAGCTATGTCACGGCTGCTTGGTATTCACTCGCGGCGATTGCCCTGATGGTGCTTGTCCATTTCCGCAGCATTGCAGCGGTGTTTTTGGCGCTGATTCCGGTGGGATTGGGGACATTGTGGCTGGCGGGGTTGATGGGATGGCTGAATTTGCCCTTTAATCCCGCCAATATCATGACGCTGCCATTGGTGATTGGAATTGGGGTAACCAATGGAATCCACATTTTAAACCGGTATGCCGAGGAGCGCACCCCTGGAATTCTGGCCAGGAGCACCGGCAAAGCCGTCTTGGTTTCAGGTCTGACTGCCATTGCTGGCTTTGGCAGTTTGACAATCGCAAAACATCATGGCATTCATAGTCTCGGCGTTATCATGGCCATTGGCATTGGAACATGCATGGTGGCGGGCCTGACCTTTGTCCCTGCACTGTTGAGTTTGTGGAGCCGCCGGAAACCTTTGATTAAAAAACCCGGTGCCAGCACAACGTCGCCGGCACCGGGGTCGGAGGAACCGAGGTGAAAACCTCAATTGGTGAAAGCATACGATAATCAGAAACAAAGTCAATAAGAATGTTAAATAGGGCAAAACAGAGTGGCAATTTTCGATTAATTCGAATAAATAACGATAAACCCAATGCAAATTAAGCGGATTGGGTTGGTTGTTTTTTTATGGTTTCCAGTGCTTTGTCTCTGTGGACTAACTCGTGGCCAAGGCCTGACCACCAACACGGCGTTTTTGGAACCCTCAGTGGCAGCAGGTTTTGCCTTCGACCGCTTTCCATTGACCTTGGTATCCGGTGAACGGACCGAGGCTGTGGGGCCCTTGTTTTACGATGAGACCAACGCAGAAAGCCACACCCTGGCTTTTCCTCCTTTTTATTCTTCTTACGAGGAGCCTGGAGTGGAAGCCCAGGAGAAACAATTTCTGTATCCACTCTGGAATTGGGAGGTTTACGGCGGAGAATGGCGCTGGCAATTCGCCGAAATATTGAGCGGTGCCGGAGGCTTGGAGCCCAATGAGGACAAGACGCGGCGATTTACTCTTTTCCCATTTTATTTCCAACAGCGATCCGAAGACTCCAATAAGAACTACACCGCAGTGGCGCCCTTTTACGGGCATTTGCGCAACCGTCTATTCCGCGACCGGATCGATTTTGTGATGTTTCCTTTTTACAGCGAAACACAACGCAAAGATGTGGTGACGGATAATTATTTTTACCCTTTCGTGGATGTACGGAGGGGGGATGGGATGAAAGGTTGGCAGGTGTGGCCCTTTGTGGGGAGCGAACACAAGGTGGTGACAATGCAAACCAATGGGTTTGGAGATGTGACCCTGAATGGCGGGCACGATCATTTTTTCTGCATGTGGCCATTCTGGCTGAGCCAGGATAATGGATTAGGCACGACGGATCCAGATAAGTTCAGGGCATCCATCCCATTATTTGTCAAGGAAAGGTCTCCACTCAGGGACCAGACCTCGGTTTTGTGGCCATTATTCACATGGGTCAACGAGCGCGGCCGCAAATATCGGGAATGGGAGGGGCCATGGCCATTGGTGATTTTTGCCCGGGGCGAGGGCAAGACCACCTCACGAGTGTGGCCCATTTTCAGCCAATCGCATGATGCCACACTGGAGCGGGATGCTTATCTGTGGCCACTATACCAGTACCAACGTCTGCATGCCGATCCTTTGGATCAACAGCGGCGCAGCGTGCTTTTCTACCTTTACGTAAATGTTCTGGAGCGAAACACAGCCACCGCCACGCATCGTCAGCGGGTTGCAGTCTGGCCTTTTTTCACATGGAATCGCGATTTTCAAGGCAATGAGCGACTGCAGGTGCTGGCACCGTTTGAGGTGGTTTTACCCACAAACCGCGGATTGTTGCGGAATTGGTCGCCGCTCTGGTCCATCTGGAGGTCCGAGGTCAACCCCCGTGCCAAGGCCTCCAACCAATCTTTCCTGTGGAATCTTTACCATCGTCAAACAGGACCGGGCTGCAAAAAAATCTCGCTCCTGTTCGGGCTTTTCCAGTATCAAAGAGGGGTGAAAGAACATCAGACAAAGGTTTTTTACCTGACGGTTTCCAAGTCACCCCCCGAAGCCCCGGTGAAGGCAGTCCAACATTGAACTACTATGTTTGAGAATATCGGGGAAGTGGTTTTATTGTGCTGGCGCACATTGCTGGCCCTGCCGCAAGGATGGCGGCAGAGGCAGAAGATTTTCGAGCAATTCTTTGAAATCGGAAACGCCAGCCTGTTGATGGTTTGCGTGCTTTCCTTTTTCATCGGCGCGGTGATCGCCCTGCAAACCGGTCCGGTCCTGGCAGAACGCAGCCTTTCCAGCGCCATTGGAGGCGTGGTTGGCATCGCCGTGGCCAAAGAGCTGGCCCCGGTGATGATGTCCATCCTGATTGCCGGACGCATAGGGTCTGCGATGGCGGCTGAAATTGGCTCCATGCGCGTTTACCAGGAGATTGATGCGTTAAGGACCATGAACATTAATCCCATTTATTACCTGGTTCTTCCCCGGATGGTGGCCATTGTGGCGGCTCTCCCCATGCTGGTGGTTTTTGCCATCCTGGTGGGCTGGTTTGGCGGCGCCTTGGTGGCGGATTACAACCAGCGCATGGGCATTCCCATGCACGCGTTTTTTTCAGATTTGAAGGAAATCGTCAATGTCAAGGATGTGGCCAACGGGGTGTTTAAAAGTTTTTGTTTTGCCTTGATCATCGGCTCGGTGTCCTGCCATCAGGGATTGACCACCATGGGCGGTCCCCGCGGAATCGGGAGGTCGGTCACCAAAGCGGTGGTCAATTCCATCGTGGCCATCGTGGTTTTTGATTATTTGCTCACGCGGCTGCTTCTATCCTGAGATGAATCCCGATCTTTCACAATTGTCCGGAGTCAATCTGGTCGTGCGCGGGTTGTGCAAGCAGTTCCGCAACCAACCCGTGCTGGCGGACGTGAGTTTCTCGGTAAATCCGGGCGAAATATTCGTGATCATGGGCCCCAGCGGCAGCGGAAAAAGCGTTTTGCTTAAACACCTGATCGGACTCGAAGCTCCGGATGCCGGTGAGATTTTAATCAATGGGGATCCTGTGACGTCGCCGGAGGTGGCGGCCAAGTACCGGATGGCCTTGGTTTTTCAATCAGGCGCCCTTTTGAATTCATTGACGGTCGGCGAAAATGTGGGGTTGTACCTGACCGAACACCGTCTAAAACCGGAGGAGGAGATTCAAAAGATTGTCAGGGAAAAACTGGCAGATGTGGGTTTGCGGGACGTGATGGACAAGATGCCGTCCGAGCTTTCAGGCGGGATGAAGAAAAGGGCGGCCATAGCCAGGGCCCTTGTGACGGAACCGCAATTGATTTTTTATGATGAGCCGACCAGCGAGCTGGACCCCGTGTCTGCCGTGGTGATCGGCGAGGAAATTTTGGATCTCAACCAACGCACCGGTGTGACATCACTGGTTGTGACTCACGAGCGGGAACTGGCCTTTGGCATCGCTGATCGCATTGCGGTCATCATGGAAGGAAGGATTGTGACCGTGGGTGCGCCCGATGAGGTTCGCAACGCGGCGGATCCTGCGGTGAAAAACTTTTTACAGGCGGATTTCAAACGACAACCCAAAAATTTACGTGCATGAAAAATTCCCTTGAAACGAAACTTGGCATCTTTGTGGTGCTGGTGGTGCTGGCCGCATGGGCCATAATTGAGACGCTTGGCGGCGCTGATTTTTTCAGTCCGGGCTACCGTCTGAGCGCAGAATTCAACACCATTCAGGACCTCAAGGTGGGGGACCACGTTAAAATGGCCGGGGTGGATATCGGCAGGGTTGAAGACATTGAATTGTCCAGCAACACGGTGGATGTGGTGATGAAAATGAAGGCCGGAACGGTCGTCAAGACGGATAGCAAGGCTTCGGTGAAGTTCACGGGATTGATGGGCCAGAATTACGTGGCAATAGATTTTGGTTCGGATGCGTCCCCCCAGGCAGCCAATGGCACTATTCTGGAGTCGGTGGAGCAGCCGGATCTGAGCGCCATCATGGCCAAGCTGGATAGCGCGGCGGGAGGCATTCAGAACATCACCAAAACTTTTTCGGGTGACAAATTGGACAACATTTTGGGTCCGCTCACCGATTTCATGAAACAAAACAGCGCCCCGATCACAGCCACCATCGCCAATGTCAAAAACATTTCCAGCCAGGTGGCCGCCGGTCAGGGAACCATCGGGAAACTGATTTACGATGAGGCCCTGTATAATTCCGCATTGACCACCGTGAGCAACCTGCAAGACACGGCTTCATCAGCCAAGGATGCGCTGGCCATGGCCCGGTCCATGATGAGCAACGTCAGCGGCGGACAGGGCACCATTGGTAAATTGTTGACTGATGACCGGCTCTATAACTCCACCGAATCCTCCATGACCAATTTAAATTCCATTCTGATGAAAATCAACCAGGGCAATGGCACCATTGGGAAACTGGTGAATGACCAGGAGTTTTATAAAAATGCCAAATTGTCTCTGGAGAAATTGGACAAGGCGGCAGATGGTTTGGAAGACACAGGGCCTATGAGCGTGCTTGGAACGATGGTAAATAATCTTCTGTAAGAATTGCTGCAATGCCGGTGGAATTTCTTTCGGCGAACCGGGTATTTGAAGAGGGAAATTCGCCTTGGGGCTCAAGTTGGTTTTGCCAAGCCCAGGTTTTTTAAAACTGCCAGGGTGGAATGAGCCTTGTTCAGTGTGTAAAAGTGAAGACCTGGAACCCCCTGTTTCAGGAGTTCCTGGCATTGAAGGGTGGCGTATTCAATCCCAAATGCCAACGCGGCTTCGTCATCGTGGGCCAGTGAATCAAGCTTCTTTTGCAAGGCCGCTGGAATTCTTGCTCCACACAATTGTGTGAATCGCACAATTTGTGATGCGCTTTGAATGGAAATGATTCCAGGCACAATGGGGACATTCACCTTGAGTGTGTTCTGAAGGTGATCGCGAAACTGGAAGAAATCAGAGTTGTCAAAAAACAACTGCGTCAGGATGAAATCGGCTCCTGCTGCAGTTTTTTCCTGAAGATGTTTCCAGTCCGCCAGTTTGCCGTGCTTGTTGGCCACGTGCCCTTCTGGAAAACCTGCCACACCGATTGAAAAGTCGCCTTTGGCGCGTATGAAAGCCACCAGTTCGGACGCATATGAAAATCCCCCCGGAGTGGGTTGGAATGATCCACCTCCGGGCGGATCTCCGCGAAGGGCCAGGATATTTCGGCAGCCGGTAAAATAGAATTGATCCAGCAAAGCCGCCACTTCTGCCTGGGTATGGTTTACGCATGTCAGGTGGGCCAATGTGGTAAGCTTAAACTTCTGCTGGATAAATTTGACTAGCGCCAGGGTTTTTTCGCGCGTCCCGCCTCCCGCTCCGTAGGTTACGGAACAAAAGTCAGGTTTGGCCGACAAAAGCTCTGGAATCTGTCGTTCCAAAAGGGTTTTTTCACCTTCCACTGTTTTGGGTGGAAAAAACTCAAATGACAAAACCGGCCTTTCGAGGCTTTTTTGTTTCCCAAGGATTTCGCGAATGAGTTGCATGCGTAACAATAATCAGGAATATTTTCCCAAAATTAACTCCAGTTCCCATCCATTACAAATAAAAAATCAACGCATCGTGATATGATGATATGAAAATTAAAATTTCCTCGGTCTAGTCTAATAAAAAACCCCTTCCGTGAACCGGAAGGGGTTATGAGAATCAAATTTCGCTTAGAACGAGTAGATGATGTTCAAAGCCATGATGAAGGAGTCTTGAGTAGGAGTGCCATTGTCAATTGGGGCACCATAGCCGCCGTAAGGATATCCTCCGTCGGAATGATCCCAACGGAATTCAGCCCTGCTGGTCACATTGGCCCAAAGATTGTATTGGACCGTGGCGGTCAATTCCTCTCCAACGCCATCCGTGGGAGCCAAGGGTTCATATGAGTAATAAGGATTTACAGCACCCTTAAGGTCGTAAACTTCACCGCGGAGGTTGAATGCCAGCTTGTCGGTAGCCTGAATGTTGGCGTAACCAGCAAGATCCCAACCGCTATCATTGTTGGGGTTCGCGGCACCGGCTTGATTATTGACAGAAACCAAGTCAAACGATCCGCCCACTTTCAACATGGAAAGGGGAGTGGGGATTGTAAACCCGGCATAATAATTGTACTGAGCAGTCTTGTATGGGTTCGCTACAATTCCGAGGTTGGCAGTGCCACCTTTCAGGAAGCCCCAGCTATCAGGGGCGGTGAAGGCAAGAGCTCCCACAAAGGATTTTGCGGAGACAGTTCCGTCAGAAGTTGTTGGGTCAGCAATGCCACCTTGAATGGTGAACATGCTATTGATTTGGTAGCTGCCCACCAAACCAATCAATGTGGTTGGTTCCAAATAGTAGCCGATTGAACGGGTATAGTTTGGATTGGCGGCATCGGTGTTTCCTTCATATCCGATAATATCGTCTTGAACACCCATTTTCCAAGTGATGCCGTTGCCCACAGGGGTGGTTAAGGTCACATAAGCTTGGCGGATGGCAGGAGCACCAAGACCAGCAGGACTGGCGGCACCAGGACCGCCTGGATGGAATGTGTATCCGACGGCATCAGTGCCGGCGTTGATGTCAGCATGGTAGCCAGCGGCCCAAGGAGTGGAATCAGCCGGGCGATCAATGGCGATATCAAAGTCATTGAGGCTGAAATTATCAACCTTGCCCGCGAATGTCCCTGCCGGTTGCTGACTCGCGCCGGTCACATTTCCCGCATTATACTGAACCGCTGTATCCACGTAACCACTGATGGTGGTATTGGCCAACGTTGTCTGCAATGGGATGATCTTGGCTTCGTCCGCGCGAACCGCAGATGCCAGACTGACTGCCCCAACTGCGGCCAATCCTAGTGTCAATTTATTAAACTTCATCTGTTCCTCCGATGTTGTTTGTTTGTTGTTTTTACCTTTTAATCTGGACAAAAACAGTTTGTCCAGCACGCCCATTGGGCGCATTTCCGTTAAAAGTAGGCAAAATAATGAGAATTGGCAACAAAAAATATTTGTGAATCTGCATGTGTAATACGTTGCATTTTAAACAAATATAAAAACTACTAAAAAATCAACCGATTCGGCTGTCCCAAAAACCATCCCGGAAGTGTGAATTTTGGACTGGAGGGCCAGAAGAGAATATCCCGAAAAGAAGGCTTTCTAGGATCAGGCTGGAATGATTTGTGCTTTTTAAGAGGAGAATGATTAGTCCCTTTATTGGACGTTGGTTGAAACTGTAGCACCTAATTTATTATGCCCATTTTTGCCTATACCGCTCGTGAGACGGGGTCTGGGAGAGAAATACGCAACACGGTGGAAGCGCTGAGCGAGCAATTAGCCATAGCCGCGTTGCTCAACCGTAACCTGCTGGTGATTGAAATCAGGGAAAAGATCGCTAAAAAGGGGCAAACCAAGGGTGGAAAAGTTGGCCTTTCCGATTTGGTCGTCTTTACCAGGCAATTGGCCACCATGATTGATGCCGGTATTCCCATCGTTCAGGTTCTGCAGGCGTTGGCCGAGCAGACACCCAATAAAGTAATGCGTGACGTCATTCAGGATATTTGTTCACGGGTGGAAAGTGGTGAGAGCTTTTCCGAATCTCTCACGCGTCATCCCAAGGTATTTAACCGCCTCTATGTGTCCATGGTTTCCGCCGGTGAAAAAGGTGGATTGCTATCGGAAATCCTTTCCCGGCTTGCCACCTACCTGGAAAACACAGAGCGCCTTCGCAAGAAGGTTAAAACCGCATTGATGTATCCCACGGTGGTATCGGTGGTGGCCGTGGTGATCACCGTCTTCCTGCTTGTGCGGGTGATTCCCACCTTTAAGGAGGTTTATTCGAGTTTTGGCGCCAAGCTGCCGGGTCCAACCCAAGTGATGATTGACATCAGCGATATTGTGCGTCACTACCTTCTGGGACTGATTGTATTGGCTGCAGGTGTGGTTTGGGGTTGGTTGTATTATATCAAAACCAAACCTGGTCGGGAGTTTTGGGACAAACAACGGATCAAACTGCCGGTGTTTGGTTCGATAGCGCACAAGATTTGCCTGGCACGGTTCACCCGCACGCTTGCCAGTTTGGTGCGCAGCGGTGTGCCCATTCTTGAGGTTTTGCAAATAGTTTCACAGACCGTTGGCAATGTCGTGATGGAAAAGGCGTTGCGCGCGACCGCATCGGACATTGAACGGGGCGAAAACATTTCCTCAGCCCTGGCCAAACATCCTGTTTTTCCCACAATGGTGGTTCGAATGCTCAGTGCCGGAGAGCAAACAGGCAAAATTGATGACATGCTGGAACGCGTGGCCAACTTTTTGGACGAGGAAATTGAAACCACGCTGTCGGGGCTGATGTCCTTGGTTGAACCCTTGTTGATTGTATTCCTTGGGATTGTGATCGGCGGCATGGTCGTTTGCATGTTTTTGCCCATTTTCAATCTGGCAAACATTGTCAGTGGGCATGGTTGAAAGCGTGCAGACCGTTCGTAAGACACGCGCGCCAGCACGCCAACCACGCATGGATTACGCCCAAGCCAGCCCAAACCATCATTGCTTGCACTCTGTTTTGGAAGCCAAGCCCCAATCAGCCAATCAAGCTCAAGCGCTTACCATTTTACCCGGCTGCGGCTGAAGGATTTTTATTTTTGGCCAGCGCTCCCGGATTTTTTCCTCAAACCAAGCCCGGGCAGGTTCATCCCCATGACCCAGGAGCACTGATCGGGGCGCAACCTGACTGACCAATTCGAGCAAAGTCTCCCTGCTGGCATGGGCTGTGAGGTCAAAATCCAGGATATTGCACTTTCGGGTGAGTCGGCCTGCGGATGGGCTGAAAACAAAGGTTTCGTTTTCCCGGGCAGCTCGCAACCGTCCGGCGGGAGAGTCTGGATCGGCATACCCGACAAAGAAAATATTCTGCCTCGGATCCTCGATCATTCGTGCCGCAAGGTCATGAGCAGCTGTGTTTTCGCTCATCATGCCCGCGGTGATAACGAAAATTTTCCCTCCGCTGAGTTTCATGCTTTCAGCCATTCCTTTTTCCAAAACATTCAATTGAAGGGCCTCATTCAATTGCAGGCCGGTGTGTTGGCGGTGGGTGCGATGGGCCTCGATATCATAGATTTCCGTGAAAACCCGGCCAAGACCGCCAATATAAACAGGCTGCCGCTTTAAGCGCCCATCCTTCATGAGAAGGGCCAGCAGGGCCAGAATTTCCTGGGTGCGCCCCAAGGCAAAGGAGGGAATGAGAATGCAGGATTTCAAGGCTTGGGCGTGGAGGATGGCGTCCACAAGCCGGGCCACTTCGGATTCACGGTTGAACCCAGGAGGCGTTTCCCGGTTTCCCCGGGTGGTTTCCATGATCAGCACATCCGCCCGGACATCCTCGAAGCGGGCGCTCTTGAGCAGGGTCTGATCGTGAAAACACACATCGCCGGTGTAAAAAAGGGTTTCGTTGCGTCCGCGCAGAAGAATTCCTGCGGAACCCAGTGTGTGGCCGGCCTCAAAAAATTCAAGAGTCGGGGAGGCGATCCCGGCGCGGCCTTTTTTAAATGAGCCCCACTCCACCTCCCGGTTGCATTTGAAACCTTGAAAATAGGGGGCAATCTCATCCACCTCGTCGTGTGAGTAGAGTGGATACTCACGAATGCCCAACTCATCCCGCTGTCGGGTCATGACATTGACAGAATTATGAAGAACCCTTTCCACCAGCAGGTAACTCAGCTCGGTCATCAAAATGTGGGCCTTGGGGAATTGCCGCACGGCAACGGGCAAAGCACCCACGTGATCATGATGACAGTGCGAAATGGCAATGGCATCCACTTCGCCCTGGGCCTTGGCAAAAAGAGGCAATCCATCGCGTCCCTCACGTTTGGGATGCATGCCGGCATCCAGCAGGATGCGATGATCCTCCATGGCAATCATCCAAGCGCTGGCGCCAATATCCGTGTCTGGATTGAGGTTTGTAACATTCATTCTCCTAGGGTAATCGCAAAGGCCGATCAAGGGACAGGGTTTTGTTTATTGTTCAGGTCAATTCGTTTGCATCCAGGCCACCAGAAGGCCCAGGCCCGCGCCAAGTGGGTTGGTTGAACAGACTTTTAATTTTCGATGCCAAACTACTTTTGAATGCACAAAAAGACCCTGGTTTACTGATTATTCGTCGTCCATGTACGGCGGCTTGATTTTTGCCATGGATAGGCAGACCATGGCGTTGTGGAGTTCAAGTCTGGACCTGAAGGTTGGAGAAAGCGGGCCTCTCCCTGGCATGCCCGGGCGAAGGTTCTGGCGCAATGGCGTGGCGTGGACACGAGAATGGACGAATTGGCCCGCGCTGATGCGGCGCGTCCCATGGAAACCATGGTGCCAACGGTCTTGAAGGCATTGCGTTTGGATGTGCGTCAGGGTGATGCCGAGGTGGTCAGTGTCTGGAATTCCCTTCTGGATCCCAACCTGACGGCGCATGCACAACCTGTTAATCTCTGGAAAGGAACACTTTTCGTGAATGTGGATAGCAGCGTGTGGCTGTCTGAAATCATTCGCTACCATCGGGATGAAATTTTGGAACGACTCCAGCACAGTTTTGGCAGGGAACGAATCCGCAAAATCTCTTATCGAATCGGTTGAATACCCTGCCGGATAGGTTGGGTATCCTACCGGATAGTCTGAAAACATTTAGGAATTAAAATAGGGGTCATTTACGGGGGGCATGGGCAGGATGCGGAATGAAAATTCATTCACAGCCCAGGGATCTCATGACAGGTTGGGTCAGGAGCCATTTCAATTTTGCTTTTGGACGCGGTTTCCATGCCGTGATTTCCAACTTGCAGAGGGCGGCCTTTGGAAAATCCAAAATGAAACCTGCCGAGTTGGAGACCAATAGCGAGGCAAGATTCCCCAGAAAAGGTTCGTGCCCCACAATAAGAAGGCTGTCAGGCGCAGGGCTTAAATTCATTAGCAGGGGCAAAAAGCGTGATGGATCGCGGTCGGCCGCGAGACCAGGTGCTGAGGTGGGTTTCAAATTCAGACCGGTCCGGGACAAAAGGCCTGAGGCGGTTTGTTGGGCCCGCAACCAAGGACTGGCCAGCACAAGGTCAAAACGCAAATCCAACAATTTGACCACCTGGGAGAGGCGTCGCACCTGGCGCCGTCCTTTGACGGTGAGTGGACGAAGTGAATCGGCGGGGCAACCGGGGGTTTCTCGCGGCAAAGCGTGGGCATGGCGCAGGAGATAAACGTCCATGGCAGCCAGATTAAACCCGAAAATCGAAATTCAAAAGGCCAGTCTGCGCCAATCTACTGGGCGCAAACTATTTGGAAAAATCTTACCAGACCGCTTCAGGTATGGTTTTGATTTTTCCAAAGAGTTTCCGCTCCAGCATTTTGCCGCATCCTGATCTTTTCAATTCTGCTTTTCGGGTTAAAGGGAAATCTGTGCGAGGCAAGCTGGATGCTTTGGCTCAGATGAGTGAAAATGATTTGGGAACGAGCGCCGGACTGGTAAGGTGTGTGCACCATGGAAATGATGCGTCGGGCAATTATTGATGTGGGAACCAACTCCGTGAAGCTGCTGGTGGCAGATGTGAAGGGGCGGGACGTGGTGCCCATTCATGAGGAAAGCAGGCAGACCCGGCTGGGCCAGGGCTTTTACCAGACCAACCGGTTGCAGCCAGAAAATCTGGCGCACACGGCCGAGGCCGTGTGGGAATTTGACCAGATTGCCAGGGACAAAGGTGCCCTGGGTGTCCGTGTGGTGGCCACAAGCGCTGCGCGTGATGCGCTAAACCCTGAGGATTTGACTGTTTGCATCGAGCGTGCTTGCGGTCTCAAGACAGAAATCATTTCAGGCGCCAAGGAAGCGGAATGGGCCTTCCAAGGGGTGACAACCGATCCAGAACTTGCAGGCCATCCACTGGCGATCCTCGATGTGGGAGGCGGCAGCACTGAATGGGTGGTGGGCCAGGGGCGCATTAAACTTTTTGGCCATAGTTTTCCCCTGGGAACGGTTCGTCTGTTCGAAAAATTCCCCCATCAGGACCCGCCCACCCAAGCCGAATTCGAAACATGCCGCGAATGGGTGCGGCAGTTTTTGCGGCGTGAAGTGCGTCCCTTGGTGGATCCGGCCTGCCAGCGCATCAATGGGGAATTGCGCCTGGTGGGCACCGGTGGCACCACCAGCATCCTGGCCCGGGTTGATCAAGGCTTGGACTTGTTTGATCGTAAACGGATTGATCGCGCCCAACTTGCCTTTGAGCGGATTCAGGAGCACCGGCAAAAACTCTGGTCATTGCCATTGGCGGAACGGCGGTTAATACCCGGTCTGCCAAAGCAGCGTGCGGACATCATTTTGTCCGGGGTGTTGATTTTTGAGGAAGTAATGGCTGAGTTTGGTTTCAGGACCTTGCGCGTGAGCACACGGGGGCTGCGTTTTGCGGCTGTGATGGATCCGGATTTTGTCCATGGTCCCCGCGACCGGGAGGTTGTTCCAAGCTGATGATTTCGGCCAATTTGAACGAATGATTTGTAGGGGACCTTTTGGATTTGTGAGTTATGCGTGTATTGATAGTGGGATGCGGTTATGTGGGATTGGAACTGGGACGGCGCCTGGCAAGTCATGGGCATGAGGTGCATGGAATCAAGAGGAGCAGGGAGAATGAAGAAGCCCTGCGGGAGGCCGGGGTTACGCCTTGGTTTGCAGACATCACCCGGCCCGATGGACTGCACGGAGTGCCCACGGGATTTGACTGGGTGGTCCACTCGGTTGCAGCCGGCGGGAAAATGGACCATTACCAGTCCATCTACCTCGATGGAACCAACCATTTGCTGCATTGGCTGGAGAAGGCTCCGCCCCAAAAACTCGTTTACACCAGCAGCACGAGCGTTTATGGGCAGGAGGATGGAAGTGTGGTGGATGAAAACAGCCCCACGGAGCCAATCACCGAACCGGCGCAGGTTTTGGCAGCCACTGAAAGGCGCTTGTTGCAGGCTGCATCCATGGAGGGGCCTTCCGCCATTCCGGCTGTCATCCTAAGATTAGCGGGTATTTACGGGCCGGGCCGGGGCTTTGCTTTCAAAACATTTTTACGCGGCCAGGCCAGGATGGAAGGCGAAGGGAACCGAATCATGAACATGATTCACAGGGAGGATGTGGTGGGGTGCATTCATGCGGCCTTGCAGCGCGGGCGCCCTGGCGAGGTGTATAATGCCGTGGATCACGAACCTGTGACGCAAGCGGAATTCTTCCGTTGGTTATCCGAAAGGACGGGACGGCCCATGCCGCCTGGCGGCACAGAGGCCAAGGCGCGGCGCAGGGGCAACAGCAACAAGCGCGTGTGTGGGCGGAAATTGCGAACCGAACTGGAATACAGCTTCCGGCATCCGGACTTTCGCTCCGGCTACAGTGCCGAACTTGATGCGATCTTCAGTCAGACCAAGGCTTGAGCCGGATTCCAACCCCACCCATCTTTCAAGAGATGCTGGACCGGGTCAGATGGCCGTATCCCCGCGTTCGTCCGTGCGTATCCGTATGACCTCCTCCAGAGTGGAAATGAAAATCTTGCCATCTCCTATTTTACCTGTCCGTGCGGCTTTGATGATGGCCTGAACCACTGCATCCCGCTTGGCATCCGGCACCGCGATCTCAATTTTGATTTTGGGCAGAAAATCCACCGTGTACTCACTCCCCCGGTAGATTTCAGTGTGACCTTTTTGGCGGCCAAACCCTTTGACTTCCGCCACGGTCATTCCTTCCACTCCCAGTTCATGCAGTTCCGCTTTGACATCTTCCAGTTTGAAAGGCTTGATGATGGCTTCAATCTTTTTCATAGTTTGAATTCAGCATAAGGGGGTGGGCTTGGATAAGAAAGCCGGGAGTTTAGGTTCATTGATTAGGGTAGGCGGAGCGAGACGGTCATTGGCCTTGTGCCTATTCAACCCGTCCGTTCCGCCTACTCTACTGAATAGCGGATATCCCATCTAAACCGGGTTTTTCTCACATGATTTTTCCAACCTGCATGGAATTCCATTCATTTTTTACACATTTGTGTTTATAACATGGCCTGTATGCCAAAGCATTTACTCGATTCGCTGCTGGCCTGGTATCAACACGCCTTGGAAACCGGAGGCTACAGTGTGGTGGGCCTGCTGATGGTCATGGAGAGTTCCGTCATGCCACTGCCCAGCGAGAGCATCATCCCCTTGGCCGCAAGTTGGTCTCACACGGGCAAAATCCATCTCAGCCTTGCTGGAATTGTTCTTGCCGGGGCTGCAGGTTCTTGGCTGGGCGCATCCCTTGTCTATTGGCTGGCCCGGCTTGCGGGCAGGCCATTTTTGCTTCGCTTCGGACGATTGGTTTTGATCTCACCTGATAAAATCCAAAAAGCTGAGGTTTGGTCCGCGCATTACGGCAGCGCGGGGGTGTTTATTGCCAGGCTGTTGCCCGGCGCGAGGCAGTTGGTAGGCATCCCCGCCGGAATAACCAAATTTAATTACTGGCGTTTTTCACTTTTCACACTCGCGGGTTCCACCATCTGGTGTTCTGTCCTTTGCGCCCTTGGCGTGAAGATAGGGGCTGATATTTCCAAAGGCCAAATGCACGAAGTCATCGCCTGGGTGGGCGGAACCGTTCTGGCGCTGGGCGGGCTGTATTACTTTTTTGTGCACCGCCAGGTTTCACGCAGCAACCAGAGTGGCACCACTTCCGGTAAATCCCGGTAAATAGTGTTGAGAGTTGGCAGCTCCATAATGGGTTTGGCAGCGTGTGATCAACAAAATTTAAAAAGTATAAATACTAATATACATAATAAAAAATTAAAAGAGATTCTGCGGAAATTTGTAAACGGCGTTAAAACCCTAAAACATTCATAAATACCACTAAATAAACATTTTGTGTAAATTTGAATCGGGCGATCAGGCTGATAAATTCGAGGTTTTGCAAGAAGGTTCGTGGTTTCTCAACTTCCTTCAAGGCCGCAACCCAAACATTCGTCATTTCCATCGGCCTTTGAAAGATTGTCCTCATGCCTGTTTTGGTTTGGATGCTTTCCATTGTTCATACGTTTCATCCAGACCAGCAATATGCTGATGTCTGCCGGCGACACCCCGGAGATGCGCCCTGCTTGGCCAATTGTTTGGGGTCTGATGTTGGATAATTTCTGTCGAGCCTCCAATCGCAGACTGGGTACTTGAGAATAGTCCAACGAAGCGGGGATTTGTTTCTCTTCCCAACTTTTCATTCTTCCCACCTCCAATTCTTGGCGTTCCACGTAGCCCGCATATTTGATTGAAATCTCCAAGTGTTGGATGATATCAGCAGGTAGATCTTTCAACGCTCCTGGCAGATTGAGATAGGATGTTTCCGGTCGGGATAAAATTTTGGCCAAGGAATCATTTTGAATATGAGTATTGTGAAGGCGATGCAATTCGTCATCCAAAATGGATTTTTTGGAAAGAAAACGGGCCTGGTCTCTTTTGGGGAGCAAGCCAATATCTATTCCAATGGGACACATCCGCAGGTCGGCATTGTCTTGTCGCAGGAGTAGGCGATATTCTGCTCTGGATGTAAACATTCGATATGGCTCCACGGTGCCCTTGGTAACCAAATCATCAATCAACACGCCGATGTAAGCTTGGTCTCTGCGGAGAATCACTGGGTCGCGTTTTTGAACACGCAGAGCGGCATTGATGCCGGCCATCAGACCTTGAGCCGCAGCTTCTTCGTAGCCGGAAGTGCCATTGATTTGACCTGCCAGATACAGATTTTTGCAGGATTTGGTTTCGAGTGATGGGTATAGCTGTGTCGGGTGGGCAAAGTCATATTCCACGGCGTAGGCGGGTCTTAATATTTCCGCGTTCTCGCAGCCAATGATTGTTCTCACCATTTCCACCTGAACCTCAAATGGCAAACTGGTGGAACAACCATTCACGTAGTATTCATCGGTACCAATGCCTTCGGGTTCCAAAAAAATCTGGTGCCGATCTTTTTCAGCAAATTTTACGATTTTATCTTCAATGGAGGGACAATACCTTGGGCCAACGCCTTCAATTTGGCCCGAATACATGGGTGATTTATGAAGATTTTGCCGTATGATCTCTGCTGTTTTGGTGGTCGTGTGAGTAATGTGGCAGGCCAATTGGCCGTTAATTCGGTCTAGAATGGAGCCTGGCGGATATTTTCCGTTGGAAAGGTGGGGGATGGGATTTGGTACGTGGGATTGTTCCACGTGGAACAAATCTTCTTTCCAAAACGAAAAGTAAGGAATGGGTTCATCCCCGAATTGGGGTTCCATTTTTGAAAAATCAATGGATTTACGGAGTAGGCGGGGTGGGGTGCCTGTCTTAAGCCGGCTCAACTTCAAGCCTAATTCCTTAAGCGATCCGGACAGGCTCATCGCTGCGGAGTCACCAGCACGTCCTCCTGATTGCTGATTTTTTCCGATGTGCATGAGTCCACGTAAAAATGTGCCGGTGGTTATAACAACAGTTTTTCCGTGGTACTGCACTTCTAATGTGGTTTCCACACCCATTGCCTCGTTATTCTCATGAAGAATGCGTGCGCTTTGACCTTGTTTTACGTCCAAATTAGGTTGGGATTCGCAAACCCATTTTAGACGAAATTGATAAGCCTTTTTATCACATTGAGCACGTGGAGCCCAAACTGCCGGTCCTTTCTTCTGATTGAGCATCCGGAACTGTAGTCCAGTCATATCGGTGGCCTTGCCCATTTCTCCCCCGAGAGCGTCAATTTCTCGCACGAGATGACCCTTGGCCAGTCCGCCAATGGCTGGATTACAAGACATTTGTCCAATGGAATCCGCATTGATGGTGAGCAGCAGGGTGGAGCATCCCATGCGGGCCGCTGCCAAGGCCGCTTCCACCCCGGCATGGCCTGCTCCAACCACTATTACATCATATTGTTTTGGATACTTATACATGTCATTCCCTAATCACCAAACCGAGCCAGTACTTTCTTCACGCCTGGAAAAATCTCCAAAGGCAAACGGTTCCAGCCTAATAAGAATAATAAATATCGGCCCATTCACCAGAATTTTATCTCTGTGCCCAAGCCAGACGATTGGAATAAAGTTAAATCACCTTTCAAATCTCGAATGTGAAATGAATCAAGAATCAAGCGGAAGCTCTCATGATGGGGATGTCATGGTGGGGAAAGAAATTCGGATGGTGGTGCCTCTTCCGGTCTTGGACAAAATGGTAATTTTGCCTTGGTGCGATTCAATGATCCTTCCAACAATTGCCAGACCCAGTCCTGATCCTTTCAACTTGGTGGAAGTTAGAACCGTTTTAAAAGCACGCTGACGAAGCTCTTGCGACATTCCTTTGCCGGTGTCTTTAAAATCTAAAATCACCTGTTGAGATCCACTTTTCGTGTTAGAAATATATGTCTTTATCGTTAATGACCCTCCGTTATCCATGGATTCCGCAGCATTGAGAATCAAATTCAAAAATGCCTGTTCCAGTTGCGGTGTGTCACCCATTACCATCGGAAGGTTGGATTGCAAGGATCGAACGAAGCGGATGTTTTGGTTGGCCAGCTTGTGGCGAACCAATAGCCCAAGTTCTTCAATCAAGTCGTTGAGGTTGACGGGGTTTAATTTGGGTTCCGTGGTGCGGGCAAAATCCAGGATTTGTTCCACGATCTTATTCAGGTGTTCCATCTTGGATTCAATGACTTGGCTATCCTTGGCGCGAGGGTCGCCGGGGCTGAATTTAAGGTTGAGCGAATGATATAGCAACTTCATTACTGTCAATGGGTTGCGTATTTCGTGGGCCACCTCGGCTGCCAGAAGTCCAAGGGCCGAGAGTTTCTCGTTTTGCCGCATTTGTTCTTCCACATCCACAAGGCGCTCATAGAGCCGGGCTTTTTCTATGGCGATGGCAGATAACTCGGCCAAGGCGCTGAGGATTTTGATTTCTTCATTGGAGAAATTATAATGTTTGGCGGTATAGACATTGATTGTTCCAATGGCTTGCCCTGAAAAAATAAGGGGTACGCTGAGTAGTGAAACCAGGTTCTCCTTTCGGGCAAGTTCAACATTTTGATAACGTGAATCACTTTGGACATTAGCCACTTGCAAGGCTTTTTTGCGTCGGACAACCACTCCGAGAAGGCTTTCACCGACGGAAAGGTGGGGTTTTTTGATATAGGCCTCGCCTGCGCCGAAGCTGGCCCGCAGATCCAGCCACTCTCCAGTTTCGTTAAGCAACATGAGCGAACACATTCGTGCCCGCATCAATTCGCATGCCTCCCGGGTGATTACCCGCAGCGCTTCGTCCAGGTTGAGTGTGGAATTGATGGTTCGGCTGACATTGGCCAGGGTTTCAAAGAGCGATACCTTGAGCCGAAGCTGTTCATACAACCAGGTATTGTGGATGACCTTGGAAGCTTGGCGGGCCAATTCCTGCAAAAGGTTTTGATCATCAACGGAAAAGGCATTGACCCGGTCGGAGTCCACATTGATAACCCCCCGCACCTCGCCCTGCACCTCGAGTGGAACGGCCAGTTCAGACCGGACATCGCGCCGAACGCTGACATAGCGGGCATCCTGGGTGACATCGCCGCAGCGCACGGGTTTTCCGTGCCATGCCACCCAGCCGGTTATGCCCTCGCCCACGCGGAGTTTTAGTTTTCTGGCGGAGGAGGACAGGTTTTGAGCGGCGAGAATTTCCAGGAAATGGGTATTGGGATTGATCAGGACCAGCGACCCGCTGGTGGCTTCCATCACCCGCACCGCCTCGCTCACGATCAATTGCAGGGCCTCCTGTGAATCCAGCGTGGAGTGGATGACACTGCTGACCTGATAGAGCAGGCTCATCCGCCCATCGGACATTCCTAGTTTTTGAAGTTCCTCGCTCAATTGCCTGTGGCCTGATTGTTGACCCAGGCAGGTTTGGGTGCAAATAAAATATGTTCTATGAAGCCTGGGAGGGAAAAAATTCGGTGGGGTGGAAACATCACCGAATCCTAACCGTGAGCCAGACGCCGAGGGCAGCGAAGGCCAGGTTGGGGAGGGCCGCCGCCAGCCAGGCCGGGAGCATGGCATTCATGCCCAAGGCCAACCCGATTTGCTGGACGATGAAAAAGGAGAAACAAATGAAGATGCTGCCGGCTACGCCAAAAAAAAGGTTGCGCCTGCCCGGGGCAGCCCCGAAAGGAATGGCGATCAACACCACCACGATGCAGGTGAACGGTCCGGTTATTCTTCCGTATAACTTGGTGAGGAATTTTGCCTTTTCAGGCGCGGTTAAGCCCGGGTTATCCCTCAGGTAAGGCCACAATTCCCGAATGGGAATATCAGCACTGTGAGATTTGAGCAGGTCTTCCGAATCGCTGAATTCCAGGTTGCGAGCCACTTGTGCGGGCGTTTCCGTAAAGTTTGGCATGGCAAGAATATTAGTCGTCAATTGGGGCAAAAGGTTTCCGTGCAAACCGTTTTGGGCAAAAAGTTGGACCTTGAAAAATGTCCATGCGCCATTGGTGAATTCACCCCGGTCTGCAATCAAAGCGCGCCAGGAACCATCAGGCAGAACCCAGTTCACGTTGGGATGCAGCATCACATGGGTCTGGGTGTCGTATTCCTCAATCTGCCAGATGCGGTGCTCGCGGGTGTTGTGGAAGCCGGATTTGTAGAATTTGGTCCGGCTCTGGGCATTCGCATCGGTGATGACGTAACGATTAAGAATGGTTTGCGCCCAGGCATTGGCGGTTGGCACCACCATTTCGTTCAACACCCCATAAACCACCGCTGCCGCCAATCCGACGGCAAAATAAGGGGTGCAGAGTCTCCAAAGGCCCACGCCCGCCGCGCGAAGTGCGGTGATTTCATTAAAGCGGGCGTGATGCGTCAGAGCATAAAGCAAAGCCAGCAACAAGGCTATGGGCAGCGCCAGCACCACAAACCCCGGAGTCATGGCTGCCGCGTACTCCACACAATCCAGAGCATGCAGCTTGCTTTCCTGCATGTGCCCAAGTTCCGTAAAAAAGAAAAAAGACACCCAAAACACCAGGAATCCACCAAGGCAAAAAGCCAGTGGAGTGATCAATTCCCGGAGCAAATATCGGTCATGCAGCCGCACGGCACAGATTAAATCAGGATGCCAGCCAAGCGCCACCCCATTTCTTTTTGCTGCATCCGCCAGCGGTTTCTCGGTCATTCCACCTCGCAGGGGTCCAAATCCAAAGCGGCCGGGGTTTTGACGGATTGCGAAAGGTTCAACTTTTTCAAATCCCGCTTTGGGCGGCCCGTTCCACGGCTTTAATAACGATGGATTCCGCTTCATCAACCCATGCCTTGAAAGCTGGTCCGCCTCTTGGAGTGGCGGTGTCCAGTAAACGATTCAGGTTGAACATACTATCACGAATTCCGAACCCGGCGTGAACGGCATCCAAAGCATTCAAGTATTGTTCAATGTGATTCTGCACAGGAATCATCAGGACTGGCTTGCCCAAATAGGCGGCTTCACTCACCGATTCAAAGCCGGCCGTGCAAACCACGGCCCGACATCCCGCCATCATTTGCAAAAACTTGTCTCCGTGTAGCTTATGAAACACAAGGTTGGGCAGACGTTTCTCCTCATCGGGCGCGCCAGGTTTATCGTAAAAGCAATGCACGGGAACGTCGGCATGATCTTGGCACCAACGTTCGATATCCGTTGCATACCCATGATTCAGGAGATAAACAAGCAAGTAGTGTCCATGCACAACTTGTTTGATTTCAAATAATTGTTTCCGCAAAAGAGGGGGGCAAACGTGAAGGTTGGAGTTTGGCAGGTCCGGTGCGCGGTAAAATGACAAAGCCAGTTTGGAGGATTTGGAGCCCACGAGGCGGACAAAATTGCGGAAACCCCATTGTTGAGTTCGTGCGTGATTGGAGTGGATGAAAGCCGGGTGAAAGAGCATGAATTGGTGTCCGAGAACCAAAACTGGGATTCGGATGCGGCCCAGGAGTTTGCCCACACCGGTGGCTGCCTCGAGAAAATTGATGATCAGGTCAGGCTGGGTTTGCGCGATGGTTTGTTCCAGCACGTTGAGACTTTGACCCAATTGCGGCAGGTGAGAGAGGGCGTCTGTGAGGGATGCGGTGATGGAAATGCCTCGTTGGGCTTTGAAATGAAAGCCTGGGCTGAAGATGGATTGCAGAGGAACGCCAAAGGCATTGAGGGCGTAATCAGGGAGGGGGCGGCGGCCATTGGTGCCAGCGATTGCGGCGACCACCTGGTGACCGTGTCTGAGCAGAAATTCGCGCAGGGCCAAAGCCTGGGTGAAATGCCCGCGGCCTTCCCCCTGGATCACAAAACAAATTCTCATGGTGTCCTCTCTGTTATCGGGGACAAGCACACACCAACCTCGTTCTGGTGTCCATCAAATTGAGATCAACAAGCTGGAGGGATCGTTTGGTGTTATCCTTTCCGGGACGGGGAAGAGGTTGCTCGCCAGTTGACCCGCAAGAAATGCCTTTGATTGGGGAGCAACGGAAAGAGGGGGTTGTTCAGGCGTCGAGGGAGGCTGGCGATTTTTATCAATTTATCGTTTGATTCGCTGTTTGACCTGATGTGGGATTGGGGTTAGGATGACATTTCATTTTTCTTTGATCATGAAAATTATCATTTGCGATCCGATTTCCCCCAAAGGGATTGCCCTGTTGCAACAACGGCCTGAATTTGAGGTGGTGGTTCTTCCCAAACGATTGCCAGAAGCCGAGCTTTTGCCCATGGTGGCGGATGCAACGGCCTTGGTGGTGCGGTCAGAGACCAAGGTGACCAAGGCGGTCATTCAAGCCGCCAAAAAATTGCGGGTTGTGGGGCGTGCGGGTGTGGGGGTGGATAATGTGGACATCGAAGCCTCCACCCAGAGCGGCGTGGTGGTGATGAATACGCCTGCCGGGAACACTGTTACCACGGCTGAGTTGACGTTTGCCATGCTGCTCAACCTCGCGCGCAAAGTGCCACAAGCCCACGCCACGATGGTGGCGGGCAAATGGGACAGGAAAATGTTCCAAGGCATTGAATTGCAGGGCAAAACCCTGGGAGTTCTCGGAATGGGCAGGATCGGCACCGAGGTGGCCAAGCGCGCCAAAGCTTTTGGCATGCAGGTGATGGCCTACGATCCCTATTTGACCGAGGACAGGGCCCGGGCCATTGGCGCGGATTTCGCCGCAGATGCAGACGCGGTTTATCGGGTGGCGGATTTCATCACCGTCCACATGCCGGTGACCAAGGAAACCAAAGAAATGTTGAATGCGGCGGCCTTTGCCAAAATGAAGCCGGGAGTGCGCATCGTCAATTGTGCCCGCGGCGAAATCATTTCCGAGGGTGATTTATTGGCCGCATTGGAATCCGGCAAGGTGGCCGGGGCGGCATTGGATGTGTTTGCCGTGGAACCGTTGCCGGCGGATCATCCCTACCGAAAACAGCCTAATTTGATTCTCACGCCCCATTTGGGCGCGAGCACGGAAGAAGCCCAGGAAAAATGCGGCGTGGAGGTGGCTGAGGTGATTGCCGCTTATTTGCTGACGGGAGAAGTTCGTAATGGGGTGAACCTGCCCTACTTGGATGCCAAGACCTACGAGCAAGTAAAGCCGTATCTTCCCTTGGGAGAGGCGCTGGGCAAATTGCTCGCCCAATTATCACCCGCCAATGCGGACAGGCTTTACATCACCTATGGCGGCCATGCCCGGCTTTTGCCCAATACGGACCCGGTCACCAGGGCGATCCTGCGCGGGTTTCTGGCTACACGCGATGTCAAGGATGTGAACAACGTGAATGTCCGCAGCGTGGCGCAGAGCATTGGCTTGACGGTGGAGGAAAAGAAATCGGATGAGCCGGTGACCTTCAACGAATGGGTCCACGTGCAGTTGTTCAGCAACGGAAACAAGCTGACTTCGGCGGGCGGCACCTTCTTCGGATCCCCGAATAACCCGCGGATTGTGCGTTTGCACAGCCAATCGGTCGAGATTCCAGCCACAGGAACACTCTTGCTGTTGAACAATGCCGACAAGCCGGGGATTGTGGGCCGGTTGGGAACACTGCTTGGCAGGCATCAGGTCAACATCGCCAGCATGAGCCTGGGCCGCCAGACGGCGGGGGGCCTGGCGTTGACGGTGTTGAGCCTGGACAGCGTCCCGCCCGCTGCCGTGCTGGGTGAACTCCAAAACACCTCTGATTTCAGCAATGTGAAAGTGGTGACACTTTGAAACCAATGTCGCAAAATAAAAATAGAAATCCCTACCTTATTCCTATGAACTTGAAAAACTTCGTGCTTCCCATCCTGCCGGTCATCCTGGCCCTGGGCCTGGCCTCCGTTCCTGCGCGTGGCGCCACGGAAAACACAGCACCTGCCGCCGCCCAGCCTGCGGATGCTTCGCAAGCCCCGGATTCCATGACTGCCTTGTTTGGCGACCCCACCATCGTGAAAGGGGATGGATTCGAGATCAAGCGCAGTGAATTGGACCAGGTATTGTCCAGCGCCAAAGCCACGGCGGCGGCCCAGGGCAAGCAGTTGCCTGTGGGCTATGATGCGAGCGTATTG
Source organism: bacterium (assembly GCA_021817945.1). Classification (GTDB taxonomy): domain Bacteria; phylum Verrucomicrobiota; class Verrucomicrobiia; order Limisphaerales; family UBA11358; genus UBA11358. The sequence goes on along the minus strand of JAKAFL010000005.1, from coordinate 4,832 downwards.
GAGCAACTCATCAACATTCACCTGCTCCTAAGCCAGGCCAATGATGCCGATCGCGTCGCAGGCAAGGCCGATGCCGACCAGCAATTTGCCATCCTCGTCAAGAACATGGGATCGGAATCCGCCTTGGAACAGCAGTTGCAGGCCAGGGGAATGACCGTGGCTGAGCTGCGGGCCAAGGCTGTGCAGGAAGCCACAGCCAAGGCAGCCTTGAAGCGTCTGCTCAAAGTCTCCGTTTCGGATTCGGAATTGCAGGAATATTACACCAATCATCCCTCTGATTTTGAAGTGCCGGAAACCGTTTCCGTGCGGCATATTCTGCTCATGACCGTGGATCCCTCCACCCATCCTTTCACCCCACTGCCCACCAACACCGTGGCCATGAAACGGCAGCAGATTGATAGTTTGCTGAAACAGGCCAGGGGCGGGGCTGATTTTGCCGCATTGGCCCGGCAGTACTCGGAAGACCCGGGATCGCGGGATAACGGCGGTGAATTGCCTCCTTTTCCCAGGGGACAAATGTTGCCTGAATTTGAAACCGCAGCCTTCTCCCTTACCAACAACGAAATCAGCGATGTGGTCACCACCGCCTACGGATTCCATATCATCAAGATGCTGGGCAAAAATCCGGCGCACATGCTCACCCTTTCAGAAAAATCTCCATCCACCGACCTGACCATTTCCGAGGAACTGCGGGAAGCGCTCATCAACAACAAGGAGCGCAAGCTGGCGCCTGACTATATCAAGCAGGTGCGGGCTGCGGACCATGTCCAGGTGGTGGACCCGAATTTGAAAACGGAGGACGACGCCTTTCTGGCTGCCCAATCGAGCCAGGGCGCCTCAGCAAGCGGTCCAGCCAATTAAATCGCAAGCTGGCGGCTTGCCAAACCTAATGCAAACGATAAATTAAAAAGGTCATGAATACAAAAGCGATCGTTACCGTTCTAGCTGTCGTTTGCATCGCGCTTGTGGTTGGTTTGCTGGTGCTGAAAAGCGCCGGGGATGCCCGGCATGTGAAGGATGTGAACAGTTTGGTGGACTTTTCCAACCAATTGGTGAATGCCGACCAGCAGATTGATTCCTTGAACCAGGTGAATCTGTCGTTGACCAACGACTTGATGTTGAGCCAGCAGCAGTCCCAGGCATTTTCAAACAGCCTTGCCACGGCCACAGCCACGCTGGCCAGCACCAAAGCCGCACTGGCGGGAATGCAGGACCAAGTGCAAACCCTGACCAATCAGGTCACCGCGCTCAGTTCCCAAGTCAATGATCTCCAGGCCCAGAATAGCGCCTTGGACGTCCGCGCCAGCCAGTTGACCAACACCATAGATCGGTTGAACCTTCAAATCGCTGATACGGAGGCCCGGCTGGCGGTGGCGACCACCAACAATGCCTTCCTCCAATCCGAATTGGAAAAGCAACTTGCTGAAAAAGCCGAGCTCGAACGCCGGTTCAATGACCTCGACTCGGTGCGCTCCCAACTCAAAAAGTTGAAGGACGAATTGTACGAGGAGCGAAGAATGCAATTGGACCGTTTCCAAAATGGAAACAAAAAACTGGGCGCCTTGCTCATTCAGCGGGCGCCGCTTGCGGCCCAGCCATCCAGCTCCCTGCCCAATTATGACCTGGATGTGGAAGTGGGGTCAGACGGCTCTGTGAAGGTCATTCCACCGCTGACCTCGACCAACACGGCGGCACACTGATCTTTAGCAGGAGCCCACGGGGAACCAAGCCATGCCCACGTACGAGTACCATTGCAAGAAGTGCGGCCACGAGTTTGAACTGATGCATTCCATGGTGGCCGATCCAGTCAAAGTCTGTCCCAAGGAACTTTGCGCTCAAAAAAAATGGGGACGCGGGGCGGTGAGCAAAAAAATCAGCGCCGGTGCCGGGCTTTTGTTCAAAGGCAGCGGCTTCTACATCACTGATTACCGCAGCGAAAATTATCAGACCAGCGCCAAGAAAGAGGCAGGCGGAGACGCCAAGCCCGCTGGAAAACCTGAAGCCAAATCCGAAAGCAAACCCGCCGTCAAGACGGAATCAAAACCCGCCGCCACCCAACCGGCAGCCGCTCCCAAAGAGAGTCGGAAAAAATGACCCTTTTCCCTGGGCGCCTGTTCCATCCTGGGACGCTGTTTCATGTATCCAGACCGGAATCCATCTGACGGTTCCATGGGGTGCAATGCCGGATTGAAAAGCATTTGGTCCGGTGGAGTTCATGTCTGGTTGATGGTGATGGTTTCGATTTTCTGCGGAAGCGCTGACCTGCTGAACGGGCAGTCCATGAGCGAACTGCCGGAAATCACCCGAAGTTTTTCCGGCCAGTTTCTGGTGCGCCATCCTGACCGCTTATCCTGGCTTTATTCCCGTCCAGAGGTGGTGAGCAACACGAATTTGTTGCGGCTGGATCCCGCCCTTCTGGCCGTGGCGGCCGAACGGTATAAATCGCAGGTGTGGAAATTGCTGGGTTTGACGGCGGAAACGCCCTGGCAAGGTCGGATTTACCTGGTCTTGAGGCCAGCCGAAACGCCCGAAGACGAGGTGTGGATCACTTCCAGGCTGGAATACAACACCTGGACCTACCAACTGAACCTGCCGGACGTGGTGGGTTGCGACCGCTACGAGCGCGCCATGAGCGCGGTGATTTTAATGGAAGTGGCCAATCGCAGTCACCGCTCCACCACTGGAAATACCGTCATTCCAACCTGGCTCGTAAATGGCATCGCGGCGCTGGCCATGGATGCCGACCCGGATGCGCTGCTGATCAACATGCCCACCAGCTTGTCCGGGGCGCCGCCGGTGGGAGTGGTCAATGACCGGGAACACGGGTTGGACGACATGGCTTCGGCGCACGCCGCCTTTCAAAAAGGGTCTGCCCTGAATTTCCGCCAGTTGAGCTGGCCCACGGATGACCAGGTGAACGGGGATGATGGAGGTCTCTATCGCGGTAGCGCCGAGTTGTTTGTGCATGACCTTCTGCGGTTGCCGCATGGCAGCAGGCAAATGGGGATGTTCTTGAATTTACTGCCGGATTACCTGAACTGGCAACTGGCTTTTTACAAGGTTTATCGCGGGGATTTTCCCGAGCCGGCGGCCATTGACAAATGGTGGGCGTTGCAGGTGATTGGATTTGCCTCGCGCAACACGGGAACCCGGTGGACGCTGGCTGCCAGCGCCGCGCGTCTGGACTCCTTGCTGCGCGTTCCGGTTCAGGTCTGGGACCATACCAACAGCATGCCACGCAACCTGGAAATCCCCCTCCAACAAGCCATCATGGAAATGAATCCGGCCCAGCGTGATGCCGCACTGGAAGGCCAGCGTCAGGAATTGGAGCTGGCGCAATTTGAGCTGGCACAGCCCTTTGCCATTCTTGCGGCCGGTTATGACCAGGTCCTTGGGGACTTTCTAACCAAGGCCCAGCCCACCCCTTCCCTGATTAATAAGAAAGGCGCCGGCGTCCGGACGCGCCAGGGAGCTCCCGCCACCTTGAAAAGTTTGGATGCCTTGGATCGCCGCCGCCGGATGCTCCTCGCCCGGCTGCATTTGGGATAGGTCTGAGACCATCCAGAAACTGGATGGCCCGCTTCCAACCTATTGGCCGACCTGCCAGGGTCCCTGAAATTTTGGCGGATGATTTTCGGGCGGGATGGAAAAAGCAGATTCAGTGGATGGAATGTGCCTGGCCCGCAACCAAGGCTTTGAGGAACCACCTGGCGAACCTTTCTGGAATTTCTGGACGATTGCCAGGAGTTCACCCACCACAAATTCAACGATCACTCGGCCAATCGCGAATTATGAACAAAATTATAAATAACACTTGACTTTTGAAAATTGATAGTGGATGTTGCTGATAACAAATCACTTTTTCAAAGTTTCTGTGCTTGCTTCAGGGGGGAGCTAGGCGTGGCTGTCTGAGCACTGCAGGGCTGGTATAGGTGAAGAAAGTCTTGCCTACCGACTCAAGAGGTTGATTTTCTTTTTGGAGTAACTGAGTTTGGAGGGGATTTTCAGTATGGAAATATTTTTAGCATTAACACCAATGGCAGCTTCAATGAAGTTTATGATTTTCAAAACACTCCAGATGGGGGGAACCCAGAAGGGGGACTTTTATCCCCGTGATGGAGCCGATGCGCGGCTTGGCGATTCCTGGATCAATTGAAATGCAGTGGATATAAGCACAACGAGAAAGGAAAAACATGAAAAACATATTTTTAATTATCGCTATTGTTAGCATGTCCATTGCGGCTTTTGGGCAGGGTTTTGTCAATTTAAATTTCGAGTCGGCCAAGAACATGCCAACAAATGCTTCTGTTGGCGGTTTTGTTGCCGCTTCTAATGCTTTGCCCGGCTGGGATGCATCTTATGGGGGTTACGGGGTTGCCCCCATGCCGTTTTTATATTATATAAATAATGTTGATGGAATTGGAACTTTAATCGAAATTCTCGGCGGCGAAGCAGCCCTTTCTGGCAATTATAGCGTTTATGTAAATCCTAATTCTTCTATCAGCCAAACAGCAACGGTTCCAGATAACGCCCTCTCCTTGCAGTTTGAGGGGATTATTGAAGTGAATGGTTTTTATGTCAGTTTGGGTGGAGTTGATCTTCATTATTCCCTCCTGTCCACAGGTCCCAAATATGATGTCTATGGCGCTAATATCCCATCCTACATGGATGGGCAGTTGGAAACTTTGAATTTTAATGCTGTGACTGGATCAGGCATTTTAGACAACATTCAATTTTCAGCCATGAGCGTTCCCGAACCGTCCGAGGGTTTTTTAATCAGTTTTGGCGCCATTCTGTTTTCCCTCTTCAGCCTTTTTAAAAAGATCAGGGGT
>JAKAFL010000091.1 GCA_021817945.1 bacterium | reverse complement strand
GCCCGCCAAGGACTGCGCACCGCCCAACGCCGCAAAACCACCCTGGTTGCCGCCTTCTGGAAACAGGCCGACTTGTCCTTTTGAACTCACTATTTTATGCAATGATCAGTAATATCTTTAACAAGCGGGATGCGGCGGGGATTTGCTCGCCCAAGGTGCCGTCATTGGGATAGCCGGCACCATCGAACCGCTTGCCCTGGTATCGTGCAATCCGGGCAACGCCCTCGAGCCTGGGAATATTACAGAGCAGCCTTGCTGTGATTCCAGGGATTGTTTCAAAAAGTTGCTCCTCGTTTTTTGAAAGCGGTTCCCCGGCCTTGTGTTTCAACAAAATCTCAGGAGGCAGTGTAACGCTTCCAATGGAAGCCAGCATGGCTGCCATTTGTGTTTCCCAAGAATCTGCGAGCGGAACTTTAGCCAGCATTTTGGCGGTCAAATTGCGAAGTTTCTCTGCCCGGCCAAAGGAATTGGCGTCCACCATTGAGAGGATATCGGAGAGGAGCTTGATGCTGCCGCACAGTGTTTTGGCAAGCAGTTCTTTTTCAGCTACAACGAGACGGTATTGTTTGATGGAGTCCTCGGCCACTTTGGCCACCATTTCAACCGGATATGGCTTGATCAAAATGCGAAAGATGTTTCCAAGATTGACCGCACTGACTGCCTGGTGCAGATTCACATTGCCAGTGAGCAAGACCCGCACGGTATCGGGATTTTTCCGGCAAACCTCGGCTAGGAATTGGGTGCCATCCATCCCGGGCATCTGGCGATCAGAAAAAACCGCCGCAAAAGGACCTGATTCATCGATTTTTTTCAGTCCAGCCTCGGCACTGACGGCCGTTTCCAGCCTGAACTGCCTCCTAAGGTTTCGTTCCATGGAGGCGAGAAGATTGGAATCGTCATCTACAAACAGGATTTTTTCGTTCATAAATTCAATGGCATTGCGGGGAAGGCCAGTTAACCACCATTTCCAAGGCAGCGATTTCTCCAGAAGTCAAGCCGGTTATCAATGCCTATTTTTTTTAAGCATTCCTCGTCCACCCCATGGCCGGGCCAGTCTTGGCGTAACTCGATGGAATCATGAGCAAAGGCATTGGCGACATGGACGGCGATGCAAATCGAAAATCCTTGTGAGAAGCAATCTGCCGGACGATGGTGAAATGAGACCGCTTCAACGACCGGCGTGGGTAATCCCCACAAAGCCAGCAAATAACCTCCTATCTCCGCATGTGTTGTGCCGAATTCAATGCGCTCCGACTCGCAAATGGTCATCCTTTCCTTGCGTGCGCGCTCAAAAACAAGAATGGATTGCTCTGGCAGGTTGAAAGCAATGATGAGATGGCCAATGTCATGCAATAAGCCGGAAAGAAAACACTGATCATTCAATTTTGGACTTCCATGCTCCGCTTGGGCAATTTTTTTGGCAATAACGCCAACTTGCCAGCAATGTGAGGCCAATTCATCAAGCGAGAATCCATGGATCATTGTTTTTTGGTTGTATTGGGAAAAAATCTGCAACGACAAGGCAAGCGCGCGCACCGTGCCAAGCCCGAGGTATTGGACAGCCTCATCTATTCGTGAAAAAGTTTGGGGCAGACCAAAAAAGGCTGAATTAACGAGTTGCAAGATTTTTGTTGTCATGCCGATGTCTCTGCTGATTATTTCGCTGACTCGCTCAATGGAAGGATTTTCAACTCCCATTTCTTCAGCCAATTGATTTTGAAGCGACGGCAGGCTTGGCAAGGATGTCATCCGAGTTGCAAGCCTTTTTATATTATCATTTGAAAGCAAATCCCGCATGGCAAAGGCCCTTTTGATGGCATCGCGAAGCTCATCAGGATTGCAAGGCTTGGCAAGGAATTGATGTGCAGACCCCGCCAATTTAAGGGAAATCTCCATGTCAGTTTGACCAGAAAGGACAAGACGGACCGTATCTGGATGGCGGTCCCGGACGTTTTCAAGCAATTGTGCCCCGTTCATTCCAGACATCCTCAAATCAGTTACGATTATATCAACGGGGTTGGCTGCCATGAACTCCAGCGCTGCGGGGCCTTGATCCATGAACTTCATCTGCCACTCGCCCCTCATGGCATGGAACTGGCGTTCCATGCCATTCAGCAACTTCGTATCGTCGTCCACGAAGAGCAGCTTTTTCATAATGGTTGGGTTGGATTATGCACAGCCTTGGAAGGGTCACAGGTTTTCTCCCGGCTTGCACAACCATGGATTTCTGGTTCTGACCTGACCGGCAGGCGCAAAATAAAACTGGTTCCCGCGCCGATCTTCGTTTCAAATCGCACGCTTCCTCCGTGTCTCTTCACAATGGTGCCATAAACAATGGACAAACCCTGTCCCGTGCCTTTGCCAACTCCTTTGGTTGTAAAAAACGGTTCGAAAATATGAGGTTGGGCGGATTCTGGAATGCCTGTGCCGGTATCGGCCACCCGGATTTCAACGTTGTTTTCATCAAGGACGGTACTGACCGTAATAAGCCCCTTTGTTCCGGGCAAAAGCCTGACTACGTCGCCAATGGCATGTGCCGCGTTGACCACGAGATTTAAAATGCACTGGTTGAATTCAGCAAGAAAACACGGAATGGGGGGAAGATTCGGGCTTAAATCCAACTTCACATCAGCAACATATTTCCATTCATTCCTGGCTACGGTAATGGTGGTTTCAATCGCATGGTTCAGGTCCGCCAAAGCCTTCTCCTGGCTGCCTGGGTGGGAAAAGTCTTTCATGGCGCGGACAATCTGCGTGATCCGGGCAATTCCCCCCATCGTTTCCGTGATGGCGGCCGGGATTTGTTGTTGCAGGTATTCCATTTCACCGTCAGATAGTCCCTTGTCCGCCTTTGCAACTATTTCAACCGGTGGGGGGCCGCTTTTGGCGGCGTCAATTACAAGCCTGCAATTCTCAATGGTTTTTAGGAAGGTTGAAAAAGACTCCTGCAAAAATCGAATGTTGTCGCCGACATATTGTGTGGGCGTGTTTATTTCGTGGGCAATGCCTGCGGCAAGCTGGCCTATTGCCTCCATTTTATGCATATTTCGCAATTGAACTTCCATCGCCTGCCGATCTTTCTCAGCCTGTTTTCTCTCTGCAATGCTTCTCTCCAGTTCTTTTATCTTCCTGCAAAGTTCAAATTGCGCCACAACCTGCCTGCTTAGGGCTTTCAGGGCTGAAATTTGATTTTCATTCGCCCGTCGCGGCTGACGGTCGTTGACGCATATCATGCCAATTGCGTTGCCGTTTTCCGTCAAGAGTGGAGCCCCGGCGTAAAATCTAATCTTAGGCCCGGAGGTGACCAACGGATTTTCAGCAAATCGCAAGTCCCTAAGCGCGTCGTTCACGATAAAACATTCTTTTTGCAAAATTCCATGGGCGCAAAAGGCAATATCCCGCGCTGTTTCAGATTCCTGAATCCCGATTTTCGATTTAAACCATTGCCGGGTTTCATCCACCAAACTGATCATTGCCATGGGTGTTTCAAAAATCTGAGATGCAAGAAGCGTAAGGTCATCGAATTGCTTTTCAGCTTTGGTATCCAGGATTTCATACTGATACAAGTCCTTCAGGCGATCCGTTTCGTTATCCGGTTTGGATGCTTTTATATACATTGTTGTCCTTAATTTAAAATTGGCAGCGTCAAGGTGTAATCATATATTGCCGTGTTACCGCCAAGATTTGTTGAGTCTATATTTAGATCACATAAATTGCCGGTCTCTTACCGAATAAAATGATCTTATAATGGGCAAAAGCCGATTCTGTGCCCTAACCCTGGTGATGAAACGAGCGCTAGCTTTCATTTTTAAGGTTTTTGGAAATGCCTGCATCATGATCACACGGCGCATTTTCTATGCCATCCTTTTCCATGCATATTTTAAAAACCACCGTTTTAGCAACCCTGGTTAGCTATCCAGCCTGGGTTTGGTAGCCGATGGAATGTATCCGTGTCAGCAAACCCATATGGTGAGGCTTTATAGCTGTGATAGACTGCTGTATTGTCAGGAGATTTTGAGGTGAACCGCTTTCCAAGCGGCGGACGCAAGCTCCGCCACCCGTGTGGTTGGCCAATCGCCAAGCCGGGGTAGGACATCCATCAAATAGGTCCGCAAGTTCACATCTGTGCCTAACCCGGATTGATGGACACCTTGGGGAGTGGTGCGCATGGATGTTTTAGTTTAGTTGGAAGTCAAAGTCCACAGGGGATTGATAGCCAAGTGCGCTGTGGTGCCGCACCCGGTTGTAATATTTTTCAACATAGTTGAAAAAATCAGCGGCAGCTTCCGCACGGGTGGCCTAGCCGCCACATGCTTCAGCCAGTCCCACGCATTCCCGTTTGTAGGTGGCGTTAAAGCTTTCCATGGCCGCGTTGTCATAAGGATTGCCTGCCCGGCTCATGCAAGGGCTCCATGCCCGCCGCAGACCACCAGCGGCGATTTTCGCCGCTGGCATATCGCACCCCACGATCACTGTGATGCAGCACGCCACCAGGTGGCTGACGATGTCGCGGAGCCATCTGCAAGGCTTCGGTTGCCAACCGCGTGTGCAACGTTTCGGCGGTGGCCCACCCCACCACTCGCCGGCTCCACAAATCCAGCATCACCGCCACATACAACCAGCCTTCCGCCGTCCAGACATAGGTCAGATCCGTGACCCACGTCTGGTTTGGGCCCCGTGGGCGCAAACGCCTGGACCAGCCGGTTCGGAGCGATGGGCTAGGCGTGATCGCTTTGCGTGGTGCGTGGCACAAACCGTCGGGCGCATATACCTTGGAAACCTTCGGCTCGCATCAGCCGGGCGATGCGTTTGCAGCCATGCCGGTCGCCCTGGGCGGCCAGTTCCCGCTGGATGCGCGGAGCGCCATACCGCCCCCGGTGCCGCGCATGCACGGTGCGGATTTTCTGCCGCAACGCCGCGTCGGTGCGTTCCCGCTGGCTGGCCCCGGCTTTGAACCAGGCGTGATAGCTGCTGCGCTTGACGTCAAAAGCGGCGCAGAGCTGGCTCAAGGAATGTTCCGCCTTCATGCGTTGGTTGGTTTCGTAGCGGGCTTCGACGGTTCGCTGAAGATGCCCACCGTTTTTTAATATGTGTCGCTGCTCCGCACCCGGGCCAGTTCGGCCTTCAAGGCGCGATTCTCCGCCGCCAAATCATCGCGTTCGGGCGTGGCGTCACCAGGGTAGCGCCTCTTCCATTCTTTGAGAGACTGTTTTAAAATTCAATATGGTTGAGAAATCAGGCCAGGCGGCGGAGTTGAATTCGGATCATGGCGATATAGACCCAAGCTTCAGCGCTGCTGATCGTCGTTTCATAGTCACGGACCAAGCGGCGATGGTGCATCAGCCAGCCA
>JAKAFL010000090.1 GCA_021817945.1 bacterium | reverse complement strand
GCGGTGCGGAAAGACTCGCGCACGAGGTAGGAGACGTAGGTTTTGCCTTTGCGTGAGGATTTGGTGGCTTGAACGAACACGAGCTACAGAATAAACGCAATAAACGGGCATTGCAAGAACAATATTGACAATAATTAATATATTACTTGCTACAAAAATGCGCTTTTATTGGCCTTTTGTGATTTTTTGGGGGAAGTCAGGTTAGCTTTCCCGGTTCAATACGCATTTGGAAAACTCAGTGCCACCTCTCCCCAGCCCTCTCCCCCAATACAATTGGCGGAGAGGGAGTAAAACCGGTGGGCTGGCGATGGACTTTAAAATATTTCACGCGCCAAAGTTGTTCTCCCAATTGGTCTCCCAATTGGCCTCCGTTTTCAAACGCATCAACCAACCCAACGCCCCTGGTTCCCTCGCCCCGCCAGCGAAGCGCGGGGAGGGGGTTAGGGAGAGGGGAGATCGCTCACAGCCAGTGCGAACTCAAATCAGTAGAGTAGGCGGAACGAACGGATTGAGAGGCACAAGGCCAATGACCGTTTCGCTCCGCCTACTCCACTAAACCGCATTCACTTTCAGCCAATGGCTTTTGATGGCTGCCACGGACTGTTCCAGCGTCATTTGATGGGTTAAAACCTCCACCTCAGGTTTCAATGGAGGTTCGTATGGGGCGGATATGCCGGTAAATTCCAAGAGTTTTCCCGCACGCGCCCGGGCATACAAGCCCTTGGGATCCCTGGCTTCGCATACTTCCAGCGGCACATTGACATACACTTCAATAAACCGGCCGGACCCAATGACCGCCCGGGCGTTGTCACGGTCTTCTCGATAGGGAGAAATCAGGGCCACAATGCATTGAATGCCCGCCTCGGCAAACAGGTGGGCCACCGCCGTGATGCGCCGCACGTTTTCGCGGCGGTCTTCCGTCGAGAAACCCAGGTCGGAACACAACCCATGCCTCATCACGTCCCCGTCCAGGATGAATGATTTGCAGCCCTCAAGGTTGAACTGGCGGTGCAACTCGGTTGCAAGCGTGCTTTTGCCGGCACCACTCAGGCCCGTCAGCCAGATGACACTTCCAGGAATAGATGCCGGAGGCTTCTCGCATTCTCGACGCGGGTCCATAAAAAGTAATCTGAAACGTCCTCAAACCAGATGGCCGATGATCATTGGGGGGTTAAATGCCAGACGCATGCGTCATGGAGCGTTCCCGAGGGATCGGCGTCGGCAACCTCAATATGATTGTCGCCCGGTGCCAGCCGCACATCCGGCCAGACAAACACTCCCTCCCCTTGGGAAGCCCGGCTGCCCATTGAAACACCATTGATTTTCAACGTCACCAGCCGGAGATTGGAATACACCTTCACGGAAGTCAACGCATTAGTGCGCTCCACAAAGCGCTGGCTGGTGAGGTGCAGCATCGGCTGGCCGGACCAGTTGGCCTGGTAAAAATAGAAGGCGTCCTTTTTGATTTTCCTGTCGTACGTCACCAATCCCTTGTCATTCAGGGCGCGTTGCGACCCCTCATGGCGTGTGGACACGCAGAAATCAAACATGTTCCAGACGAAACTGCCCCAAATGTACGGGCGCTCATGAATGGCCGCCCAATCCATTTCATGAACCTTGCTCTGCCATTCCTCGGGATGCCAGCTTCCGCCGGATGCGGGTTGGCCTGGGTTTTCCTCATGCTGCATCACGTTTGCCCCCGCGCCGTATTCGCTGATGCAATACCCCCCAAACCGGCTGGAATCACGAAAACCATCCAGGTAAGCCCCGAATCCGCCCGCCGCCCCAAACTGGCTGTACCAGCCCGGGTAAAAATTCCAGCCTATCAGGTCCGGTATCCGGGTCATCTGAAACAGGTTCGTGAAGCACGCTGCGGCAATGGTGGGCCGGGTGGGATCCTCGCCATGCGCCACATTGTTCAAATCCTGCAGCTCCATGTGCGGGTCATCCGTCCGCTTGCCCCCGATTTCATTGAACAGGCTCCAGACAAAAATCGAGGGATGATTGATGTTTTGCCGGATCAAATCCAGCAACTGGCCGCGCGAGGTGTCTTCAAAGGCCGCCGTGTCCCGCACCGCATTCACCTGCGGAATTTCAGCCCAGACCAGAATCCCTGCCTGGTCGCATAAATGGTAAAAATAATCACTGTGCTGGTAATGCGCGCAACGCACCGCCGTGGCGCCCAGTTCCTGGATCAGTTTTACGTCCTCCTCCATGTCCGCGTCGTCAATGGCCCAGCCCTTCACCGGCCTGTCTTGGTGCCGGCACACTCCATACACCGGGTAAGGCACTCCGTTCAGGTAAAACCCGCGCCTGGGATCCACGCGGTAAAACCGCAAACCCACGGATTGAACCACCTGGTCCAGCAGCTCCGGCCCCTTGCGCAATTCCAGCACGCCGCTGTACAGGTAAGGATCCTTCCGGCCATTCCATAAATGCGGATTGGCAAGGACCAGCCTCATATGAACAGGCTCGGTATAGCCGGCAATCGCCAGAAATGTCTGCGAAACAGACGCCACGGTCACCCCCTCCGCATTGGTCACGGAGGCCACGGCGGTCAGCGTCTGGTCACGGTCAGCGCCGTTGGATACCTGGGCCGTCACATCCAGCACGGCCTCATTGGTGGATACTTCGGTCTGCAACCAGGCCACACCCGGCGAGGCATGGTCCAGGGGGCTGATCTCCTGGCTGGCCGTCTCAATCAAGTGAACCGGCCGATACAAGCCGCCGTACACGTTGAAATCCCCGCCCAAGGGGGCAATGTCCGGCTGCGGGGCATTATCCACGCACACGGCCAGCAAATTGGTTCCCGAGTCAGACAGGTTGGTGGTGACTTCGTAGGCAAAAGCCCCAAAACCGCCGCGATGCTGCCCCAGCCAGCGGCCATTCCAATACACATCCGCCACCGTGCTGGCTGCCTCAAAACGTATGAAATATCGTCTTTGGGCTTGGACAGGAATAAGGACCTGGCAACGGTACCATCCCGGGCCTCGGTAATAATGTCCGCCTCGGTGCGCCTCTTCCCACCCCCAGTTATGAGGCAGGCTCACCACCGCCCAGTCATGCGTGTCCAATCCGGGATTCCAGCCATCAGCCACTTTGCCCTGTTTGAAAACCCAGCCCTCCCCGAGCACCGTGTTCAACCGGACGCCTTCCCCACGGCTTATCGAGATTGCAAAAGCAAGAATGGCCGGCCAAAGGAACGGGATGGTCAAGGGCTTAAACATGGCGAATTATTTTAATTGATTGCAAAAAAGTCCAGCCTGGATTGGGCTTGGGGTCCAAATCGGACGCACCCTGGTTTTTCGCAGGGTTGTTTGTGGTTGGAATGAGGATCAACAGATACCTTCAGTAAAAACCTGCCTGAAAAAATGATGAGTGCTGAGGCTGGGGATTTTGGACTTGGGCCAGGCGGAGCCGTCCGCTCATCCTCCTGGCGGGCTGTAACGACGGCGATAAAGCCCAAGCTCGAAAAGCAAAATAGAAAGGGCCAAGATGCGGCAAGATGCTGGAGCGAAAACTCTTTGGAAAAATCGAAACCATACCCGAAGCGGTCTGGCAAGATTTTCACAAAGAGTTTATGCCCAGCAGGTTGAAAATGATCACCCTTTTGAATTTCGTTTTCCGGGTCCAAGTTCCATATACGCCTTTGGAGGTCTCCCAACCATTGGTCAATACGCGTATTGAAATACGTCGGAAAAGGACCGAACCGGGTTTATAGGCATGGATGCGCTATCCTGTAGGCCGGGTGTCCCCACCCGGCGTTCGTCAAACCATCACGGCCTTTATCCGGTTGGAGCCTCCATGCCAGCCGCCTTTTTCAAAGGCATGCAGCAACCAACAACCCTGCGTCTCTGGTTTCCTCGCCCCACAAACGAAGTTTGGGGAGAGGGTCTGAGCATTGACAGAAAAGATGTAGCGTTGGGCGACGAGGATTTTTGGACTTGGACGAGGCTTTGGCGAAGGCGCAGGTTTGAAAAACCCTGTAACTGAGCCGAAACGGAGGCCCAAGGCCAAAAAGACCGTCCCTGCATACACACTAAGCACAGCGCCACATGTTTGATGGAAATGCTCAAAGGAGAGGGGAGATCGCAAACATCCAGCGCGATAAATAAACCATCTCACCTTCCGAAAGATCAGTGCCACCCCTCCCCGGCCCTCCCCATCAATAGGATTGATGGAGAGGGAGAAAAAGGCGGTGGGTTCAATAGGGTTTTAAACCATTTCGAAGGCCGAAGGCCATCGCCATTTCAAGCGCACTCAACAACCCTGCGCCTCTGGTTGCTTGTCCTCTGGCAGGGTGAGTTCAATGTGCTCGCGTTCCAGCCAGGCGATGACGGCTTTGCGAAGTTCTTTGCAAAATTCGATCAATTCTTGGGCATCCTTGCGCGTGGCCGCTCCGGCGTAATCGTATTCCACGGTGTTGCGCTTGATGCGGCAGGCGTCCAAGTAATCGGCATCGGCTTTGCGCTCCGGGCCGAGAATCAACGGCAGCGCCTGCAACGTGCGGTAGTGCTGGAGCGTCTTCTCGGGGCGGTAGCCAGAGGCATGCATCAGCACGGTGCAGAGTTTCAGCGCGGCGTTGTAGGCGATGCCAAATTGCCAGTCGGCGGAGATATCGCCGGTGGCATCCGCCAGATCGCGTTTCACGATAGCCAGCAAATCCTGGATTTCCTTCGGGCTGGTTGTGTGCGGTCGCAGCCAGCCGTTATTGGCCCATTGTTTCAAGCTCATGTTCAGTTCCTTTCACAACAAGTTTCGGCGACGCGAGAACAGAGGTCACAAAGTGGTCGCGATCCGCCTTGCGCTTCGCGAATTCCTCCGGCGTCATCACGTGGGGATTGATTTCGCGGCCCACCTTGTCTGCGATTCCCGATAACAGGCTGGTCAGCTTGCGCAGCCCCACCTCGCCAATGACCATTAGGTCCACATCGCTGCCAGCGCCGGTGTCTCCGCGCGCCACCGAGCCGAAAACGAAGGCTACACTGACTTCCGACGTTTTGAACGCCGACTGCAAAACCCCCACCAAACCATCGGTTTTGAGCACCAGCGCGCACAAGTCTCGATGAACAGGATGATCGGGATTGGCGCGGTAATAGACGCGGTTACCATCCTTGCGGGCAGTCACCAGGCCGACACGGGTGAGGCGTCGAAGTTCCTGCTGCACAGTGCCTAATGAAAGGCCGGACTGGCGGCACAGTTCTCTCAGGTGCAATTCCGGCTGGCTCAAGCCGAACAACAACCGTAGCAATTCGGCCTTCACCCTTGAGGAAACAATGTCAACGAGATTGGTCATAGTGTTCGGTTAAACCATACAGACGTGCGGTTATACCAGTCAATCAAGAATAAACTCTCAGACTCTTTCCAAAGTGAATTGTGATTCATAGCCGTCAGAGGCAACGCCGCTTCGATTTGTTTGATTTTGTAGTTCATGGCAGTCGGAGTTTTTGTTTCGCTTCCGCCACAAGCTCGGCAATGCCGTGATTCATCTGAATCTCGCAGTCACGACGGAGGCGCTTGAAGATTCCATCAAAACCTAATGAAAAGGAATCAGTTCTTGATAATGTCATATTGTGCCATTCTCCGGGCCCTGCTTACGGCTGCGATACAGCAGATGTTTGAAATATCCCGGCGAGAACCCATCTGAAGCCGTCCGGCTATCCATTCCACCGTCATCGCCA
>JAKAFL010000045.1 GCA_021817945.1 bacterium | reverse complement strand
GGCTTCGGGAAGGGCATCCGTTATCATGGACTCATGATTAGCCAAAACCGGCAGAAAAGCAAATTCTTAGGTTAACGCTTATGGGGCACCCGGCCTACAGGATTGCGCGTTCATGGCTATACGCCCGGTTGGGTCCTTGTTCGACGCATTTCAAAAGGTGTATTGACCAATGGTTGTGAGACGTCTTCAGCCGTTTATGGACCTTCAAGCGTTCAGGTTGTAGGCTGGGTGGCCCCACCCGGCGATCGTTGGCCCACCTTTTCGACGGATGCTTCATCCAGCGCGTCAATTCACGGATGTTTTGAAGAAAAGGATGGCAAAACGACCAAATCAGCGCGAAGATTGAGCTGTGCCGAATCTATGCCCAATTGATTCGCAGAACCATGAGCCTTGTTCTGAGTGGCAAGGCCCTGATTTATCTGGCTTCCTTCAAGGTGCGGGCGGCATTGGCGGGTTGTTGGCGCGGACGGACATGGGGCAATGGATCGCAGGGAGCGCATTTGCGACGGCTTTATATCATTCGGATGGCAACGGCAATGTGACTTGCCTGATGTACCCAAACGGCACGCTGGCGGCAAAATACCTGTACGATCCGTTTGGGAATATGTTGGCGGAATACGGCAGCCTGGCCTCGGCAAATCGTTATCGCTTTTCCAGCAAGGAATGGGATGCCGCCAGCGGCCTTTACTATTATCTTTACAGGTTTTATGATCCGAATTTGCAACGGTGGCCAAATAGAGACCCAATTGAAGAACTTGGTGGTTTGAATCTTTACGAATACGTCGGCAATTCGCCAGTTGATTCGTTTGATCCTTTTGGTTTGAAGTGTAAGACGTTCAAAGATTGTTGGGCAAATTGTATGAAAGCAAGTGGAGCACCTTGGGCATTAGGCGCACTCGGCGTATCATACGGAACGGCAGCCACCCTACCTTTCAAGCCAGGGGCTGGTGCGTTGGGTTCAGGGGGCGTTACCACGACATTAAGCCTGCTAGAACATTACACAGGAATTGCTGCTCGTCAGCTCGGCCGCCGACTAAATCCAATTGCTGATGTCGTTGCGGCTGGCGCGGCAGGTTACCTCGCCGGACTATCTGGAACTTGCGCTGCGCTGTGCGGTTCTAACGTAAACGCGTTCTGATGCAAATTCGTGCTAGCAAGCGATATGATCTATTTAACCCTAGTTTTGGTAGCGGTCGCACTCTTGGTCTGCGTAAAGTTGGCATATCGTATCGAAGCGAGGCGACTGCCGACTAAGCAAGCTCGATTTAAGGATCGCGAGAATCTGAACGTTGAAGAAATCTACCAGCGTTATTTTTCTGAGTCGGGATTGAAGAAAGAAAAAGTCATAGATATATGGATGAAGATTGCTCAGACGTTGCACTTGGAACCAGGCAGACTTCGCCCAACAGACCGCTTTGACGCAGAGCTTGCTCCGGTCCGAGGCTATCATGTCGAAGATGAGCTCATTGATTTAGAAGAGTTAGCTCGTGATCAATTTAAAGATCGCTGGCAAATGGTCAAGGCCGCGAAACCGAGCAATCTTAGCCAGTTTATCCATGTGCTGCTCCATGAATAGAACGGAAACGGCAACGGATCGGTTCCTAGTTTCCCCCTTCGCTGGCGCGTGTCGTCATGCCGGCTGCGAAAGCAAAGGCCAGCCGCCATGCCATCACGCCCCAGCTTCGCCCCCAGGACAAAGTGAGTCTGCCCGTGGCGTCGTTCGTCGCGCCGTCCGGGAGCGACGGAACGATTAAAGTGAGGTGTCGCTCCCGGTCATCGCGCCGAGCCGCCACCACCGGCAGAACAGTTTTACGGCCGCTGCGCTGGCTCGAAAATTGGTTCGCTCCGCTCAAATGAAATGTTACCGATTTAATTGGCGTCATAAAACTTGCTGAACTGGCATCATAGGGATTTGAGGAGTTTTGCCGGACTGGCATCCACATTTGCGGCCAAATTGCCGCGTTACGATCATAGCGTTGTGACGCGGCTGGTGTTTTTTCATTTTTCAACTGTGCGCCGGGATTTTGCCGAACTGGCATCATGCGCAAGGACAAGGACATTAATGGGGACCCCGGCAGCAATTCGAGACAGGATGGACAGGATGCAGGATCAAGATTAGATAAAAGGCGCTGGTGAAAATGTGCCGTTTGTTTGTATCCGTGTCAGCAATCCCGTCTGATGAGGGAGTCTGGTTGAGAAGGAGTTCTGGGATGTGGGAGGATTTTGAGGTGAGCAGCTTTCCAGGCGGTAGGCGTAAACTCCCCCTTCTGAAATATTTGTACGCCATGGGTATGCATATGCCGCACCTGACGGAGCTTAAAAATCTTTTAGCGGGGACAACTACAAGAATGTAGCACCTACGGCGCTTCTGGACTTGAATCGTATCTGTCCCTCGAACCGGGTCTGGTCTGGAAGCCGGATAGAGTGGGATTCTTGTGGGATGCATCTCTTACCGCCACCGGCACCTCAATTTAGGGGCGGAACGGTTCGAATTCAAACGCAAGAAGCGGATGTAATGCCCCAAACCGTTGCCAAAAGGTTTTATCCTGTAAATCCTGTTCATGCGGTCCAATGCCTTTAACCCGAAAAGCGAAATTCAAAAGGCCATTTAGCCCCAATTTAATGGGCGCAAACTCTTTGGGAAATTCTCATCAGACCGCTTCGGGTATGCCTTCGGTTTTTCCGGACAGTTCGCATTTAAATTGCCCCACGCCAGCCGAACGCACCAAAACCTGCCACCACCGATGCAGGGAAATCCCCCGGCGCTCCGTCGGCGGGGCGGGGAATTAAGAGGCGACGGGTTTTTTCAAGTTCCTGACAATGGAGAGAAATATCTGACATTCGAACGTTTCAAAATCCATCTTTAGCCACCGAAATTTACCGCCTTCCCTTCAATTTCATTGATAAGGATGCCATAGGTGGGCTGGGTTTGTGGAATGGAAGTTGATCCATTGTTTGTATTGGAGTTCAGTGGTTTTTGCCCTCTAACCCCTCCTCGCGCTCCTTGGGTGGGGCGAAAAATCCAGTGGCGGCGGTGATTTCAACTGGTGCAAATCTCGTCGTTGCGAACTGGATAAAAAGCCCAGTCCCACCTTGAAGGATGCATTGGTCCAGCCGAAACCTTCCGTGGCCACCTGTTCAAACTGGGTGCCTACGTTGCCGTATTCCACAAAGACATCCTGGGATCCGTTGACCACATTAAGCTTTTCCGGGAGCGCGTCACTGTTTTTGGCGGCATTGAGGGCCAATGCATGCAGCCAGCGATAGGCCAGACGTCCTGCAGCCTCATCCTGTCCACTTTGCCGCAGCGCCATCCAAGCCATCATTTGGTGGGGTGCCCATCCGTGGGGATAATCCCACTGGCGCAGGTCCTTTGCGCGTGAGGAGGCAACGGATTTCCGCGCGGAAGCGGCTAATCCAGCTGACTCCTCCAGATGTCTGGAGGCAAAAGCACCCGCCAAGAGAGCTTGTTCACGTTCGGCGGGGTTTTGGATGTCCAGCATCCCTGCCCAGAGCGGATAAAGGCCTGTGGCGCTGATGTAGTCGGAACGCTGGTTTCGTGCGTGGTCATAATCAAAAAAGTAACCGAGTCGTGGATTCCAAAGCAGGTTTTGGACGGCCTCTTTTCGCCGCATGGCGCGGTGGCGCCAGTCGGCGGCCCGGCTTAGGTTGGAACCGAGGCAGGACAGGCAACCTCCAAACTCGCGTTCAAGTAATACGGCAATATCGCATTCATACTTGAACAGCAAGGCGTTCAGGTCAGCCGTGACAAAATCCGCCGTGCGGTCGTCAAAACGGTGGGTGGTGTCATGACCGGATTCCCGGGCAGCGCGGTCGTGCTTGAAAAATTGGGTCAAAGTCATTCCTTCCACCTGAAGCCGGTCATGCATTCCTGCGTAAAGAAATTGTTTCAGGAAACGATAGGGAGTCAAAGGCACACTGTTTTCCAATTGCGGCACCAGTCTAAGCCATGGGAGGATTTTTTCGTCATAATGTCCGGATTCCACCTCGGGACAAGGGCCGTCTCCTTCATCATAATAACGGCTGAGTTCATGTGGCCCGATCCGCACCAGTCGGTGGGTTCCCATCCACACATCCGTGTATTCGCGGACGCACAGGCCCAGCGCATCGGCCAGCCAGGAGCGGGTCAAGGAGCCTCGTTCCCAGATGGCGCGGATGATGCTGGATAAAAACGGAGGCTGAGACCGGGTGAGGTAGTAGGTGCGGTTGGCATTGGGCACTTTGCCGAAGCAACGAACCAGATGAAGGAGGTTTTCTGCCAGATTAAGTGCCAGTTCCTCCAGACCATCCTGCAGTAACCCCAGTATCAGGAAATAGCAATCCCAATAATACAATTCATTGAAACGTCCACCGGGAGCCAGGTAAGGAACCCCTGCAAGGTTCCCCAGGTGGCTGTTGGAAGCCAGTTTCAATGCCAGCAGTCCATGTGCTCCATCCAGGCTTCGGATATAGTCGCCATTGATTTGTGCGCAGGGGGGCAGGATTTCCACCCGGATTGGCCGGTGCAGAACCGGGTCCACCATTCCTTTCGAACAGTTTTTGAAATGGCGCCAAGCCTTCTGATCCTCGTGCGCAAGGTAGAGATAATCACAGCGTGCGTGGATTTTGGGATCGCT
Source organism: bacterium (assembly GCA_021817945.1). GTDB lineage: Bacteria > Verrucomicrobiota > Verrucomicrobiia > Limisphaerales > UBA11358 > UBA11358. Next base: position 23,090 of record JAKAFL010000045.1, on the reverse strand, counting down.
AACTGCCCGGCTGAGGTGTTGGATGTCCACGCGCCGGGTAAGGGCTTTCCAATAGGAATCGCGGATCAGGCGTTCAACCCGGTCCACGACAGTTTCATTCAATGGCAGGTGATCCATGAAAGGGAGGGATTATCTTTAATGAAACCTTGATGGGAAAGGGCGCTTGGGCATGACGGGTGCATGGTTTTAAAATCCTGGCATTTCTTGCCCGGACAAATCCACCCTTGCAGAAGGGGGTGGCAATGAAGCGGCAGTGTCCAGAGATTTTAACAGGATGGAGCGGATATCGGGCTTGGCCGAGATATGGAATTTGGAATTTCATGAAGGATGAGGTGACGAATGACGTGTCCGCAGGAGGGGCAGGCTTTGGGGATGATGTTTCTGGATGTAGCCAATCAATTCCTCGCGAATGGCGCAGCGCAAGTCCCAGGTTTTGGTGGAATCCGCAGCCGTAGCCAGCACCCGGATCTGCATGGAGTGCTCTGTGGCGTCGCTCACCTGCAAGTTCCAGAACCTCCGGTCCCAGAGTGGGTGTTTTTCTATCATACCTTTCAATACCTGCCTGATTTCATCCAGGGGCAGGGAATAATCAACCCACAACAGAACGGATCCCAACAATTCTGCCGAGGTTCGGGTCCAGTTTTGGAAGGGTTTTTCAATGAAATAACTCAAGGGAACAATCAGGCGGCGCTCGTCCCAAATCCGGATGACCACATAAGTGAGGGTGATCTCTTCCACACGACCCCACTCTTGCTCCACAATGACCACGTCATCCAAGCGTATGGGCTGGGTGAGCGCCAGTTGAAAACCTGCGAAGAGATTGGCAATGGTTTTTTGAGCGGCAAATCCCGCCACCACACTCACCACGCCGGCTGAAGCCAACAGGCTGGTTCCAAGATGCCGCACAGGTTCAAACAACATCAGGATGGAAGCCACGGCAAAAATTCCGATGATCAAGTCCAAAACCCCTGCCAGAACATGCACCTGGGTGTAAATTTTCCGGGCTTGAAGGTTGTCGGGTGCATGAATGTTGTGCCGGGCCAGCACAGCCATTTCCACCCCGTGCACTGCCTGCATGCAAATCAGAGCCATTCCTGCTATCAGAAGGAGGCTTGATCCATTCCCAACGAGACCGGCATAGGCTGGTGGCAAGTTGAGAAAAGGCAGGGCGAGGATCAAAACCAAAACGGGCACCGCGATGCGCAGGGTGGACCCAAGAAACGGAATGAACAATAAATCCAGTTTGCCTCCCATTTTTACCGCCCAGGCAGCCAGCCGGCTTTCAAAGATCCGGGTTAGGCGAAAATACATCCATAACAAAAGACCCAGCAGTCCCAAATCAATCATCCCCGTGAGCCATGATCCGATGTTATGCATGAATGAGAAGGCCTGGGATTTTATCCAAAGTGGAGAAACGGCCAGGTATAATCCTCCAAGCCAGGTCAGCCAGGAAAAGGGTTTGGCCAGGACGGTGAATATTTGCACGAACCCGCCAGGATTTTCCCCGGATGCGATCTTTTTTTCATTTGAGCTTTGAAGCCTGCCCAGCGCCAGTTGCGTTGCAAGGACCAGGACCAGGAGGATAACGGCGGTGCAAAGGTCCGCCCTTGTAAGGTCCCCGAACACGCGACGGGTCATGAAAGAACCCCATTCAGAGTTCAAGGCGCTGGAAATAAGGTTCGATAGCCAGATGGCCACAAGTGCCGTTGAGGGAAATGGACCGGGACTTGTCATGTTATTCCCTGGGTTGGCTGGGTTGGCTGGATTGGAGCAATTCCCGGAGCGTTCGCCTCACGGCAGCGGGATTGGACAGATAATAGCGGGCCGCAGTCTGGGCAACCCCCACACGAACGGAACAGGCATTGGCCGGCAAGGCTCGAAAGAGGTCCTCATCAGTCCAGTCGTCACCCATGCCAAGAATAAAATCAGGTTCAAAAAGTTTGAGCCATTCCAGTGCGGCAAAACCCTTGTTGACTCCCACATTGCGGATCTCAATCACTTTGTTGCCCTCGAGCACTTGCACGTCAATGTTGCGGGTGTAGGATGCCAGGTCATCCACCAGTTCTTTTGACCTTTGTGCGGCTTGCTCGGGATCGGCTAATCGGAAATGCCAGGCCAGCGAAAATTCTTTTTCCTCCAAAAGCGCCCGCGGCAGGCGATCCACATAAAGCTGAAGGATGGGACGAACACGGTTTTTCCAGTCTGAGGTCATTGCCTTGAGCATTTTCCAGTCCTGGCCCGGGACCCGCAGCCATGCCCCATGTTCTGCAATGAGGGAAATGGGCAGGGATCCAAACCATTCTTCAAGCGCCTTGCGCGGCCTGCCGCTGACAATGGCCACGTGATTGAGCGGGTTGGCGCCCAGAGAGCCCAGGGTTTCCATCAACTCCGGGTCAGGCCTGGCAAGGTCTGGTTGGTCCGCAAATGGCACCAGGGTGCCGTCATAATCCAGGAGCAAGGCTCTCGTATTGGAAGCGCGGTACTGCTTGATCAAAGTGGAAAAAGTCTTTCCAACCAACAATCGTGCCTGGCGCGTGGCTTCAATTTTCTGGCTGGTCAGCAGCGCCTGAACAAAATCCTCCGCCCACCGCACCACATCATATCTTTGTAGCCGTTCTTGCAGCATGCGGTTGCGGCGGACCTGTTCCTCCGCAGGCATGGTGAGCGCCTGTTCCAGGGCCCTGGCAAAATCTTCTCGATGAAAGGGATTGATGATCAAAGCCTCTCCCATTTCCTTGGCGGCGCCTGCCATCTCGCTCAGGATCAATACCCCCAACCCATCCGGACGGGAGGCGATGAACTCCTTGGCGACCAGATTCATTCCATCCCTCAGGGGGGTGATCAATGCCACATTGCAGAGCCGGTAAAGGGGAACGATCTCCTCAAAGGTCAGGCTCCGGAACTGATAAATCAACGGGGTCCAATGCACATCGCCATAATCCCCCACGATCCGGCCCACGGCCTGCTCCAGTTCCAGTTTCATGGCCTGGTAGCTGTCAACCCCGATTCGTGAGGGCGCAACGGAGATGATGAACACCACCTTTCCCCGCCACTGGGGATTCAGCTTGAGAAAACTTTCATAACCCCTCAGACGGTTGATCAAACCTTTGGAATAGTCCAGCCGGTCCACCGAAAAAACAATCTTCTGGCCCGGATACCGTCCCCGCACCGTTTCCACCTGGGCTGCCACTTCCGGGGCAGAGGATGCCGTGGCAAATCGCTCGAATTCCACGCCCATGGGAAAAGTATCCACATGCACTTGGCGGTCACGCACCGTCAGATTGCCCAATTGATGTTCATGACCTGACGTGCGCAGGACAGATGTGAGAAAATCCCTTACATAATCATGGGTGTGAAATCCTATCAGGTTGGACCCCAATAACCCTTCCACTATCTGCTCCCGCCAGGGGCGAGGCAGTAATCGGAAGATTTCCCAGGATGGAAATGGAATATGGAGGAAGAAGCCAATGGGCAAGTCAGGCATGGCTTCGCGCAAAAGCTGCGGAAGCAGCATCAAATGGTAGTCCTGAATCCACACCACATCACCCGGGCGCAGATATTGCAGGATGGCTTTCGCAAAAACCTGGTTGATGTTCCGGTATTCCTGCCAGTGTTCCTCCTCATAACAGGTCAGGGACGGAAAATAGTGAAAAAGCGGCCAAAGCGTCTTGTTGCAAAATCCCAGGTAAAAGCGATCCATGGCTTCCGCTTCCAGGAAAACCGGGGCAGAATGATATTGCAGCGCGTATTCCTGCACTGCGCCTTGGTGCGCGGGTGGCACCGTTGACCCTGGCCAACCCAGCCAGAGAAATTCACGTTGTTCAGCCCCATCCAGGACTTTGCGGTCCAGATAACTCCACAATCCCGTCGTCAATCCCCCTGCGCTCGGCTGGAAAACCGGCTGCTCATTGTCAAACGAAACTGAGAAAGGCAACCGGTTGGATACGATGACCAGCCTCATTAAGGCATCCTCCAGTTTGCGGGATCAAAGCGCAACCCATTTTTTTGTTGATTGGAAAAAAATTTGCCACCAGGCAGGCTGAAAGGCTTGCATGCCTTTTGGTTTTATTCAACGGCGCCAGTTAAAGCCCGGATGTTTCCCCATTGTGGAGAATCTCTCCCACCGGCAGGAATCTGATTTTGTGAATCATGGCCGGCCTCATTTCGGATGTTTTACACCGCTCTCCATGGTTCGGCCATGAATGAAGAATTATCCTGGGCCGTTCGCATTCAAATTGCCCCACCTCAGCCAAACGCTTCAACGCCACCATCGCCAATGGATGGAAATCCATTGGCAACCCGGCCCAGCTTGGTCGAATTCATTGCAGATTAGATTTCAGGGCTGCATGCTGGCCTGCATTATTCGAAAATGATTGGGTCTCTCTGAAAAGGGGGATGGGTGTCCTGACGTATTCTGAAAGGCCCTGAAGTGTTCCTCATCGTTTATGGAACCGTACCGGGGCGATTTTTGCGGTTGATTTGGGCTGGTGTCGGTTGTATTCAAATCCAATGGGGCGCACGTTCCATTTTGAATGTCCGGTGTGCCAATACCGGGCGCGGTTATCGGGCGGGTTTGATACCGGCCTGCATTGTGAGGTGCAGACCATGGTTTGCCGGGAGTGCCGGGAATTGTTTGACGCTCTATTAAAGGTTCGCACCCGAAGGCGCGAGACGCTGGAAATGACCACGCGCCGGCTTCCCTCCAAGGCGGCTGATATACCCCCGGTGGTTTTGCGCCAAGGCTCCTTTCAACCTCTTGCAATCACTGTGGCACCCTTGGAATGGAAGCAATTCAAGTTGGCCTGCCCGTCCAATCCCCGGCACAGGGTGGAGGAATGGAAGGACCCGGGCCGATGCCCGCGCTGTGGAAATTTCATGGAAAAATCGGGCATCCCCTTCCGGTTGTGGGAATAAAACCCATGGTTGGCAGGACTGGCGCCCCGAATAATCTAGCCAAGTGAATGCGGGAATGGCAGGTTGCCATCATGAAGCGGATCATGAAATGGTGGATGGCGGTCGTTGTGCTGTTATTTTTTCTATCGGCGCCATCAATGCGGGCGGATACGACTAATGGGGATTTCTTTGGATTCACAGGCCCGGAGATTTTTCCCATTGACCAGCAAATTGGTCTTCTCCATGTGGCGGACCTGGATGGGGATGGATTGAACGACCTGGTGGTGGCCAATAATTTGAGGTCCAAAATTGACCTGTTGTACAACATGACAGGCAAGACCAACCGGGCGGCCTATAATCTGCACCGGAAGCTGGAGTTAAACGAGCTTGCGCCGGATTCGCGCTTCCGCATTGATTCCATTCCCGCCAACGAACGCATAGCGGCCATGGACGTGAAGGATTTGAACGGGGATGGGCGCCCGGACATTGTTTATTATGGCGATCAAAAGGACCTTGTGGTGCTTTACAATCTTGGCACCAATGGCTGGAGTGACCCGAAGACGTGGCACATTGATGACGGGCAAATGGATCCGAACGCATTGGCCACCGGCGACCTGACGGGCAACGGTTTGAACGATGTGGTGCTATTGGGGGACAGTGGTGAAGCCTATCTGCTGCGGCAGCGGGCAGACCACACGCTGGCCGAACCGGAGCGTATCTCCTATTCAGGCACGCCCCATGCGGTGCAGATCGTGGACGTTAATGGGGATGGGCGAAGCGACCTGTTGTTTGTGGATTTTGACAGTACGGCTCCCTATAGGGTGCGATTCCAGATGCCAGGGGGGCAATTGGGTCCTGAAATCTATTTCAAACACCAACCCGTGCGGTCTTTTTGCCTGGATAATCTGGGGGGTGGCCCGACCAATTACCTCACCAGCATCGTGCAGGCCACGGGCAGGGCGGAGGTTTCCCAATTTGTATGCGAGCCTGCCGATCCGCTGCCGGGACATTTGCAGGCTGGCCAGTTTCAAGTGCTGCCCTTGAACAAAACCCAGGCCTCCCGTCGGGGCGTTCTTTTTCAAGACATCAATGGCGATGGCCGGCCCGATCTACTGGTGGCTGAGCCTGAAAGCGGACAGCTCTCCGTTTACCTCCAGCAACCCGACGGCGCTTTTTCCCCGGCAGCGCGTTATCCCTCACTGGAGGGTGTCACGGAGATTTCGGTCGCCGATTGGCATCAGAACGGGCATCCGTCCATTTTTGTCCTGAGCCAGGACGAGGGTGCCGTGGGTGTGACGGCTTTTGACGGGCAGGGGAGACTGCCTTTTCCTGCCAAGCTGCCCTTGGATGGCAAGCCCCTGATCATGACCACGGGGGTGCTCAAGCCCGGCACCCAGCCGGTTTTGGCGGTGATTGTGGACAAGGATGGCTCGCGTTTCCTGGATATTTGCACCGCCGATGGTCATGTGCGTTCCCAAAAATTAAGCGCCTCTTTTACTTCCAACCCCACAACCCTGGCCATTGTTGATGTGAACCAGGATGGCCTGGCCGATTTGGTGATGCTCGCGCCCTACGAAAAAATCAAGGTGCTGCTCCAGTTGAAGGATGGGTCCTTTGATGAAGAGGATGTGGATCCCCCGGGTGGTCCCATGGACCAGCCCTGGCTGGCTACGGCGGACTTGGATGGGGCGGGCAAACCGGAGCTTTTGTTGCCTCAAAAGAATTTTATCCGAGCCGTGGTGCTGCAGCCAGCCCCTCGGCCTGTCGGTTCCACGAATTCACCTGGTTGGACATTCATCGTGAAGGATCAAATCAATGGCGTGGACAGTGATTCTCTCATCACCGGTGCCACGGCTGTCATGGAGAGTAAGCGCTCCACCCCGGCCATTTTCATGCTGGATCAGAGTCATAATTTTTTAACCATGGCGGAGCGGGACTCCCATGGCGTCTGGCAGGTGGTTAAAAACCTGAACCTGCCCTTGTCGGACTTCAACTCTTTGTCCTCCATCCAGGTGGGAGGACATGCGGCAGTGGCTTTTCAAGGCCAGAATGCCGTTGCTTGGCAGGCGTTGCATGGGGATGTCTGGGGCTTGAGCCAGCTTGATTTTTATGACACCCCCATCAAGGATGGCTACCTGAATGACTTGGTGGCCGGGGACCTCAACGGGAGCGGCAGAAAACAACTGGTTTTCATGGAGACCGCCCGGAATTACCTGGACTTGGTGGTTTTTAACCGACAACGCAAACTGGTGCCCGGGGACCGTTGGCAGGTTTTTGAACAACACACTTTCCGGGGCGCGGACAATGCCCTGCCTGAACCCAGGGAATGCGCCGTGGCCGATGTGACTGGAGATGGTAAAAACGACCTTATTGTTCTGGTTCACGACCGGATTTTGGTTTACCCGCAGCAGTAATTTTTCGACCGCCTTGAACGCCGCCCCGGCTCATTCATTCAGTTTGCTGGTTCAGTTGGAGACCTTGTTGGAACCACTTGATCTGGACCGGCTTTTTGCCAATCCAGGCCCATTGCAGGTGGAGCTTGGGTGCGGAGACGCTTCTTTTCTGCTGGAATATGCCCGCAGGAATCCCGGGATTAATTTCCTGGGGGTGGAACGTTTGATGGGCCGTTTGCAAAAGCTGGACAAGAAAGGCCGACGGCTGGAGCTGGTCAATTTGCGCGGCCTCCGCATTGAATCAGCCTATTTTCTGCAATACCTCCTGCCGGCGCATCGCGTTTCGGCCATCCACATTTATTTTCCGGATCCCTGGCCCAAAAAGAAACACCGTCGGAATCGTTTGATCCAGGATGGGTTTCCTGCCCTGATCCGCAGGGCGCTGGCTCCCGGAGGCTCCGTTTATCTGAGGACGGACGACTTGGATTATTTTAATCAAATGAGGGCGGTTTTTGGAGGGTTTGACGGTTGCCATGAAATGGAAACCCCGCCGGGGTTGATGGAAGTGACCACGGATTTCGAGAGGACATTCAACGCCCGGGGTGTTCCCACACTCCGGACGGCTTACCGGTTTTCTTGAAATTTTCAGGGCGTGGTCCGGTGGATATTTTAGCGGGGTTGCCCAAGGTTTCACGGATAGCCCGATTCAGCGTTGCGACCATTATGGCCACCTCCTCCGAGGTGGTGCAATAAGGTGGCATGAGGAGGATTACGTTTCCAATGGGTCTGGTGAGCACGCCCCGCCGGGCCATGGCCTGACATACCCTCATGCCCGCCCGCGCTTTCAGTGGATACGGCTCGCGCGTCTTCCAATCCTGAACCAGTTCAATTCCCGCCAAAGAACCCACCTGGCGAATATCTCCCACGTGGGTGAGGTCCCACAGGGCGGATAGGTTTTGTTTGAGATGCCTGGCCAGACTCAGACGCGACCGGGTCGTTGCGGGGGTGTTTAGAAGTTTCAAGCTGGCCAGGGCCGCCGCCGCGCCCAAGGGGTTGGCGGTGTAACTGTGTCCGTGGAAAAATGTTTTGAATTCCTCGTATTTCCCCAGAAAAGCATCGAAAATATCCTGGGTGACCAGTGTCGCTGCCATGGGCAGATAGCCGCCAGTCAAACCTTTTGCAAGGCACAGAAGGTCTGGCTGGACCTGCTCCTCCTGGCAGGCAAACAAGCGGGGTCTGCCATCCTTGAAGGGTCCCGTATTGGTCCTGCCAAAACCAGTCATGACTTCATCCGCCACCAACAGCGCGCCGGATGCCCGGACCCGTTCAGATGCTTTGCGAAGCCATCCTTCCGGTTGTGGGATGACGCCGGCTGCCCCCTGAACCAGCGGTTCAAAAACAAATGCCGCAAAGGGATTGTCCCTACGGTTTTGCAGGGCCAGTTTTTTTTCCAATTGACCGATGCATTCCCACTGGCACCGCCTGTAAACGCGGGCATCTGCCCGCTCGGGTTTGGCGCGATTATACGGGCACCGGTAACAGTACGGCGCCATCACCTTATCCGAAGGGAAAAGCAAATCCCGGTACGCCTTGTGGAAAAGGTCAATCTTCCCCAGGGAAACAGCCCCCACCGTGTCTCCGTGGTAACCACCAGCCAGGGAAAGGAATCGCGGGCGCTGGTTCCCACCGCGGGTTCGGCGTGTAAACTCATAGGCCAGTTTGAGGGCGGTCTCCACGGCCGTGGACCCGTTGTCGCTATAAAAAACCCGGTCGAGCTGTGGTCGGCCCCGGCCCTGACGCGCAGCCTGCACCAATTTTGAGGCAAGCAGGCTGGCGGGCTTGTTCGCCAAACCCAATGCAGACACGTGGGACACCCGCTCCATCTGGACGCGCATGGCTTTGTTGATGGCGGGATGCGCATGGCCATGCAAATTCGTCCAGATCGAGGAATTGGCATCCAGATAAGATCGGCCTTGCTCATCTTTCAGCCATGATCCACGACCGGAAGTGATGACGATGGGGTCCTCCCGCATCCAATCCCGCATCTGGGTGAAGGGGTGCCAGACAAATTTACGGTCCAAGCCTGTAGTGCGGGTCATGTGGAAAGGGTTTGTGATGTTTCCTGTGGCAAGCTTGGCGACCGAAGGACGGTGATCAACGCTTCCACATCCTCCTTGGAATGTGACGCGCACAGGGTGATTCTCAGCCGGGCAGCACCGCGCGCCACGGTGGGGTACCGAATGGCGGGCAGGAAAAATCCTGATTCACGCATGAAGCCAGCCACGGCCATCGCCCGGGCCTCATCCCCCACCATCCACGGAATGATGGCGCTGGCCTCCTCCTGCTTGCAGATGGGATGAAAGGCGAGCAGTTCCTGCACCCTTTGAAATAATTGATTGCGGCGCCGGGAGCCTTCCTCCCTCAAAAGAATTTCCAAGCCGGCCAGGGCGGCAGCGGCAGCGGCGGGCACGGGGGCGGTGGAAAAAATCAGGCTGCGGGCGTGATTGACCAGATAATCCACCAACACCCTTGATCCACAGACAAAACCGCCGCTGGAGCCAAGCGCCTTGCCAAGGGTTCCGAAATGAATGTCCACCTGGTCGGAAAGACCCAAGGCATCCGCCAACCCTCGGCCATCCGAACCCAATATCCCCGTGGCATGGGCTTCATCCACCATCAACCAGGCTCCAAATTTATTTTTGAGGGTCACAATCTCGGTCAGCGGGCAGCGATCCCCATCCATGGAAAAAACGGATTCGGTGATGACCAGAACCTGTTGGCGGGAGGATCCGGTCCGTGCCGGGTCCCGGGCCCATTTCAACCTGGCCTCCAGCTCGTTCATGTCGTTGTGGGCGAAAACCCGCAGGGTGGCGCCAGACAGCCGGGAGGCATCCACCAAGCAGGCATGGACCCTTTTATCCATGATGATAATATCTGCGGAGGTCATCAGGGATGCGATGGTCCCCAAGGCGGCGGCGTAACCGGAGGTGAAAACCAGCGCCGCCTCGGTTTTTTTGAATGCGGCCAGTTGATCCTCCAAATCGTGAAAAAGGCCCAGGGAACCACTGATGAGGCGGGAAGCGCCACTTCCAGCCCCCCATTTTGCCGCTGCCCGCGCCGCTGCCTCTTTGAGCGCCGGGTGACAAGCCAGGCCGAGGTAATCATTCGAGGAAAAATTCCGTAATCTGCAGCCTTCCAGGCTGATGACTGGTCCGGTGGGCGAATCCACCCGGCGCAACGAGCGGAAAAGATTCTGCGCCCGCCGCTTTTCCATTCGCGCGTCCAATGCCTCATTCATGGCGTTCATCCAAGGCTTCAAGGTATAATAAATTGATGCAAGGGCAATCCCCGCAGCGGCGCGGCGGATTATTTCCCATTCGGGTTTTCAATGAGTGGGGCAGGACGCCCGGTAAAAGCCGCAAACAATTCTGATAAAAAACGAGGGCATTTATTAAAAATCCCGAAGTGAGGAAAGAAATGCCTTTGCTCTCTGCTGTTTCCTGGGTCGCTCCATGAACGCCAGGCAGTCAAGGGTTCAGTGAGAGATTGTTTTCAACCTAAAAAGCGAAATTGAAAGGGTCAAGATGCGCCCATTAGATTGAAGCAGATTGGCCTTTTGGATTTCATTTTTTGGGTGCAATACGCATTTGGAAAACTCAGCGCCACCTCTCCCCGGCCCTCTCCCCCAATATAATTGGCGGAGAGGGAGAAAAAACGGGGATCTGATGATGGGTTTTAAAATATTTCACTCGTCAAAGTTGTCCTGCTTTTTCAAACGCATGAACCAACCCAACGCTTCTGGTCTCCTCGCCCCGCCAGCGAAGCGCGGGGAGAGGGTTAGGGAGAGGGGTTCCCGCTCACATCCAATGCGAACTCAAATCCACTCGAAAAGCGAAATTGAAAGGGGCAAGATGCGCCCCGTAGATTAACGCAGATTGGCCTTTTGAATTTCGTTTTTCGGGATCAAGGCAGATCGCTGCAAATATTTCCAAGGAACAAAGACCGTGACCACGAATGGCGCTTCATTCCGGTGGAACGGTCCAATTTCCGCCGATCATGCCGGCTTGAATCTTTCCGGGGTGGTGAATGACAGCTTCCATGGCCTTCTGCGCGGACCCATTGAATGGAATGGCCACCCAATCCGCTTCAAAGCCTTGGGATAATTGGCCGATACGCCCGGAGAGCCCCAACGCCTTGGCGCCGTTGAGCGTGGCCATCTCAAGGATTTCCCGTGGGGAGAGCCCCGGATCTTGTTTTGCCAGCAGGCTCATTTCCTGCAACAGGTTCAGTCGTGGTTTTTCCCTGCCAATCTTGCGGGTGGTGGCCAGACTGTCCGTGCCCAGGCACAAATTGACCCCAGCCGCAGCCAGGCGACGACGAGGAAAGGGTGCGTGCCGGAAAAAATCGTGGCTTTGCGGGCAGTGAACCACATGCGTCTTGTTTTTGCCAAGAAGGGTGGCGTCACCCGGGGCCAGGTAATTCACGTGGACCGCCAATACATTTTCACCCAGCAACTTATTGCGTGCCAAATGGGCCACGGGCGATCCCGATCCGCAATCGGCATTGTCCCTTCCATTGCGGGAGAGCCATTGAAACATCCGCCCGCGGGCATGCCGGAACATTTCAAATTCCTCGGCAGATTCCGCCACGTGGCAGGCAATCCGCAACGACCTTTTCCGCGCCAGGCGCATGGTTTGCCGCAGCAACTCAGGCCGGGTGGAGTAGGGGGCGTGCGGGGAAAGCATGGCTCGGTTGCGCCGGTGCTTGAGCGCATCAATTTTATCCCTGGCCTCCGCCAATATCTCGTACGGAGGCCTGCGTGAGAGAATCCCCGTCATTTCCAAAAAGGAATACAACCGCAACGGGGTGGAATGCCATACCTCCGGCAAAAGGTCCGGCATGGATTCAATGTCGGCAACGGTTGTGACACCGGTTTCCTGTAACTGTTTGGACCCATTCAACCAGGATCGGGCGTAGTCAGAATAGCTCCAGGAGGATTTTATCGAGGTGATGGTTCCGATCCAATCGAGGAATGTCCCCGGTGGCGACAAGAGCCCCGCCATGTCGGTGTAGTCCAAGTGACAGTGTGCATTGATCAACCCGGGCAGTACCACGGAGTCGCCCAAATCCACGACCTTGGAGCGGGTCATGGATTTGAGGTCTCGAAAAGAACAGACGCACCGGATGGTGTTTCCGGCGATGACCATGCCGCCATCCTCGATGGGCGGGGAGCTGACAGGCAGGATGATCCTTGCCCGGATGATCATCAGGATTCGGTTTCCTGGTGGGTGCGCTTGATGCGCGAGCCGCCTTTATGTTTTTTAGCCTTCACCTTGCTGTGTCTCTTGCGTATCTGCTGTTCAATTTTTTTGACCACGCGCTCGATGGCGGCATAAAGGTCGCTCTCGCGATCTTCGGCAAATAAGTCAGGCCCCCGCACACCCAGGCGCAGCGAACAACTGAACTGTTTTTGCGGCACGCGCGAATTATCGTGTTCCAAAGTCACCCGGGCATCCACGGCCCAGCGGTCAAAATGTTCCAGTTTTTCCAGTTTGGCCAAAATGAAATCCTCAATTGCTTTGGTTAAGGTCACGTTGTGCGTGGAAAGAATCAATTTCATGAGAAGAAGATGCTAGGGTGGGGCGATAAAATCCAGTTTTAGTTGCGACAATCCAAAAAGCAGCGAGATTCATGCCAAAAGCGCTTGCTCTTTGCCGCGCATTGGGTAAACTATGGGGACAATGGCATTTGGACTGCAACTCTCGCAAAGGCTGACGCAATCATTGGTGCTGGCACCCCAACTGCAGCAATCCTTGGCACTGCTTCAGGCTCCCACTCTGGAACTTAAGGCCCTTGTGGAACAGGAATTACAGCAAAATCCTGTGCTGGAAGAGGTTGATGAACTTGAAAAGCCGTTGACCGAGGACGGCGAGCAGGTGGAGGCACCTGATTTGGCGGAGCCGCCTGAGGATTTGGGTGAGGATTTGAGTGAACCCGGTCCCGTCAAGGAGGGCGCCGAGCCGGTGGATGATTTTCAAGCTGAATTCGACAAATTGGTGCAGTTGGACCAGGATTGGCGCGATCATTTTGCCCAAGCCAATGCGCCGGTCCGGACTTCCACGGAAGAGGAGGAAAAAAGGCAGTTCATGTTTGATTCACTCACTGCCGAGACCTCTTTGTCGCAACATCTTCTGGAGCAGGTGCGCGACACCAGCTTGGATGAAGAGGGCAAAACGCTGGCGGAATTGATCATCGGCAATATTGACGATTATGGTTACCTGACCCTGCCGGTGGAGGAACTGGCGGCCTCCGCAGCCGTTCCGATGGAAAAAATTCAAGCGGTGCTGGCAGTGGTCCAGACGTTTGATCCAGCCGGTGTGGGAGCCCGGGATTTGAGGGAGTGCCTGATGCTGCAACTGGATCGGGCAGGGCAAAAAAATTCATTGGCCTACCGGATTATCCGGGATTTTATGGAGGCTTTGGGCAAGCGCCGGATTCCCGAAATCGCCCGCGGGACAGACCAGCGCGTGGAGGATGTTCAAGTCTGCCTGGAGTCCATTGCCCGCCTGGAGCCGCGCCCAGGGAGGGCTTTTCTATCCAGCGTCGAACAATATGTCGCCCCGGAAGTTTTTGTTCATAAAACGGGTGAGGATTTCACCGTCACCACCAATGACGAACAAGTACCGCATTTGAGGATCAGCAATGTTTACAAGGACCTCATGTCACAGGGCGAAAACAATGCGGAGGTTAAAAACTATATTCGTGAAAAAATCCGGGCTGGCAAGTTTCTGATCAAAAGCTTGCATCAGAGACAGCAGACCATCGCCAACATTGGGCGTGAAATTGTGAAGCGCCAGAGGGATTTCATGGAAAAGGGGGTGGCGCATCTCAAGCCCATGACCATGGCTCAGGTGGCGGAGGTGGTGGGGGTTCATGAAACCACGGTCAGCCGGGCTGTTTCCGGCAAATACATCGAAACCCCGCAAGGTGTTTACGAAATGAAATTTTTCTTCACGGCCGGTCTTCAAGGTGCAAATGGCCAGGATGTATCGAATACCAGCGTGAAGGACATGATAGCTGAGATTTTTAAAAACGAAAACACCGCCAAGCCGCTTTCCGACCAGGAAGTGGTCAAAATGCTTGGGGACAAGGGTATTTCGATTGCCCGCCGCACGGTGGCCAAATACCGCGACGAGTTGAATATTCTGCCCTCTAATCTTCGCAAAGTATATTGAAGCAGTGGGTCCGGCGACAGGCTGCAAGGCGCTCCGCCGGGGCTTTATGCATTGTCCCCCTTGTGATTAGGTCGGGACGGATTTATGTTGGGGGTGAAGCAATGGCAAAAAGTTTACAATCCGTGGCCGGGATGGACCCGCCTCAATTCGGGCGATATTACCTTCGCGAAATGTTGAACCAAGGTGGCATGTCAGAAATCTGGCTGGCTACGGATGGGCGCAACCGGCCTTTTGCGTTACGCCGGCTGAAATCCGGGTTGCGCTTTGATTTCACGGCCCGACGGCGGTTCATGCGTGGATGCGAGATACTGGCGCAACTGGCGGATTGCGAGCACATCGTCGGATACGTTGAGCACGGCAAGGCCAAGGGAACCTGTTATTTGGTGATGGATTATGTGGAGGCGGAAAACCTTAAACTGCTGCAATCCCGGCAGGACCCGGTTTTGGCCGAAAACCTGGCGCAAATCCTGATTGATATTGCGACCGGGCTAAGCCATGTCCATGAAAACGGCTATATGCACCTGGATTTCAAGCCGGAAAACATCCTGGTGACCCGCAATGGCGCGGTTCGTTTGATAGATTTTGACATGGCCCAGCCCATACCGGAACAACCGGTCAAATTCTCCAAAAACCCCGGCACGCCGGGTTACATGGCGCCGGAGCAATTAAAGCGTGAGCCAATGGATGCGCGGGCGGATATCTGGGCTTTCGGGGTGGTTGCCTATGAATTGGTGACGAGCCAGAAGCCGTTTCCGGGCGATACGCCTGGCGAGATACTTGCAGCCCAGGTTCAACCCTCGGGCCCGGTCCCGCCGCGCGAGCACAACGCCAGCGTGCCTCCGGCATTGGAAGAGGTGATACTGAGGTGTCTTTCACTAAACCCCGAGCGGCGTTATGGAATTGCCGGCATGTTGCTGAGAGACCTCCAGTCCGCCTTGTACGTGTAAAATCGTGTCTGTCGGCTTGCGGTGGGTGGAAATTGGCCTCCAAACCGGGGGAGGGGGAATCGGTTTTATCCGCAAGCCATTCTGTTTTTGCAAGGGGCTATGGGGTGCCAGAAGAATGACCGGCAAACAAGGCAATGCGTGATGGCAGAACCCATGGGATAATTCCTATTTCTTCTCCAGAGTCCAAATGGGTGAGGACTGCTTCTGAAAATGTTTTCACCTTGTCTTTGGGGCGATAGGATCAAGCTGGTTTTCAAACAGGAGAAGGGGCGCCAGTCCAAGGTCTTGAATCGTGAATAACCAATCCATTTGTTTTTTGGGAAACCCCCGGTGACGGGCCTTTACAATTCTGCCATGTGGTGTCAGATTCAGTTTTCATTGATCCAATGATGGTTTTCAAGCTTTTCGCAGGCAGTCTGGTGATGATGCTGGTGGTCATTTTGACCTCGCTCGTCATCATGCGGCACAGCAAATTTTATCAAGGGGAACTGGCAAGGACCGGGGGCAGGGAGGTTACCTTGGATGGATTGCGGGGTCTTGCGGCTTTGATGGTGGCGGTTTGCCACGCCGGCATGGTTAGTTTGTGGATCAAATCCGGTCAATGGCTGGCCGTGAGACCCAATGTGCTGCAATCTTTTGGATCCATAGGCGTCATTTTTTTCTTCATGCTCACCGGCTACCTGTTTTGGGGCAAAGCCCGCAAGGCAAACGGAAAGATCAACCCCCTGAAATTGTGGCGCGGAAGGCTCTACCGGATCGCACCGCTGTACCTGTTCAGCGTTGGCCTTATGGTTCTGCTTTTGCTGGCTGAAACAGGCCATGGCTGGTTGGCGCTTAAATACATCAATCCCATGCTTCGCATTTTGTCCCTGGGGGTTTTGTGCTGGTGGCCTGTCGGCCCGGCCAATCCATTGGATTACAACGGAGCTGTCTGGACCCTTCAATTTGAGTGGCAATTTTACCTGCTTCTTCCATTCATTGCCTGGGTGGCTACCGGCAATAGAACTTACATCGGCATCCTGATCTTTTTAGGCGCTTATGTGTATCACTGGGTTTTGATTTTTTTCTGGCCCGGGTTGGACTGGCATAGCGCAACCATGGATATCTGGTGGTTTTTTGTCTTTGGGATTTTAAGTTCCGCGCTGCTGGAGAATCAAAAAGCAGCCTCAGTGCTAAGGCATCCTCTGGTTGCGGTCATTGTGTTCTGCGCCTCTGTATTTTGGTGTTGTTTGCAGCGTCAATTCTTTCCGTCGGTTTCGCTGGCCGCCGGCTTGTTTCCTACGTTCCTTGTGGCGGCGGCGGGCAATGGTTTTGGCGGTTTGCTGACACATCCGGTCACGCGTTGCCTGGGAGCCATCAGTTTCAGCCTTTACCTGCTTCATTTCATGGTGTTTCGGCTGGTGTTTTGGCTGGCAACGGCGGGCGGCTGGGGATGGATGCCTTCGATCATCCATTGGCTCATCCTGACTGTTGCCTTGGTGGCTGTCACCATCCTGAGCGCCTTCACCTATCGTTGGATTGAATTTCCATTTTTATCCGCCAACCGAAAGCTGAACACCCAGTCGCTCAAGGAGCCTTCCTGACATTTTTCGTGTGTCGTGGTTTGGATTATAGGGCTGGACGGCGTGGATTGGACCATTTCCATTAAACCCGAAAAACGAAATTCAAAAGGCCAATCTGCCCCAATCTACTGGGCGCAAACTCATTGGAAAAATTTCACCAGACCTCTTCGGGTGTGGTTTCGATCTTTCCAATGGGTTTCCGCTCCAGCATCTTGCCGAATCTTGACCTTTTCAATTTCGCTTTTCGGATTAAAGCTGCAGCAGTGTGCCTGGCTTGAAGCAATGCGGAGTTTTTTAATGTGGCGTCGTTTCGGTTCAATTGCAGGGTTCCAAACCTGCGTCTTCACCAAGGCCCTGCTCAAGGCGAAAAAATCCCGCAGTCCATCGCCGCATCCTTTCTGTCAATTTTCTAAAGGATCATGATGAAGGCCCCTATCTTTGATTAGAAAAAAGAAATTGCCGTTCTGCCATGGAATTCTTAGGTGGGAAAGTGTTTTGTCCGGGGGGCTGGATGTTTCTGTGTTGCAGTGACCAGGGGTTTTGGGGGAATCAAATTGATTCAAGCATTCGCGTGTCAGCTCAGGTCGGATCATGCAATCTTTGGTAATTGCTGCGCCGTTTTTTCAAATCTCAATAAACCCTACCTGTCCCACAGGTCATTTTCCGGGGGGATTCTTTACATTTTTGCCAAGACAGGCAACATTCTGGTTTAAATTTAGCTTATGATGACTTTCAAGCTGTTCGCGGGAAGTTTGGTGATGATGCTGGCGGTCATTTCGACCGCGTTCTTCATTGTGCGATACAGCAAATTTTATCAAGGGGAACTGGCAAGGACCGGGGGCAGGGAGGTTGCCTTGGATGGATTGCGGGGTCTTGCAGCCTTGATGGTGGCGGTCTGTCACGCCGACATGGTCAGTTTGTGGATCAAACCCGGCCAGTGGTTGGCCGTGATGCCCAATGTATTGCATTCCTTTGGCACCATAGGGGTCATTTTTTTCTTCATGCTCACCGGCTATCTTTTCTGGGGCAAAGCTCGCAAGGCAAACGGAAAACTCAACCCCCTGAAATTGTGGCGCGGAAGGCTGTATCGGATTGCACCGCTGTATCTTTTTAGTGTCGTGCTCGTGGTGTTGCTTGTGCTGGCTGAATCCGACCATGGCTGGCTGACACTTTCAAATCTGCTTGCATTGCTTCGCATTTTGCCCCTTGGGGCGTTGCCTTGGGGACATGTCGGCACAGTTAACATGGTAGATTACAACGGCGTTGTTTGGACTCTTCAATTCGAGTGGCAATTTTACCTTCTTCTTCCGTTCATTGCCTGGCTGGCTCCTGGCAGGAGAACTTACATCGGCATCCTGATTTTTTACGGCGCTTATGTGTATCACTGGGTTTTGATTTTTTTCTGGCCCGGGTTGGACTGGCATAGCGCAACCATGGATATCTGGTGGTTTTTTGTCTTTGGGATTTTAAGTTCCGCGCTGCTGGAGAATCAAAAAGCAGCCTCAGTGCTAAGGCATCCTCTGGTTGCGGTCATTGTGTTCTGCGCCTCTGTATTTTGGTGTTGTTTGCAGCGTCAATTCTTTCCGTCGGTTTCGCTGGCCGCCGGCTTGTTTCCTACGTTCCTTGTGGCGGCGGCGGGCAATGGTTTTGGCGGTTTGCTGACACATCCGGTCACGCGTTGCCTGGGAGCCATCAGTTTCAGCCTTTACCTGCTTCATTTCATGGTGTTTCGGCTGGTGTTTTGGCTGGCAACGGCGGGCGGCTGGGGATGGATGCCTTCGATCATCCATTGGCTCATCCTGACTGTTGCCTTGGTGGCTGTCACCATCCTGAGCGCCTTCACCTATCGTTGGATTGAATTTCCATTTTTATCCGCCAACCGAAAGCTGAATTCAACGGCACATCAACAGACTGCCTAGGAAAAAAGGATGAAGTCAAAAAGCGCTCTCAAATGCGCGGAACCATGGGCAGCCCGGCAGACAGGGTGTATGATTTGTCAAAACGCCCGGTCAAAGATCATCAAGGTGCGTCCGTCCTTGGCTGACATGCGCAAGGCATCGGCAGTGGCTTCCATAAATTTATCCTCGCCGTTCATGGTCACATGAAGAGTGTAGTTTGTGCCGTTGTCCACGGACCAATCTCCTTTCAAATTTTGCTCATCAATGGTTGGAGCTTGACGGGGTTGCTCATTGAAATGGGGAAAGTTGCTGATGAAAATCTGATGGTCGCCGGTGGCAAGAATGGCGGTTTGGCCGTAGGCTTTGGTCCATAACTGGCGGATGGCCATCATTTCGCTGGCCGGAACACGGGATTGGCCCAGACGCCACCATGCCAGGGTCACATTGATATTGTAGGTCCATTCGCCAATGATGTTGTCGGCATATTTTGAGGATTTGCCGGTCTTCAGGTAGGTCTTCAGATCATCAATATTGGTTGTGATGGTGTCCATGGCCAGGTCTCGCAGCGGCTTGTTTTTCAGGAAATCCTGCAAGGGCGCTTCATCCAGAACGGTGTTCAGGGAATTGCCTCCGGCGAGGGCGTTGGTGATGACGGCATCAGTCACCACGGGTTGCATGTCATCGCGCTGCCACAGGGAGGTCAGGCCCGGATAGGTGGCGAAGCGGGGTCCTGCAGATGGGTTTTGGGCCAGAAACCCGGCAAGATCAGAAATCTCGTAGAAGCTGGGAGGCAATGTATGAACGCCGGCAGCCACACGCCCCAGGCTGGCATTGGACATATCCGCGCCCAGTTGGTTGAGGAGCCGGATTTGCAGCGGCTGGCTGTTGGAGGCGGCGGCTTGTGTGGTAAAGTAGGCAATGTTGTAGAAGACAAAACTCACCAGCACGAAATAGACCGCCCCGTTCATCAACCCAATCAGTATGCCCAGCTTGGTGTTCAGCCGCTGGAACATGGCATGCCGCAATTCAGATTCCTTATGCTTGAAACGAACCTCGATCTGGCGGCTGATTTTCATGCCTATGGAGGTCAGAATCACCGTCACCAGAATAAAACCACAGATGGGAGCCAGGAGCCACGTCAGAAGTGGATCGTCAACGCCCAGGTGGGGAAGCACGAAATGGAAAAGGCCTCCCAGCATCGGTCCAAACAAGGCACCCAAAATGGCGCCGCAAAAGTAAAACGCAGCACCAATCCCACCCTGGCCCCAGCCAGCCAGCGCCAGAACCACCAGCAATGCCACCGCAACGATCCAAATGCTCATGCACCCATTTAAAGCGCATCCCAGGCAAAAAGCACGATTAAAATTCGCCTGAAATGTCTTGATTGGTGGCAAACCGATGTATGCTGGAGGGGTGAACATTTCCGTGGTGATTCCAGCCTTTAACGAGGAAAAGCTTTTGCCTGGCACCTTGGCCGCCGTGCAAAAGGCGCTCGATGTCTTTAGGAAAAAAGGTTGGGCCGTGGAAATCGTGGTTTGTGACAATAATTCCACTGATCGCACCGCAGTGTTGGCTCGCGAGTCGGGAGCCCGGGTGGTCTTTGAGCCGGTCAACCAGATTGGACGCGCCCGGAATAGCGGCGCTGCAGCCGCGACTGGGGATTGGCTTATTTTTGTGGACGCAGATTCCGCGCCCACGGCGGCTTTGTTTGAGGACGTGGCGGAGCAAATCTGGTCGGGGAAATGCCTTGCCGGCGGTTCGACCGTCGTTTTGGATGAACACCACTTCAGCGCTGATTTATTGGTGGCGCTTTGGAACGGTCTCAGCCGTTGGCAGCGCCTTTTGGCCGGGTCCTTCATTTTTGTGGAGCGCCGGGTTTTTCATGAGTTGGGGGGATTCGATGCCAGATTATTTGCCGCAGAGGAATTGGAGCTTTCCCAAAGGCTGAAAAAGCGTGCCCGCGATGAAGGTCGTACCATCGTGGTTTTGGACAGGCATCCCTTGAAAACGTCCGCCCGGAAATTAAAGTTGTACAGTTTCAGGGAAAGATTTGTCTTTTTCATTCAAACCCTGTTCTGGCACCGCCGCTCGGTGGCCAGTCGTGAAGCCGCTTACTTGTGGTACGATGGACGGCGCTGATGCCGCATCAGCCCTGGCGCCGTTTGTGCATGAGAAAATCCAGGTACTTGATTATTTGCTCCTTCATTTCCTGCCGGGGCACAATGGCGTCTATCAGGCCGTGATCCAGCAGGAATTCAGAGGTTTGAAACCCTTCGGGAAGATCGGCGTGAGTGGTGTCCTTGATCACCCTTGGACCGGCAAATCCCACCATGGCCGCAGGTTCGGCCAGGATCAAATCCCCCAGGGCGGCGTAACTGGCCATGACTCCTCCGTAGCTGTTATTCGTCAGAATGCTTAAATAAGGAAGCTGTTGGCGTGCATGATAAGCCAGCGCCGCGCTGGTTTTGGCCATTTGCATCAGGCTGGTGGATCCTTCCTGCATGCGCGCGCCGCCGCTGGTGGAAATGATGACCACCGGCCAGTTGCCTTCGGTGGCGCGCTCAATCAAACGTGTCAGCTTCTCCCCCACCACCGACCCCATGGAACCGCCCAGAAAACCAAAATCCATCACCCCCAAGGCCACCCGTTGGCTTCCTATCTTGCCTATGCCCGTGACCACTGCGTCCATGAGCATGGTGGACTTCCGGTCCCGCTCAAGTTTGGCGCGGTAACCGGTGAACTTCAAAAAGTCCACGCTCGTCATGGTGGCATCCATTTCCTCAAAGCTGCAGGTCTCTACCAGCGAGTGGATGCGTTCCCTGGAGCCAATGGGGAAGTGGTGCTGGCACTTGGGGCAAACCTTGAGTTTTTCGTCCAATTCCTTGTCGAAAACCATGTTCTCGCACGATGGGCATTTGGTCCAAAGCCCCTCGGGAATCTCGCGCTTGCGGGTTTTTGAATTATCCGAGCCTAATTTGGACTTGCTGGGCAACTGGGGTTTCACCGGGGGCGGAGTCAGGGCGGGTTCGACCTGTTCCACTCCCAAAGCTGCCTTCGTCAGATATGTGGTTGCCATGACTCGATAGTATTCACAGCCCGCGGGCCACTGTCCAGACACAAACCTCCGCCGAACCGGCTGCTTTCAGGGCCTTCGCGCAGGCATTGGTGGTGGCTCCAGTGGTGAAAATGTCATCCACCAGCACAACACGTTGCTTATCAAGTCTTTTAACGTTTTTCACCCTGAAGGCTCCTTGCATGTTTTGCAACCGGGCTGCGCGGGCCAGTGTGGTTTGGGTGGGCGTGGGCAGATGCCGTGCCAGTAAAGTTGTATTAATTTTGATTCCAGAGGCTTGTGAAAGGCCTCGTCCCAGGATTTCGGCTTGATTGAACCCGCGCGTTCGCTGTTTCACCGGGTGCAGGGGCACCGGCACAATGACATCCCAGTCCTTGGGGTTTAACATTGAAATAGACTCATTGACAAGGAGTTCCACCAGAAAAGGCTCGAACCAAACGGCGCCCGAGTATTTAAATCGTCTCAGGGCCTCTTGGACTACGGATTTATTGATCACCGCTGCCCTGGCATAGCGAAAATCAAAAGCCTGATTCAGGCAATTGCCGCATTCGTAGTTGGAGGTTATGTCCCCATCGTGGGGCAAACCGCAACGGGAGCAAAATGGAGGGCGGACCGTTTGGACCTGGGACCGGCAATTTCCGCACACAAAGCCTTCGCGGGCATCCGATTTTTGATCGCGGCAAATCTGGCAGATTCCCGGATAAACCAGCGCAGCGGCCGCCTCCAGCCAATCCTGCCAGTTTGTTTTGGACCGAGTCATGACTGCCATGCCGCCATTCAAAACCCAACCAAATCAAAAGGCAATCACCCAATCGTTTCCATTTTCCGCTCACATCCAATGCGAACTCAAATCAATATGCATTTGGAAACCTCAGTGCCACCTCTCCCTACAGAGCCTGTCTGAAAATGGCAATGGTCACTGCGGCGCGTCTTTTGTGTTCAACCTTCGTTACTCGCTCCTTACAGGCCCATGACGGGCATGCTCGTCGCTTGCGCCTCGGCTGAACCCAAAATCCGTTGCCGCAGCCTCCATTGTCATTTTCCGACAGGCTCTGGCCCTCTCCCCCAATATAATTGGCGGAGAGGGAG
>JAKAFL010000044.1 GCA_021817945.1 bacterium | reverse complement strand
GCGATAAAGGACCCACCGAGGACTGCATCCGCCAGGTCACCCCCATGCTCCGCACCATCACCAGCTACGAACAAAATCTCTCCCGCCAAAATCACCGCGAACGCGCCCTCAAGCTCAAAGAGTCCGAACATGAGTTGGAAATGGCCGAAGCCGACCGGAAGGACGCAGAGGAACTGGCCGAACAGGAGGCGGCCGAGGAATTCGCCGCCCATCAATCCACCGAAGCCGAAGGCATCGCCGAGGCGAACAAGAGGTACACCAGGGATGTGGATATACTCAATGAACACTACGACGTCATCATGCCCGATGAGAAAAATCCCATCGCGCGCGTTTATGAAAAGGTCCCGGGGATCAATCCTCTCGGTTTGACCATCACCCCCCGCGAACTGAATGGCAAAACCAATTCACCCCCAAAACCGCCTCCAAAACCTCCCGCTCCTTGAAAAACCGGCATGCAACCCGACGAGGGAAATAGAAAAGGCCAAGATGCGGCAAGATGCTGGAGCGGAAACTCTTTGGAAAAATCGAAACCATGCCCTTTGCCGAGGGTCAACCCGGATTCGGTGACGGTTTTTCTCTCATGCGCTGCGCTCCGGAGTCCTGACCGCTGGTGTAAAATTCATTTCAAAGGCTTTGAATCTGGCCCGGCGACCAACTACAATGCGCGACGTCTTTTGTGGGCTGAAAGGATTAAAGGCCACAATGAATTTTCGACGTTTTAAACACTTATGATTGAGATAAAACCAGAACGATTTCTGGCCCTGCTGGGTTTCTGCTTTTTTGCGGCCTGGCATCTGGGCGCCCAGACCCTCATCAACGGCGCCGGATCCACCTTTGATTACCCGGCTTTCACCAAATGGTTTGAAATATACAGGGGAGTGGATTCCAATGTGAGTTTCAACTACCAATCCATCGGCTCCGGGGCGGGCCAGAAGCTCCTTCTGAATCAAACCGTGGATTTTGGCGCTTCCGATGCCCCCATGAGCGTGGAAACCATGTCCACCGCTCCCGCCCCCATCATCCAGCTTCCCATCGTGGCGGGCGGAGTGGCCATCATCTACAATCTGCCCGGCGACCCCAGGCTGAAACTGGATGGTCCCACACTTGCGGCTATTTTCCTGGGCGAAATCACCTCCTGGAACGATCCCAAAATAGCCGCCCTGAACCCCGGCTTGAACCTGCCGGATGTCTCCATCATCCCCATACACCGCGCGGATGGCAGCGGCACAAGCTATATTTTCACCGATTATCTCAGCACGATCAGTCCCGAATGGAAACAGACCGTGGGCAAAGGCAGCTCGGTTCACTGGCCCTCGGGGATAGGACTTGCGGCCAAGGGCAGCGAGGGGGTGGCCGGCCAGGTGAAGCAGCTTCCCGGGGGAATCGCCTACGCCGAACTGGCTTACGCGGACCAAAGTAAAATCCCCTTTGCTTCAATCCAAAACCCATCGGGCCAGTATGTATTGCCTTCGCCCGCGTCGGTTTCCGCCGCATTGGCGACAGCCGCCATACCGGATGACTTTCGCTTTTCGATCGTGAATTCCCCGGGCCGGGAGGCATACCCCATTTCTGGAGCCAGTTGGGTGCTGGTTTACAAGGCTGCCAGAAACCCCGGCAGCGGGACGCCCCTGGCATCGTTTCTCAAGTGGGCAATCACCCGGGGCCAGACCAACTGCGCCAGCCTGGACTACGCCCCTCTTCCTGAAACGGTGCAGCAGCGTGAAATCAAAATCCTGGACACGGTGAATTGATGCAGGAACCATCCCCGATGAATGACCCCGCCCCAAGGCCTGCCGCACTCTCACAGCCCCTTCCCCGCTGGGGTGACGGCATTTTCAAGTGGCTGACGCTGGCGTTTGCCCTGAGCATTTTCGGGTTGTTGTTCCTGATCGGCTATGAACTGGTGCAGGGCGCAAGACCGACCCTGGCCAAATTCGGCTGGCATTTTCTCGTCTCCACGGATTGGGACCCGGTCAATGATGTTTACGGTGCCCTGACCTTCATTTACGGCACGGTGGTGTCCTCCGCCATCGCCCTGGTCATCGCCGTCCCCATCAGCATTGGCACGGCGGTTTACCTCACAGAACTGGCTCCCCAATGGCTGCGGCAGCCCCTGACCATGTTCATCGAGTTGCTCGCCGCCGTGCCCAGCGTCATTCTCGGCCTTTGGGGCATTTTCGTGATGGTCCCGTTTTGCCGCGATCATTTTTTCCACTTTCTTCATGAGCGCCTGGGATTTTTGCCCCTGTTCAAAGGCCCGGTTTATGGCGTCAGCATGCTGGCCGGGGGCATGATCGTGGCCATCATGATCATCCCCATCATCACCTCGGTTTCCCGGGAAATTTTGCGTTCGGTGCCGGGTTTGCAGCGGGAGGCGGCTTATGCCCTGGGCGCCACGCGGTGGGAGGTCACCACCATTGCGGTGCTGGGTCAGGCGCGCAAGGGCTTGTTTGGCGCGGTCATCCTGGGCCTGGGCCGGGCCTTGGGGGAGACCATGGCCGTCACCATGGTCATCGGCAACACCCCGCAGATTGCCAAGTCCCTCCTGGCCCCCGGTTACACCCTGGCCAGTGTCATCGCCAATGAATTCAATGAAGCCACCGGCACGCTTTATCCCAGCGCGCTCTTCGCCATCGGCCTCGTCCTGCTGGGCATCACTTTGCTGGTCAATATCCTGGCCCAGGGCCTTTTAAGAACCTTATCCGGACCCGCAACCAACCCGCGTCATTGATTGACCCCATGCACCATCACCCCGGCATCTTAAATTCCTCTTTGCCAGTTTCACCATTTTTTCCACCGGCTCCAGCCGCTGAAAGGCGCCCCTGCCCCGGGCTGCGCCGCAGTTCCATCCCCAGGTCATGACCGCCTCCAACCATTCCTGGCGCCAGTTTAAAAACCTGCTCATGGAGGCGGTGGCGCTGGGCTGCGCCATCCTCGTGGCCAGCCCGCTGATCCTGGTGTTTTACCACCTGCTGCACGAGGGTTTTTCCTCCATCAACTGGGCCTTCTTCACCCAGTTGCCCAAGGGCGAGGGCGAACCTGGCGGCGGCATGGCCAATGCCATCGTGGGCACTTTCGAACTGCTGGCGCAAGCCGTCCTCATCGGTGTGCCGGTGGGCGTTTGCGGCGGAATTTTCCTTTCCGAATACGGCGGTTCCCGGTTGAATTGGTGGATTCGCTTTGCAGCCGATATTTTGAACGGTGTTCCATCCATCACCTGGGGCATTGTGGTCTATGCCCTGCTGGTGGTGCCCATGCACGGCTTCTCCGCACTCGCCGGGGGGGTGGTGCTGGGATTGATGATGATACCGCTGGTGATGCGCACCACCGAGGAGGTGCTGCAACTGGTGCCCCATGGCTACCGCGAGGCCGCCCTCGCCCTGGGCATCGCCAAATGGCAGACCATCGTGCAGATCGTCCTGCGGACCGCCTCCCGGGGCATTGTCACCGGCGTGTTGCTGGCGCTGGCCAGGGTGGCCGGCGAAACCGCCCCCCTGCTCTTCACCGCCCTCGGCAACCAGTTCTGGAACCACCGGCTCACCCAACCCATCGCCGCCATGCCGCTCCAGATTTTTGCCTACGCCATCTCACCCTACGACGACTGGCACCGGCAGGCCTGGGCCGGCGCACTGGTCCTCCTCCTCCTGGTCCTCGCGCTCAACATCGGCGTGCGCGTCCTCACCCAAAACCGTTTTTCAGGCAAATCCTGAACCCTCTCTGCCATGCCAGAAACCGCCCATCCCCTGCCCGCCGCAAAACCGGATAAACCCCATGCCGAAGCCCCGGCCCTTGCCACCAGGGACCTCTCCATCTTTTTCGGGGATAAAAAAGTGCTCAATGCCGTCTCCATGGACATTGCCCCCCGTCATGTCACCGCCATCATCGGCCCCAGCGGCTGTGGCAAGTCCACCTTTTTGCGCTCGCTCAACCGCATGCACGACCTCAACCCGGATGCCCGCGTGGAGGGCCAAATCCGCCTGTTTGGCGAGGATGTTTACGGACGCGAAACCCAGCCCCTGCTGGTCCGGCGGCGCGTCGGCATGGTCTTCCAAAAATCCAACCCTTTCCCCACCATGTCCATCGAGGACAATGTGAACGTGGGCCTGCGCCTCAATGGCATGACCCGCAGGGAAAAGCTGGCCGACCGCACCGAGCAGGCCTTGCGCATGGCCGCCCTCTGGGACGAGGTCAAGGACCGCCTCCGCTCACCCGCCATCAGCCTCTCCGGCGGCCAGCAACAAAGACTCTGCATCGCCAGGGCCCTCGCCGTCCAGCCCGAGGTCCTCCTCATGGATGAGCCCGCCTCGGCGCTCGACCCCCTCGCCACCGCCAAGATCGAGGAACTGGTCGTCAGCCTCAAAAAAGAGTACACCATCGTCATCGTCACCCATAACATGCAGCAGGCGGCGCGCGTCTCGGATTCCACCGCCTTTTTTTACATGGGCGAACTGGTGGAATACGACGCCACCAAAAAAATCTTCACCAGACCCCAAAAACGCCAGACGGAGGATTATGTGACCGGCCAGTTTGGCTGAGATCAACTCATTGACAATTATGGACAATCATTTTGAAACAGGCCTGGACGGATTGCAGCAGAAGCTGCTGCTGATGGGCAGCCTTGCGGAAACTTCCGTCAACCGCGCGGTGGAGGCTCTCATGCAGCGCCAGTACGACCTCGCCATACAAGTGCGCCAGGAGGACAAGGCCATTGACCAGTGCGAGATTGAAATTGATGAAATGGCCATCCAACTGCTCACCAAGGCCCCCCTGGCCAGCAATTTGCGCCTGGTGACCGTGGGCATGAAAATTTCCCAGAACCTGGAGCGGATTGGCGATGAAGCCACCAAGATCGCCAAGCGCGCCCGGGATTTGTCCCAGGAACCGCCGCTGAAACTGCACCTGGACCTGCCCCACATGGCGGGCATGGCGCTCACCATGGTCAAGGACGCCCTGGATGCCTTTGTGCAGCGGGATTCCGCCGCCGCCCGCAACCTGATCCCCCGGGACAAGCAAGTGGACGTTCTGAACAAATCCATGCACGAAACCCTGGCGCGGCACATGGCGGAAAATCCCGACACCATTTCACGCTGCCTGCACTGGATCGTGGCCACCAAAAGCCTGGAACGCATCGCCGACCACGCCAAGAACATCGCCGAGGAAGTGGTTTACCTGTGCGAGGCGCAGGACATCCGCCACTCCATGAAAAATTGACAACCCAGGCTTGACCTCGAAAAGCGAAATGGAGAGGGTCAAGATGCGGCAGGATGCTGAAGTGTAAACTCTTTGGGCAAATCGAACCCATACCCGAAGCGGTCTCGTGAGATTTTTCCGAAGAGTTTGCATCCAGTAGATTGCCCTTTTGAATTTCGTTTTTCGGGTTGAAGCCACTTGGACAGCGCATGAAACAACCCGCAGCCACTGGCCGCATCACTGTTGAATTTTAAAAAACTCAACGGTGTTTGTGACGGGAAAAACAAAAAGGGTCCGGCCGGAAAGGGTGGAAATGACGGAGTCCTGGGCCGACCAGTGGATGAGGTCCGTGGAGGCCAGCACCTTGGATTGGGCGGTCACACCGGAAACACTCAAGGTCACCATTTGATGGCTCGCCATTATGGAATCAATGACTGGAGGGGGAATTTGCAGCGTGGCCACGATCTGACCGACCATGGCCAGGCTGGTGCCGGAGGTGGAACCGGAGGTTTCGGTGAAGACCGCGCTAACGGGGATGGTCAGGATTTCCGTGGCGCCCGTGATGGAGAGGGTGGCCGCAGACCCCGCGTCCAACATGGAATTGCCGGCAAGTGTCGTCGTTCCATTTTGGCTGGGGTAGGAGACGGCATAATCAATGGAATTACCGGCATTTGTTGAGAAAAGAAACTCCAGTGAAGAGGTCGCAAAGCTGCCGTTGGATAAAGGCAGCACGGGGCTGATCAAATCCAGACCCACATTGCGAATGGCCACCGTCACGGTGATATCGCCTAAAAATGTTTTTTGAGTGGCCAGCCCGCCGTAATCCGCCGGGGCGCTTCCCGATGTGCCGCCCGGCGCGGGTTGCTGGGGCGTGGAATTGGTTTGAGCCTCGACCAGGCTTGTGCCGGTGAATTGGATGTTCGTGCCAGTCAAATCGGCATCAATGGCACCGCCAAAGGCGGCGGTCAAACTTCCCGGGGTTTGCTGGGTGAGCGGCGCAGAAAAGAGGCCATAGGCGGCCACGGTTCCGGACACGGTCACATGGCTCTGGGAAGGGTCCACGGTGAAAACAACCGGCACCCCCTGCATCCTGCATGCAAACGGGAAACAGAGCAACACGGGGAGCAACACGGCCCAAAAAATGGGGAGGAAGAGCGCCGATGTCCTGGAATCCCGTTTCTTATTCATATCCCGGTTTTGGTGTTGATTGAACCCGAAAAACGAAATTCAAAAGGCCAATCTGCCCCAATCTACCGGGCGCAAACTCTTTGGAAAAATCTTACCAGACCGCTTCGGGTATGGTTTCGATCCTTCCAAAGAGTTTCCGCTCCAGCATCTTGCCGCATCTTGAACTTTTCAATTTCGCTTTTCGGATGGAACCAAGCTGGTCGAAATGTAAACCGGCGGCGGCGGGAAGTCCAACCCGGATGTTCGGGGGCAAAAAAGCAGGCGCCCGGCTGAGCCGGGCGCCTGGTTGAAAGAACTTGGAACTGGACCCGGGGAATCAGGCCAGCAATGGGTTTTCCGATTCCGCAGCCTCGGGAGTTTCCTCTTCGGGCTGGGGTTCGGGCACTTCCACCAGGGGCCGGAGTTCCACCTTGCGATGATAATCGAATCCGGTGCCTGCGGGGATGATGTGACCCATGATGACGTTTTCCTTGAAGCCACGGAGGCTGTCAATCTTGGAGCGGGTGGCAGCCTCGGTGAGGACGCGGGTGGTGTCCTGGAAGCTGGCGGCGCTGAGGAAGCTGTCGGTTTCCAAGCTGGCCTTGGTGATTCCCAGCAGCACCGGCGAGGCTTCGGCGGGTTTGCCGCCTTTTTTCTCGACGCGCTCATTTTCCGCCTCAAACTCGAGTTTGTCCACCTGTTCGCCCCAGAGGAACTGGGTGTCGCCAGCCTCGGTGATGCGCACCTTGCGCAGCATCTGGCGGACGATGATTTCAATGTGCTTATCATTGATGGTCACACCCTGGAGGCGATAAACCTCCTGGACTTCGCTGACCAAATGTTCCTGCAGCTCCTGGGGTCCGCAGACTTCGAGAATCTCGTGCGGGTCCATGGGGCCTTCGGTCAATTGCTGGCCTTTCTTGACCAGGTCGCCCTTGAAGACAATAACGTGCTTGCCGATGGGGATGAGGTGCTCCTCCTGGAGCTGGGTGGCGGTGTCGGTGATGAGAATGCAGCGCTTGCCGCGGACGCTGGGCCCAAAATCAACAATGCCGTCAATCTTGGAGATTTCCGATGCGTCTTTTGGCCTGCGGGCTTCAAACAATTCCGCCACACGGGGCAAACCGCCGGTGATGTCCCGGGTTTTGGCCTGTTTGCGCGGCGTTTTGGCGATCAAGGTTCCGGGCACGATGCGGTCGCCCTCGTTGACGACAATGTGCGCCCCGGACGGAATGGGGTAATTGGCCACCACCTCGCCCTTGTCATCGCTCATGATGATCTGCGGGTGCAGGTCCTCCTTGTGGTCAATGATGACCATGGATTCCTCGCCGGTGGCTTCATCCACTTCCTGTTTCATGGTGACACCCTCGATGATGTCGTGGAATTTCACCTTGCCCGCTTTTTCGGAGAGAATGGGGACGTTGTGCGGGTCCCATTGCACGAAGGTATCGCCCTTTTTCACGCGCCCGCCATCCTTGACGGAGACGACGGCGCCGATGACGACGGTGTGGCTTTCCAATTCCCTGCCGTCATCGGTGAGGATGGAGAGGGACCCGTTTTTGTTGAGGACGATGTTGTTGCCATCCTCCAACTCAACGGACCTGAGGTCGTTGTAGCGGATGATGCCCTCGTGCTTGGATTTGATCTGGGGCTGTTTGAACACGCCCGCTGCCACACCGCCGGTGTGGAAGGTGCGCATGGTGAGCTGGGTGCCCGGCTCGCCGATGGACTGGGCGGCGATGATGCCGACCGCCTCGCCGAGCTTGACCAGGGAACCAGTCGCCAGGTTGCGCCCGTAACAGGCCATGCAAATGCCGTGCTTGCTCTCGCAAGTGAGCACGGACCGGATGCGCACGCGGTCAATGCCGGCGCTGTCAATGCCCCGGGCCTTGGTTTCATCAATCTCCTCGTTGGCACGGATGAGATATTCCTTGGGGCTGGTGGGGTTGACGATGTCATCGCAGGCAAAACGCCCGACGAGACGGTCTGAAATCTTGACGACTTCATCCTCGCCCTCGAAGACTGCGGAGACCCAGATGCCGTTGGTGGTGCCGCAATCCTTTTCCTGGATGATGACATCCTGGGAGACGTCCACGAGTTTGCGGGTCATGTAACCGGAATCGGCGGTTTTCAGGGCGGTATCGGCCAGGCCCTTGCGCGCGCCGTGGGTGGAGATGAAATACTCGAGGACGGACAGGCCCTCGCGGAAGTTGGCGAGAATGGGTTTCTCGATGATTTCGCCGCTGGGCTTGGCCATCAAGCCACGGAGACCGGCCAACTGGCGAATCTGCTGCTTGTTGCCGCGGGCGCCGGAGTCCACCATCAGATAAACAGGATTGTACTCCTTTTTACCCTGGTTCTGCTCCAGCGTGCGGAACATCACACCGGAGATCTGATCGGTGCAATGGGTCCAGATGTCCACGATTTTATTGTAGCGCTCGCCAGAGGTGATGACGCCCTTGCGATACTGCTTCTCCACCTCACGAATCTGCTTGTGCGCATTTTCGATCTGCTCATCGCGCTCCCGGGGAACGATCATGTCATCAATGCCGATGGAGACGCCCGACTTGGTGGCCTCGCGGAAACCGATTTCCTTGAGCTTGTCGAGCATGGTCACGGTTTTGTCGTGCCCGGCAAACTTGTAACATTTCCAGATGAGGTCCCCGAGGTCGGATTTTTTGACCGGCTTGTTGTGGAATCCAAGTTCATCCGGCCAGATCTCGCTGAAAAGAACGCGCCCGATGGTGGTGTCAATCACCTTCTTCTCCATGTTTCCGAACACGGTTTTGCGACTGAAATCCGGGTTTGCGAGGCGGATGCGGTCGTGGGTTTTGAGGGCACCATCGTTGTAAGCAAAGATGGCCTCCTCCTTGGAGCCAAAGAGGGGGAGCGTCTCCAGGTTGGGCGGGAGCGGCTTGCGCGGCTCGGCGGTGACATAGTAGCAGCCGAGAGTGATGTCCTGTGTGGGAGTGATGATGGGTTTGCCCGAGGAGGGCGAGAAGATGTTATTGGTGGCCATCATCAGGAGGCGCGCCTCCAACTGGGCCTCCACGGACAGGGGCACGTGGACGGCCATCTGGTCGCCGTCAAAGTCCGCGTTGTAGGCGGTGCAAACCAGTGGGTGAATGCGGATGGCCTCGCCCTCGATCAATTGGGGTTCAAAGGCCTGAATGGAGAGGCGGTGCAGCGTGGGAGCGCGGTTGAGGAGCACGGGATGACCCTTGGTGACCTCCTCGAGCACGTCCCAAACCTCGCGGGTCTGGCGCTCGATCATTTTTTTGGCGCTGCGCACGGTGTGCACGTATCCAAGCTCCTTGAGGCGGCGGATGATGAAGGGTTCGAACAGCACGAGGGCCATTTTCTTGGGCAACCCGCACTGGTTGAGCTTCAATTCCGGGCCAATGACAATGACGGAGCGCCCGGAATAATCCACGCGCTTGCCCAGGAGGTTCTGACGGAAACGTCCGCCCTTACCCTTGAGCATGTCGCTGAGGGACTTGAGGGAGCGGTTTCCCGCGCCGGTGACGGGGCGACCGTGCCTGCCGTTGTCAAACAAGGCATCCACGGCTTCTTGAAGCATGCGTTTTTCGTTGCGGATGATGACCTCCGGAGTCTTGAGCTGGAGGAGGGTGCGCAGGCGGTTGTTGCGGTTGATCACGCGCCGGTAAAGGTCGTTGAGATCGCTGGTGGCAAAACGTCCGCCCTCCAGTGGCACGAGCGGGCGCAGGTCGGGGGGAATGACCGGCAGCACGGTGAGGATCATCCATTCAGGACGGCTCTTGGATGAGGCCAGGCCCTGAAGCAATTTGATGCGTTTGCCGAGCTTTTTGCGGATCTGCTTGCTTTTGGTCTCGGTCATGGCCACGGCCAATTCGTCGGCCTGCTTTACGAGGTCCACACGGGCCATGGCTTCGCGCACGGCTTCGGCGCCCATTTTGGCCACAAAAGCCTCGGCACCGTAGGTTTCGCGGGCTTCCCGGAACTCCACTTCGGTGAGCAACTGGTTGGGTTTCAAGGGGGTGGTGCCCGGATCAATGACGAGGTAATCCTCGTAATAAATGACGCGTTCCAGATGGCGTGCGGTCATGTCCAGCGCCAGGCCGATGCGTGAGGGCATGCACTTGAAGAACCAGATGTGGCAGGTGGGAACAGCCAGCTCGATGTGGCCCATCCGCTCGCGCCGCACCCGGGAGAGGGTGACCTCCACGCCGCAGCGGTCGCAAACCACGCCGCGATGCTTCACGCGCTTGTATTTTCCGCAGGAACATTCCCAGTCCTTGACAGGGCCGAAAATGCGCTCGCAAAAAAGGCCGCCTTTTTCGGGCTTGAAAGTGCGGTAATTGATGGTCTCCGGGTTTTTAACCTCGCCCTTGCTCCAGGAGCGGATGGATTCGGGTGAAGCGAGGGTGATGCCGACGTAGTCAACTTGGTTGACCTTTTCAAGACCGAGTATTTCGCGGGCGTTTTCTTTGGAATTGGAATTCATACGGATATTTGCATCAACGACTGTTTCAGGCGGAAGCCAGCGCGGCTGCGGCGGCTGCGGCGGCATTTTCGCCAGTGGAATGTTCAATGGGGTTGGAATACCCCACCTTGACATCGAGGCCCAGGGACTGCATTTCCTTGACCAGGACGTTGAATGATTCTGGAATGTTTGCTTCCAGCGCATTGTCGCCCTTGACAATGCTTTCGTAAATCCGAGTGCGGCCCTGCACGTCGTCCGACTTGACAGTGAGCAGTTCCTGGAGGGTATAGGCGGCGCCATAGGCCTCCATGGCCCACACTTCCATTTCCCCGAAGCGCTGACCCCCGTACTGGGCCTTGCCGCCGAGGGGCTGCTGGGTGACCAGTGAGTAGGGACCCACGGCGCGGGCGTGGATTTTATCCGCCACCAAGTGGCCGAGCTTCATCATGTAAATGTAACCGACCACGATTTCCTGGTCGAACTGTTCGCCAGTGCGCCCGTCATAAAGATGGGTTTTGGCATGTTCGGGCAGGCCAGCCTGCTTGAGGTAGGAACGGATGTCCTTTTCCTTGATGCCATCAAACACCGGGGTGGCAAACTTAAGCCCCAGGAGCTTGGCGGCCCAACCCAGATGGGTTTCGAGCACCTGCCCCACGTTCATGCGGCTGGGCACCCCAAGTGGGTTCAAGACGATTTCCACAGGCGTGCCGTCGGCCAGGAAG
Source organism: bacterium (assembly GCA_021817945.1). GTDB lineage: Bacteria > Verrucomicrobiota > Verrucomicrobiia > Limisphaerales > UBA11358 > UBA11358. The sequence continues at coordinate 16,449 of JAKAFL010000044.1, read as the reverse complement.
GGCATGTCCTCCTCCTTGACGATACGGGCCACCACACCCTTGTTGCCGTGGCGACCGGCCATTTTATCACCCACCGAGAGCTTGCGCTTGGAGGCGATATAGACCTTGACCGACTTGACGATGCCGGCCTCGGCGCCGTCTCCAGCCTCCGCCCTTTCCATCTCCTCATCGTACTGCATCTGCAGGTCGTCAAACTTCTTTTTGAACTGCCCGATGATCTCGGTGATTTTGTTCCGGATGGGCGAGGGATCAATCTCGATCCGGTCGTAAACCGTGGCGAGCTTGCGGAGCAGGGTCTTGGTGATTTTACGATTGGCGGGGATGATGATTTCGCCCGTCTCGGAGTTCACCACATCCAGCGGGATTTTTTCACCCAGGAGGATGTTGCTGAGGGCCTCGGTCAACTGGTCATGCAATTCGCCGAGTTTCTTTTTGTGATCATCCTCGATCTGCTTGGCCTGGCGCTTGTCCTCGCTCACGGCGGATTTGGTGGTGCGTTCCCCATCCTTTTTGGAGGAAACCTTCACATCCATGACAATTCCGTAGGTGCCGGAGGGAACCTTCAGGGAGGTGTCCTTCACATCCGCGGCCTTTTCGCCGAAGATGGCGCGCAGGAGCCTTTCCTCCGGCGCCAGTTCGGTTTCGGATTTGGGCGTGATTTTACCCACCAGGATGTCGCCGGGCTTGACCTCGGCGCCGATGCGGATGACACCGTCTGCGGCGAGATTTTTCAGGGCTTCATCGCCCAGGTTGGGAATGTCCCGGGTGATTTCCTCGGGTCCCAGCTTGGTATCGCGCGCAGCCACCTCGAATTCATCAATGTGGATGCTGGTGAAGATGTCTTCCTTCACGATTTTCTCGCTGATCAGGATGGCGTCCTCGAAGTTGTAGCCATTCCACGGCATGAAGGCCACCAGCACATTGCGCCCCAGGGCGAGTTCGCCGTTTTGAGTGCAGGGACCATCCGCAAGGACCTGGCCTTTTTTGATGACTTCGCCCTTGCTGACCAGGATTTTCTGGTTGATGCAAGTGGCGGCATTGGACCGCATGAACTTGCGAACGGGATAAATATGGACGTTATTCTGGGGATCGTGCTTGAGCTTTTTTTTGCCCTCGGGGAGGAGACCATTTTCAGTGATGATGATCTGGCTGCCGTTGACGGAAGCCACCTTGCCTGCCTCCTCAGCCACGAGCACCGCCCGTGAATCCTGAGCCACCCTGCCCTCCAGGCCCGTGGCCACCAATGGGGCCTCGGTAACAAGCAAGGGCACAGCCTGGCGCTGCATGTTGGAACCCATCAATGCCCGGTTGGCATCGTCGTGCTCCAGGAATGGAATCAACGACGCCGCAATGGAAACCAATTGCTTGGGTGAAATATCCATGAAATCCACCCGGGCAGGCTCCACGTCCACAAATTCGCCGCGCTGGCGGCAAACCACGCGGTCGGTGGTGAAATGACCCTTTTCATCCATGACGGAATTGGCCTGGGCCACGGTGAATTGCTCCTCACGGTCAGCCGTCAGGAATTCAATGTCCGTTGTCACGCGACCGTCCTTGACCCGGCGATAAGGCGTCTCCAAAAAGCCGAACTCGTTGATGCGGGCAAATGTGGCCAGAGAGGCGATCAACCCAATGTTGGGCCCTTCAGGCGTTTCAATCGGGCATATGCGCCCATAATGCGAAGGATGCACGTCACGAACCTCGAAGCCCGCGCGATCCCGGCTCAAGCCCCCGGGTCCGAGGGCGGACAGGCGGCGTTTGTGGGTCAATTCAGCCAATGGGTTGATCTGATCCATGAACTGGCTCAATTGGGACCGGCCAAAAAAGTCGCGAATCACCGCGGACAACGCCTTGGGATTGATGAGCTTTTGCGGGGTCATGGACTCCACGCTCTGATCAAAGAGGGTCATGCGCTCCTTGACCAGACGTTCGGTGCGGGACAATCCCACGCGGCATTGGTTGGCGAGCAATTCGCCCACCGTGCGGATGCGGCGGCTGCCCAAGTGATCAATGTCATCCAGAGAACCCTCGCCTTTTTTGAGGCGGAGCAAATACTTGGTTGCCGCCACAAGGTCCTCCTTGCTGAGAATCCGGGAATCCTCGTCATTGGTGGATTTCAGGCCAAGCTTCTGGCCGATTTTATAACGGCCCACCCGGCCCAGGTCATAGCGTTTTTTGTCGAAAAAGAGGCGGCGGATGAGTGATTCCGCATTTTGAGCGGTTGGGGGATCGCCAGGGCGCAAACGGCGATAAATGTCCTTCAAGCCCTCCTCTTCATTTTTGGCGGGGTCTTTTTTAAGGCATTTGATGATGATGCCGTCATCCACGGAAGTATCCACCACCTTGATTTTAGCGACGCCCAGTTCGGCGATTTGCTTGACGACTGCCTTGGAGAGCGGTTCGAAAGCGCGGGCCACAACAAGGCCTTTTTCCTGGTCCACGGCGTCCTGGACCAGGACGCGGTTTTGGAGATCCTCGATTTTTTCGGCATCTTTCACCGTAAGCTCCTCCACGGTGTAAAACAGCTTGAGGATTTCCTCGTCAGAGCCTGCGGTCAGGCGGGGGTTATCCTTGGACTTGGAATTGACCTTGTCCTTGGGATCACGGTCGAGGAAAGCCAGGGCGCGGAACAGGGTGGTGGTTAGAAACTTTCGACGGCGTTTTTTGCGGTCGAGATAGACATAGAGCAGGTCGCTGGTGTCGAACTGGGCCTCATACCAGGAACCGCGGTCAGGGATGACGCGGAAGCTGTGCAGCATTTTGCCGTTGGGATGCTGGGTGGCCTCGAAGGCGATGCCCGGGGAGCGGTGGAGCTGGGAAACCACCACGCGTTCGGCACCATTGATCACAAAGGTGCCCTGCGGAGTCATGAGCGGCAATTCGCCCATGAAAACTTTTTCTTCCTTGGCGCTTTTTTCCTCCTCCACCAGTTTGAAGGTGACATGGAGCGGTGCGCCGTAGGTGAGGCCTTCGCGGAGGCACTCAAGCCAGTCAATCTTGGGCTCACCCACCTCGTAGGAATCGTAGGCGAGCTTGCATTTGCCATCGTAGCTTTCAATGGGAAACACTTCCTGGAAAACCGCCTCCAAGCCGGTGTGCTTCTGCCGTTTTTTGGCCGCAGTATCGGCCTGCAGGAATTCCTTGTAGGAATTGGTTTGCAGCTCGATCATGTTCGGCGGCGTGACGATTTCCTTGATCTTGCCGAAGTTGATTCGTTCAGTGACTCGCGATGGCATTTTGGCTTTCTGGTTTGGACCGGCATCAACGCCGGTCCGGTAAAATTAGGACACAACAATTAGACGACACGAGGCAAGCCTGCCGCGCTTTGCAGCAAGCCTGCCCAAACAACCTGAATGAACGGTATTGACTTTGATAACAATTTAAACTGCAACCATGGGCATGGGACGGCGGCGGCCTGCCGCCGCCCCACGCGGCAACCATTATTTGATTTCGACTTTGGCTCCGGCGTCTTCGAGCTTCTTCTTGGCGGCATCGGAATCCGCCTTGTTGGCGGCTTCGAGCAGCGGCTTGGGAGCCCCTTCCACGAGAGCCTTGGCTTCCGCGAGGCCCAAACCGGCCTTGATTTCGCGGACCACCTTGATGACGGCGATCTTCTTGTCAGCCGGAACGGAGGCCAGGATGACGTCGAAGGTATCCTTGGCAGCGGCAGCGGGGGCGGCAGCGCCTCCGCCAGCGGGCGCGCCGGCTGCGGCCACGGCCACGGGAGCGGCGGCTGAAACGCCCCACTTGGTTTCCAATTGCTTGACCAAGTCAGCCGCTTCAATCACGGTGAGCTTGCTCAATTCTTCCACTAGGTTTGCGATGTCTGGCATATGTTTGCTTGCTTTCTGGTCGTCTCGTCGTCCGCCTCGGCTTCCGCGGAATTGAGTTTACAGCCTGTAAACCGACGATTTACGTATTGTTTGTTGTTGTTTGATCCACCCCCGCCCCATGGCGCCAGGCGAAATTATCAATCTAACCCGGATTTTAAAAAAGCCAAATGGATTTCCCGCCGGTCCGGGGCTTCCATGGTCAGGGCTTAACCTGTCATTCAGCCTGCTTTTTCGGCCTTGGCCTGAATGACGCGGGCCAACTGGCTGGCGGGAGTGTTGAGCAAGACAGCCAGCTTTGTGGCCGGCGCATTCAAAACACCCAGCAATTTGCCGCGCAAAACCTCGATGCTGGGCAGGTCCGCCAGGGCCACGATCTCCGCCACCTCCAACCTCTGGTTGTTCAGGTAGCCAAACTTGATTTTGAGCTTGTCAAACTCAGCGGCAAAATTTTTGAGCGCCTTGGAAGCCGCAGAAACATCCTTTTTGCCGGTGATCACCGCCAATTGCCCTGTCAGGGACCCGTTCAAGTCCGCCACGCCAGCCTCTTTGGCGGCGATGCGGAAGACGGTGTTTTTGACCACATGCACCTCGGCTCCCGCTTGGACCAGGCGCTTGCGCAACTCGGTGAAGTGTTCAACCTTGAGGCCCTGATACCCGATCACGATGAAAAACGGCGAGACATTCAGCCGATCCACATATTCCCGGGTCAAAAGTTTTTTTTCAGCACGCATGGATAGAAATGGTTAAAGTTGATTAATTGTTTGAGAATTCGCGCACATCCACCCTCACCGGGGGGCTCATGGTGGCTGAAAGGGTGCAGCTACTGATGTAATTGCCCTTCACGCTGGATGGGCGGGCCTTGGCCACGGCTTCAATGACCGCACGCGCGTTTTCCTCCAATTGTTCAGGCTTGAACGATGCCTTGCCCACGACGACATGGACATTGCCGGCCTTGTCGGTCTTAAACTCCACGCGGCCAGCCTTGACCTCTTTCACGGCCTTGGCGGTGTCTTCGGTCACAGTCCCGGTCTTGGGGTTTGGCATCAATCCACGGGGTCCGAGAACTTTACCCAGCTTGCGAACCTCCACCATGGCTTCGGGAGTGGCGATTGCCACATCGAAATCAGCCCAGCCGGCGGTGCACTTGGCAATCATATCCTCAAAACCCACGTGTTCCGCCCCAGCCGCCTTGGCGGCATCCGCCGCGTTGCCCTTGGCAAAAACCAGGACGCGGACCGTTTTGCCGCTGCCGTGTGGGAGCGGAACAGTTCCGCGAACCATCTGGTCCGACTGCTTGGGGTCCACCCCCAGGCGGAAAGCCAGGTCCACTGTTTCATTGAATTTGGCCTTGGGAAACTTGGCCAATACCTGGACGGCATCCTTCAAGAGATAGGCTTTTTTGCCATCCACCACTTCGAGCGCTTTTTTGAATCGTTTGCTGGGCATTTGTTTGTTTTGCGGTGCATGCGAGCCAAAGGCTCTCCCGCGGTTGTTTTTTTGAAAATTATCCGACCACTTCAATCCCCATGCTGCGCGCAGTACCGGCGATGACGCGGAAAGCCGCCTCCTCGCTGGTGGCGTTCATGTCCTTGGACTTGGTTTTGATGATATCCAGGACCTGTTTACGGGTTACCTTTCCCACTTTGTCTTTATTGGGGGTTTTGGACCCGGCAGTGATTCCGGCCGCTTTTTTCAAAAGAACCGAAGCGGGGGGGGATTTGGTGATGAAAGTGAAGGATTTATCCTGGTAAACAGTGATGACCACAGGTATCACCAATCCTGCGTCATTTTTGGTGGCTGCATTGAATTCCTTGCAAAAAGCCATGATGTTCACGCCATGCTGACCCAAGGCAGGCCCCACGGGAGGGGCGGGATTTGCCTGGCCCGCCGCGATCTGCAATTTGATTTGTCCGGTAATTTTCTTCGCCATAAATTTGTTTGCCTAGGTTTATTTTCATTTCCTGCCTGACGTCCTGACATTTGCCAGCAGGAGATTTATTCCGCATTCAGGCTTTTTCCACCTGCCAATATTCCAGTTCCACCGGGGTATTACGACCAAAGATATTGACCGTGACCTTGAGTTTGCCCCGTTCCGGGTCAATTTCCTCGATGATGCCGCTGAAATTGAGGAAGGGGCCGTTATTAATCTTGACGGTCTCACCCGTGGCAAAATTGACCTTGGGCTTTTCTGTTTCCTCGGAGGCGGAAATCTGGTTTTTGATGGCCTCAACCTCCTCGGTGGGGGTGGGTTGGGGTGGATCACTAAGGAACCCGATCACGCCCTGGGTTTCCCGGATGAAATACCACGGTTTTTCAATCACCCGGCGGTCGTCATCCAGCAGCAACATATCCACAAAAACGTAGCCTGGCCAGAGTTTACGGTTGGAGACCGTTTTTTTCTGGTTGCGCACCTCGACCACTTTTTCCATGGGAACGAGGACTTCGTTGACATAGTCCTGCATTTCCTCGGTTTTGACACGTTTTTCGATGCTTTCCTTGACCTTATGTTCCTGCCCGGAAAGCGTCTGGATGATGAACCACTGTTTTGGCATGAAATTTATTAGCGGATGAGGAGATGAAATAACAGGGTGTCAATAACACACACAAAGACACCTAAAAAGGCCACCGTAAGGGCAATCAGCAGGGTTGATCCCTTGAGTTCCTGCCAGCTTGGCCAGGAACACTTGGCGAGTTCCTCGCGAGTTTCCTGGACATATACCGACAGGCGCCTGATCTGGCCCTGACGCCAAAGGAAACCGAACACCACCAAAGTGATGCCCGTCCAGACCCCCATATGTATCCAACTATTCACAAAAAATTAAAATTTCCGAACCGTTAAACCGATAAAACCGATAAAATGCACCCCGGCAAAAAAACAGTGTCAGCCATTCTACGGCAATTTGTCCGGGCTGCAATGACAAACTGGCGGAGAGGGAGGGATTCGAACCCCCGGTGGGCTTTCACCCACAGCGGTTTTCAAGACCGCCGCAATAGACCACTCTGCCACCTCTCCGAGCATGCAGACTGGCACGGCGTGCAGGACTTGAACCTGCAACCAACGGTTTTGGAGACCGCTACTCTACCAATTGAGCTAACGCCGTAGCCGAAAAACCAGCATGACCACTACGGACTAAAAGGGGAGCACAGGGCCAGCCCGCCCCGTGCCCCCTGAAACAATACCTCAGGCCACCACTTCGGTGACGATGCCTGATCCAATCGTGCGCCCACCCTCGCGGATGGCGAATTTCAATCCCTTTTCCATGGCCACGGACTTCTGGAGTTCCACATCCACGGAGACGTTGTCGCCAGGCATGACCATTTCAACCCCTGTGGGAAGGGTCAGCGTGCCCGTGACGTCCGAGGTGCGGAAGTAGAATTGGGGACGGTAATTGGTGAAGAACGGGGTATGACGGCCACCCTCATCCTTGGTCAGGACGTAAACCTCCGCCTTGAACTTGGTGTGGGGCTTGATGCTGCCGGGTTTGGCCAGGACCATGCCGCGTTCCACTTCTTCTTTTTTGGTGCCGCGCAGGAGCACGCCAACGTTGTCCCCTGCACTGGCAGAATCGAGCAATTTGCGGAACATTTCAATGTCGGTGGCAACGGTCTTGCGGGTATCGCGCAAACCAACAATTTCAACTTCTTCCATCTTCTTGAGGACGCCGCGCTCCACACGACCAGTCACGACCGTGCCGCGACCTTCGATGTTGAACACGTCTTCCACGCACATGAGGAAGGGTTTGTCCACTTCGCGGACGGGGTCGGGAACAAAGCTGTCCAAGGCATCCAGAAGGTTCTGGATGGCGGCTTCGCCTTCCGGCTTGGCGGCGAGCGCCGCGGTGGCCGAGGCGCGAACAATGGGGGTGGTATCGCCCGGGAACCCGTACTTGGTGAGCAATTCACGGATTTCCATCTCGATCAACTCGAGGAGGTCGGCATCCGCCAAATCCACCTTGTTCAAGCAAACGATGATGCTGGGCACACCCACCTGACGGGCGAGCAGAATGTGCTCACGGGTCTGGGGCATGGGACCGTCGGCAGCGCTCACCACCAGGATGGCGCCATCCATCTGGGCGGCGCCGGTGATCATGTTTTTCACATAATCAGCGTGGCCGGGGCAGTCAACGTGGGCATAGTGGCGCTTGGTGCTCTCGTATTCCACGTGCGAAACAGCAATGGTCACCGTTTTGGTTTCGTCACGCACTGTGCCGCCCTTGGTGATATCCTTGTATTCAATCAAGGGAGCCATGCCTTTGCGGTTTTGCACCGCCACAATGGCGGCGGTCAACGTGGATTTGCCGTGGTCAACGTGACCAATCGTCCCTACGTTGACGTGGGGTTTCGTTCTTTGAAATTGCTCTTTGGCCATTTTAGTTTTGTGTTGCTGTTTGCTGCGTTATGTTTCGGTGGAGCCCATGATCAGGATTGAACTGATGACCTCGTCCTTACCAAGGACGTGCTCTACCAACTGAGCTACATGGGCATCCAAAATTCCCGTTCAAACCCGAATCGTAAAACGACAAAAAACCGAGCCTCTCATTTTTCTTCCGAAATATAGAGGCTTTCGGTACTTGAATTTTACGGCCCTGACCCCAAAAGACTAAAAAAGCCGGAATTTCATGTCAACACCATTTTTTAATTTTGATCAACCCTTTCATTTCGCCACATTTCACCATCCCCGACTCCGCCCCAGGGCCCTTCCCGGTTGAAGGGGCCAACCTGTTTTCTTTCCCCTTCTTTCCTTGCTTTTCAGTTTCAATTCTCTTTTCTTTTTTGACAACCTTTTCCCCATTCACCAACCCAGCTTGCCAATTTTTCGAACCCATCCAGTTCTTCTTTTCGTTATGCCCGGGGATGGGCTTTCTGATAGGCGTTTTTGAGCCTCTCCGTGGTAACGTGTGTATAAACTTGAGTGGTAACGAGATGTGCGTGGCCCAGTAATTCCTGCACGCTGCGCAGATCGGCACCGGCATCCAATAAATGGGTTGCATAGCTATGCCGGATTTTGTGGGGCGTCAGTTTGGGGTCCAATCCGGCTTGGACGAGATATTTTTTAAGGCGCCTGGCAATTTGCGTCCTGTTCATGGGCTGACCTTTTGAAGAATCCATTTGAAAAACCGGGTTTCCGCCGGTAGGAACTGATTTGAGGCACTGCCAATACTCTTGGATGGCTTTTAAAGCCGGTTCCCCGATTGGCACAATGCGTTCCTTGCGCCCCTTGCCCGAGACCCGGATCACCTGTTCCTTCCAATCCATGTCCTCCACACGCAACCCGCATATTTCACCCACCCGCAAGCCGCTGGAATAGATGGCTTCCAGAAGGGCGACATCGCGCATGGCCACCTTCATGGACAGGGGGCGTCCGGGACGCCTGGCGTTGGAATTTCCTGCCTCCACCCGCAAGGTTTGCATGGGGGCTGCCAGCAGGTTGAGCATTTGTTGGCGGGTCAAAAACGATGGCAAACGCCGTTCCATCTTGGGCAGGGAAAGGTTTTTGATGGGAAGGGATTCCACAACTCCCTCACGGCGGAGATGGCGAAAAAAGCTGCGCAATGCGGAAAACCGGAGCTGGATGGTGGCCCGTTTCAAATCCTGCCTGCCCAAGTGCCGGAGATAGGCGCGAAAATCATCCCGCTGAAGGCGTTTCCAATCCGGTGCAGACTGCTTTTCCTGTTCATGCCACCGGCAAAATTCGGTGAGGACCTGCTCATAATTCCGGTGTGTATGGCTGGAAACCCCGCGTTCCACCGAGATATGATCAAGAAAGCGGCGGACCTGGGGATCGGCCTTTGGCTGAGGTTTTGTTTCAGGCATATTCACTGTCTTTCCTTTCGCGGCATCACAAAACGTCGGCTTTGCCGGAACCGGGCGCGGGGGGGGGTTCCGTTAAAAAATTCCGGGCCAATTCCAGGAAGGCATCCAGTCTTTCAAAATGAATCCAATGATTGGCATCAGGAATGGTTTGGATGCGGGCCTGTGGAAAGAGGCTTTGGATCAATGGCACATCGGCGTCCTGCACATACCGGGACTGGCCGCCTCGAATAAAACAGGCGGGCCCGGAAAATGATGCCGTCGCGGACACAGGCTGGATCAGATGATGATAATTAGCCGACAGGCCGTGAAGGTTCATTTTCCAGTAAAAACAGCCCTGGTCATTTCTGCCAACATTTTTGAGGAGGAACCGCCTGATGCTCAAAGCCGGGATGGTTGGCTCAAGCGCCGCCTCCAAATCCGCCCGGGTTTGGGAGCGTACCAAATCCAATTCTTGCAGCGCCTTGAAAATCGGCACATGGGAAGCCGGGTACAGCCTCGGGGCGATATCCTCGACCAATAGTTTTTCCACTTTACCGGGGTGACGCAAGGCAAACTCCATGGCCACCTTGCCTCCCATGGAATGGCCCGCCACAACGGCGGATTGAATGCCATGAGTTTCAAAAAATTCATTCAAATCCTCCGCCATGAGGGGATAATCCATCACATCGGCGTGCGGGGATGCTCCATGATTTCGCTGGTCCAGGCAATAGACGGTGTGACTGCCTGAAAATGCCTGAGCCACGGGATTCCAGTTATCCAAGGAACCCAAAAGCCCGTGGAGAAAGATCATGGGCGGGCCGGACCCGCGCGCTTGATGATGCAGTTTCATGAAAATGCGATGGTCAGGACGGCGTGAACCATGGCTCGTAACCGGTCCGTCCGCAGGCGGGTAATTCAAAGTTTCCGGCCGTTCTGGACCTTAATCCCATCATGGCTGGGAACCGCCCGGTCAAGGCAGCCGGAGGCGCGGGTCAATCCTCACGCTCTGGAAACTCAAATGTGATTTTCCCCTTTTTATCCATGACCAGCCATGCCGGAAAGGGTTTTCCCGCCTTGGAAATGAAATTCGCGAGCAGGTCTGATTTTTTGTCTGCCAGGATTTTGCGCGCCTGCGCCTGTTCTATGGGCTGCTCCAGGATGACCTTTTCGATCTTAAACTTGCAGGATTTGGCGGCTTGCAGGTTCTCGCAGAGGTAGGCCCGCTCGGTGTCAAAGACCTTTCCCTTGCATTTCGGGCACTGGCCCACCTCGGTTTTTCCGGTGAAATCCACCTTGGGAGGGGGTTCGGAAGATTTGCCCGCCCCGCCCTTTTTCTCGCGTGGTTTGAACTCAAAAGCCGTCTTTCCTTCCTTGAGAACCAGGAACGCCTCGAACTTGCGGTTGGTCTTTTTTGAAACAAATCCCTTGAGCAGTTCCGTGCGGCCCTCCGCCAGCAGCTTGCGGACCTGGTCCGGTGAAATTTCCTGCTGCAAAATAATCTTGCCCGTTTTGAAATCACAAGCCCGGGTTGAACCCGCCTGTTTTTCACAGACATAGTTCATGCCGTTTTCAAACACCCCCGAGCCACACTTGGGACAGGCCCCGAGGGATTCCTTTCCGGTGAAATCCACGGGAGCCTGCGGGGTGCCGTCCTGCGATTCATTCCCGAAGTCAAATTCCACCTTGAACTCGGCGTTCATTTTCAAGAGCGCGGCAAAGGGGAACCCTTGCTTGCTTCGGAAGCCCTGCAATGGCCCGACCTGGCGCTGGGTGATCAGTTTCTCCACCTCCTCCATTTCAAACATGCGCCCGCACAAGGTTTTCCATACGGCAAAATCGCAGCCCACGCATTGGAACTGCTTGTATCGCTCGTGAATTTCGCCCCTGCACTTGGGACAGGCCACCTTGAGGGTTCCAAAATCGCCGGGGATGGTGTCGTGCTCGTATTTACGGGCCCGGTCCACGATGCGCCGGGTCATGTCCGCTATCCCGGACATGAACTGGTCACGGCTGATTTTACGCCGTTGCATTTCCCTGAGCTGAAATTCCCAGCCCCCGGTCAACTCGGGTTTGGTCAATTCAGGAATGCCCAGGCCGTTGAGCAATTCCATCAGGGAAAAGGCCTTGGCGGTGGCCTGGAGATCGCGCCCCGTGCGGTGGACATAATCCTCGGAAATCAAGCCTTCGATGATGGAAGCCCTGGTGGCCGGGGTTCCCAGGCCTTTTTCGCTCATCGCCTCGCGCAGCTCATCGTCTTCCACCCATTTGCCCGCTCCTTCCATGGCCGATAGCAGGGTGGCCTCAGTGTAGCGCGCGGGGGGTTTGGTGATGTTTTCCTTCACTTCGATTCCCAGGTTGCGAACCTTCTCGCCCGGCTGGACCGGCGCCAGGCTGGGTGTCTCGTCGGAATCCGATTGCTTGCCGTAAACAGCCAGCCAGCCGGGTTTGACCAGCACTTTGCCCGAGCTTTTAAACGCCTCCCCCGCCACACGGGTGATGCGCTGGGTTTCCATAAACTCAGCCGCAGGGTAAAAAATGGCCAGAAACCTCTTTGTGACCAAATCGTACAATTTTTGTTCCGGCTCGCTCAGTCCTTTTGGCGCCAGCGTGGTGGGGATGATGGCAAAATGGTCGGAAACCTTGGCGTTGTTGAAAATGCGCTTGTTCGGGTGAACCCATCCTTCCTCAAGGATTTTTGAGGCAAAAGCGCCATACCCGGTCACGTCCCGGAGCATTCCCATGGTGGATTTGACCGTGGCCAGGTAATCCTCCGGCAAGGCTCGTGAATCTGTGCGTGGATAGGTGAGGACCTTGTGTTTTTCGTAAAGGGATTGGGCCACCGCCAGCGTGTTTTTGGCGCTGAATCCGAACCGTGCATTTCCATCGCGCTGGAGGCTGGTGAGGTCATATAAAAGCGGGGAAAGCGAGGTGGTGGGCTTGCTTTCCTCGGTCACCACACCGGGCTGGCCCAGGCATTTGGTGCGGATGTCCTCGGCCTTGGCCTTGTCCCAGACGCGTTCGGCGCGAAGCTGGTCATCGGTTTCGGACCTGGCGAAAGCCTCGTCGAACCAGCGCCCGTCATAGTTGCCACCCGCCGCCTCAAAGGTGGCGATCACCTCCCAATAATTGCGGGGCACAAACTTGCGGATGCGCTCCTCCCGTTCCACCAGGATGGCGAGCGTGGGTGTCTGGACCCGGCCCACGGTGGTTTTAAAAAAGCCCCCCAGCTTGGAATTAAAAGCGGTCATGGCCCGCGTGCCATTGATGCCCACCAGCCAGTCCGCCTCGCTGCGGCTGGTGGCCGCATCCGCCAGCGGCTGCATGGATTCATCCGTCCGCAAACTTTCAAAACCCTCGCGTATCGCAGCAGGCGTCATGGATTGCAGCCACAAGCGCTGAATGGGCTGCGACGCCTTGGTAAAGCGGATGATGTTGCGAAAAATCAGTTCCCCCTCGCGCCCGGCATCGCAGGCATTGATCAGGAGGTCCACATCCTTGCGCTTGATCAATTTGCCGAGGACCCGCAGGCGGGCTTCGTTGCGTTCGATGGGCGCCAGGTCGAAGTGGGGCGGAATGACCGGCAGACATTTGAATGTCCACTTGCCCCGCGCAGCCTCCACCCCTGGCGGAGGCACAATCGTGAGCAAATGACCCACCGCCGAGCAGACAAGGTAGCGGTCATTTTCAAAATAGTCCCCGTGCTTTTCAAACTTTCCCAAGGCCTTTGATATATCATTGGCCACTGAGGGTTTTTCCGCGATGATCAGTGCTTTTCCCATGCAATGCAGTCCATCTTTAAGGCTTCACCCGCACACAATGCAACTTAATTTTCAAATTCACCTCTCAGGAACCACCCCGGATCCCGCGCTGTGAGACGCCTAATCATCTTCCCTGCTCCCACCCACAATAGCCTTCCCACACGCCCGAAAACAGGACTTCTATCCCGAAAAAACACCCGGCAATGCCTTGGAGGTTTGGAAATTTGAAAAACACTGTTGACAGTTCCTGTTGGATTTGTCGAACTTGGCTCACACCAATGTTCTCGCGAGGGAAGTTGCAAATGAGGTTTTCGCGAGTGGTGGGTTCATTGGCTATTCATTAAAATCCAGGAGACATATATGGCTTTAACGAGACAAGTGGTGTCAACGCTGACAGGTGAGGGAGTGGATGTCATGGGTCCAAGCACCCTGGCCTATCATTATCCAGATCAAAGTCTGGTGTCTGGAAGCCTTCTCACCGTTGAAGCGAATCACTTTGCCGTGCTTAAATCCCGCGGCGCCGTGCTGGGCGTGTACGAGACCGGCCAATTCCCCATCCAGACGCCGGACAAGCCCGTCCTGGGCAGCTTCGTGCCCGCGTTCTTTGGCGGCCAGTCGCCGTGGCAGTATGAAGTGCTCTACGTCAACCGGGCCAAGTTGCTGGTGCGCAATTCCGGGATGGCCACTTCTGCGGAAATGGCGGAAATGTCCTACCAGGTTGAATATTACATTCATGTGGATACCACGGACGGCGCCCTCAAGCTGGTCACGCACATGCCGTTCAACAAACATTTCATCTCAACCGAAGAGGTGGCAAGCTATGCCGGACCGGTTGTGGAGCAGGCCATCAACCAGGTCGTCCAGGTCACCCCCATGGAAAAGGTCAATGAGAAGATCCACGACATCGTGGAACTGGTGAAGGGGCACCTGGGCAGCTTCCTGGATGTGTACGGCATTACCCTGAACGATGCCAAAATACTGATTATTCCAAAGGACGAGCGCATGCGCGAATTGATTTCGCTGCGGGCCTTCGGGCTTTCAGAGATTGAAGCCGTCCGCTACTACCTCGCCCTCAAGATGGCTGAGAAAGGGCTGGTTTCCGCGCCCAATGCGGCTGTCGGGCAGCCTTACTTTATTGGTGGAACCACCTTGGGCACCTTTGCCATACCCGGGGCTGGCATAACGGGAGCTGGCGCGACCGAAACCCCGGTGACGGGCAAGGAAAGCGCTTGATTGGAATTGCCGCCGTGTCCGCCATTGATGCCATGGGAACAGCCCGGCATCACCGGGCGCCGCAACCGGGCAGGCCTTTCCCGTTTCGCCTGCTTGAATGCTTTTATGGACCTGAAACATGCGGACAATCCGATGGATGCAGCCGGCCCCGTGAAGGCGATGCTTTCAAACCTTTTCAATGGCTGGGGTTACAACTTCTACCGAAAAGAGAACCGGCTTCGCGCGGATGATTTGCTGATTCGAACAAAGGCGGGTGAATTTCTGGGGGAAGCCCGGACTCACCTGGCCCGCCTCGAGATGGAATTTCGCCGGGAACACTTGCCGTCGCCGACACGTGAACATCCTTTCCCGGACAGGTCATCCGTCCTGGCCGCGCAAGCCCTGGAACGCATTCAAAAAAGCATTGAAGCGATGGAAGTGAAGGTCCGCAATGCATCCGTGCCTGAAATGGACCGTATTCACCAGCCCCATCTCAACGAGCGGGACACCCTTGAGAAGCTTGCCATGATTGATCAGGACCTTGTGGGGGCGGTGTTTTCCTTTCGCGAGGGCATTTTGAAACTCACGGATGGAACCACCGCCGTGTCCGAGACACAACGCTTGCTGGCGGCCATCCAGTTCGAGGCAGTCTGGGACCGCCGGAGTGCGGTGTTATCCATTCTGGCATAAAGAAACCCGGCAAACGCGTGTCAATCCCGGCTGGGACAGGAGGTTGGGAACAGGCAAAAAGACGGCGGCACTGGACGGAGGCTTGGATGCAGATTGGCGCAACCAAGATCGCAGAGTGGATGTGCCAATGTTATATTGGCGGGCAAACTCGGGTTGGGTCAGCAAAGATTGCCGGTAGGCGGCAAGAATCCTTTCGCGCTGGGCCGGACTTAATCGCTTTCGGATGGGTGGTGAATTCATCCCGTCACCATGCCATGACGCACAGCCAGTCGCCTGGACGGGGTTGCTGACACGGGTACAAATAGACGGCACATTTTCGCCAGCGCCTTTTGTCAGTTCTTGATCTACCATTCCGGCATCCTGTCCATCCTGTCCGTCCTGTCCCGGTTTTCTGCCGAGATTGTCCTTCAGGCCCTTGTCCCTGCGCATGATGTCGTGCGTGAATGAATGCCACCTTATACGGCTTCCAGACCGGCCGCGACACGTTGGAACCAGACGGGTGACTGAACGGATCACCTCCCGCAAGGGAGGAATGCATCCGAACCAACGACAGAAATGACAGGCACGAATTGCACCTTGGACCCCGCCCGCAACGGCCCGGAAAAGCCAGGACAGCTTTTAAGAAAAGAAAGGCTTGCTGACCTTAATCTATTTTTGCTATTGACCGCTCAGGCTAATGGATGACCCCTTTACGTCCAATCTAACCCATCACCACAAAACAGGCAGGCCTATAGTTTGACTCCTTTTCATCTCAAACGCAAAGCCGAAAACCTGGACCAAACGCTCTCCCTCCTGCCGTTGCCCTTACAAGAACCCGCCGCGCGAGTCTTCTGCCAGAAAGTCGGAGAACTCATTGGCCGCGCCTGCAAAGCCGGCCACCTCTATCTGCAAGGCCATCTGACGGATTCGCAGGCACGGTCTCAGGAACAGACCTTCCGCGCGGAACTGACCAGGCTGTGCCGCCGCCCGTTTGCCTTTCCAGACCTCGAAGCCTTCCGCAAACGCTTGCTGGGCAAGGATCAGGAACTCTTCTTCACCTTTCTACGGCATCCCGGCGTGCCCCCCACCAACAACCAGGCCGAGCAAAGCCTCCGCCCCATTGTCATCATGCGCAAAATCATTCACGGCACCCGGGGCCAGATCGGCTTGGAAAACCACAGCGT
>JAKAFL010000043.1 GCA_021817945.1 bacterium | reverse complement strand
GCGTCCAAGGTGCAATTCGTGCCTGTCATTTCTGTCGTTGGTTCGGATGCCTTCCTCCCTTGCGGGAGGTGATCCGTTCAGTCACCCGTCTGGTTCCAACGTGTCGCGGCCGGTCTGGAAGCCGTATAAGGTGGCATTCATTCACGCACGACACCATGCGCAGGGACAAGGGCCTGAATGACGATCTCGGCAGAAAACCGGGACAGGACGGACAGGATGGACAGGATGCTAAATAGGAGGATCAAGAACAGCAAAAGGTGCTGGCGAAAATGTGCCGCGTATTGGTATCCGTGTCAGCAATCCCGGTTGGTGAGGGAGTCTGGTTGAGGAGGAGTTCTGGGATGTGAGAGGATTTTGAGGTAATCGGCTTTGCAAGCGGTGGGGGTAAACTCCGCCTTATGAAATATTTGTATGCCATGGGTATGCATATGCCGCTCCTAACGGAGCTTAAAAATCTTTTAGCGGGGGGAACTACAAATATGTCGCACCTACGGCGCTTCTGGACCTGTGCCTGCAATTTGATTTCAATTGGCGGTTGGCATTGTGGCTTCAACCGGATAAAGGCCTTGATGGTTTGACGATCGCCGGGTGGGGGCACCCAGCCTACAAGATGGCGGATCCATGGCTATACGCCCGGTTGGGTCCTTGTTCGACGCATTTCAATAGGTGTGCCGACGCCAAAGTGGTGGTCAGCTAATCTTTAATCTGTGCAACTACAAAAATGCCGCACCTGCGGCGCTGCGGCGCTTCAGGATGTTTGAAAATTCGCCATTGTTTTTATTCCCGCTTTTCGTTGAAAGTCCGGCCGGGTCTGGCATACTAGTTGTTCATTTTTTCATCGTGGATAGTTCACCGAGAGGTGGCCCATGATGGAAAAGTGGATGCCTAATTCAAAATGAAACGCACACATCATTGCAACGAGTTGCGCCTGTCTCACAGCGGGCAAACAGTCACCCTGGCCGGCTGGGTCCATTCCCGGCGCGATCTGGGAGGGTTGATATTCCTGGACATTCGCGATCGTGAAGGGCGCACCCAGACGGTTTTGGACCCGTCCCGGCTGACTCGCGAGATATTTGACCGGGCTTCCGCATTGCGGAGTGAATGCGTGGTATCGGTGACGGGCACCGTTCAGCAAAGGCCTGCGGGCACGGGCAACGCCAAAATCGCCACGGGGGAAGTCGAAGTGGCGGTGACGCAACTGATCGTTTTAAACATGGCGGAAGTCCTGCCATTTCCTGTGGATGATCCCGAGGTGGCGAGCAAGGTGAACGAGGAATTGAGGCTTCAGTATCGTTATCTGGATTTGCGGCGCCCGGAAATGGCGAGGCACCTGCGGTTGCGGTCCAAGGTGGCTATTGCCACGCGTCAATTCATGGATGAACAGGGTTTTTTGGAGGTGGAAACACCGACGCTGTTCAAGTCCACGCCTGAAGGCGCCCGCGAGTTTTTGGTGCCCAATCGGCGTGAGCCGGGCACGTTTTACGCCCTGCCGCAATCGCCGCAGCAATTCAAACAGATACTGATGGTGGCGGGGGTTGAGAAATATTTCCAGCTAGCCCGCTGTTATCGTGATGAGGACCTGCGTGCAGACCGGCAGCCGGAATTCACCCAGGTGGACATTGAGATGAGTTTTATCGAGCGGGAGGACATTTACCAACTGATCGAAGGCTTGCTCAAACGACTTTGGAAAACGGCTTTGGGCATGGACATTCCCACGCCTTTCAAACGAATTTCATTTGAAGAGGCATTGAACCGGTATGGCATAGACAAGCCTGACACCCGGTTTGGGATGGAGTTGGTGGATTTCTCTGATGATTTCAAGGGAAGCTCCTTCAAGGTGTTCAGCGGCGCCATAGCCGCAGGTGGGGTGGTAAAAGCCATCAATGCCAAGGGAATGGCGGGAGCCACCCAGGGGCAGATTGAAACCATGACGGATTATGCCAAAAGTTTTGGCGCCAAGGGCCTGGCCTACATCAAGGTGGAAAATGGCGAGTGGAAATCCCCCATTGTAAAATTCTTTAGCGAGGCTGAAAAGCAGGCGCTGACAAGCAAACTGAAAATTTCGGAGGGGGACCTGATCCTGTTTGCGGCGGACCAATGGCTGAACGCCTGTGAAATACTCGGCAAGATACGACTGTATTGCGCAGAGGTTTTGAAAGCGCAGGGCAAGCTGGAGGTGGATGGCTGTCCGTATCATTTTCTATGGGTGGTTGAATTTCCATTACTTGGATTTGATCGCGAGCAGAACCGCTGGTATTCAAGCCATCATCCCTTCACGGCACCGGTGGCGGATGACATACCGATGTTGAAAAGCGATCCCCGCAAGGTGCGCGGGCAGCATTATGACGTGGTGGTCAATGGGGTGGAATTGGGCGGAGGCTCGATACGAATTCACCAGCCCGACGTTCAAAAGACCATTTTTGAAGACCTGCTGGGCATACCTGCGGAAGAAACACGGTTGAGATTCGGATACATGCTGGATGCCTTCAAGTACGGGGCGCCGCCTCATGGCGGGATTGCCCTGGGATTTGACCGCCTGATAGCCATCCTGTGTGGCACCCCGAGCATCCGCGATGTGATCGCCTTTCCAAAAACGGCCAAGGGGACGGACCTGATGACTGATTCACCGTCCACGGTTTCCCCGCGCCAGTTGCGGGACCTTTATCTGGAAGTGAAAGCGGCCAAGAAGGAATGAACCATGAAACCCTCCGGACTGGAACCGGTGGCTGGAGGTGGCTGGCTTGAAAAGTGCAGGCGCGTGATATTGCTCGTTTGTCTTATTTATGCCGGGTTGGTATTGGCGGCGTTGCTAGGGCAGCGCCATCTTCTGTACGTGCCTGAATCCATGTCCATGGCGGATGAGACGGAGCTGGCCCGTGAAAGTGGTTTTCAACCCTGGCTGGATTCTGAGGGCCATTTGATGGGCTGGCATTTGCCCGCAAAGGGAACAGCCTCTGGGGTGAGCAATGGAGTGGCGCTTATCTTTCATGGGAATGCAGGCTGCGCGGCAGAGCGCGGGTATCTGGCGGGGCCCATCCATGATGCCACCGGGATGGAAGTTTTTGTTTTGGAATATCCAGGATATGGGGCGCGGGAAGGCACACCCTCGCGGCGGAGCCTGGATTTGGCCGCGCGCAAAGCCTTTCAAAGCCTGCCTGCAAGCAAGCCGTGCTACCTGGTGAGCGAGTCCATAGGCACCGGGGTGGCAGGGGACCTTGCCGAAGCGTTTCCCGACCGGGTGGCGGGAATAGTGATGCTGGCTCCCTACCACGATCTGGCTTCCGTGGCCCAGAGAAGATTGTGGTTCCTTCCCGCTTATTTCCTTTTATGGGATCGTTTTAACCCGGCAATGGCGCTGAGTCATTATCATGGCCCCGTTCAATTCGTTGTGGCAGGGGCTGATGAGATCATTGGACCGCAATCAGGCTTGGAGTTGTGCCGGTCGTACAAGGGTCCCAAGCAACTGGAATTTGTCCAGGGCGCCCGTCACAATGAGGTGGCGGAGCAGAAAGCGGATTGGTGGCGGAGCACCTTTGGCTTTTTGCATCGGGCAGTTCCGGGTGGACATTGATAGGGCGCATGAAGCCCCAAGGCCCATTCCATATGGCCTATGGTAGTGGCAGGCACCAGGCTTTATTGAAGCAGTTCGCAGCGATAAAACTGGGCTGGCGGGGGGTCAGGTGGCAGGCTTTGGATCACCTCCACCAATCCGTTGCCATTGAGGAAATTCACCACCGGGCCGGTGTACCATTGGGAAAAATTCGTGCTGGAATTCAGAGTGCATGACTGATCCACCAGGCCGGATAGAAGAAAGACGTTTTCGCCTGCGGCGCGGACAAAGTTCTGGATGTTGACGGGGGAAAAGTTGGGGATGATTTGCGCCCGAAGGATGGAGCCAGACAGACCCACCACAACCAACTGGCCGTTTTGCGTGGCGGCGCCGTAGAGGGAGTTTCTTGTGATCATGGGGGAAGGGGACCAGTTGGTCATGTTCGTGCTTGAAAGCACCAAGCCGTAGTCGCCCACCACAAAACAAGTATTGGAAACCATCACGGCATCATTCAGCCAGTTGGTCGTGCCGCTGGAAAGGTTCTTCCATACAATGCCGTTGGAGCTATCGAGCAGCGCACCCAATTGACCCATGGCAAGGTATTGGCCGTTGATCCATCGAACCCGGAACAGGTCTTTTGTGGTTCCTGATTTTTGCTGGGTCCAAGTGGATCCATCCGGCGAGGTCAGGATGCAGCCGTGATCGCCCACGATCACCATCTGATTGGATGAAACAGCGATGCCGGCGAGGTTATTGGTCACCGCCAGGGGGATATTGACCCAATTGGAACCGTTGGCGCTGGCGAGCAGGGTGGCGTTTCCTCCGGCGAGATAATACTCACCATTGAAAACGCCGACGGCCTGCAAATCATTGGTGCATGGGGCTGGGAGCGGATACCAGAGGATCCCCTCTGCGGTGGCTGGGTTGGTGACCAAACTTCCGTTAAGATTTGTTTGAACGACTGGATATTGGACGTAGGGACTTACCGCCAGGCAACCTTGGTTTCCCACCGCCAACAGGAGGTTGGTGTCCCCGCCTATTCCGAGGAAAATGCTGGTGGACAGTGAGACGGAATTGGTTTGGGAGACCGCTTCAACAGACCAATTTGCGCCGTCGGAGCTGGTCATGATTCGCGCATGATCGCCGACAGCGACATAGAGCTGGTTGGTGTAGCCCGGTGATGCCAGGGATGAAACTGAAACCACTTGCAGGAGCCAGTCATAAATGGAGAAGTATTGGGATTGCCAAGTGATGTTGGTGGATGTGGGAGCGCCTTGGACCAGCAAACCTGATTCACCGGCAAGTTGATAATCACCATTGGTGTCCCACAGGCAATCATAATAATTCCAGGAAGGGGCGTTTGTAAATTGAGGCCCGACTTGCTGCGACCACTCTCCAGATGAGCCGGCAAATAGTGCATTGGTGGCGCCCGCAATCAATGCTGAAGAGGCATTGACTGCCAACGCGTCCAGCACCCCGGATCCAGTCACTCCTTGTATCCTGTACCACGCCACGCCTTGGTTGGTGCTGCACCAGGCCTGTCCTGTATCGGTCACAGCCCAAAAGCCCGGATAGGGGAATTGAGCGGCCGCGCCGGACCCTGTGGAATAATAGAGCCAAGTCACATCGTTTCCGGCACCCAAAACACCGGACGCCTGGTTTGTCCAGTGGATGCCATCGCTACTGTTGGCCAGATAGCCATTTTCACCCCCAATGACGAAAACACCATTGCCCCAAGCGGCGCTTAGAAGCCAGTTCGCACCCACGTCTGGCGGGGGGAACTGACTGGACCAGTTTGCGCCGTCCGGGCTGGTTACCAAGGTGGCATTGTCTCCATCAGCCACCAGCAGATTTGGGGATGCTGCCAAGGCCACGAGCCAGTTGCCGGAGGTATTCAAAGTTTCGCTGGTGAAATGCGATTCATCGTCGGAATACACCACCGTGCCGCTGGCTCCCACGGCCACCAAGCGATTTCCGAAAAAGGTCACCGCCTCCAAGTCGTTGGTGGTTTCGGAATTCACTGGCGACCAATCATAAAAGTGTGTGCCCACGAAAATTTGACCCAATTCGGCCACTTCCACGGAAGTTCCGTTGTTTTGGGCAATGCCGGTGATGTTGTTTCCGTTTGGCTGAGGGTTTGACCAGCGCCATGGAAGCGCCTGGGCAGGGACCAACACTGGGAGAAGGCTTAAAAAAGCAATCAGGAGGAGGGTTGTAACCACGCGTGGCGAGCTTTCGACCAAGGCCCTTGGCTGCGGTGAGGGATTCAAGGCCAATTCAAAACAGGTGCCAGCCGTGGTGGAGGAAATGAGTTCCAACGCGGCGCCCAGATGCCTTGCCAGTTGATGAGTTATGGCCAGGCCCAAGCCGCTGCCATTGGGTTTGGTGGAGGCGCAGGGCGAGAAAAGGTTACGACTGGCTTCCGGTGGCAGCCCATGGCCTTGATCCTCAATTCTCACCACCAGACTTTCGTTGCGGTGGAACACCTGCGCCTGGACCTTTTTCCCGGGAGGAGTG
Organism: bacterium; assembly: GCA_021817945.1. Lineage (GTDB taxonomy): Bacteria > Verrucomicrobiota > Verrucomicrobiia > Limisphaerales > UBA11358 > UBA11358. The sequence continues at coordinate 22,528 of JAKAFL010000043.1, read as the reverse complement.
GCTTCGACGGCATTTTGGGCCAGGTTTTCCAATATCAAGAGCACAAGATGGGCCTGACGTCCAGGGAGGCTCCCAGTTGCGGTATTGGAAACAGTCCATTCCACGCCATGTTTTTTGGCGAGTGGACCAATGCGGAGGGTCAACAAATCCAAAAGCTCGCCGATGGATATATCATAGTGGGAGGTGGCATCCTGTTCCTTAAGAACCCCGACAACGCGATGAATGAGATTCTGCATCCTTTGTGCGGAGGCGGCGGCCTCCTGCCATTCCCCCGGACCGGACTGCGGGGCGGTGGATGCGCCCTGCATAAAATTTTGCAGGCCTGAGAGGGGGTTCCTCAGTCCATGAATGAGGTGAGCGGTAATGGCGCCCAAGGCGGATGATTTAGCCGCCAGCGCGAGTTCCCGGTTTGCCTGCAACAAATCGCGCGAACGCTCCGCGAGGAGTCGGTTGGATTTTTGAAGCCGGCCAAATCCGAGCCAAAGGCCTGCGGACAAAATGGCGGAGGCAACCAAAAATGCGAGACTAAACCTGGTTATCAGTTTTTCATCCAACCGTTTTATTTCGAATGCCGTGGAGCTGCCATCCATGATGAATTGAAGGATGCCAACCAAGTGTGGATTTCCATCCGACCTGAGAGGAATGGCCACCAGCAACAGGGGGGCGGTGCTGGTTTCGGGCAGCATGACTTGCTGGTCCAAGCGCGCTCCGCCCAGGTAGTGGCTTGCCGGCTGGAGCTTTTGCAGCCGGTTCAAATCATCCTGCGTCAAGAGCGCGTCTGCCACATACGCGGGAAAGGCATTTTCCTGAACGCCGCTGGCGGAATAAAGGCGCACGCCCAACATTTCCCGCAAGTGAGATACTTCAAGCGCAATTTGCAATTGTTCCGTCGTTTCCTTCAGAGAAAAAGCGGCCTGACCATTTTGCTGGTCGTTTCGAAATTGGGCTGCGGTGACAGAATCAAGGATTTCGCCCTGGCGGTTGGTAATTTCGCCAAGGAAACTTTCGTGCAGGTTCCAGGCGGACCAGACCAACACCAAAGCCAGAACAAGCAGGGAAATGATCCAACCTGAAATAATGGCTGCCCAAGGAGGGTTCTGGAAAGGTTGAACCTGATCAGGAGTCGTGGCAGCGGTTTGACGCATGGCTGGCAACAATGTGAAGAGAAAGACGAATGAGGCTTGGAAAATGTTACGAAAATCAAAAATCCCAACTTGCCCCGGCAGTCACGTTGCTCATTCCATATTCATCCGTCAAAGTGTTGGAAACGGCTCGTTCATAACTATATTCGGCATAAAGGGCCAGCCAATGGGTGATACGGCGCTCTGCCCGAAGGTCCAAATGCCAGGTCATGACATGGAGATGGGGGCCTGAGGTGACGTTGACGCCTTGCACGGGGAATTCCTGCCATTCAGTCCAAAGGTTGCCCACGACCTGCCATGGTTTGACATCATACCGAATCCGCCCGGCCACCCGGTACTCCATAAAATTGAAATACCCACCGCCATTGTCCTGCGAATCAATGAATTCCAACCTGATATCCGTAAACAATCGTCTCCGGGAATCCCAAGCTTGTTGCCATTGCAATTGAGAAGTGCTTTGCCATGTTGCCAGCATCTGGCCCGGATTCACGGAGCCATCTCCGTTGAACACCAGAATTTGCTGGTTGTATTCCCGCAAGACCTCCTCATCCAAGATCAACGTGCTGGTGCTGGTTGGATTCCAGCCTAGGCTGCATTTGGGGCCGAACTCCCACTGGTCCCCTATAGGGTCCGCCATCCAGTTGCGTCCGCCGCTAAAATCCGCCTGCAGCCAAACATTTGTGCCGAAATTCCGCCTGATGTAGGGCTTGCCGGTGAGCAAGGCTCCGCGCACATCCACCACATTAAGGCCATTTTGCACCAGAGCAAATTCCTCCTGGTCCACGTAGTTTTCCGTGGCCTCAAATCCATATTCCCAGTTGCCGTCCATGTATTTTAGCGATTCGCTTCCCACCCAAAAATCCTCCCCGGAGGTGGGGACATTTTGCATGTAACGAATGGAATCTCCTGTAACCGTGATGTTTACACCCCACCCATCCAATGGCAGGCGGGTCAGTGAATAGTCCAGCCCGGCCCCCCAATAGGAACTGCCCATGGTATTCGTAGGGCTGGAAAGGACATTATCCTGGTAGCCCAGGTCAGTGCGGACTGTTCCGCTTTGGTCCCAGAGCAGTGATTTTAAAAGGGATTGGGTGTCCAAATCTTTTGCTGTGATCAGCGGCAGGTTATCCTCCATGACATTCGTGGCATTCTGAGCCAATCCAAGCGATGGCAGGAATGCCATAGCCAGAAAAAGCAGTTTATAGGATGTATTCACGAAAGACAGTCAGGAGCTTCTCATACCAATAAAGACATGACCAGACGATCTTTGGATCGTCTGGTCATGAGCAGTGGTGAATCTGAATTCTTGAATTAGTGGCCCCGGCGGAAATGTCCCAGTTCCGAGGCATCCTTGGCAGCATCAATGATGCGAAGGAATTCCGCATTGCTGATTCGTCCCTTCAAATCTTGAAGGTCGTCCTTCAACTTTTCGCGAAAATCGGCCAGTTGATCCAAGAATGCCTGGCGGTTATCCTGAAGCCGGTCCCGGATGGCTTCGCGCTGGTCCTCGGTGGTGGCGTGGGACAACTTTTCAAGGAGAAGGCGCTGCTTGAGCAGGTATTTGTCCGCTTGGTTGTCGAAATTAATGATCATGGCGGCAACTGCCGGGGGAGCCCCTTTGAGGTCTTTCAAAAGGTCTTTGTCCTCGAAGTTACGCACTATGACTGAAGGGGTGCCACCCGAAGATGTGGACGAGGTGGAACTGGTTGAAGTGGTGGTGGATTGCGCCCAAACGGCTTTGGGAGAAGCCAGAGCCACACACATGGATGTCAGTTTTAACAGATTGTTGATTATCTTCATAAGTTTGGTTAGTTCTTTATGATTGTGCTGTTTGACCTTAAAAGTCAGGTGATTTCCAATTAGCAACGGGTGTGCCACATCATGATGATATTCGCAATGTGTTCAATATGAGCAGGTAATGAACAAGCCATTATTTTTGACCTTGCCGCCAGCCTTTTGCGTTGGGTGCTACCACCCAATTTTATTGGGTTTGAATGGGTCAAATTTGGCATTATCGCCCATTGAAGGCTTGCCTTCATGAATCACCCTTATTTTTGGCCGCTGCAAGCCTGTATCTTAAATAGTCTCTGGAGACACCCAAAATTCGCGCAGCCGCAGATATGTTACCGCCGGTTTGTTTGACCGCTTTATGAACAAGCAAACCAATGGCTTCCTCAAGAACAAAACCCTGCTCTGGAAAGGAAAAGTCAGCGCGCAACCAGGTGGCGGAGCCAGGGTTTTGAGGTTCAGGCAGCGGGGTGTTTAAATTTTCAAAATGAAGCTCACTCCCTTCTTCGAATACCACGCTGCGTTCCAATTCGTGGGCCAGTTCCCGCACATTTCCGGGCCATGCATAAAGGAGCAATCGTTGTTTGCCCTGGCTGGAGATGGTCCGGTCGGCCATCTGATGCCGGAGGCAGAGTTGTTTTAAAAGGTTTTCGGCCAGTTGCAAAATATCCCGGCCACGCTCCCTGAGCGGAGGAATGGCCAGCCTGTAAAGGTCCAGGCGATGGAGCAGGTCCTCGCGAAAATGGCCTGCGGCCACCGCTTGCTTGAGATCTCGGTGGGTGGCGGCGATGATTCGGACATTGACTGGAATTTCCCGCGTGCCGCCCAGGCGGCGAAGACGTTGTTCTTCAATGACCTTCAACACCTTGGCCTGAACCATGGGAGACAAGCTGGGCAATTCATCGAGAAACAAAGTTCCGCCATTTGCCGCCTCAAAAAGCCCCACTCGGGCTGTGCGCGCATCCGTGAAGGCGCCTCGTTCATTTCCAAACAATTCCGATTCGGCCAGACTATCCGGCAGCGCAGAGCAGTTGACCTCCACCAAGGGTTGGGTCGCACGAGGGCCCAAATGATGCAGTCTGCGTGCAATGGTGGTTTTGCCGGTACCCGTTTCACCCTGGATCAGGACCGGTGGCAGGGGTGACTGGATGCGATGATCTGCGGCCACGATTTTATCAATCATGCCCGCCAGCGGGGCCATGGATGCGCCAAAAAAGAAGGAATCGTGAGTATCGGCTGCCTTCTGGCGCTGGTATTCCTCGCGGCGTGCGGATTGCCGGAAGCGCTGGGCCCGGATCATGACCAGGGGCAGTTCCTCCAAATCAAAAGGCTTGGTCAAATAATCCGCCGCGCCCAGACGCATGGCCTCCACGGCGCCTGATATGGCTCCTGCGGCAGTCATCACGATCACGATGGTGGAGGGTGAAAAAACTTTTTGACGCAACAAATCCGTTCCCAATCCGTCCGGCAAATTCACATCCAGCAGCACAAAATCGCAGTCGTTTTCGCTTGCAGCGGCCTTGGCTTGGGCCAGGTTGCCCACTCCAGTCACCTCTGCTTCCAGGCGGGTTAAATGGGAGCAAATTTGCCTGCGCAGAAGAGGCTCGTCATCCACCACCAAAATTTCCATGCCTGTCAGTTTAAGTGAGTCCATGCTTGATAATAGAGCAGACCGCAGGACGAATTCCCAATCATTTCATCAGGCTTGGGGCCATTGGAACCTAATTCCAAAAGCCGCCAAGCCTATTGGGGGGCGGAGCAGGGAGGCATTCGATGGCGGATGCTTTTCAGGCCCTGATTTGAAGGACCACGCCAGCGAGGCGCGCCCCGAGGATTTCGCCCGTTCGCAAGTCTCCGATGCCTGGCGCCACTTTCGGATCCTCCTGGCCGGCTTGGGCCATGGCGCCCGAGAAGCCACCCAAATGGTTCACCCCGTTTGGTTGGAGCGGCATTTCGCCAAGCCCCACCCAAATCATTCCATGCTGCATGGCCAGCGTGAAGAAATACTGCAGGGTGTTGAATTTATCCCCGCTGGGGCTGTTGGACACCGTGAAGCCGCCTGCAACCTTGTTTCGCCATGCGCTGGCAAACCATCTGCCTCCCGTGGCATCGGCAAAGGCCTTGAACTGGGCCGCGGGACCACCCATATAAGTCGGGCTGCCAAACAGAATTCCATCGCATTCATCGAGTTGCTTGAGGGCTTCCTCGTTTTGGTATCGTCCATTCACAATGTGTTCGCCAAGAATGGGGAGGAGTTTCACGGTGATGCCTGCCACGTTGGACGCGCCTTTGGCGACGGCTTCTGCCATTCTGCCAGTGTGCCCCGAGCCGGTGAAGAAGGGTATGCCTATGGTTTTCATGGTAAGGTTATCAATTATTTTGAAAAAGTCTTGATTCAAGGTTTGGCAGCCGCCCCGGCGATTGCCAGAGTGAGATGAATGTCATCCGAAACCTTGTCCTCATAATTCCCCTTTTGGATGTTAAAATCACCCCGCTTGAGGACAAACTGGCTTCGGATTACCAACAAGTCCCCATGCATGCCCGGGACCCGGTCTCCCAAGCGGCCCGGCAGGTAGGTCAATGTCAGAGGCGCCGAGATGGTTTGGGTGACCCCATGCAGGGAAAAGGCACCTGTCACCAATGCAGTGGTGATGTTTCCGTCGGTTTTGACATTTACAAAAGATTGAGCTTGGAACCGAATATCCGGGTATTTTGCCACATCCAGCCAATTGGGCCCATGCAGGTGCTCTTTTTGCAAGGGATTTTGCACAGTCAGGCTTTCCGCAGCGACATCAATCACTCCGGTTGTGGCGCTTGGATTGGCGGGATCAAAGTTCACGGTGCCGGAAATGCCGTTGGCGCTGCCATTGACGGATTCCAGCGGGGCATCCAATTGGAACACCGCATTGTTTACACCCTTTGGATCTTTGAAATCAAAAGTTTCAGGGGAGGCTTTCAAATTCGCCGCCGGAAGGCATAGGAGAAGGAGCAGGCTGTTTAGTGTAATGTTTGTTTTCATATTATTCCTTATTTTTATCGGTCGTTTGTTTGTTTGTGGATTATTGTTTGGATTCAAATTTGTATTTTATTGTTCTTTTTTTGAGGATTTGCGGGGCAGGATAAAGCCGATTGCGGCCAGAATGGCGGCGAGCACCAGCGCTGCACCCAGAAAGTCCACTCCTGGGTGGAAAGCCTGATGGTAGGTGATTCCTTCTATGCCGGTTACGGGATCCAACTGCTTGATGACGTCGCTGGTTTTGGTCCAACCCAAATTACCACCTGCAAAGGCCCACACGAGGGAGGCCCCCACCGTGGTGGTTGCGGCCAGCCAATAGAGAATTCGTTTCATGGGATTTTTCATGGGTTTTTATTGGAGGTCAAAAAAGAGAATTTGGGAGGCTTTTTTGGCGGTCAGATGCTTCTCGCCGGGATCACTCCATGCCGCAGCATCACCACCTTCCAACGCGGTTTGCTCCAATTCCACGGCGCCTTCAGCCACATGCAGCCAGGCATGCCGCCGCGCCGCAAGGTTCAGCGGAAGTTTTTGCCCAGGCTCCAGCCGCGCCATCCATAAGTCGGCATTCTGGTGAATGGCCAGGGAACCAGAGCGTCCCCCTTCGCTTGTGATCAGGTGCCATTGCCCAGTTTGGGCTGCGTGCATGGATTTCTCGGCGTACCTGGGCTGGACCCCCAGTAGTTTGGGCTGAATCCATATCTGGAGCAGGTGAGTGGGTTCCGTGCTGGAGGGGTTGAACTCGCTGTGCCGCACGCCGGACCCGGCAGCCATGTATTGCACATCGCCCGCCCGAATGACGCGTCCGTGACCCATGGAATCTTTGTGCTCAATCGCTCCGGAAAGGATATAGGTGATGATCTCCATGTCCTTGTGCCCATGGGTTCCAAAGCCCATGCCTGGCATGATCAGGTCGTCGTTGATCACCCGAAGACCGTGGTACCCCATCCAGCGGGGATCATGGTAATCCGCAAAACTGAAGGTATGGTAGCTGTCCAGCCAGCCATGGTTGGCGTGGCCCCGTTCATTGCTTTTCCGTATAGTCATCATGAAAATAAAATGCGCTGTTTTTGGGATTTTTAAAAATACCATGTTTCTTGCCTTGGTATAACCAGAAGGCATACTGCGGAGCATGAAACATTGGCCATCAGGCGTGCCAATCTGGCAAACCACCTGAAGTTGTCATCCGAACATGGAACTGCGTCATCTTCGATATTTTGTTGCTGCGGCGGCAGAGGAAAACATTTCCCGCGCGGCATTGAAACTGCACGTGTCACAGCCTGGAATCAGCCGCCAAATTCGAGACCTTGAGGGGGAGTTGGGATTTCCCCTATTTGAGCGCACCGCACAGGCTTTGAAACTAACCACTGCGGGCCGGGTTTTTCTGGAGGAATCGCGGGCAGTTTTGCAGCGAATGGAGGAGGGAATCCAAAAAGCCCGATCCGTGGCTGAGGAGGGACGCGGGGAGTTGCACATTGGCTATGCGCCCTCGCTCACGGTCCAGATACTGCCGGCGACGCTGCGTGATTTTCAGAAAAAGTGGCCCCAAGCCAGGGTGGCCCTCCACGATCTTTCCACCGGAGAAATGCTGGAGCAGGTGCGGGCTGGAAGTCTTGATATTGCACTCATGGTGAAGGTGGAGGGGAAATACCTGAGAAAACTGGAATCGCAGGAGCTGATTCGTTATCCCCTTTGCCTGGCAGTGTCTCCGCGCCATACCCTTGCAAAAGCCAAAAAGGCGGACTTGGATCAAATTCTGGCTGAACCGCTGATCATCTACAGCCGTTCAGAATATCCGGAATATTATGAAATGTTGGCTGGTTTGTTTGGGAAATCCTTTCGAAGGCTTAAAATTGCGGAGGAGCACGAGGGAGTGAGCGGAATCATATTGGGAGTGGAATCCGGCGCCGGGGTGGCCTTGGTTCCGGAATGTTTTGCCTGCCTGGTGGGGCCAAGGTTGAAATTGATTCCACTGGATAACCAGGTGGTGGAATGTCCTGTCATGATGGCATGGAAACCTCCTGTCATTTCACTGCATCTGAAACAACTCATTGAATCCATCCAAAGCGCGGCGGACACCCTTTCCAACTCGCAAGGAGGCGGCAAATAACAAGGCTGAACCCGGCAAAGAGGATTTTGCGATTGAATTCAAAATCCCATTCCGCAACTCCTGTCACAGTTAGCAGAAAGTCTCCAAGACATGCCGATTGGGAATGGGTATGCTGCATCAGGTTTCAACATTAAAAAGTCTTGTAAGGATCCATTGAAAACCGCGACAGTATGGATGCAATGAAATATGGTTTCTGGTTTATTTCATGGTTTTCAGACCAGCCTTTCAACCAATGCGGCTGGTTGGAAGCGAATCCGGGAGCGAGGCGCTGCGTGAACAGGCAAATAAATTGAAAGCATTTGTGCGCATTAAATTTAATCCGCCACGGGGCGGTGAATCCCGGAGCGATCTGGCAGGCTTTGCAAGATTGGGATTTAATTCCGAAAGAGGAAATTCAAAAAGCCCCTATCCACCGGGTGCAAACTCGTTTGAAGAATTTTGCCACACCGCATCGGGCATGGTTTCGATTTTTCCAAGGAGTTTCCGCTCCAGCATCTTGCCGCATCTTGACCTTTTCAATTTTACTTTTCGGATTAAAGGCAGCCTGCGCGAAAAAGAAACAAACATGCCCGATTTTCCGAACTTATAATGCCAATGGCCATGATCACTTCCGTGCTTCTTGAATTGTTGGGAATTTACATGGGCTGCGGATTGGTCTTCGGGGTTTTCTTTGTCGTCCGAGGCATGCGGACGGCATATCCTCAAGCTCCCGGGGGCACATGGGGATTCAAGATCGTGATTTTGCCGGGTTGCGCGGTGTTTTGGCCTTTTTTGCTAGGCCGCTGGCTTAAGCATCGAGCGCCGAATTCAGAGAAACCAGATCAACATTCGCTGAAAATCAAAAAATGATCCGTCCGCTTCGACATTGGCACGGCCAGGTTTTCAGGATGCTTGGCTATGTTTTGCCGTTGGCTTTTGCGTTTGGAATAGCGTACCGCAAGCCTTTCCCAACCATGGACAAGCTCCCCGCAAGCATGAGCCGTGCTGCTGATCCGGTCATGGCCTGTGATTGGCAGCGATCCGGTTTGTTTGAAAAATCACCGGTTCAAGTTTGGTTTCTGCGTGGTGAAACCGATCACAACCTTTTCAAGTTGAGGTTATCGGTTGCCAATGATTTTTTGATCCAACCCGATTTGATGGTTTACTGGGTCAGTGGAAACCCAATTATAAAATCCAGCGACCCTCTTCCGAAGCAATCCCTTTTATTGGGAGGATTTGATTCAGGAGACTTGACGCTGCCCAAAGCGGCGATGGATACCAATGGGTTGCTGGTGCTATACAGTCTGGCCGACAACCAAATTGTGGATGTATCCAAGCCTGTCTTATTCCGCAATCAGGACCTGTAGAAAGCGAAAATCCCATGAGTTCCCAATACCAAGCCGTGCAATGGAACCGGCAGAAGCGGATATATGATTTGCTGCTGATTTCCGGGGTTGCCCTGTATCTCGTGGTTTTTGCAGTGGTCACCGAGCATTATTTCCCCTACGTGACAGAGGAGATACTGATCATGCGCGCTTTTGGAACCCTGGCCTTTTTGCTGCTTCACCTGATACTCTGCATAGGACCTCTTTGCCGGTTGAATCCGAAATTTCTATGCCTGCTTTACAATCGGCGCCACATGGGCGTGACCTGTTTTTTTCTGGGGCTGATTCATGCGGTAATGGTGGTGGCCACGTACCATGCTGGCGGCGACATCAACCCCATTGCGAGCATATTTGTGACCAGCAGGCTGACTGGTTCGCTGGCAGGGGTGCCCTTTCAGCCCTTTGGATTTTTTGCCCTGTGCATTCTTTTTCTCATGGCGGCAACGAGTCATGATTTTTGGCTGTCCAATTTGACTCCACCGATTTGGAAAACGCTGCACATGCTCGTTTATGCCGCCTACTTTCTGCTTGTCCTGCATGTCACATTTGGGGTGTTGCAGGGCGAGGCCGGGTTGTTGTACAGCGTGACGATGGCTGCGGGACTTCTCACGGTCATTGCCCTTCACAAGGCGGCGGCGTGGAGGGAAAGGCGAAATGACCGGGAATTGGAAGGATTGAGAGGCGACGGCTTTTGCGATGCCTGCTCGGTGGATGACATTCCGGAAAATCGTGCCCGTGTTGTCTGTCTCTCGGGAGAGCGGGTGGCGATATTCAAATATGACGGCAAAATATCCGCCGTTTCAAATGTGTGCCAGCATCAAAACGGCCCGCTTGGGGAGGGGAAAATTGTCTTTGGCTGCATCACCTGTCCGTGGCATGGCTATCAATACAGGCCCGAGACGGGGGAATCGCCGCCGCCGTTCAAGGAAAGAGTCGCCACCTACGATGTGCGTGTGCAAAATGGCCGCGTGTTTGTTTTCCCCAAACCCAAAATGGATGGAATGAGCGCTCCGGCGATCTTAACCCGACAATGAATGGGCCATTTTACATAGGCTGGCAGGATCGCGCCGACCCGGAAATCAAAAGATTTATCATCCGCTGCGTTTTGCTGCTGTTTTCCATCGGGTTGGGTTTCGCCATTTTGCTGGCGAGAATGCAGCGCACCATTGGTGTGAGTGTGTTTGAGTGGGGAACTGAAAAAAAGTTCTCCGGCATCATGAAGGCAATGCCTTATCCCCACCTGATCGTGCCCAGGCCGGGTGCGTCCGGCGCGACGATTGGTTTTTCCACCTATTATCTCGTGGCGCCTTTCAAACATGGCCTGGATCCCGGCAGTATGGCCTCGCTCGACGGCAGGACGGTTGACCTGCGAGGCACACTGATTTATCGGGGGAATGAGACCATGATTGAGGCCATTCCCGATTCAATCAAGGCATCCCTCCGTCAAATGGAACCTCCTGCGGGGTTGGAAAATGTCAGCCTTGGCAGGCAAACTTTCGACGGGGAAATCCTGGATAGCAAATGTTTTTTTGGAGTCATGAACCCAGGGCAGTCTGTTCCGCATCGGGACTGCGCCATTTTATGCATCAGTGGCGGCATTCCCCCCGTCCTTCTTGTGCGTCAAAAGCACGGCAGGCCCCTCTACCTTTTGCTGGCCTCGGCTGACAACAAGCCGGTGAACCAGCAGGTGCTCGACATGGTGGCGGAACCTGTTGAAATTCGAGGCGAGGTGGAACGCCAGGGGGAACTGCTTATTTTGCGGGCTGATCCATCCACCTACCGGCGTTTGAACTCAAGGTCACCGTAATATAAAACCCCAATGTTTCCAGAGTGGTGGGAAAGATTTATCCGAGTGCGATTTCTGAGGGGGTTTTCCCTCGGAATGGGAATCCTGATTGTACTTGCCGTGGGAGTATTGCATGGGATGTCCGGGATGTTTTCCGGTTATGACGATCCCGCACGCCTTGGATTGCCCGTTCATGTGGCTCAAACCAATGGGTTTGCGATTCGGTGGGTGGAAAAACCGGGTTCTGCCGGATGCTCTGGCATTAACCTTGTTTTCATTCATGGCACACCCGGAGGCGCGGGCGTGTGGCTGTCGCAATTCCAAACGCCATTCACCCATGCGAACCTGTACGCCTACAATCGTCCCGGGTTTGAAGGATCCAAACCGGTTTGTGCCCTGCCGCATTTGGAAATGCAAGTGGATGGCCTGATGAGCCTTTTGTCCTGCCTGACCACGCAAAAGGTCGTGCTGGTTGGGCACAGCTATGGGAGTCCCATTGCATTGCTTGCGGCGATTGAGCACCCGGAAAAAATCCAGGGCGTCTTGTTGATTGGCGGCGATGTGGATCCCGCCCAGGAAAAGCCGTGGATTTTGCAATATCTCTTTGGCTGGCGCATCAGCTCATGGGTTTTGCCCCAGGACCTGCGGCAATGCAATCGTGAATTGCTCACCGTTCGTTCCGACCTGGTGGAAATGCAAAAACTTCTTCCTGAACTTTCCGTGCCGGTCGTGATGTTGCACGGGGATCACGATAATCTTGTGCCGGTTGAAAATGTGGCGTGGATGCAGCGGCAAATGGATGATTTGGGCAAAACGAATTTATTCTCCAAAATCATCCTGCCCGGCGTGAACCATTTTATTCCATGGGAACATCCCGGCCAGGTTGAGCGCGCGATTGGCTTGCTTGACAGCATGATTGTCCGTCAAGCCACGAATGCGGGGGGCCGCTGAAAGGATTCAAGAAAAACCCCGGGCATCTCATTGCCGGGCCTGATTCAAGGAGGGCTTTGGCTTTGGAAGACTTTCCGCTATCATGCCTGCGTGAAGCGTTCACGAAGACAATTTGTCCGCACGATGTTTGCCGCCAGCCAGGGTCTTGTGGCGGCGTCCATCCTGCCATCCGGCCTGGCCCTGGCTGGTGAGGCCATGCTGACGAATGGGCCGGCGCTGGACTTTTTTGTCATTGGCGATTGGGGACGGCGTGGCAACGCCTGCCAGTCAAGGGTTGCGGGCCAAATGGCGGCTTTGGCGGAAGTCCGCAAGCCCTCATTCATTCTCTCCGTGGGGGATAATTTTTATGAGGATGGCGTTTGCAGCGTGAAGGACCCGCAGTGGGAGGAATCCTTTGAAAAGGTTTACCACCAGGAGTCACTGCAGGTGCCGTGGTACTCCATTTTGGGAAACCACGATTACCATTCCCCTGGCAATTGCGACGCACAGATACAATATCACGAAGTGAATGCGCGATGGAACATGCCTGCGCGATATTACAGGCAGTCTTTCAAGATTGGTTCGAGTGTGGTGGCGGACTTTTTCTTTTTGGACACCACGCCCATGATCGGGAGTTATTATTCGCTTTTATGGGGCCGCAAAACCCGGCTGAATGTGATGACCCAGGATGTTCCGGCCCAACTGGCCTGGTTCAGGCAGGCTTTGCAGTCCTCCACCGCACCCTGGAAAATCGTGGCAGGGCATCATCCCATTTTCTCGGGAGGCGGACATGGTGATTCCCAGGAATTGATAGAAAGCATTCTGCCGCTGTTGAATGAGTTCAATGTTCACGCCTATTTCAACGGTCACGACCATGACCTGCAACATTTGGTTTCCGGGCGGGTCAATTTTTTTGACTCAGGCTCCGGGTCGAGCCACAACCCCACTTTTTTCAACATCCATTCGCGGTTTTCCAGTTCAAGCCCGGGTTTTGCCGCAGTGCGGATGACAGCGGATTACATGCAGGTGCGGATGATGAATGACCATGGCCGGTGCCTTTACTCGACCATGGTGTCGAGGGTCTGAGGCTTGAACCCGAAAAACGAAATTCAAAAGGCCAATCTGCCGCAATCTACTGGCCCGATTTGCCGGGGGGATTGTTCAGATGGAAAAATCGCCATAGTCGTGGCGCGCGCGTTCCACTGGCGGCAGCAGCATGCCTGCCCCCACGGTGGCGTGGGTTCCCGGTTCAATGAGGATGAAGGAGCCGGTCAAGCGGTTGACGGCATAGGCATCGTAAACCAGGGGTTTGGACGTTTTCAGCCGAATAGTCCCGATGTCATTTACAGCAAGGCTGGCTGGATTGAGTTCAGGCTCCAGGGTTTGGAAATTGATCCGGTTTTCGATCTGGGTAACGACGGCCTGGACGGTTTGGGTGCTGTGCTTTAAGAGATACTTTTTTCCTGTTTGCAGGGGTTTCAGGTTCATCCAACAGACTCGAGCATTCACGGAGGATTCGAGGCCGGGCAGGTCTTCCAGACCCACGATCATATCGCCACGGCTTACGTCCACGTCATCCTCCAGGCAAAGGGTTACGGACTGCGGACAAAAGGCCTCCTGCAGCGCGCTGTCGTGAGTGTGGATATCGCGAATGCGGGATTTGATTCCAACCGGCAGGACCAGAACTTCCTGTCCTTTGCGGACAATACCACCGGCAATTTGACCGCTCAATCCCCGGAAATCATGAAGTTTGGCGTTTGTGGGGTTGTTGGGGCGGTTGACCCATTGGACGGGGAAGCGGAAGGCGGTGCCATTCCAATCGCTGGCGATATGGACGGTTTCGAGGTGGCTGAGCAGGGTGGGGCCTTCGTACCAAGGGGTGTGGGTGGAAGCATCCACCACGTTGTCGCCAATGAGGGCGCTGATGGGAATGAATTTGACATCCCTGAACCCGCCCAGTTTGGGGAGGAAATTTTCTATTTCATCGCGGATTTCCAGGAAGCGTTCAGCCTTCCATTCCACCAGGTCCATTTTATTGATGGCGATGACGAGGTGAGGAATACCGAGGAGCGCGGCAATATAGGCATGGCGGCGGGTTTGCTCGATGACACCCTGGCGGGCATCCACGAGGACAATGCTGAGATTGGCTGTGGAGGCGCCGGTGACCATGTTTCGGGTGTATTGAACATGGCCGGGCGTGTCTGCGACGATGAATTTACGACGGGGGGTGGCGAAGTAGCGGTAGGCCACATCAATTGTGATTCCTTGCTCCCGTTCGGCGCGCAAGCCATCGGTGAGATTGGCCAGGTTGACGGTGCCGCCACCGCTCAGGTCCGCCGCTTTTTCAAGGGCTTCGACCTGGTCCTCCATCAGGGATTTGGAGTCGTAGAGCAGCCTGCCAATCAAAGTGGATTTTCCGTCATCAACACTGCCGCAGGTGTTGAACCTCAATAGTTCTATGGGATGGGGTGTGGGCATGGCATTAAAAATATCCCGCTTTTTTGCGATCTTCCATGGCAGCCTCGGAAGCCTTGTCATCGGCGCGGGTTCCGCGTTCGGTCACGCGGGCCGCCGCCACTTCGGCGATAATGTCCTCGACGCTGTCAGCGGGGGATTCGATCATTCCAGTGCTGATCATGTCGGCGATGGTGCGGACTCTTACAACGAGTTGCCTGACCTGTTCGCCGGGTTTGGGGCGGGCGCCTGCGTAGGGGTCCGGGCGGGAACCATCCACATGGGGCGGGGGCACGGGCAACCACTGGCCGCCCCGGAGGAAGCATTGCCGGGAGTGGCTGAAATAAATGGATGGCACGTCCAATTTTTCCTTGCGTATGTATTCCCAGACATCCATTTCAGTCCAATTGGAAAGGGGAAACACCCGCATGTGTTCTCCGGGATTGACGCGGGCGTTGTACAAGTTCCAGATTTCCGGGCGCTGGGCCTTGGGGTCCCACTGGCCGAAGGAATCTCGAAAACTAAAGAATCTTTCCTTGGCCCGTGCTTTTTCCTCGTCGCGACGCGCCCCGCCGATGGCGCAATCGAACCTGAATTCCTCGATGGCGCCCAGGAGTGCGGGGATCTGGAGTTTGTTGCGGCTGGTCTCCCCAGGGGCAGGGTGGGCAAGGCCCCTGGCAATGGCATCCTCCACCGTGCGCACAATCAATTTGGCGCCCAATTGCGCCGCCCTGCGGTCGCGAAACTCGATGAGTTCGGGGAATTCATGGCCTGTTTCGATGTTGAGAAAAGGCATGGGAATTTCCGAGGGACGAAAAGCTTTTTCAGCGAGTCGCAACAGACAGATGGAATCCTTGCCGCCGGAGAAAAGCAGGGCGGGCCTTTCAAACTCGCCGGCCACCTCGCGCATGATGTGTATGGCTTCGGTCTCCAAATACTCCAGGTGGTCAAGATGATAGCTGGTCATGGTGGTGGAATTGGATTTGAATAAAATGCTGGGTCTGCCATGGAGCGGGAAAGGCTGGCGAGGCTGGCCCGTATTCAGAGTCAGGCGTGCACTGCCTTGCCTCCCCATGCTGCGTGCAATCCGCACTCCCTCTTGTCATCCGCCTTGGCGGGGTCGAAATAATCCCATTCATTGGGGAGATTGTGGAGGGTTAGATACTGCTCCATCTGCTGGTCTGTCCAGTAAAACAAGGGACTTACCTTGATGGAATGGAAATTGTTGTCCAGAGTGACGATGTCCAATTCCGCCCTGTTGGGATTCTGGGCTTTTCGCAAGGCGGTGAGCCACACGACAGGTGCGAGTTCACGCATCCCGCGTTGAAAGGGTTCCAGTTTCATGAGGGCGCTGAAGGCCTTGATTTTTTCCTCATTTTGGGGCGTTGCCTCGAGAACGCCACCGAACACCGCCTCATAATGGGCGGCTGTCACGGTGGGGACGTAGGCCTTAAGGTTGAGGTTCAATTTTTGCCTCAGCGAATCGGCATGGCGATAAGTGGCGGGGCGGTTGTAACCGTGGTCCACCCAAAGAACAGGCATGGCGGGCTGGGCCTGGGTGACGAGGTGCAGGATCACCGCCTCGTAAGGGCGGAAGTTGGTGGAGACAATCGCTTTTCCTTGAGCGTGGCTGATGGCCCAACGAATGATATCAAGCGGTGATTGGTTCCGCAGATTGGCGTTGGCCTGACGAATTTGTTCCTGGGTCATGACGGGAGAATTCAGGCCGTGACAGCTTTGGTGGATTGGCCGTGGGACTCCTGGGCGGATGGCAAAAAAACCCGGTCGCACCAATCGCCGAAACGCTCGGCCGGGTTCCGTTCCCGGGCAAATCTTTGCAGAACAGGCCGCAGTTCGGCTTCCAGGTCCGATTCCTTGATCACGTCCTTCCAGATGCGGTTCAGGCGCGTTCCGGAGACATTGCCACCCAGCCAGACCTGGTAGCGACCCGGCGCCTTTCCGACAAAGGCGAGTTCCGCCATATAGGGACGGGCACAGCCGTTGGGGCAGCCCGTGGAGCGGATGATGATTTCCTCGCCTGCGAGACCGGTCTCATTGCACAAAACCTGAATGCGCTCGATCATGGCTGGAAGCATGCGTTCCGACTCTGCGAGGCCAAGTCCGCAAGTGGGCAAGGAAGGGCAGGCCATGCCAGCCGCCTGCAAAGTGGAGGCCTGCAGCCGGGTTTTGACGCCATGAGAATGTAAAACCGCCTCAATGGCCGCTTTTTCTTGTTCCTGGACATTTGCCAGAATGACATTTTGATTGGCGGTGAGGCGAAATTCCACACTAGGAAACTGGTCGGCCACCTTTCGGAGCGCAACTTTCTGGGCGTCCTTGACGCGTCCAGTCTGCACAAACAAACCCAAAAACCACGAGCCATCCACCGCCTGATGCCAGTCCAAAAGGTCTGCGGTGCTGGTGAAGCGATAGGATTTGGCCGGGGCCAGGGTGATTCCAGCCCTTTGATTCACCTCGTTCTGGATGAATGCCACGCCGCGCTCTGCAACCACATATTTCAGGCGGGCATGCTTCCGGTCTGTCCGGTCGCCAAAATCCCGGTGGATGGTCAAAACAGCCCGCGCCACATCCAGCAGTTTGTCCGGGGTGATGAAACCGATGACATCCGCCATGCGGGGGTAGGTCTGCACATTTCCGTGGCTCCGGCCCATGCCGCCACCCACGCACACGTTGTAGCCCAGGAGCTCATCGTTTTGCACAATGGCAATGAAGCCAAGGCAATTGGTGAAAACATCCATGTCATTGACCGGGGGAATGACGAAGGCGACCTTGAATTTGCGGGGCAAGTAGGTCTGGCCATAAAGCGGGTCTGAAAACTGCCGATTTTCAGGCTTGTCCAGGTCCAGTTGCACACCATCTATCCAGATCGAATGGTAGGCAGGTGTTTGAGGGGCCAGAGCCATGGCCAGTTTATGGGCATCCATTGCCACCCTGTCCCTGACTTTGGTGTACGCAGGGGTTGGAGATGCCATGACATTGCGGTTTACATCCCCGCAAGCTGCCAGGGTGGAAAGAAGGGATTCATTGATTTTTTTAATAACCGGGCGCAACCCAGCTTTAACAACGCCGTGAAACTGGATGCTTTGCCTGGTGGTGATGCGCAAGGTGTTGTTGCCATACTGGGTGGCCAGTTCATCAAAAACCTGCCACTGCCTGGCGGTCATGACACCGCCGGGAATCCGGCCGCGAATCATCATGATGTATTTTTTTCCAGTTTTTCTCAAATCCCGATCGTCCTGCTGGTACGATCCGTGAAATTTTAAAAACTGGTTGTCATCATCGGAAAAATGATCGGCAGAATCATCCTGCACCGTGGTGGCAATCGTTCCCGCCAAAGTGGGGATGGCCGACTTGATTTCTTCGTTGTGGGTCCTTTTGACCGTTGCTTCATTACTCATAAACGATTTGGCATGGTACTTTATCCCAAGGATGGGTTCAAGCGCTTGTTGAAGTGGATTGAATAATCAGCCCATCATGTGGCTGGGACAATTTGTTGAAGGGCAATAGTTAATAAAAAAAGCAGGAGAATGGCCCCGGCCATCCACAAAGGCGCCGATGGAATGATGGCCAGGCCATCCACGATGACAATACCAGCCAGCAGATTGGTGACAAGCAGTCCCACATTGGATGTTTTGCGGGTGAGGAAAGGAAGGATCCAAGCCATGGCCCAAGCCAACAGGCCAGCGCCCATGGCCAGTGTTGGGGGTAAAAACCGGCCAGTGTTCATGGCCAGGGCCAAAAGGATGGGCGTGGCCAGCAGGAGCAGGGGCCAATACGGAATGAGGTTGCGGGAGGTTTCGCGCCGGGCCACATAGCTTAAGCCCACTATGTAAAAAGCCAGTGCAGCGCCACAATATACGGACCAGCCGTTCAAACCGTTGGCGCTGCTGGCTCCAGCCATGACATAAACCCAAAAACGGCAGGCACCCATCAACCAGGGTGAAGCGGTCAAAAATTTGTGCGATGCGTCATACAACAGGATAAAACCCGTGAGCACCAAGGCAAGAAACCCAACCTTGAAATTAACGAGGAAAAGCAAACCCACTCCCAATGCCAGCCAGGTAATGGCCAGTTTGAGCACGGAATCCAGGCTGATTTTGCCGGCAGGGATGGGCCGTTCGGGCCTGCGTTGCCTGTCGAAACCGACATCAAACACATCGTTGAGGTACATTCCGCCCACGTAAAGAAGGCTGGTACCGGCAAATAACAAGAGCAGGGCGGCGGGATGGCCTGCGCCCGCCAGCCACCAGCCAGCCAGGCAGTCAGACCAGACCGTGGGCAGGTTTGAAACCCGTCCGAGAACCAGCAATGTTTTGAATCGGCCAGCCATCATTCACGCCTATCAAACCATGGATGGCATTAAAAATAAATGACTGAATGCCTGAAAGGTGAGTCCATCAGGCAAGATTGCGTTGTCTCAAGGCGCCCAGGGTCCAGTGGTATTCCGCAGCAAGCTGCTCCTCCACGGTCTTGCTTCTCCACTGCGACGGCAAAACCGCCCAGGTGTAGGTTTCCATTTCCAAATGGGAGGATAACCCGGGGTTTTGGCCCAAAAGGTCCAGGACTCCCAACAGGTGGTCATTGGTATTATGGAATGGGGCAATGGCGCGGGCATGCAAAGGGACATGAAAATGCACTCTCCATTCGTTGCGCACGGAATAAGTTGCGGACTGCGGCTTGTTTTGGGCTGAATCGAGGACCGCTGGCAAATCACGGAATCGAGACAGGCGACCGCTTGGGTGGCGGCAAATCACCTGGTGCAGGTACACGTCATCGGCAAACAAGCGAAGCATTTTAAGCGAGCGGGGAGACGGATTAAGGCGCAGGGCGGAGCTCAGGTGAAGTTTGCTGATTTTCAAGCCGGCATTGATCATTCCTGTGATGGCTTTGGATGGGTCTTCAAATTGAAGGGCAAAGTGACAGGCATCATAATTGACGCCCAGATAAACCTTGAGGCGCTCGTCGCCGGGTTTGAACTTTTCCATGGCCCTGAAAAAAGCAATGGTTTCACGGGTGTTTTCGATCCATCCAAGAGGTTCCGGTTCCAGGCCCAGGTGCAATGAACGTCCGGTTTTTTGGCGCAGTTTGTCCATGTGCCCGATGCATTTCCACAAGTTGCGGAACATTTGCCGTTCCTGGGATGGGGATGTGATAAAATCCTTGAATGATCCCGGCACTGTGCTGACGCTGCCCTCCATGCCTGCGGGTAAAAGCCGCGCCAGCAAATCCAAGAGCCGATTGGTGTATTCCAGGCGCTGTGGAGAGGTCCAATCCGGGGAGTAAACCTGCTCCTTCACCCTGGTTCCGTGGAACTGGCCAAAGGGAAATCCGTTGATGGTAAAGACGTACGCGTTTTTGCGGTCCAGCCAGCGTTGGAAGGCGAGCAATGTTTTAGGATTGCTCAATTCCTGGGAAGCCGAATTTCCAAGGCGCAGTCCTATGGCAAAGGATTTCCCCGGGCACACAACATCCCTCACGGCCATGGCATGGGTTTTCAAGGCATTGAAGACCTCCCTCCAGGTTTCTCCCCGGTGGATGTTTGTGCAATAGGCCAGGTTTAATCCATGTTTTAAAATCATGAGCAGGCTGGGACAAGCAGGCCGGCACAACATAAGCCTCCCGGCGTGACGGTGCAATCTGGATCCATCCCGCGTCCTGAAAAAACGGAAAGGAACCCCCTTTATGCTGTTGACAGCCGCCATAATGGGCGACGCCTCTCTGGCTGTGGTGGAGCGAAAGCCTGTATCAGCTCAAAAATTGGAACGCTTTAGAGAAACTCCTCAATATGCCAAATTTTAACCGTGCCAGAAAAGAACCAGACCAAGTCAAATTTCTGCGGGATCCAGCAGAAAAAATCCAACAGCAAGGAACCATCAGGGCCTATGCTTTAGTATGAGCGAATCCTGGTTGTGCAAGAGAGGCCATTGAATCACACACGCTTTAAATTCTGAATGAACTGCGAAAGCCGCGTCTGCTGTAATAGGATTGCGCTCCGTTGTGGCCCAGGAAAAACCTTCCATACCGCACTTCCCCATAAAGCGCTCCTCCCAATTCCCTGATATCCGGCGGGGTTTTGAGCCAGCTTGATGACTTTTTATCAAATGGCCCGAGTTTTTGAAGTTCCATATATTCCGCCTCGGTCAAAAGCTCAACGCCCATTGCGAAAGCTGTGTCCATTGCGTTGCCCTTTGGCTTGAATTCTTTCCTCGCCTGCAAGGCTGCCCGGTCATAACAAAGGCTTGTGCGTCCGCCAGGGGATTCCTCAGAACAATCGTAAAAGAGGTATTCACCTGAGGTTTTGTCCTGCCCAACGACGTCCGGTTCGCCACCGGTTTTTTCCATCTCAAAGAGCGGGCCAAGCTTGTCCGGACGGGTCATAAGTCTCATGCGCACATCATCCCATTGAATACCTTGGTGGCGATGCGCGTTTTGCACAAAGCGCCGCTTCAGTGTTTCAAGAAACTTTTCATGCTGCTTTGGAATGGGGTTTTTCAGGTTTCCTGAAATTTTTAATGGGTGGCTGCTCATTTGTTTATAGTATGAAACTTCCAACGACGGAGCGATAGAATAGAGTATCACGATCTGATATTCTGTGAAGCGATATCCCCGCGCCTTGTTGGTGTAAATTTGTTTCTGTAAATTGCTTTGCCTTCCTCCGCCCTTGCCCCCCGTTGGGGCGAGGCGGAGCGATGGCGAGCCTAGCGAGCCGAGCCTAGCGAGCCGAGCGCAGCCGAGCCCCAACGGGGGGCAAGGGCGCCCGCCCGCGCGAAAAACTGGTCGAGGGCGGGCCAAGCTGGTTTCCTGTTGAGGTGTCGCAAAACACAACCAACATCAACACCAAAATGACCCACCAAAGCAATCCTGAACTTCTGAACACCGTTCTGCAACTCTTCAATGAAGAAGGCTCCGGCGGCTTCGCCGAGGGCATCCGCCTCCTCGTCAATGAAGCCATGTGCCAAGAGCGTGCCCAAGCCCTCCAAGCCCAGCCCTATGAGCGCACCGACGCCCGCCTGGGCCACGCCAACGGTTTCAAACCCAAAACCCTCATCACCCGCAGCGGGCCCATTCAGTTCCAGGTCCCGCAGGTCCGCGGCGATTTGAACTTCTATCCCTCCGCTCTCCAGAAGGGCATCCGCAGTGAACAGGCCCTCAAACTGGCCCTGGCCGAAATGTACGTCCAGGGCGTTTCCACCCGCAAGGTCTCGGCCATCGTCGAACAACTCTGCGGCCAATCTGTCAGCTCCACCCAAGTCAGCCAGTGCGCCGCACGGCTCGACGCCGAACTGGAAGGCTGGCGCACCCGTCCCATCGAACCCTGCCGCTATGTCTTCCTGGACGCCCGCTATGAAAAGGTCCGGCAGGGGGTCCAGGTCCTCGATTGCGCCGTGCTCATCGCCTTGGGCGTCCGCCCCGATGGCAAACGCTCCATCCTGGGCGTCAGCGTCGCCCTGAGCGAGGCCGAGGTCCATTGGCGCGCCTTTCTCACCAGCCTCCAGCAGCGCGGTCTCCATGCCCCGGCGTTGATTATCAGTGATGACCACAAAGGTCTCGGTGCCGCCCGTCAGGCGGTCTTCCCGGGCGTCCCCTGGCAGCGCTGCCAGTTCCACCTCCAGCAAAACGCCCAAGCCTACGTGCCGCGCCTGGACCAACGCGCCCCCGTCGCCCACGCCATCCGCTCCGTCTTCGAATGCCCGGATCGAATCACCGCCCAGGCCCGCCTCAAAGAAGTCGTCGCCGCCCATGCCGCCACCGCCCCCAAACTCGCGTAAGCGGTGAAGGAGGGACCCACTATTGCGCGACGGCGTGGCGTGGTAAAAATGTGGGCGATGAAAACAATCAATGGTTCTCGCCGACTCCGGTCCGCCCGTATTGATGCCGCGCAACGGGCCAAAATCGTGTCGGCGTTTGAAAACAGCGGTT
>JAKAFL010000042.1 GCA_021817945.1 bacterium | reverse complement strand
TTGCTCCTCAGTCGAAGATCCCAGTTGGATATTCTCCTTCTTCGCGTCTCGCCATTCAATCCTTTGACCCAAGAACAACACCCATCGTTATTTTGAGACAGGTTCTTCAATCCAATAACCCTCCCGATCTCGCTCTCCTCATGGACCTTTACAAGGTCCTCGTCTTCCAGTTCATGCGCGATAAAGGACCCACCGAGGACTGCATCCGCCAGGTCACCCCCATGCTCCGCACCATCACCAGCTACGAACAAAATCTCTCCCGCCAAAACCACCGCGAACGCGCCCTCAAGCTCAAAGAGTCCGAGCATGAGTTGGAAATGGCCGAAGCCGCCCGGAAAGACGCACAGGAACTGGCCGAACAGGAGGCGGCCGAGGAATTCGCCGCACATCAATCCATCGAAGCCGAAAGCATCGCCGAGGCGAACAAGAGGTACACCAGGGATGTGGATATACTCAATGAACACTACGACGTCATCATGCCCGATGAGAAAAACCCCATCGCGCGCGTTTATGAAAAGGTCCCAGGGATCAATCCTCTCGGTTTGACCATCACCCCCCGCGAACCGGATGGCAAAACCAATCCGCCTGCAAACCACCTGCGCAATGAAAAAGCGGCCATCCAAGGCAAAACGATTCCTTGAACCCTGTCCCAATTCACGCCGACGAGGCTTTTGATCCCAAACCGCAGTTCAACCGAAGATGGAAACAGATTCACGCGGATCATAAAAAACCTTGGCCGTCTGCCCGTCTCACCCAATGGATGGACCCATTGACTGATTCCCAGCAACCGAGCAAGGGCAGGAAGCCGCCCTGGCACTGAAGGACGGGAATTCCACCCGGCTTTCACGAACCACTCGTTGGTTTTGACCGCAAGGTCCATACAACCACAATTGCGTGAGGCACCGGAGAGCAAAAGGTCAAAAGGAATTGCGCCAAATGCGCCAACAACCCCTGCCAAAGTGCGCCAAATAGACACACATGGCACAGGTGGTCAAATTTCAAAAACGGACAAAAAATATGCAACATGCTCATATTTAATGATTTATATTTATTTAAAATACTGGCTCAGTCCGGCATTTGAATTGCATTGAAGGGTTCAGCGGCAAACAAATAATTTAAAACCAGCAAATCAGGTAAGAATTTATGTCAAAAGTTTTGGGAATTGATTTAGGGACCACCAATTCGTGCATGGCTGTAATGGATAGCAGCGAGCCGTTGGTTTTGGAAAATTCCGAGGGCAAACGCACCACGCCTTCTGTGGTGGCATTCACCAAATCGGGCGAACGAGTGGTGGGCGACGCGGCCAAGCGCCAAGCCGTGACCAACTCGCGCAACACCATTTACTCCGTCAAACGCTTCATGGGCCGCAAATTTGATGAGGTCCAGGAGGAAATCAAGCGCGTGCCGTACAAAGTGGTGAAAGCCAAGAACGGGGATGCCGCAGTGGAGGTGGAAGTGGATGGGAAACCCAAGCAGTTCTCGCCCCAGGAAATTTCGGCCATGATTCTGTCCAAGCTGAAGGCAGACGCTGAAACGCGGCTGGGCGAAAAAATCACCCAAGCCGTCATCACTGTTCCGGCTTATTTCAACGATTCGCAGCGTCAAGCCACCAAGGATGCCGGAAAGATTGCCGGTTTGGAGGTTCTCCGCATCATCAACGAGCCCACCGCCGCCTCCCTCGCCTACGGCTTGGACAAGAAGAAGGACGAAAAAATTGCCGTTTATGATTTGGGTGGCGGAACTTTTGATATTTCCGTGTTGGAGATCGGCGACGGCGTGTTTGAAGTAAAAGCCACCAATGGCGACACGCACCTGGGCGGCGACGACTGGGACAACACCCTGATGGATTGGATTCTGGATGAATTCAAGAGGGAGTACAACATGGACCTGCGCAAGCAGCCTGACGCCCTTCAACGCATCAAGGAAGAGGCGGAAAAAGCCAAGATTGCCCTGTCCAGCTCCCAGACTTACGAAATCAATCTTCCGTTCATCACGGCGGATGCCACCGGGCCCAAACACATCCAGAAAACACTGACCCGGGCCAAAATGGAGCAGCTCACGGACCGCTTGTTCGAAAGGACCATCGGCCCCGTGAAAGCGTGCCTGAAGGATGCAAACCTGGAAGCTGCCAAAATTGATGAATTGGTGCTCGTCGGGGGCATGACCCGCATGCCCAAGGTGGTGGAGACGGCTCGGTCGCTGGTCAGCAAGCCGCCGCATCAGGGGGTCAACCCGGATGAAGTGGTTGCCGTGGGCGCAGCCATTCAGGGCGGCGTCCTCAAAGGAGATGTCAAGGATGTGCTCCTGCTGGATGTCACCCCGCTCTCGCTCGGCATCGAAACACTGGGCGGTGTGTTCACCAAATTGATTGAACGCAACACCACCATTCCCGCCAAGAAATCGGAAATTTTCTCCACCGCCAGCGACAACCAGCCGGGTGTGGAAATCCATGTTCTCCAAGGCGAAAGACAGTTCACCAAGGACAATAAAACCATTGGAAAATTCAATCTGACCGACATTCCGCCCGCCCCTCGGGGCGTGCCGCAAATCGAGGTGACCTTTGACATTGATGCCAATGGCATCCTGCATGTCGGAGCCAAGGACCTTGGCACCGGCAAGGAGCAAAAGATCAGCATCACCGCCAGCAGCGGACTTTCCAAGGAAGAAGTGGAAAAGATGCGCAAGGATGCCGAGGCCCATGCCGAGGACGATAAAAACCGCCTTGAAGAGACGCAAACCCGCAACGAAGCGGACAACGCGGTGTATCGCACCGAAAAACTGCTTCGGGAGAGCGCCGCAAAAATCTCTGCGGATGACAAGGCCAAACTCGAGTCTGCGGCCAATGCCGTGAAGGATGCGCTCAAGGGGTCCGACAACCAGGCCATCAAGAGCAGCAGCGAAAAGCTCAATGAAACCTGGCAGGCGGTGTCCACCGAACTGTACAAGGCATCCACCGCCAGCGCCCAGCCTGGACAGGCCCAACCCGGCGCAACCGGGGCCGGCCCCGAACCTGCCGGCGACGCCAAAAAAGATGACGGCGTGATAGACGCTGAAGTGGTGGACGACAAAAAATAAGCGCCTGAAAAGGCTTCCGACAAGGCTCACGTCCGAGCCCCCTTCCCGCGCCCTTCAACCAGGGCCGGGAGAAGAAGCCTGGAAGAAATTTTCCCACCGCGTGTGCGGACCGGGAGACATTAAGAAGTCATACAAACACAAATCAAACAAGCAACAAAAACATATGGCACTGAACGTGAAACCGCTCGGAGACCGCATCCTGGTGGAGGCGATTGAGGAGAAGGAAGTCAAAAAAGGTGGAATCATCATTCCTGATTCCGCCAAGGAAAAACCCACAGAAAGCATCGTCATCGCCCTGGGAACGGGAAAAACCGACGAGAATGGCAAAAAAGTCCCGTTCGAAGTGAAAAAGGGAGATCGCATTTTGTGCAGCAAATACGGCGGCACGGAAATCAAAATTGATGGCAAAGAGTACAAGATTTTGTCCTCTGAAGACGTGTTGGCCGTTCTCGAATAACGCAAACCGCAGGCAAAAACCAATAAAACAAAACAAACTATGGCAGCAAAACAACTGATTTTTGACGAGCAGGCCCGTCAGGCCCTTCTCAAAGGCGTTCAAAAACTGTCCCGCGCAGTCGTGGCCACACTCGGGCCCAAGGGACGCAACGTGGTGATAGACAAAAAATTCGGCTCCCCCACCGTCACCAAGGACGGCGTGACCGTGGCCAAGGAGATTGAACTCGAGGATCCCTATGAAAACATGGGCGCCCAGATGGTCCGCGAAGTGGCCAGCAAGACCAGCGACGCGGCAGGCGACGGCACCACCACCGCCACCGTCCTGGCCGAGGCCATTTATCGCGAAGGCCTCAAGTACGTGACCAGCGGCGCCAGCCCCATCAGCATCCAACGCGGCATCAACAAGGCCGTGGAAGCCGCCGTGGGTCACTTGGACAAAATCTCCAAGAAAGTGAAGGACAAGGAGGAAATCAAGCAGGTGGCCGCAGTTTCCGCCAACTGGGATTTCGACATCGCGGACAAGATCGCCGAAGCCATGGACAAAGTGGGCAAGGACGGCACCATCACCGTGGAGGAGGCCAAATCCATCGAAACCACCCTGGACGTTGTGGAAGGCATGCAGTTCGACAAGGGTTATCTCTCACCCTACTTCGTGACCGCCGCCGACACCATGGAAGCCAAGCTGGAAGACGCCTACATTCTCAACTACGAGAAGAAAATCAGCAACCTGAAGGATTTGTTGCCCATTCTCGAGAAGGTGGCCAAGACCGGCAAACCTTTGCTGATCATTGCGGAGGAAGTGGAAGGCGAAGCCCTGGCCACCCTGGTGGTCAACAAGCTCCGTGGCACCATCAATGTCTGCGCCGTCAAGGCGCCTGGTTTCGGCGACCGCCGCAAGGCCATGCTGGAAGACATCGCCGTCCTCACCGGTGGCCGCTGCATCACCGAAGACCTCGGCATCAAGCTGGAAAACATCTCCCTGGAAGACTTGGGCCGCGCCCGGAGCATCGTGGTGGACAAGGAAAACACCACCATCGTGGAAGGTCTCGGCAAACCCTCTGAGATCCAGGGCCGCGTCGGCCAGATCCGCCGCCAGATCGAGGAAACCACCTCGGACTACGACCGCGAGAAACTGCAGGAACGCCTGGCCAAGCTGGCCGGCGGCGTGGCAGTGATCAACGTGGGCGCCCAGACCGAGACGGAAATGAAGGAAAAGAAGGCCCGCGTCGAAGACGCCTTGCACGCCACACGTGCTGCCGTGGAAGAAGGAATTGTTCCTGGCGGCGGCGTGGCCCTCATCCGCACCATTGCGGCCATTGAAGCCGTCAAAGGCTCCAACGACGACGAACAACTGGGCGTGGACATCATCAAGCGCGCCGTGGAAGGACCTCTTCGCTCCCTCGCCGCCAACGCAGGCGTGGAAGGCTCGCTCATTGTCCAGGAAGTCAAGAAGCGCAAAGGCAACGAAGGCTACAACGTGGCCACCGGCGATTACGAAGACCTCGTCAAAGCCGGCGTGGTGGACCCCAAGAAGGTCACCCGTTCCGCCCTGCAAAATGCGGCTTCGATTGCAGGACTGCTCCTGACCACCGAGTGCCTCATCACTGACGCGCCGGAAAAAGAAAAAGCCCCTGCCCCGGGCGGCCATAACCATGGCGGCATGGGTGGCATGGGCGGTATGGGCGATTACTGATCGCTCCACACCCCATTTCCCGGAACCCGGGGAATTCAAGCGCGGCGGGAATTTTTCCCGCCGCGCTTTTTTCCGTCCGGGAAAGGTTTTCACTCTGTCCTGGTCCGTCCCACCACCGGTCTCCAATGCGCAGGGCGCATTTCAGTTTTTAGGCTGGTGAAATTTGCGTGGAAGGAGAGAGAAGGGGCGGTTTTGGGTTTGTGTTTGACCAGGTGGAGCATAGGCATGCCCAACAGGGGTGGATATTCCCCGCAATTTTGCTTGGGTTGGATTCCTTGTATGTGCCGCCCCTCCCCGGCCCTCTCCATCAATGGGATTGATGGAGAGGGAGAAGAAAGAGGCGGTGGATTTAAAACCATTTCGAGGGTCGAAGGTGATCGCCATTTCAAGCGCACCAAACAGCCCTGCGCCTCTGGTTTCCTCGCCCCGCCAGCGGAGCGCGGGGAGAGGACTAAGGAGAGGGGAGATCGCAAACATCCAGCGCGATAAATAAACCATCTCACTTCCCGATAGCTCGGCGCCACCCCTCCCCGGCCCTCCCCACCAATGGGATTGATGGGGAGGGAGAGCGGGGCAATTGGTTTGTGGAGGTTTATAAAAATTCAAACGCAGAGGCTGAGGGTGACTCCCTCAAAAACTGAGACGCGCCCTAATTCGCAGGCTCCATCCTCTTGGAATTGACTTGAACCGGCTGTGATTGTAAATCAGACAGCATAAAGCTATTTGAATTCATCCTGTTGGCTGCCAGTTCATTGTTTGTGATCGTGGACCCGCTGGCTGCGGTGCCTTCCTTCCTCACAATGACGCCGGGAGACACCGCCGAGCAGCGGCTTCGAACCGCGCGGCTGGCTTGCACCGTCATGGCTGTTGTCTTGCTGCTGTTTGCCACGGCGGGGAACTTTGTCTTCCAAATCTTCGGCATCACCATGCCGGCATTCCAGATTGCCGCCAGTATCGTGCTCCTCATGGTGGCTCTGGACATGCTCCGGGCCAGAAGGTCCCTGGTCCATGAAACCGAGGCGGAAAAACAGGCTGGCGTCGAGAAAACCGATGTGGCCATCACTCCCCTCGCCATTCCCATGCTCTCCGGGCCAGGAGCCATTTCCACCACCCTCCTTTTGCAAAACCAGGCGCATGATCTGCCCGAGCGCCTGGCCCTTTATGGCTGCATCCTGGGTGTGGCCTTCATTAGCTACCAGATTTTCAAGGTGGCAGCCCGCGGAGCACGCTGGCTCAGCCCCATGGTGATGAGCATTGCCATCCGCATCATGGGCCTCCTCCTCGCCGCCATCGCCATCCAATTTCTCATCAACGCCATCCAATCCCTTCATCCTGGCCTGATCACGGGGTTGGCCTCCTGAAACCCGCTCCAGCCGGCCGCGCTGGATCATCCGCCGGGTCATCCGGTTCGCAGACCCATAAAAACGCCCCATTCCCCAAACGCTTCGCTTGACACAATCCCGCCCAAACTTCATTTTCAACAGGTTGATTTGATCAAATGAGCACACCTCACAATCTTTTTGGAACCCTTCAAACTTTCGATTTGGGCAACGGCCAGACCGCGCGGTATTACTCGCTGCCCGCTCTGGAGAAGGCCGGCGTGGGGCCGGTCTCCCGGCTGCCCGTCTGCATCCGGCTGGTCCTGGAATCCGTTCTGCGGAATTGCGATGGACAAAAAGTCCATGAGGACAACGTGCGCGAGCTGGCCAACTGGAAACCCTCGGAAACAAGGGTGGCAGAAATCCCCTTTGTGGTGGCCCGCATCGTTTTACAGGACTTCACCGGGGTGCCGCTTTTGGTGGATCTGGCGGCCATGCGGAGCGCCGTGGCCCGCTTGGGCAGGAATCCCAAAATCATTGAACCCCTGGTGCCGGTGGACCTGGTGGTGGACCATTCCGTGCAAGTGGATTTTGCGGGAAGCGCGGATGCCCTGGCTAAAAACCTGGAACTGGAATTCAGCCGCAACCGGGAGCGCTACCAGTTTTTGAAATGGGGCATGCAGGCCTTTGAAACCTTCAAGGTGGTCCCCCCAGGCATCGGGATCGTGCATCAGGTCAACCTGGAATACCTTGCCAAGGGCGTTCTTCAATCCAGGGACGTTTATTATCCGGACACCTTGGTGGGCACGGATTCACACACCACCATGATCAATGGAATTGGCATTGTGGGCTGGGGAGTGGGCGGCATTGAGGCGGAGGCAGGAATGCTTGGGCAGCCGGTTTACTTCCTCACCCCGGACGTGGTGGGCGTCCACCTCACGGGAGAATTGCAGGAGGGCGTGACGGCCACCGACCTGGCCCTGACCGTCACCCAGATTCTGCGCAAAGCCAAGGTGGTGGGCAAATTTGTGGAGTTCTTTGGCCCTGGCGCCTCGGCATTGCCTGTGGTGGACCGCGCGACCATCGCAAACATGGCTCCCGAATACGGCGCCACCATGGGATTCTTTCCCGTGGATGCCGAATGCGTCAATTACCTCCGGGCCACCGGACGAAGCGAGGCGGCCATCCGAACCTACGAAAATTACTACCGTGCCCAGGGACTTTGGGGCATTCCACGCAAAGGCGAAATTGACTACTCCCAGGTTTTGGAGCTGGACCTTGCCACCATTGCCCCGAGCGTGGCCGGACCCAAGCGGCCTCAAGACCGCATCGAACTGCCGCGCCTCAAGCACGAGTTCACCACCGCTTTTTCCCGCCCGGTCACTGAAAACGGTTTTGGAATGAAACCGGAGGAATTGGCCCTCAGGGTGCATGTGTCCGCCGGGGGCCGCCTGCAACCCGGGGGCGGCAGCATGGAAACCGCCCATTATTCAAAAAACGAGCGGGAAATGGCCAACGACCATCCCACCGCCGACCCCATCCACGGCGCGGCACCCCATGTGACCGGCCAGATTGGAAATGGTTCCGTCCTGATTGCTGCCATCACCAGTTGCACCAACACCAGCAATCCATCGGTGATGCTCGCGGCGGGGTTGCTGGCCAAAAAAGCAGTCCAGCGCGGACTCAAAGTGTCTTCCACGGTCAAATCCTCCCTGGCTCCGGGCAGCAGGGTTGTCACGGAATACCTGAATCAAACCGGCCTTGCCGCTTATCTGGACCAGCTTGGTTTTCAAACGGTTGGTTATGGCTGCACCACCTGTATCGGCAATTCAGGTCCGCTGCATCCCGCCATCGAGGGCGCCATTGTCAAAAACAACCTGGTCGCCGCGGCAGTGCTCTCGGGCAATCGCAATTTCGAGGCGCGCGTGCATCAAAATATCAAGGCCAACTTCCTCATGTCCCCGCCTTTGGTCGTCGCATTCGCCCTGGCAGGACGCGTGGATATTGACCTCGCCCATGACCCGCTTGGCAAAGATCAAAACGGACAGCCAGTTTACCTGCGGGACCTCTGGCCCTCGCTCAAGGAAATCCGTGACCAGATGCAGGCCGCCCTGCAACCTGCGGTTTTCCAGGGGCTTTACAAGGATTTTGCCAGCCAAAATCCAAAGTGGAATGAAATCCCAGCCACCGCCGGAAATGTTTACAACTGGGACCCCCATTCCACCTACATCCAGGAACCGCCCTTCTTCACCTCGTTTTCTTTGAAACCGGGCGGATTCACCCCCATTCAAAATGCACGGGCGCTGGCCATCTTTGGCGACAGCGTGACCACAGACCACATCTCCCCGGCTGGCGCCATCAAAAAATCCTCGCCGGCAGGAAAATTCCTGGTGGAAAAGGGTGTTACGCCGGAGGATTTCAACAGTTACGGATCCCGAAGGGGCAATGACCGCGTCATGACCCGTGGCACCTTTGCCAATGTGCGGATTAAGAACCTCATGCTGGCCGGCCAGGAAGGCGGGGACACCCTTTACCAGCCAGACGGGTTAAAGATGCCGATTTACGAGGCTTCGATCAAATACCAGGCTGCCGGAGTGCCACTGGTGATTTTTGCAGGCCAGGAATATGGCACCGGAAGTTCCCGGGATTGGGCCGCCAAAGGCACCAACCTGCTGGGGGTGAAAGCCGTCATTGCCCAGAGTTTCGAGCGCATTCACCGCAGCAACCTCGTGGGCATGGGTGTGCTTCCTCTCCAATTCAAGGAAGGCACCACCGCCCAGTCACTGCATTTGGACGGATCCGAATCCTTCGACATCATCGGCCTGGATTCTGGCATCAAGCCCCAGCAGGATCTCACGCTGAAAATCACCCGCAAAGATTCAAGCTCCCAATCCGTGCCCGTCCGTTGCCGCATAGACACCCCCATTGAGATAGATTACTATCAACATGGAGGCATCCTGCCCTTTGTCCTGCGCCAGTTGATGGCGGAAGCGTGAGCCGCAGCCTTGCCGCCCGGATCATCGAAGCCTCCGGGCCAGACCATCCGGCTGACGCCTGCCTGCGGGAATTTTTCCGGTCCGAAAAAGGCCTGTTGCCCTGCGACAAGGCGTCCATTTCCAAAACGGTGTTCACCTATTTCCGCTGGAAAGGATGGCTCGATCCCCAGGCCGCATTGCCCGATCAAATTCGCCAGGCCCGGCAAATGGCCGACGCATTTGAGCAGGACCCTGGAAAATTTGATCCTCAGGAACTATCAAGTCGGGCGGTGCCCGGGTGGGTTTCGGAGGAGATGGAAGTGACGCCGGATTGGGCCCGCGCCCTTCAGACCGAACCCCGTTTATGGCTGCGAGCCAAATCGGGCACCGCACCGGCGCTGGCCAGCCGGCTGGGGCGTGCGCGCCCGGCTGGCCCGGATTTTCCGGATGCGCTCCTTTATTTGGGCGGGGAGGATTTGTTCCACGACAAGGACTTTCGGGAGGGTCAATTTGAAATCCAGGACCTGGCATCCCAGGCAGTGTCAATCCAGTGCGCGCCCCGACCCGGGGAAAAATGGTGGGACACCTGCGCGGGGGAAGGCGGCAAAACCCTGCATCTCTCCGAACTCATGCAAAATCGCGGCCTGATCTGGGCCAGCGACAGGTCAGAACGCCGCCTGGCCCGGCTCAAGGCCCGCGCCGCCCGTGCCAGGGTTTTCAATGTGCGCCTCGCCCATTGGGAAGGCACACAGCGGGTTCCCACGCGCACTTTGTTTGATGGGGTTTTGGTGGATGCGCCTTGCAGCGGCATTGGCACCTGGCAACGCAACCCGCACGCACGCTGGACCACCTCCAGGGAAGACGTCCGCGAACTGGCCCTGATTCAGCAAAAGCTTCTCTGCCTGGCCGCCCAACAAGTCAAACCCGGTGGCAAACTCATCTATTCCGTATGCACGCTCACCCGCGCCGAAACCATGGGTGTGGTCGGGAATTTCAACCTGCTCATGCCCGGGTTCGTGCCGCTGGATGAACCGGGCTTCAAGGAATGCCGCACGATTTTACCCCAGCAATACGGATGCAACGGCATGTTCATCGCCGGCTGGCGCCGTGACGCGGGCAGCGGCAAGGTGAATTGAGTGGAGCAGGCAGAACGGACGAGTTGAAGAGGCCCAAGGCCAAAATCCCCAGTCGCAGCACCCTTCCCCATTTTAAGGCAGGATCTCAGGCCCCCGTCTCCCCTTCGGCAGGAGGTTTGGAAATCGCATCCAATTCCAATTTAAGCGCCTGCAATGACAGGTTGATGTCACAAATGAACGCCATCAGGGATGCAAAAAGCGTCACCATGCAGGCGATGAAAAGGATGCCTACAAGAAGCGTCAGCCCTGAATTCATCAACCCGTTCAGAAAAAGGCTTACAATGAGAAGAGCCGCCAGCGCGGCGCTGGAGGATGCCAGAATGATGCTCAGCCGGATGATGCGTGCGCGACGGTATAGAACCGTTACCTGCGCCTGGGTATGCTCGGGGTCCTGGTTTCCCCGCTCCTCAATTTCCTTTTTAAGCTGCCGGGCGCGGTCAATGGCCCTCCCCAACCGGTTGGTCATGGTGAGCAGCAACAGGCCCACCCCGGATATCAGGATCACCGGTCCAATCGCATCCCTCAAATCTGGCAGGATATTTTCAATGGCATTCACTTCATGTGTCCCTTCCGACTCATTTTGATCACATCACCCGGACGCAGACAAGCGCAGGTTCAACTGCCATTGTGCCCGCCTAACGGGTCCGGCCCGCAAAAAGTCACTGGCTGCCATCGCTATGGACGGTTAAAAATCTCCGGCTGATCCATGTGAGGACGCCCAATACCATAAGGACATACGACAGCCAGAACAGGACCAGGCATAGCAGCGATCCAATCTGGACCCAATGAATTGGATGCGACGGCCCCTTGAAACGAGCTGGCCCCAGAACCCGCAGCCCCAGCAAGGCCAGGCAGTCCACCATTCCACAAACAATCAAATAGGCCAACGCTCGATTTTGAGTCATGATAACATCCTTCCCCACCCCAATTCGCCGTCGGTTCCTTCCAATGTCTCATCCCATCCGCAAACTAAACCCGCCACCCGCTTCCAGCCACAAGCCCATTGTTAAAAACACACCCGATTTTGCCAGTCTTTTTTGGGGCATCCCGGAAAAAGACAAAGGGTCCTCCCTCTGGCTGCGGCCAGTGATCCGCCCAGGCAACACAGGCCGCAGGCAAAGCTCTCTTCCATCACCTCCCACTCCATCAATAACGTGGGGAAGTGCGCGTGGAATTCATGATCCGATCACTCGTGGCTGTTCCAATGAGTATCTTTGTGGGCGTCCAGTATCCCCCTTAAAATAGGCGTGATGGCATTGGCACGAACCGTGAGGGATTCAATGCTGATGCGCTCTACTGAACAATTCGGCGCCTTCGTTGGCGTCGCCACAGAGATTCCCAAAGGAATCTTGTACGCGAGCAACCCGACCTTGGTGCATGTCAGGTTTGCATTCATCAATTTCAAGAAAACACCATCGGCTCCGAAAAACAACACATGGATTGGCTATCTCACCATGAGAATTGCGTTTTGTTAAAACAGCCGTTCGGGAAGGCACCTTGGACGCCGTGCCAGTCATGCATCCCCGCTCAGCGCTGTTCGGGAAGCTGGCCCTGCGATTCAGACCAACGGACTGCATAACGGATCAGTTCGGGACCTGTTTTCAGGTTGAGTTTGGATTTGATGTTGGCGCGGTGCACGTCCACGGTTTTGGCGCTCAAATGCAGTCTTGCAGCGATCTCCCTTACGCTTTTCCCCTCGCTGATCAACTGAAAAACCTCAAACTCGCGGTCGGAAAGCCCCTCCACCGGAGACGCTTCCGAAGCCCCCCTGCGCCCGGAAAATATTTCCAGGATGAGGGCGGACATTTTTTCACTGACATAAATCTGGCCGGACAAAACCCGCCGGATCGCTTCCATCAACTTTTTGCCCCCCTCCTGCTTCATGATGTAGCCCCGGCCTCCAGCCCGCAGCACCCTCTCGGCATAGAGGGATTCATCATGCATGGAAATGACAAGCACCGGCAACCCGGGTTGGATGGCTTTGAAATCCTTGATAAGCTCCAATCCGTTTTTGCCGGGGAGGGAAATATCGGCCAGAACCAGGTCGGGCTTGGCATCCTTGAGGCAACCCAGCGCGTTTTCCGCATTTTCCGCCTGCCCACAGACTACCAAGTCAGGCTCCGCCTCGATCATTTGTGTCAGCCCCTGCCGCATCATGGGATGATCATCCACCACGAGGACGCGCGTTTTTGCAGGTTTGGAGACGATGCGGCTGGTCATAAATTTTTTGAAAACTGGCAGGCAATGGTCGTACCCCGTCCCGGTTTAGAAAGGATTTCAAACGTGGCATCCGCCATGGATGCGCGATACCGCATGATATGCAGACCCATGCCGGACGGCGAGGCAGCAGAGGTGTCAAATCCCTGCCCGTTGTCTGAAACGGTGAGAAGGCATTTTGATGCCGCTGGTTTGAGTGTCACGATCACCCGGGTGGCTTTTCCATGCCGGACGGCATTATGCACGGCTTCCTGAATGATGCGGTAGAGGTGCGTGGCTGCCTGTTGGTCGCGGATGAGCACGGTCTCCGGGCATTCCAGCCGGCATTCTATTCCCGTCCTCTCACTGACCCCCGCCGCAAGCTCATGCAGGGCGGACATGAACCCGTTGGTTTGCAATTCCACCGGGGAAAGTCCGCGTGCCAACTGCCGGGTGTGAGCCATGGCGTGGCGAAGGTGCGCCGCAATCTCCGCAGCCTGGCCCGCCTCTGCCCTGCCCTGCAAGGCCAGTTTTTGCTCCAAGACCTGGCACATCAGCTCAATGCCAGCCAGTTCCTGGCAAATTCCATCATGCAAATCATTCCCGATCCGGCGCTGCTCCCTCTCACTGATGGCTAGGATTTCATTTTGAAGCCTTTTGCGCTCCGTGATGACCCGCGATACCTTGGAGGCGCCCACCACCACCCCGCCCGCGTTTCGAATGGGACTGATGGTCACGGAAATATCCACCAATGTGCCGTTCTTCCTCCGCCGCAGGGTCTCGTAATGCTCCACCGATTCGCCCCGCTTGATCCGCCCCAGTATGAACCCCTCCTCTTCCCGCCGGTCCTTGGGAATGATCAGGCTGATGGATTGGCCCACGGCTTCCTCCTCTTCGTAGCCAAAAATATTCCTCGCGCCGCGATTCCAACTGGTGATGATCCCCTCCAGAGTCTCGCCAATGATGGCGTCATCGGAGGATTTGACCAGCGCCGCATAATGTGAGAGGACTTTTTGAGCGGCTTTTTGCTCTGAAATATCCCGGGCAAAACCTGCATAGAGCTTGCGACCGCCCAGACGCACCTCACTCACGGCCAGGTCCATGGGAAATTGCGATCCGCCGCGGCGGCATCCCGTCACTTCACGCCCCACCCCGATCACTTTGGCATGGCCCGTGGCCTGATAATTGGCGATATACCCATCGTGCTCATGGCGATAGGGCTCGGGCATGAGCATTTTGATATTTTTGCCTATCACCTCCGCCTCCGCATATCCGAACATTTTCTGGGCGGCGGGGTTGAACGATTCGATGATCCCCCGGTCATCTATGGTGATGATGCCCTCCACTGCGGTTTCCAGGATGGCGCGAAGTCTTTCCTCGCTGTCTCTCAGGGCCAGGGCCTGGCTGGCCTGCCTGGCCTCCTGTTCTGCCATCCCTTTTTTCAACTGAACCACCTGGAGTGATAGGTTGTCCTGCGAGCCTTCGCCATGCCTGCTCATGGCGGCAGCATAAATGCGGTCGGCCCGCCAGGATAGCCCAAAATGGGGTCAGGACCGCAGCAACTGTGCCCGGTAGGTGGTGGGTGACTGGCCCAGTATGCGCTTGAACACCCGGTTGAAATGGGTCAGGGACTGGAAACCCACTTCGTAGGCAATCTCGCTGATTCTCAGGTTCGGGTTGAGCAGCAGGTTCCTGGCCCGCTCGGTCCGCAAGCGCGACAGGTAATCCGTGAAATGAACCCCGGTGGACTTTTTGAACATCTTGCAAAAATAAAATTTGCTGGTGTGCACCGACCTGGCCACCTGCTCCAGGGACAACTCCTCGGTCTGGTGCTCCGTAATGTAGGCCTTGGCGCGGGTAATGACCGGCGGCTCGGCATTCTGTTCCTGCAACACAATCTGGTTGCTCACCATGCTCAGGTGCTCGGCAAAAATGCCAAGAAGACGACCCACGGACTCCTGTTGCCGAACCGAGAGGACGAGGCTTTGGTCGTAGGTCTCCCGCCATTTTTCGGGGCTGCCTTCCACGCCCCATTCCGTGAGCAGCTTGGCCACACGGGTGAATTGGGCTTCAGTCGGCGCCTTGGCCAAAACCTGGCCCGTGGTCAAAAATCCTATCAGCTTGTCCCCCATGCGCACGGGCGCGGCTATGTCACACAATCCCACTTGGCAGACAACGGTCTTGGGCTCCACAGTGGCGGTCTCCGACAGTTCCTGCTGCGTTTGCAGGCAGGCCGCACACGACCGGCTCTTGCCCGCCAGCATCGCACAAAATGGATTCTCCTGGCGCTTTCCATGAAGGGGCAGTTTCCAGGAATCCACCGTCCTCAATGCCACCGGCAAGCCCGTGGCCTCCCCAAATGCGCGCTCGTAATCTTGATAGATTTTCGAGGCCGCCAGTGTTTCCACCAATTGTTTTGTCATAGGTTTTTCTTTTTTAACCGGACTATTTTTGTCCAACCCATGACAATTTGGATCATGATCCGTCTTGTGACAATTGGTGGAAGGCTGGTTCGAATCTCCTCAAAAGGATTACCACCGCTAGGGATTTTCCCTAGCGGCCCGCAGCGGCATGGTCTTTTCATGGCCGCACGAGGAAAGACCCTGCTGGTGGGTGAGAGACTGCCCCGGCGGGCTAAGCCTGCTCCAAAAGCCGGCGTTGCGCCGAGTAAAGCCGTTCGATCATGATTTCACTGGTTCGCTTCATCAATTCATAGCCCAGGTCATGATCGGTTTCGCATTTGTCCCGCAACCGGGAGCCGTAGAAAAAGATCGCCCGAACCGGGGTGATGGCCCGGGCGTCAAAATGCCAGAAATAAGGTGGGATCAGCCAGGACCATCCCAATACTTGTCCCGGGCCGAGAGTTTCTATGAGGGCAGGTTTGTTCTCGTCATCCCTTCCTTCCGGGGCGGCCTCCAGAACCACATTTCCCTCAATCAGCAGATAAAACCGGTTTGCCGGGCTGCCAGAGCGGAAAATGGTGGCGCCCGGCTTGAAATCCAAAGCCATGGCCTCCGCCGCCAGCAGCTTCAGAATGTGCTCCGGCAAGCCTTTGAAAAAGGTGTGGGACAGGATCGTTTCAATGGAAATTTGCATACGATTTTTTACAGGATGTTCATCATTGCCTGCACAGGCACTCTAAACCAAAGCGGATATTTTCGCATCCCATAAATTGTCGTGCAACAGCCCATTATTGCATGGTTAAAAAACCTCCGCCCTGAGTCCTGTCAACTCCCTCACCCGCTGGGCAATCCCCGCAAGACTTTTCAGGGGCAGATGCCCGCACCGCGAATGGCTGGGGGGCCGGTCCGCAGAGTAAATCTGAACCAATGAAATCCTGGCCCCGGCCTGCTTTAACCCCAACAAGCGCATGGCGTAGCTGTCAATCTCCGCGGCGGATGGTTCCCGCTGGTTCAGAAGCGGAAAAAGGCTCTGGATCACCACCGGACGATCGCGGGCTATGCCCAGGATGTTTTCCAGGATTTGGTCCATGGCGCAATCCGGGCGATTGACCAACTGGAGGTAATCCGATGTGCCCGCCTCCAACTTGGCCCAAATTTCATCCTGAAGGGTGAGCAGTTTCAAAGCCTCACGCACCTGGGGCAGGCGCAATCCAGAGGTGTTCGTGATCACCACCACCTTGAAAAACGGCTGCCTGCCCAGCGCGCGCACGTGAACCACCGCCCGAACCGCATCCAGAAAATGAGGGCTCAGCGTGGGTTCCCCATCCCCGCTCAGCGCCACATGCTTGAGTTGAAGCAACTCGCGGGGCGACTTTTGAAATTGCGCCGTACGGCTTATTTCACCCGATTGCACCCAGGACAACATCTCCTGCAGCTCTGCCGCCATGACATCCACGTCCAGTGATTTCTCCGCCGACGGCACCGAACGGTTCACCTCGCAGTATTCGCAGTCAAAATTGCAGGTCTTGTCCGGATTCATGTTCACGCCCACGGACAATCCGCCCGCCCGGGCGGAGATCAGCGCATAGACATATCTTTTGCCCATGCTTTCCCGCAAACCGGCCTTCCCATTCTCACCGCCAGACACCTGGCCCAACATTGTCACATTTTCCTGGTTCATGCAGATTCTCAATGGATTCCTATTTATGCGCGGATTTTATTTTTGATCGGGATTCCAACCACACGTTTTTGGGGAAACAAAATCCTTCTCTTTTTCCCGAACCACCAGAACCGGGCAATGCGCCAACCGGCTGACATCCGCAGCCACGCTGCCTTTCATGGAATGTGCCCGCCCGATATGCCCATGGGTGGACATGATGACCAAGTCCGCCCCCACTTCCTTTGCCGCTTCAATAATGGTCAGGCTCGGCGTTCCCTGCCGGACGATCAGGATAGGCTCCAAGTCAGGCGGAAGTTGTGATTCCAGCCAGCTTCTCATCTGTTCATCATCCTGTTTTCTCATTCCGTCCGACACCCCCGCGCTGGGTCCACTCATCGCATGCCCCTCAAAAAGCATTTCGAACCTCGGGCAAACATGCAGGAAAACCAATTTGCAGTGGAAATGCCGCGCAAAGGGAATGGCGTAGGCAATCGCCCTCGCCGAACAATCAGAAAGTTCAACCGGCGCCAGTATCGTGTCCAGTTTGAAGGGTTCAAACTCCAAACCAGATTCCATGGAATGTGTCCGGCCATTTCCAATGATTGGATTCTGGATGGTCATAAAAACTATTTTGAAAGGCTGGGGCAAAGTGCCTGTGACAGTTTGACCTGCTACTTGACCCTGTCCCCCCGATCCACACGGGCGGCGTCGGCTTCAGGCCGGTGCATCCCCGAGGTTTCCTGGTCAAATGCGGCCATTTCCTTTTGCAGCATGTAAAAAATTAGAAACAGCCCGAAGCACACCGCGCCCAATGGCAATACCACCGTCCAACGCGGATCCATTGCCCCCCGGGAATCAATCAGGATTCCCGCCAGAAAACCTGCCACCGACAGCACAAATAATATCTTGGTCAGCTTTCTCATACGCTTTTATGTAATGCTTGAGCCAATCTCCCGCATCCTTGAGATGCTGGCTCTGCAATTTTTGTCCTAAATAAACCCTTTTTTGCAGAAATAGGCCGGATGAAACCTCGCTTGAGGGAAAAAGAGCAACGAATGCCAAGCGAGCGAGCCAGCCAGCAGTGAGGACAAGCAATGATCACTCACGCGTGTTGGGGTCCTTCGTTTAGCGGCCTATCGGTGTATTGAGATGCGCCGACCAAGGAACCAATCAGGTGTATCGCCTTGGATGCGCCATTTTGTAGGCCAGGTGGGAACACCCGGCGTTCGTCAAACCATAATGGCCTTTATCCGGTTGGAGCCTCAACGCCAACCGCCAATTGGAAACACATTACAGGCACAGATGCAGAAGCGCCGTAGGTGCGACATATTTGTAGGTGAACCCGCTAAAAGGTATTTTAAGCTCCGTTAGGAGCGGCATATGCATGCCCATGACGAACAAATATTCCATGCGGGGGAGCTTACGCCCGCCGCTTGGAAAGCCGCTCACCTCAAAATCCCCTAACATCCCAGCAATCTATCACAGCCAGACTGCCTCAACAGACGGGGTTGCTGACACGGATACAACCATGACGCGGGCCTGGATCGCGGACGGGTTGCAAATGGAAAGCTGGACGCATGTGTCCAACCTGTTGCATTTAAAGAATAAACATCAAATAGTGTCTTTATTGAGGACTGAAACTTTCCTGGAGGTGAGGAACACGGTGCTGAAGCCGACTTTTCCCAACTCCCTCTCGAACTGATAGATTTTCCTGAAGGTTTGGGGTATAACCGAGTGGGTAGATTATGTAACTGCCTCCACCCAGCCAATCAGTTTGGTTTCAAAGCCACGGGTGCCTTGGGCAAGACCGCGATGCCCCAGTTCCCGCTGCAACATCGGTTCGAGTTTTTCGCGCAGCAATGCCAGCATCATTTCTGCATTTGTGCCATTCTGTGTTGACGGCTGCGCGTGCCAGAGCTTTTCGGGATTGCGCTCCCATGAAACCAACCGTTTGCCTTCCATATCCACGGCAAGCGGCACGATGACACGCTTTACCTGGCCTTTGTCGCCACGGGCTTCGACCGCCCAAGCCGCGAGCACGCCGTTGTGTCCATCGGGTGATTGCACCCGGACGCCAATTTGTTCCGGCGGGAAGTCGCGGTATTTCCGCAAATAGGTTGTGACGATGGGATGGTCAAGACCGAGCAACTGGACTTTTTCCTTCTGCAAGGACAACTCACGGTCGGTTGTCAGGACAGTTTCGTTCTTGGTATCGCCGTCAATCCACGCGAATATTTTGTCGCCCCGGCCGGTGAAGGTATCCGTCTCGGCGCTCGCGGCGTCGGTGACGAACCGCACCAGTGCGCCCATGCCTTCTTCGGGACTGCCCATCGCTTTGTAATCATCGAGCCGGAAGCCATCGAGGTCTTGGAACAACTCGAACACTACCTTGCGCGCCTCGACCGCGTTTGACATGGCGGCGTCCAATTCGACTTTGGTGCGTTTAAGCAACGGGTCGCTCAAGGCGTCGGCATAGAGGCTGGCATAATTCACCTGCATCGAAAGCTGGCCGAGAATCTGCGTGCGAAGGTCTTCGGCAATCTGACCGCGTTCGTCCACCTTGCCAAGCGCCCGGCCTATCTCTTTCAACTTTTCGTCGAGCAGCAGAAAAATCGAGCCTTCAATCGTATCCGACAAGACGAGGTTGTAAACCTGCGCGGTGTTAAGCTGGCCGTAACGATGGATGCGACCGATGCGTTGCTCCAAATCCATCGGATTCCAGGGCAAATCAAAATTGAATAGCACGCGGGCGTGCTGGAGGTTAATGCCCTCGCGACCGGCGGCGGTGCAAATCAACACACGCGGGCCGTCCGGCGCTTTGAATCGTTTTTCCGCTGCCGTCTTAGCGCCGTGGTCGCCGCCTTTGAGGACGGTCACGCCCTGACCGGGATACTGCTTCTCAATCTCCGCGCCGAGCATTTCCACGCTGCCGAGATACGTCGCGAAGATCACCATGCGCTCCTGCGGATTCTGCCGCCACAAAACACCGAGCGCGCCGATGAGTTTTTCCACTTTGGTTTCGCGCTGCGCCGGATAAGTGGCGAGCAGTTCCTTGATGCGCCGCCGTTCCTCCGGCAATGCCACCGCCACGCTGCTGATGGCGGCGTCCTCGGCATCCGCTGCGCCCGTCTCTGAACCGAATTCATCTGCGCCTGCGCCTAGTGCTTCCTCCTCCTCGCGCTGCAATTTCAAAATCTTGTAGCGGTAATCGGCGAGCAACTGGTCCACCTGCGCGTTCTCCAACCGGCCTTCGGCTATGCCGTGCAATTCGCGGATGAGTGTTCGCGCCTCGTCGAGCGCGGCGTTGCGTTGGTCAATGTCCAACTTTTGGTCGTGCATCAACGATTCCTGAATCGTCAACGCGATAAGCCGGCGGCGCAATGTCCGCTGGACGGCAGCGAAGCTGGAGGCGGCAATCTTCTGGAAGATTGTCATCACAAACGCCAAGCCTTGGCCTTTCTTGCCCTGGCGTTTCGCCAGCGCAAAGCCGTCCTGTAAATACATTACCAGCGCGGCGTAAAAAGCCTTCTCGGTGTCGGCCATCGTGAACGCCTCGGTATGCACTTGCCGCCGGGCAAAGAGTGTCGAGCCGTCCGGTTTACAGGCGTCGGCCTTGGTGCGGCGGAACACGACGGCATTCAGGCGATGCCGATGCTCCACCATTTCATGCGGCGAATTGAACAGCGTAGGGTCGAGCATCTGAACCAGCATCCAAAAGCGGAAATGGTCGCCCTGATGCGGCGTGGCCGAGAGCAACACCAAGTCGCGGGTGTGTTCCTTTAGCATTTCGGCGAGCCGAAAATTCTGCGTTTTCACCAGCTTGCCGTTCTGTCGGTAGGCCGTGAGGTGATGCGCCTCGTCGAACACGACCAAATCCCACGGCGGCGCGGCTTTCAGCCGTGCGACGCGGGCGCGGAGTTTCAAGGTGTCAATGCTGGCGATTAGCAGATTGTGTTTCTCGAACGCATTTGATTTGCGGTCGGTCACGTCACCCTCGCTGCCGAACACCTCAAAATTCAGGTGGAA
Organism: bacterium; assembly: GCA_021817945.1. Classification (GTDB taxonomy): domain Bacteria; phylum Verrucomicrobiota; class Verrucomicrobiia; order Limisphaerales; family UBA11358; genus UBA11358. The sequence continues at coordinate 7,741 of JAKAFL010000042.1, read as the reverse complement.
AACCTCGTTCAACTCGCGATGCCAGTTGTTCACCAAACCAGCAGGGACAACCATCAGGGCGCGTTTAAGTTCACCACGACTGACCAACTCGCGCAAAATGAGCGCGGCTTCGATGGTCTTGCCAAGGCCGACTTCGTCAGCGATGAGAAAACGGCGCTGTGAAGCCGTGGCGACACGGTGAGTCAGCACAACCTGGTGCGGGAGCAAATCAATCTTGGCGGACGTGAGGGCGCTGACATTATCCATCAATGGCAGCGCGTGCGCCTGATAGCAGAGCCATGCCCGGAGTGCCCGGTTGTTGTCGCCCTTGGCATTGGCGACGATGACTTCCGAGCGGCCAAGCGTGGAAGATAGACTGGTGACGGGAACTTGACGTTCGCCAACGGGAAAAAAGACTTTGATGAAACCGTCCGCCGGTGGGGCGATAACAACGCCTTCGCCAAGGTCGGCATGGCGGACGCGGATGCCCGGTTTGAGATTGGTGGCGACGCCGTTCACGAGATGCGCGGATGGAAAATGCCGGACCAAACGGGTTTGTTCTCCGCACCCGTGGTGACGATGCGCCGGGCGCTGCCTTCCGCGCCATTCCAAAGACAGCGGCCAATCGGAATGGATTTCTTGCTGTGCTCGCCGCCGCAGTGCCAGTGATATGTATCCTCGGATGCTTTGTGGAAAATGCGGTTTTTGTCGGCGAGCCAGAAGATGAGCGCGGCCTCGCGCCCGCCGTCGGCAACATCCTGTTGAAAGTCGGTGATGGCGGGATAAACCGTCTTTTCCAACCATTCGACGGCCGTATCCGGGTGCAAGGTGTCCATCGCGGCTTCGAGGCCGGCGATGACGAGCGTGCGACCGTTGATGAGCTGAAGCTGGCCGTTGGCCCAACCGGCTTGGTGCAGGCGCATGAGTTCGCGCAAGCTCCGAACGGATTTGGCAGGGCAAATTCGATTGAGCGCGGCGGCATCCCAAAGCAGCGATGTGCCGGAAGTCAACCAGGTGGCGTCGAGGAGGTCGGGATTCATTTCGTCAAAAAGTATGAAGGGTGTTTGTTCCTGCCGGCATCGAAGGTGGTGGACATCGCATCACGCAACGTTTTTGCAACGCAAGGTTGAAGTTCAGTAAGCGGAATGGTTGTATCCTCTTTGGTGATGGCTTCCAGTGGACTGCCGTGCGCGATCTTGTTACGGATGTCAGATATTTCTAGCAGCCACTGGCGCTTTTTGTCCAAGTTAATCCCGAGATACCTAGCGAAATAATCCAGCCGGTATTTCATGGATTCCCGATCCACCTCTTTGACTTCACGGCAAATCTGGCCTTCCTTGTATTCGTCGAAGTTTGGCGAGAACACTTCGGGAAATGTCGCGCTGCGGTTTTTATTGGTGGTGCCCAAGATGGCGGGATTTCCTTTGAGCATATTCGCGTGGACGTGCTTCATGAAATCCTCGAAAACCGTGACCCGGAAAACAATCTCCGCTGAAACCATGCCGTCGTTCACCCATTCCACATACTGCGTATGCGTTCTGCCGCGATAGTTGGCCTTTATTTTTTTCTGCTGGTGAGCTTGCATCTCCTTGATGGTTGCTTCGTCGAACGCCCCATGCAGAATCCCGACCTCTTTGCTGAATTCCCGCATCTTTTCTGTTTGCCTGATGATTTTTGACTCCTCTTGCTGCTTGAGGTCGCGGACAAAGTCCCTGCGCTTTGGTTCCGAGAGATTCTGGAAAGCGTGAGAAATGAAGCGAAAGAGAATATCCAACTGGTTCAACTTCATTTCGTAGTTGGACCAGATGACCGGGCCACGCCGCGCTATGTTTTCTTGGGCTTTCATCGTTGGCTCATCCCTCCAAATCAAACAGCCGCATCTGTTCTTCGACCTTGCGTTTGTTCTTCGACAGCCAGTCGCGGTAGATGGTGCGGGCGCGCTGGGCGGCGTGTTTAATTTCCTGTGAGCCGCCGTGACGACACAGCCAGTCCACCAGATCGCCAGTGGCGGGGTGCGGCGCGAAGTTGGGGCTGTTCAACGTGTCATCAACGCGGATGCCGCTGCCGTCCACGCACGCGCCGACGAGGAACATGGCTTGGTCGAAATCACGCGCCATGCCTTTGCGCGATGCGCCTTTCCACGCCAGCGCGAGTTCCTGCGGGCGAGTGAAGGTGAAGGTCTTGTTCTTCTCAGAACACCAGCCGCGTTCCTCGAAGTCGCTGGGAGCGATACCTGTGCCGCGCAGAAATTTCTGCATCTGGTCACGCGGGACGTGCGTGGTCTCGTAAAAGATGCGGAAGAACTGGCGCGTGTATGGCTCGGCGTTGGGCGGCGGCGCTTCCGGGCCGCTGGCGGTGCTGCCGCTGTCGTCATCCAGCAAGTTGTTGATGCCGACAAGCGCCTCGCGGATGGTGAACGGGCGGTCTTTCTCGATGAAGACCTGGCCGTAATGGCGCGAGAAGTATTCGAGCGCCTTGCCGCGTTTGATCACCTGCAAATCGGCGGCGGGCAAACCTTCCTTCTGGTGTTGCGAGAGGAGGTTTTTGATGCGGCGCACGTCATCCGTGATTTGGCGGCGCAACCGCGCCCAACTGATGGGCTGCGGTGTGGTCATCCGCTTTCGGCAAACATGAATGATGTCGTATTCGATTGTCATCGAACCGAACGTGCCAGGCTTTGCGCCTTCACCTTTAGTTTCATCGCTGCGAATCGGATAGGTGGCTTCGAGATAGAATCCAGCGTCAAACAAACTTTCCAAAACTCCAACCCAAGGCTCGTCCTCGCTGTGGTGGAAGGTGAAAGTTAAGATACCGGCAGGCTTTAGCACACGATACGATTCGCGCCAGCAATCCGTGAGAACACGCTGGTAGAACGCATCTGGGTCATCTGGCTGACGCGCCCTGTTTGCTACGGCCTCAAGAGTCTTTGGCGTATACTCTGGATTAAATTTGTCAGGGTAGCGGTCCTTTAGGGCGAGTCTGTGCCAGACGTAAAAATAATCTGCTAACTCCGAATAATGCAACAACCCTCCGAAGGGGGGATCGGTAACTACAAGGTCAAGAGATTGATCCTTAAAATGAGCCAAATCAGTAGCTGATTGGCAGTCAATCACTGCTGGGGTCGAGATAGAATCCGTGCAAGGAATTTTGACTGTGTTACCAACGCGGGTCTCGCCGTCATCTCCATCGGCGTTTGTGGTTTCATCTATTCTCGCCAACTCCCAAGGAGAATCCTTCCATTCAATCGCATTAAATAGCGCCCTTATTGTGGATGTCCAAGGACCGTAACCCATCGGCGAGAAAACACCTGTTTCTACGACCGTCGATTTTGGATGAAAGTTACTGTTCGAGAGGGCTGGAGCGATGGTATCGAGTTTGATGTGCCAAAAGGTGAGCAGTGACTGGTTGCGTAAGTAGTTATGAAACGCGCCCAAGACAAACTCCCGAGCTTCCCACCGGTGTTTGGAAGGAGATACATGGGCTAGGGCCTTTAAGAGTTGAGAATGAACTAATAGCTGGAGTGGATTGAACATCTTCCACCAGTGGGTGTAACCGTGGTTCGGAATGCCGCCATTATTCATGTGCGTCATGAAACCAAATGGCAACTCGCTCGTAGGCCAAAAGCCCTTCAGATCGTTTTCATTTCTCTCACTCCACTCTCGAACAGACGAATTGTAGCGACGAACATCGTTTGCACTCGCAAAGAAGCGGCCGCCGTAGGCTTTGCCTGCTTCATCCCTCTTCCGACTGTAAGCTTGGACGACGTATGCAGCCAACGGGCCTGTTCTGCCTGATTCTCTGATTGCACCAAGGACATCATTTGGCGATCCGTCTGCGGCGCAAGCGAAGGTAGATTTCTTAGGCACTGTGCCGCCTCGCCCATCGGTGTAGAACGCAACCTTTGTTTCTGGGCAAGTCACTTGTTCTGGCAATGTGCCGCGCACTTCGAGCAAACGCAGCTTCGCGGCTCGGGCGTTGTTCCAGCGAATCGTCGCTTCGACGGAATCTGTGGCGCTGCCGCCGTATTCGCGGCCTTGGTCGTCGGTCTTCGGGCAACCTTCGAGCCATTGCGGATGTATAAGCAACGTCAACTCAACCTTCTTGTTCTTGGCCTTGCCGAGTTCGGGCGACTCTTTTTCAACGAGCGCCTTGGCGTCCGTCCGCGTCTTGCCACAGTGCGGGCACTGGTAGCAGCCTTGCTCGTCCATCACCGCAAATGGTTTCTCGTCGGGCGCGACATACAATGGCGAGTCGGGCGACATCCGCGCCGCGTAGCGTTCCACGTCGAACGATTTTTTGCAACCGGGACATTCCCAAACCCACGCAGCCACCGTCAGCGTCTTGATGGCAATGATTGGCGACGGCATGATGGGCGTGCGATGGCCGCAACCGGCACGCCGACACGGGGCATGTTTGTCCCAAAAGGTATAGAGTATTTCCGGCCCTTCGTAGCGGTAGGCTTTACGCTCCTGCCAAGGAACAGAGAAAATATCGAAGGTGGCGGGGAGTTCCTCCCACTCGTCCTCGGTGTCGGTGGTGGTCTGGTGGGCCGAACCTAGATCGGTCTGAACGTAATTTTTTTTGCGTTCCTTCGTGCCGATACGTTTGAACCATTTGCCCTTCTCCCCGTCCGGGCCGTCGCAGGCGTAGTAGGGCATGATCATCGGCTTCACCTCCGCTTCGATGTCGGCGAGAAGGCTTTGTATTTCTTCAAGCTTCACCTGCGCCAGTTCATTTTTTACCACAAGCCACGCGACGGGATTCAGGTCGCAACCGAACATCTGCATCCCCAGCCGCGAGCCTTCCACGACGGTTGTGCCACCGCCCATGAACGGTTCGGCGACTTTGAGATGCCGGAACGAACCACGCTTCTGGTGGTTGGCGTAATAGACATCCCACACGGCCTTGGCCGCTTTGCTCTCATCCTCCGGCGCTTTCATCGCCGCCGCGAGCAGCATGGAGCGAAACACACTCGACGGTCGGCGTGCCCACCATTTCGACATTTGATAGATGGGCTTCGTCGTCACACCTGCGTGCGCCTCCATACATGCGAGCCCATTTATGGGGATGATGGGGAAATCCACTTCCAGACAGGTCTTGGGCCGGTTTGGATCGGAGAAATCCACCGTCTCAACGGCAACCTCACGCCCCGCGCCGACAGCAGCGGCAATCTGCTCGGCGAGCAGTTCCTTTTTGGATTTACCTTTGGTGCGTGGGGGCATGAATTATTTAGGAGGTTTTGGAAGCCGACCGATAAAATAACTTCCGCAATTTGTATTCGTGGCGTCGAAATGGTCAAAAGTCTCTGCGAATTTCCGGTTTTCAACAAAAACTTTTATACCTTCATCGGTAGGCTCTAAAACAACATTGCCAGCCTGATTGTTGGTTATTTTAAGCAAGCCGCGCTGGGTGTAAGCCTCGTAGCCGAGATGTTCTGATTCGGCGTAACCAAACAGCGTGAGTCCCGGTTTCAAGGTGTCGAGAAAATCGTAGTTGCGGTCGGAATCGCGTCCATGATGGGGCGCAATCAGAACGGCGCAGTTGGCAACCAAGTTGGAATGGTGTTTGAGGACGTATTCCCATGTGCCATCGTGCGCGTCGCCGGGGAAAATGATTTTGCCGCCAGCCGAGTGATAAACGATGACATACGAGCCGTCGTTGTGGTCTTCGGAGTCATTGGCCGTCTTAACCAAGGTTGCATCCGGCGCGACGATGTGGAGACAGTCGCCACGATTTTCCGGGTCGCCAGCGTTGGCAAAAGAAAAACTTGCACCGGCAAGCGGCGTCACGACGGTGATGCCCTCACGCTTTTTGTCCCGGACTTTTTCGTATGTGTCCCAATCTGCTTCTTGGTAAGGACCGTTGGAAAAGTCGGGTTTGTCCTTGCGGAGACCGTTATCCCAAAAATTCGCGATGCCGACTTTGCTGCAAAGTGCGTCGAATCCATCCAGATGATCCATGTCCGGGTGGCTTAAAATAAACCGGAATGGTGACTTAATGCTGTGGCGGCTCAAATAAGTGAGCGGATTGGTCGGACTGTTCCGCATTCCATAATCACCCGCAAGTGTTGTTTTCGGGGTAACGTCATCAAGCAACGTCCGAAAAATGGAGGAAGCATTTAGCATTTCCTCGGCAGCGTTGCCCCCGCAAATGTCAATCATGGTCACACGTCCGCTGAAGTGTTCAATGATGGAGCAATCGCCTTTGCCGACGTTTAGAAAATGAACGCGCGGCATATCACTTATCCTTGCCCTTCCCGTCGTCTTTGCTGGTGCGCGATTTCTCTATGCCCCACGTTGCGTGCGCGATGTCCTCCAGCTTGGCAACAAACTTGTCCACGTTCAAACCGGCAATGAAGGCGAGCGCGTAGAATCCCAAAAGACTTGAATCCGTCTTTTCCGTGGCGTCGAGGACGAGGAGGCCGGCTTTCAGAAACAGAAAACTCACCGCGCCGCAAATCACGCTGACGATGGGGCGGATGTAATACCACGGCAGCCATGTTTCATCCCATTGCTTGCGGACACAGGCATTCAAATAAACGCCGCGCAGACAGTAGGTGATACCGCCAACACCGCCCGCCAGCGCGCAAGTGATAGGGACATGAACCGATTCCAACCAAGCGGGGAGCAACCCTTTCATTATCGCACAGGCTGCACTGATGATGGCGAGCAGCAAAATAATCTGGTAGGCGACAATTTGTTTCATGGTCATCCTTTGGGAGCGGAGATTTCGACGAACGGCACGGCGACTTCGAGCAACGACAAGCCACCGTGAGCGAGCGTGGGGTAGCCACCCGCGCTTTTCCATTTGCGACGGCCGAGGGCAAATTGTTTTTCACCGTGCGCGGTGGTGAGGCAAAGCGAGATGGGCGGCGTCCAGTGGTGCGGCGTGCCCGCGCCATTAGCAAAGCGGCTGCTGCCGAAATTGGTCTTGAGCCAGGCGGCCTGCTCCTTATCACCCACATCGGCGAACATGCCTGACGCGGCATAGCCGTGGTCGCTGGTGATGACGAGCCGCCGGCCCTCGGTCATGCGCTCAATCAATTTCCAGAACGCATTGGAAGTGAGGGTGTGCGCAGCTTCGCGGCAGAGCTTTTGGAAACCATCGCCGGGATCGGCCAACTGATGCACGCGGTCGTCCGGCCAGTGATGCCAAAGAACGATGGAAGGCGCGGCCTTGATCCAATCCAGGCAGGACTCCCATTCCGCTCCGAGGGTTTCAGTGCGAGCGCCGGTGAGTTGATGGGCAAACCCGGCGTCGTTGTTTTCCAGCGCGGAGCGTCCGCTGAAACCGAGCGCCTTGGCGAAGGGCGTGGTGTCGCTGGGCAATTCCGAACCACGCACGCCCTGCTGATGAATCTGATAGCCGCGCCGCTGGGCTTCGGACAGAAGCCACGGCACTTCGCGGAGCGAAAGGGCGTCGAGAATCAGCACTGCCTTGCCGCCGGGCGTCTTGTTCCAAAATTCGATGATAGAAGCGGCGGTGCGCGGCACACTGGTTTCAAAATCGCGCCAGAGTTCCCACGCTGAACCGGACAGGATGAGTTCCAACTCACTGATGGCGCGCTCGCGCTCCATGACTTCGCGGTCGGCGTGCTGGGCCGTGAGCGGCGCGGAAAAGACCTCCCACAACCGGGTGAGGTTTCTTCGATTTTGCAGACACGGGGGCGGAGTGGTAGAAAAGAAAGCGAAGACCTATGCCACGAACACACAAACCCTATGACGCCACCTTTCGCCAACAGGCGGTGGATCTAGCCCAAACC
>JAKAFL010000089.1 GCA_021817945.1 bacterium | reverse complement strand
GCTTGGCCGCGTTCATGCGTCGCCGCTCCAACGCGGCGAAGTCTCGTTTCACACCTTTGGGATTACCCATATCAGCTTTGACACGGATTCCGCATAAATGTTCACTATATTATGCAAGTGTCAGTAGCGCTGAATTTTTATCAAAGCCGCCAGCAATGCCAGCCATTCATCTTCGGTGGTCTCCCACCCGGCGCTGAAGCGGACGGATCGCATCGCCAGGGTGGGCTTGAGACCCATGGCCGATAAAACATGGGAGGGGTCTTCCTTCCCGGTTGTGCAGGCAGACCCGGTGCTCACGGCAAACCCGGCCTTGTCCAGGCGGTTCACCCACTGAAGTTTGCGATCGCCATCGGGCATGATCACGGACACCGTGTTCCACAATCTGGGCTGGTTTGCCCCCACCACCATGATTCCAGGCAGTTGACGCAAAAGTTCCCGTTCAAAATTGTCGCGCCAGAGTTTGCGCAGCAGATGTTCGCTGCGCCCAATCTGCTTTTCGCGGGCTTCCAATGCGGCGGTCAGGGCCGCGATCGTGGCCACATTTTCCGTGCCGGCGCGGCGTCCACCCTCTTGTTTGCCGCCCCACAATAGCGGGGTGAACTGGCTCCGGTGTGGGATTTTGAGAAACCCCACTCCTCTGGGGCCTCCAAATTTATGGGCGGCTCCAGACACATAATCGCACTGGCCCAGGCCGGTGCAGGGCATTTTGCCAATGAATTGCACGGCATCTGTGAAAAACGGAACCTCATAAGCCTGGCATATGGCATGAATTTCGCGCCAGGGTTGAATCACCCCTGTTTCATTGTTGGCAGCCATTACCGCCACCAAGCCGGGTCGCTTGTCTGTCATTTCCTGGGTGATCCAATCCACGTCCACAATGCCTTCGGACGTGACGGGTATCAGGCGGGCGCGTTTGCCAAAATAATGCAGCGCAGAATCCAGCACGCAGGGGTGTTCAATGGCAGAAACCCAAATTTCGGCGTTGGCAGGGGATTTTTGGGCAAAGTGGTGGGTCACCATGTTATTCGCTTCGGTGGCCCCGCTGGTCCAGATGATATCCGCAGGATGACAACCCATGCTGGCCGCAAGCTTTTCCCTGGAATGGGCCAGAACAACGGCTGCCCGGGTTCCAGCCTGGTGCATGGAGGAAGGATTTCCACCCAGCTTTTCTGTCACGTTCAACCAAGCCTCACGCGCTTCAGGCATGACCGGCGCCGTGGCATTGTAATCAAAGTAAATCATCCGCAGACAATCATACGTTCCCGCGCGATTCTTGCCAGTTTTTTATGGGCCGCCGTCAAGGGGAGCTTCCGCAATTGAGACCACGATTTCCACTTGCCTGTAGTGATTTTTCCGGGGTAAGGCGGTGGGCACAAATAAGCTGCCAGGGTGATGCGGTAGCGGGTGATGGAATGCTGGATGGAGCCCAAAGGCTCCAATTGGAGCGGTGAAAAACCCAGGACCAGGTGTGCCATTTCCTGCGGCGACCGGCCTGATTCGGATGCCTGTGCGTTGGGAAATTCCCAGAGTCCGGGATTGATTCCCATTGCGGGGCGCTGCCGCAGGCAGATTTGATCACGGTCGGCCAGGACAAAAGCCATCCAATTTTGGCGTATGGCGGCCGCGCGGGCGGGCAGGGCGGGCAGGGAAGAAGTCAGATTCCTTTCGCGCGCCACACAAAATTGGTGAACCGGGCAGGCGTGGCATTGCGGATGCCGTGGCAGGCATACCAGGGCGCCCAATTCCATCAAAGCCTGATTCAGGGCCGCACATTGCCGCGCGTCCGGCTGATCCGTTTTGGCTGCCTGCTTCACCAGGGCCTCAGCAAGTTGCCAAAGAAGGTTTTGGGTCTGGCGCTCCTTTGGGTTTTCTAAAATGCCAAATAACCGCGTTAGAACCCTGATGACATTGCCATCCAGAATAGGCGCGGGTTGGTTGTAGGCGATACTGCAGATGGCTCCGGCGGTATAGCGTCCAATGCCGGGCAATTCCAGCACCTGGTCAAGCTGATCAGGCATCCTGCCCGCATTTTGCTCCATTAAGACACGTGAGGTTTTTTGAAGGTTTTGAACCCTCCGGTAGTATCCGAGGCCTTCCCAGAGCTTGTGCAGTCTGGACGGTCGCGCATGCGCCACCGCCGCGAAATCAGGCATTTCCCTCATCCAACGCTCCCAGTACGGAATCACCGTCCGCACCTGCGTTTGTTGCAGCATGATTTCACTCACGTACACGCTGTAGGGGTTGCAATGATGCGGGTCCCTTCGCCAGGGCAAATCCCGGGCAGCGTGCTTGAACCATTTCAAAAGCCCTCGGACCAGGCCAGGAATTTTATTGCGCTGCGGATTCACGGCCTTTTTCTTTACAGCGAAACGGAGGGCCAAGGCAAGACATTGAAAAATGGGGAGGTCTCATGGCCGACCGCCAGATTTGTAGTGTTGAAAACCCGCTGGTTTTCAAACCTGCCCCTTGCGAGGCTATTTTGTCGCTTGAATCTTGCGGTCCAAATCCAGAGACTTGGCCTACATGAATCGCATTGAGGAAACGTTTGCCCGCCTTCGCAGTCAGGGGCGCAAAGGCCTGGTGGTGTATATTGGGGCAGGGGACCCGGACCTGGCCGCCACCCGAGACCTCGTAATGGCCTTTGACAAGGCCGGAGTAGCGGTTGTGGAGTTGGGGGTGCCTTTCAGTGATCCATTGGCGGACGGATTGGTCAACCAATTGTCCGCCCAACGAGGTTTGGAATCAGGAACCACCCCGGCGGGGGTTTTGAAAACGGTCCGGGAAATAAGGGCGGAGTCCCGAATCCCCATTGTTTTGTACGTTTACTTCAACTTAATCCACAAGGTGGGGCTGGAAAATTTTATTCAGCAATCCGCGCAGGCGGGAGTGGATGGCTTGTTGATCCTGGATTTGCCACCCGAGGAGTCTGAGAATTATGAGGCATTGATGAAAAAGGCAGGGCTATGCCAGATTTACCTTGTGGCGCCCACCACGCCGGATGAGCGGGTGGAAAAAATTGTGCGTCGAGGCAGCGGTTTCATCTACTGCATATCCCGTGAGGGTGTCACAGGCATGCAGTCCCAGGTTGCGGCGGACCTCGCCGCCCAAGTGTCCCGAATTCGAGCCCATACTCCATTGCCGGTTGCGGTGGGATTTGGCGTTTCAAACGCCGACCAGGCCCGCCTTGTGGCGAGCCATGCCGATGCCGTGGTGGTGGGCAGCGCCATCGTCCAGCAAATCGCAACCCACGGACGTTCCGCTGGCGGGATCGAATCGGTGGCTGGGTTCGTGCAAAGTTTGGCAAGGGCGGTCGCGGAAATCTGATTTGAATAATGAATATGAGTGCAATCTCCAAAAAACAAAAACAGGATCGGTTTGTGGTCGTGATGGCGGGAGGGCGCGGTGAACGCTTCTGGCCGTTAAGCCGGGAAAAAACCCCCAAACAATTGCTGGCCATTCTGGGTAAAAAATCATTTTTACAGGAGGCAGTGGAACGGGTCCTGCCCCTGGTGCCTCCCCAGAATATTTTTGTAATCACCAATACCGCCCAGTTGGCCGCCGTCCGGCGCCAGTTGCCGAAACTTCCACGGGAAAACCTGGTTGCCGAGCCCGTGGGGCGCGATACTTGCGCCGCCGTCACCCTTGGCGCCGCCCTGGTGGGGGCGCGGTCCACCACCGCCACCATGGCCGTGCTGCCCGCCGACCACGTCATACCCGATGCCAAGTCATTTTGCACGGTCCTGGGCGATGCCTTCACACTCGCGGAACGGGGCCAGGTCATTGTTACTTTGGGCATCAAACCCACCGAGCCTGCCACCGGATACGGCTATATTCGGACCGGGTCCGCGTTGCCGACCCCCGCGGGTGTTGGCAAGTTGAAAACAAATTTTTTCAAGGCGGACGCCTTCGTGGAAAAGCCGGATTTGGATCGGGCCCGGCAATACCTGGAAAGCGGGATCTACCGTTGGAACGCCGGAATGTTTGTTTGGAGTTTTGTGACCATCACCAACGCGCTGGAACAGCATCAGCCAGAGATGCACGCTGCCTGCCAGCGCTGGTTCAAGGCGGCGGCACGACCAGGCTCGCTCGCCCGGTTGCTGGCCAGGGAATATCCTTCCGTTCCCAAGATTTCCATTGATTATGCCCTCATGGAAAAAGCCCAGAATGTGATTGTAGCTGACGGCACGTTTGAGTGGGATGACCTCGGAGCGTGGCCTGCCTTGGCCCGTCATCTCAAGGCTGTTGCGGAGGGAAGTGCCGTCGTAGGCGAATTCATTCATGTGGATGCAGCCAGAAACATTATTTTTGACGCTCGAACCCGCCACCGCACCCCCATTGCGGTGGTGGGCTTGCGCGACTCCATCCTGGTGCAAACTGATGACGCAGTGTTGCTCGCTCATAAAACCCAAGCCCAAAAAATCAAGGACTTGGTAAAAAGGCTGGCATCCGACCGGCGGTATAAAAAGTTGGTCTGAGGAACCTGCGGTGGGTTGTCATTTCCGTTTTTAATCCGAAAAACGAAATTCAAAAGGCCAATCTAACCCAATCTACTGGGCGCAAACTCTTTGAAAAAATCTCATCTTGGAGCAGATCAAGCCTGGATGCACCCACCCCAGAAGGCGCAAAACTAAGGAAAAATAACTCCAGTCGTTTGTGAGACACTACACTAGCGAAAGTGCTTGTACCGCCGGTTTCCCAACCGGCTGTATCGCCGACTTCCAAGTCGGCGTGGTGTGGCATGCCCGAGGGTGTTCGAGTGGTGACAGGGCTGCGGATAAGGAAATCCGCGACACAGCAGACTTGGAAGTCTGCGGAACTAGGAAAAGTGCTTGTACCGCCGGTTTCCCAACCGGCTGTATCGCCGACTTCCAAGTCGGCGTGGTGTGGCGTGCCCGAGGGCGTTCAAGTCGCGACAGGGCTGCGGATCAGGAAATCCTCGATACAGCAGACCGGGAAGTCTGCGGAATTATGGACTGCATCCGGCGCTGCTCCAGCGCCAATCCTCCGGACGGGTGCAGAGGCCTGCGCTCACGGGATTGTTTCTAATATAACGGGCAATGCGCGATTTCTCTGCCTCGTTGCGAATCCAATGGTCATAAGATTCGGGCTGCCAAAACGGTCCCGGACCCAAAGCGAGCATTTTTTTTGCCCGGGTCGAAGTGAATTGTTTCCACGATTTCAAGATGTCGCCCAGGAGGTGATTGGGCATGGGCCAGACGAGTGCGTGAACATGATTGGGCATCACGACCCATTCGTGCAGGAGATACCGGCTTTGATGAAAGTGCCGCAGGGCATCCGCGACGAGATCCGCAAGGGCCGTCAGGCGCAAGTGGCAGGCGCCCGCACCACGGTCAAGGTAGCGTTCAATTTTGCGCTGGAGGTCGCGTACGATATCCGCCTCAGCGTTTTTAAAGGTTTTGCCGCTCTGGGTCGTGTCTGCCAAACGGCGAAGCCTCTCGGCTTTTTCGTGTTCAAAATTCAGCAGGACCTCTTTCGGCAGCGAATCGGCCAGGCGAAAAGTAACAAAATAGGAGGCTCCCTCGCGTTTGACATGCGGCAGGTAGCCGCGCGTGTGGATTCCCGTCCGCAAAGGGGGCAAGGCTTTATCCTTCACGCCACTGGCCCGGAGTTGTCGGAGAGTTCTTTCCAATCCAGGATTTGGCTCCTCTGCCGGGCTTGGAGACATGGCACAAAGATAATTCACGACCCGTTGTCGGGCAATCCCCGAAGCGCACGAATAGTCAACGTACCGCCGGTTTCCGAACCGGCTGTATCGCCGACTTCCAAGTCGGCGTGGTGTGGCATGCCCGAGGGCGTTCGAGTCGCGACAGAGCTGCGGATTAGGAAATCCGCGATACAGCAGACTTGGAAGTCTGCGGCACGAGCGAAAGTGCTGGTACCGCCGGTTTCCGAACCGGCTGTATCGCCGACTTCCAAGTCGGCGTGGTGTGGCATGCCCGAGGGTGTTCGAGTTGTGATAGGGCTGCGGATTAGGAAATCCGCGATACAGCAGACTTGGAAGTCTGCGGCACGAGCGAAAGTGCTTGTACCGCCGGTTTCCCAACCGGCTGTATCGCCGACTTCCGAGTCGGCGTGGCGTGGCGTGCCCGAGGGCGTTCGAGTCGTGATAGGGCTGCGGATTAGGAAAT
>JAKAFL010000088.1 GCA_021817945.1 bacterium | reverse complement strand
AAGCGGCGGAGATGGTGGAGCGGCACATGGAGGGTATTCTGGGCCATTGGAAGGCTGGATTGACGACGGCGTTTTTGGAGGGTCTCAACAGTTTGTTTTCGGCGACCAAGCGCAAGGCGCGGGGATATCGCTCCACGGAGTATCAGATCGCAATGCACTACTTTGTCGCTGGCAAATTGGAGGTTCCATACTATAACTATCATGAATAACTAACCATTAAAAACGTCGAGGAACCGATAATCAATTCCTTTATAATTGAAAACCGCTGATTGTCTTTCGAAATCGAATTGATTCCCCCGATTTTCAATCTGAAACTGCGTCACATCCTATTTTTGTTTTATGGAAACTGCCATCATCTTTGGAGGATCAGGCTATATCGGATCAAATCTTGCCAGGCGCCTATCCTCTGAAAATCGTTTCAAGAATTTAATTCTAGCCGATATAAAGAAGCCGAAAAGCCCGCTTCCTGCAAATGTCTGTTTTAAGCAATGCGATGTCCGGAATCCAATCTTCGAACAATTAGGTGACATTCATCCAGACTGGATTTTTAATTTTGCGGCGGTTCATCGCGAGCCTGGCCATAAGGGTTCAGAATACTTTGACACCAACATATCCGGGGCAAGAAATGTCTGCAAGTATGCTGAAACAGTCAAATGCCAAAATATTCTTTTTACAAGCAGCATTTCCGTTTATGGGCCGACTGTGGAGGCCACAACCGAAAACTCGCCAAAATATCCCAAAACCCCCTATGGAATCAGCAAATTGTGCGCTGAATTAATCCATGAATGCTGGCATCGTTCCGGTAATGGCCGAAAGCTGGTCGTTTGCAGGCCTGGCGTCGTATATGGACCGGGGGATCCTGGAAATATTCTTAGGATGATAAAAGCGGTTCAAAAGGGTTATTTTTTCTTTCCAGGAACAACAAAAATACGCAAAAGCTACGCCTACATTGAAGGTCTAATTGATAGTTTTGTTTTTTCCATTTCTTATTCGGATTCATTTTTTCTGTATAATTATGTCGAGAAAGAAACGGAAACAATTGGCGGGCTGATTCAAATTGTCAAACAAGAGCTTTCCTCTTCTTCTCCGGTTATTTCCATTCCTTTATGGGTGCTTCTGCCTTTTGCCCATGGAATTCAATTTTTGACAAATGGGAAAAGCCCAATCCACCCGGAAAGGGTCAAAAAAGCCGCCTTTCCCACCCACATCGTCCCCTTCAATCTTGAGCAAGTGGGTTTCAATTTTAAATATGATTTTCGATCTTCACTTAAAGATTGGATTTCCTCAGCTCCAGAAGATTTTTTTAAAGGGCGGAATTCCCTCAAAACGAATTAGTTACCCCTTTATCCGTTTTAATGGAATTCCGATTTAACACAGCTTTTGGGAGTCTGCCCGGTGTGACGATACACAACCTGACGGCTGGTATGGTCTTTGCTCTTAACAACTTTGTGCAACTGACACCTTGATGGAAACCATGAAGCCCAAACATGGATCTTGCAGGAAAATCAATGCGCTTTACCGTCGCCAAAAGGTTTCCAACAAACCGGGTCAGGCTCAATGCTTCAAATCCCCGGCGTTTTGTGCCGCGCCATATGAAGTCTTTTCAGGTCCCCCTCCTTCTTCTGCGTTACGGCCGCCGTCTGCCAGACTTGAAACTTGGGGCTTAAAATCTTGTGAGGCACCGAATTTTGCAAAAAACGAATGCTTGATCTTTTTGGAAAATTCGTACCATTTAGAGGAGCCATGCCTTTGAAGTCCATGAAACCAATCATGTCCAGACCCTGGCAGGAGTCTTTTGCGGGTTTGGTGGCTTTGCTGGCCTGCTGGCTGTTTTTCTTCCGCGAAATAAGCGGAGAATGGAAGGTGAACGCCCAATACAGCTATGGCTATGTGGTGCCTTTGCTTGGGGCTGTATTGTTTTGCCGTCGCTGGCCGGACCGTCCACCAGCGGAACCAGCCAACCCGGTCTGGCTTCCGTGGCTGGTGGCTGGGCTGGTGTTTTTGGAACTGCCTTTCATTCTGGTGTTTGAAGCCAATCCCGAGTGGCGCATGCTTTATTGGGCCAATGGCTTGCAAATGCTTGCCCTAACGTGCGCCTTGCTCTTTTTCCTGGGAGGCAGGCGCTGGGTGCGGCACTTTGCCCCGCCGCTGGCTTTCATGCTTATTGCAGTCCCTTGGCCCATGGTGCAGGAGCAATGGGCCATCCAGGGGCTAATGCGCTTCGTGGCCTCCCTGACGGTCGTGGTGGTGGGTATCCTCGGCATACCAGGCATCCAACACGGCAATCTCATTGAAGTGGGCACCGGCATCGTGGGCATTGATGAGGCTTGCAGCGGAGTGCGATCCCTGCAATCCGCCCTGATGTTGTCGCTGTTCCTTGGGGAAATGCACCGGATGTCTCATGCCCGCCGGTTGGTGTTGCTCGCCTGTTCCTTGGTGCTTGTGCTCGTGGCCAATGTCACGCGGACCAGCATCCTTGTCTGGACCGCTGCGAACCATGGCCTGAAGGCTATGGAATCCGTGCACGACACCGTGGGTTTGGTGGTGATGTTCATTGTGCTCCCTTGCCTAATTGGATTGGCCTACCTCATCAAGCCGCGGTTCGGACCTCCCGTGCCGCCAGAAACCCACTCCCCCATTCTATTGCGCAAAATCCCCGCTGTCGCCGGGTTTGCAACGCTTGCTTGGCTTGCGCTTTGCATGGGGTTGACTGAAGCTTGGTATCGCTCTCATGAATCTCATCTGGTGCCGAACACTCCTTGGACCCTGAAATGGCCGGACCAGGATGCCGGGTTTCATAAAAGTGAAATATCCCAAACTTCCCTTGCCATTCTCCGCTGCACGGACAGCCAGGCGGCATCGTGGTTGGATGACAACGGCAATGACTGGAGCGCATTTCTGCTGAAGTGGGCTCCGGGCCGAAATTCCGAGCAGCTCGCCAAAGGGCATCGCCCGGATATTTGTTTTCCTGCGGCAGGATCCCAACTGGTGGAGGACTACGGCTTGGTCCAACTCCAGCCCAACGGTGTGAAAATGGTTTTCCACAATCAAATGTTTTCCAACAGCGCGGGGTACATGTACGTCTTTTATTGCCTGTGGTCCGACCGGGTGTCGCCCCACGAGGAAAACAATACGGACAAGGAAGTTGAATCGCAGGCCGGGCGGATCAGGGCGGTTTTGGATGGAAAACGCAACCTGGGCCAGCAGGTGCTGGAAATTGTCATTCGCGGGCCGGACACGGACGATGCGGCCTTGAAACTTCTTAAGGCCCAATTGCCGGACTTGGTGCGGCACGGCTGAAAGATCCGGATCCCTTTGGTTGCCAGGCGGAATCAGTGGGAAGGATTCAATCCTGAGGAATGCGCCAAAACCAGCAGCGTGGCGGCAAATAGGAGCGCCCCCATGAAGACGCAAACGGGCAGTGTGAGAACCCACGCCAGGAGAAGGTTGCGCAAGGTCTTCATCTGGAGTCCGGACCTGTTGGCCGCCATGGCCCCGGCTACACCGCTGGATAAAACGTGGGTGGTGCTTACGGGCAAACCGTAGCGGTCTGCCAGGCCGATTGTGGCCATGGTGACAAACTCTGCCGAGGCTCCTTGCGCGCAGGTCAGGTGCGCCTTCCCAATTTTCTCACCCACAGTCACGACTATCCGTTTCCAACCCACCATCGTCCCCAACCCCATTGCCAGTGCAACCGCGGTTTTAACCCAGATGGGAATAAATTGGATGACCTGCTTCAACGCCGAGCGATATTGAAGTAGAATCGAGGCTTCGGATGGGTCGAGGGATGGATCCCTGGCAAGTTTGCCAAGGGTTTCCGAAACCAGATATACCGAAGAGCGCAAATCATCCCGTTGTTGGGCGGCCAGCCCTGCCAAGGATTTCTGATCCTTGATTGTGAGCAGGATTTCATTGTTTTCAAATGCCAGGGCGCCAATCAGGGATGGAGTGCAGGATGCCCGTGGTCTCAGGTATTGTTCCAGCACGGCTCCGGCCTGAATGGAATTGGTCGGCGCCGCCTGTAATTGACGGGAGAAAACCTGGGACGCGGATTGGGACAAGACTGTAATTTGGGACAGCGATGCAGGGCTGGTGGATAAATCCACCGCGTACAAGCCAGGGACCATCGCCACGAGCACGAGCATTAAAAGTCCCATTCCTTTTTGTCCGTCATTGGAGCCGTGGGCATAACTCACCCCGGTGCAGGTGAGGCACAGGCTGGCGCGCACCCACCAGGGAGGACTTTTTCCCGGCTCCATCGGCTGGTTCAGGGCTGTGTTCCTTCCAAAAATCCGAAAAATTGCCATCAATGCGGCAGTCCCCACAAATCCAACCAGGGGCGACACCAAAAGAGCCATGCCCACATCCTCTGCCTTGGACCAATTCAAGCCGCCCGCAAAACTGCCGGTGTGCAGATAGGAATTCATCAAGCCCACCCCCAGGATGGACCCAATGAGGGAGTGAGAACTCGATGCGGGCAGGCCCAGATACCATGTTCCCAGGTTCCATAGCAGAGCGGAGAAGAGCAGGGAAAAGATCATCGCAAATCCAGTGGCTGAAATGACATGGGTGATCAGGTCCGAAGGCAGCAGGCTCAGTACGCCAAAGGCCACCGCACCGCCGGAATTCAAGACACCCAAAAAATTCCAGATGCCAGACCAGATCACCGCAGCCCAGGGCGGCAGGCTTTTGGTGTAAATCACGGTGGCCACCGCATTGGCGGTGTCGTGGAAACCATTCACAAATTCAAACCCAAGCGCCAAAATCAATGCCCCAAGCAGGATCATCAGGTGCAGAGGGTCGGCGACACCCATGCATTGTGCCATGCTCACATTAAAATGGATGCAACCCAAGGGAGCCATTTTAGATTTGTTACAATCCGGTAACAACGTAGTTCGGATGCGGCCAGCGCGATTCGGCTCTGGGTGGATGGTATCCCGGGCTGGAAAAGTCCTAAAGAGTCGCGGAAGAGGGTGTAAAACGTGGTCAGGGTTTGGGATGCCCCCCGAATTTTAAGCGGACTGTGTTTTGAATGAAACCCAGGAAGCCTCGCTTGGCCTTGACCGGGTTCAGTTCAATGCGTTCGCACTTGTTGTGGCAAAGGGTGCAAAGAAAAAGTGGGAGACCACCCTGGCGGCGCATCATCCGCACACAACCGCTGCACATGACCTCTCCACAGGTCGTGCAACGGAAGGTGGCCATGAGATCCTCGTGCCGCGGACATGCCAGAATTCCGTTCTCAAGTTTTACTGTAGGCTTGACGACCGGAGCAGGGCTTTCCATGCGGGGAATGGCAATGGTCACCCCGGTGGATTCCACCAGCATTTCCACATTGCCCAATCGGACGGTCTGACCCTCTTCCAGCCAGGCATGGGTGACGGGCTGGTCATTGATGAATGAACCATTGGTGGAATCCAAATCATGCAAAACCACGCCCTCGCTGGATAAAATAAACTCACAATGCGAGGTGGAAACGGTGGGGTGCAAAATGGTGAAGTCGTTTCCCGGGTCCCGCCCCACTCGGTTGGCGCCCATGCGCAATTCCATCGCGCGCAAATCAATTTCCTTGGTTTGAATTAACAGCCTAGCCATGGTTGTACTTTTGAGCGGCGACCGCAAGCCAGTCTAGCCCAAAAACTTGGGGTTTGTCCACGCCAAAATTGAACCCGGAAAGCGAAATTGAAAAGGTCAAGATGCGGCAGGATGCTGGAGCGGAAACTCATTGGAAAGTTCGAAACCCTACCCGAAGCGGTCTGGTGAGATTTTTCCAAAGTGTTTGCGCCGAGTAGATTGGGGCAGATTGGCCTTTTGAATTTCGTTTTTTGGATTTAAGCCGGGATCACCCAATTCATACCCAAATTGTAATTCGGGCCATCAAGACGGTCTGAGCGGGGGTAGGGCTCAATCATCATGTTTGACCGCGCCCGGTCAGGTTTCTTTGGCAAAAAACATGATCTTGAACCTGTTGACCTTTAATCAAATGCTCCTGAATAATGCGCTCCAAAACCTCAGGAGTGCAGGAATGGTACCAGGTTCCTTCTGGATAAACCACCGCGATGGGTCCTTGTTGGCATACCCGCAGGCAATTGGCCTTGGTGCGGTTTACCAGGGCGCGAGGCCTGCCGAGGTTTAACCTGACTTCCCCCAAAAAATCACAAAAGGCCAATAAAAGCGAATTTTTGTAGCAAGTAATATATTAATTATTGTCAATATTGTTCTTGCAATGACTGTTTATTCCGCTTATTCTGTAGCTCGT
>JAKAFL010000041.1 GCA_021817945.1 bacterium | reverse complement strand
GGAGTGGAGGTCTATTCCGCCGCAGGCAAGGTTGTCTGCCCGGGTTTCATTGATTTGCATGTGCATTTGAGGGAGCCGGGCCAAACCACCAAGGAAAACCTTTCCACTGGCACTGCGGCGGCGGCGAGAGGAGGTTTTTCCACCGTGGTCTGCATGCCGAACACCACGCCCGCCATTGACAACGCAGGAACCGTGGCCCTGATTCAGGACCGCGCCCGGCACCAGGGCCATGTCAACGTGCTGATCGCAGGGGCCATCACCCTGCAAATTGCGGGGGAGGAATTGGCGCCGATTGGGGGACTCAAGGCGGCCGGGGTGGTGGCCATCACTGACGACGGGCATTGCGTTCAAAACAATGAATTGATGCGCAGGGCCTGTGAGTATGCGCGCATGTTCGGGCTTCCTGTTTTTGACCATTGCCAGGATTACAATCTGGTCACGGACGGGGTGATGCACGAGGGCTATTGGAGCACCGCACTGGGCCTGCGAGGCTGGCCTGCCGCGGGCGAGGAGATCATTGTGGCCCGGAACATTCTGCTTTCCGAGCTGACTGGCGCGCATATTCATTGTCAGCATTTGAGCGCCAAAGGCAGCGTGGAGCTGTTGAGGGAAGCCAAAAAGCGGGGTGTGCGCGTATCCGGGGAAGCCTGCCCACACCATTTCACCCTCACGGACGCCGGATTGGCCGGAAGCGAAAAATTCTGGGAGGGAGACGGCGCCATTCTGGCTCAGGCCGGTGTGACAGGTGAAAATGGCAGGCCCGAGTGGCCGCCTTACGACACCCTTTTTAAAATGAACCCGCCCTTGCGGTCCGCCGGGGACAGGGAAGCCATCCTTGCCGGCCTGGCTGATGGCACCATAGAAATCCTATGCAGCGACCATGCCCCGCATTGCAACTACGAGAAAGAGGTGGAATTTGACCAGGCCCCTTTCGGCATTACCGGGCTGGAGACTGAGGTGGCATTGAGCCTCATGCAATTGGTGCATACCCGCCGGCTTTCCCTGGCGGATATGGTCGCCAAGTTTACTTGCCACCCCGCCCGCATGCTGGGAATACCCCAAGGCAAACTTGCCGTGGGCGCTCCGGGGGATGTGACCGTTCTGGATCCCGACCTCCCGTGGATTTACCGGAGGGAGGATTCGGCCAGCAAATCCGCAAACACCCCATTTGCCGGGTGGCGATTGAAAGGGCGGGCTGTGGCAACCGTTGTGGCCGGACAGGTGGCTTGGCGTCTGGACCGGGAACCTGGCAGGATCGGCGCTTGAATTAAACGCGCCTTTTTTTTTGCACCCAGGGAATTTTTCGTTAACATGCCCGTGTTTAATGAATGCGATTTTAGCCCTTGAGGACGGTTCCATATTTCGGGGCGCTGGTTTTGGCGCCCGGGCATCTGCGGTTGGCGAGGTTTGTTTTAACACCTCCATGACCGGGTACCAGGAGATCCTCACCGATCCCTCCTACCGAGGCCAGATCGTGACCATGACCTATCCCCTGATTGGCAATTACGGGGTGAACAAGCGCGACGTAGAGTCCTGGCGACCGCATGCGGCTGGTTTTGTGATCCGGGAATTATCCCCAATGGCCAGCAACTGGCGGTCGGAACAATCTCTGGACACATACCTGGCGGAGCATGGAATCCCTGCCATTCAGGGCGTGGATACGCGGGCGCTGACAAAGGTCCTGCGCCAGCGCGGCGCGATGAACGGAGTGATCAGCACTCTGGAAATGCCCGAAGAAGAAGCCGTCCGCCAAGCCAAAGCGTTTGTTTTTGAGGGAAAAGATTATGTCAAGGAGGTGACCCACCCCAAGGATTTTGCATGGGACCCGGAGGACCGTCAAAGCGGGGCCTTCGATCTGGTGCGGGGCAATACCAAAGCCGAGGCGCGAACTTTCAGCAAACCTCTTCCCGCAGCCGACATTCCGCTGGTTGCCTTTGATTTTGGGATGAAATATAACATCCTGCGGCGACTCAGGCAGCATGGTTTTGCCACTCATGTTCTCCCAGCCACAGCCACTGCCGACGACGCCCTGAAACTCAAA
This sequence comes from bacterium, assembly GCA_021817945.1. Classification (GTDB taxonomy): domain Bacteria; phylum Verrucomicrobiota; class Verrucomicrobiia; order Limisphaerales; family UBA11358; genus UBA11358. Next base: position 28,112 of record JAKAFL010000041.1, on the reverse strand, counting down.
CCGGCAGGAATTTTCCTCTCCAACGGCCCCGGAGACCCGGCAGCCCTTGATTATATTGTCAAGGAAGTGCACACCCTGCTGGGCAGCGGCATACCCATTTTCGGAATTTGCCTGGGCCACCAGATTTTAGGCCAGGCTTTCGGCGGAAAAACCTTCAAACTCAAATTTGGTCACCGGGGTGGCAACCAGCCGGTTAAAGACTTGGAATCAGGCCGCGTTGAAATCACTTCCCAGAACCACGGCTTTGCCGTGGATGCCAACAGCCTGCCATCCGGGGTTTACGTGGACCGCATAAATTTAAATGACGGGACCGTGGAAGGACTCAGACATCGCACCAAACCGGTTTTTAGCGTGCAATATCACCCTGAAGCATCACCCGGGCCTCATGATTCCACACCACTTTTTGCAGAATTCCGGTCCCTGGTTGAAAAATGCGGGTGACCGGGCCATGATTTCCGTTTGACATGGCCGCACTCGTGATCATAATAAGGTTACCGAATCTATGGCGAAACTTGTTATCCTGAACCAAGGTATGACGGGTCGTACCTTCGAGATTACCCTCGAACGCACGACTGTGGGGCGCGTGGAGGATAATAATTTTTGCATTGCGGATGGCTCCGTGTCCAGTCACCACGCTGAAATTTTATTGAAAGGGACTGATATATCGGTGAAAGATTTGGGCTCGACCAATGGCACGTTCATTGCCGGAGAAAAAATTTCTGAATCCGTTTTGAAAGCGGGCCAAATTTTGAGGTTTGGGCAGGTTGAATTGCGGATAGATGATGGAACCCCTGTGGTTGCCAGTTCCACACCTCCGCCAGCCAGCAATGCCGCCCCGGCCCCGGCTTCCAACCCCGCCAAAAAGCAGGATGCCACCATGGTCATCCAGCGCGGTGTGAGCCTCACGGAGTTGGAGCAAGGCGGCTCAAGACCCGCGAACTTCAACTCCAACACAGCCTTCTCCAAAAAGAAAAGTAAAATCAACCTCTACTTTATCGTGGGGGGCATAGTAATAGGGATCATTATCATCGGGTTAATTATTGTTCTTCTTGGCAAAGTCCACGGCGGTCCTCAATAGCGCCACACCCAACCCGTTTGATCCCAAAAGGATAACAGTCCAGCGCCACAGCCTCGCTTTGAGCGGTGCCCGGCATGGTCAAATCTCCGTGATGGAGAAGCCACCGGGTTATGCAAAGCAGAATGTCCGCTCCTTCTTGATCCTCTCGACCGAACAAAACAGTCGCCTGCGACCTTCTGAACCGGCCTCAGCCCCATTTTTCTCCACGTTCCAAACTCAATCCGCTCAGGAATGAACCAGCCGGGAGCCGCTTTCCCCCCTCCCGTTGCAATTCCTGAATTCGGAGAGAACCCACGCCACACGCCACATCAATGCCAGATCGGTCCACGGCCAGCAATTCCCCAGGTTCCCCCTTGCCATTGCCAACCTCTGCCCGCCAGATTTTGATCATTTGACCGCCCACAGAAGCCGGACGGAATGTGTAAATTCCCGGCCACGGGGTAAATCCACGCATCCGATTCCAGATTATCCTGGCATCATCCCGCCAGTTCACCTTGCCGTCTTCCTTACGGATTTTGGAAGCATAAGAAACACCCTCAGCAGATTGTGGGACTGGCATGATTTTGCCCTCAATGTAACCAGGCAAGGTTTCCAGCAAAAGTTTGGCTCCCAACAAGGCTAGTCGGTCATGAAGTGTCGCGGCATTGTCCTCGGGCAGGATGGGTGTCCGGCACATGGCCAAAATGGGACCAGTGTCCAAACCGGAGTCCATCTGGATAAGGGTCACTCCGGTTTCCGTTAACCCATCCGCGATGGCCCTTTGAATTGGAGCAGCGCCACGGTATCCGGGCAATATCGAAGTATGCACATTCACGCATCCATGACGGGGCACCTGGAGCAGGGTTGGGGAAAGAATCTGACCATAGGCCGCCACCACGATCAAGTCTGGCTCCAAATCACGGATCTGTTGTATAAACAGCTCGCTTTTTGACTGGACCGGCTGCAACAGGAGAAGACCCTTTTTTTGTGCGGTTAACTTGACGGGAGACGCCTGCAATTTGAGATCCCGGCCCTTGGGTTTGTCCGGCTGCGTGACCACAGCCTGGATTACGCACCCCGGATCAAAAGCCAGTTTTTCCAGGATCACAGCGGCCAGTTCCGCTGTGCCCATGAAAACCAATTTCGAAGCCATGACGCCCGGGAATTTTTCTCAAATCAGAAAGCCAAGGATATCGCACAAAACCTTTGCAGGCATTTGATCTGCGTTGATCTGGTGGACAATCTGGTTTCCATAAAAACTCAGCACCGGTTTGGTCTCCTGTTCGTAAACCTTCAAGCGGCCGCGAATGACATCCAGATTGGCGTCATCAAGCCGGTTCTCCTTGATGGCCCTGCGCTGGATCCGTTCCACCAACTTTTCCTCATTCACCGACTTTAAATAAAAAACCCCTTTCACATCCAGGGTGTCCCTCAAAATTTCTGCCTGCCGGACATTCCTTGGAATGCCATCCAGAACCAGGGTGTCCTGGCCAGGGTGAAACCGCCCAATCCGGGTGCTGTTGTCAATAAACTGGCGCCATAATTCGATGGTGGGTTCATCCGGCACCAATTGACCTTTTCCGGAGTAATCAATGAACAGCCTGCCCAGATCGCTGTCCGCACGCAGATTCCGAAAAACATCCCCGCAGGCACAATGGAAAAAATGAGGGATCACACCCAGGATTTTGCCCTGCGTTCCCTTGCCCGCCCCCGGAGCGCCAAACAGAAGGATGCAATTGTATTTCATACGGGCTTGGGAATCAGCTTCACTTCCAGAATATCCACCAGAGCCACGGTCACCAATCCCCGGTGGGCCACTTCCAAAATCACCTCGGTGGCGGCCACCTGGCTGATCTTTTCCACCGCCAGCACTTCTTTTGATGATTTCAATTCCATGCTGAATTTCAAGGCATCGCCCTTGGGCTCGCCAATGAATCCGGCAAACTTGGTCTCCACAAACCGCTTGTTAAAGGTGAATTTGCCCCGGGGATATATCTGAGGTTCCAATTTCTTTTCTTCAACCTTGTGGGCTTCATCCACCACGGCTATTTCAGCTTGAGGATTCTCCATGGAACCGGAGGGAGCCATCACCGCCTCGGAGGGGGCAGCCACAGCCTCTCGCGGTGGCGCCTCTCCCTTGGCCAGGAATATCGCCGGCCCGATCACAGGCAGGATGGCTGCCAGACCCATCACTTGTCCGGGACTGCGAAGCCTAAAAATCGCCACTTCATAGGCCGCATAGAGATTGGCCAGATAGACCACCAACAAAACAAAAACGCCGACACCAGAATGAAGCAGGCCCATCAAAATAGAAGGATCCGCAGGACGGACCATGCGCTGGACTGGCACCACAACCACATGTTGTTCAATGGGATGGTCCGGCACCGTGGGTTCAATAAATGGGTCCACAAACCGGGCTATCTTGGGGTTTTGATCCAGGCTTTTCAGGGAATCCTGGGATATCTGGGACCATGCCAGGTTGGTGTAGGTCTCATCGGGCAGCTTTAGCATCAAACCCTCGTCATCAAACCGTAAAACGTCCCCGGTCAATGATACGCCACCATTTAAGGTCAAAGTGTCCGCTTGCGAAAACGAAACACCCCACCCCACACAAAACACTGCCAATAAAAATACCTTGCGCACAAAAAATGTTTACCAGAATCCACCGAAAGTTGAAAGATTTTTTCCAATTCTCCAGGCCAGGTTTCAAGGGTTCGAAAAAGGGAGGCTGATGACTCCATGCCGACCTCTTGCCGTCAGCCTAGGGGGGAATGACCTTTCCTGCTTTTCAGAAACGTGTTTTGAACTATGCTGGGCGCATGCGAATCTTATCTGGAATCCAGCCCAGCGGCTCCCTCCATTTGGGCAACTACTTTGGAATGATGCTGCCGGCCATTGAATTGCAATCTCGCGGCCAGGCCCTTTATTTCATTGCCGATTACCATTCCATGACCTCGCTGTTTGACGCGGAGAAGCGGCGCTGCAACACCATGGACGTGGCGCTGGATTTCCTGGCCTGCGGTTTGGACCCTCAAAATTCAATTTTTTTCAAGCAATCAGACGTACCGGAAGTGACCGAACTGGCATGGATCCTTTCCACTCTCACGCCCATGAGTTTGTTGGAAAAGGGTCATTCCTTCAAGGACAAGACCGCACGCGGATTGCCGGTCAACCACGGTCTGTTTGCCTACCCTGTCCTGATGGCGGCGGACATTCTGATTTATGACTCCAACCTCGTGCCAGTGGGCCGGGACCAAAAGCAGCATGTGGAGATGACTCGGGACATGGCCATCAAATTCAACGAGCAATATGGCCAAACCCTGGTCATTCCCGAACCTCAAATCCGCGAGGAAGTGGCGCTGGTGCCAGGGACCGACGGCCAGAAAATGAGCAAAAGCCATGGCAACACCATTGAGATATTTGGAGAGGAAAAGGCGGTACGCAAAAAAATCATGGGCATCGCCATGGATTCCAGAACCCCGGCGGAGCCCAAGCCCGACGCGGATCAAAACCTGGCCATTCAATTGTTAAAACTGGTGGCGCCCGCTGGCGAGGCAGCCCAGTGGGAGGACCGTCTCCGGGCCGGCGGGCTGGGATATGGCGACCTTAAAAAGGCCTTGTTTGAGTATTATTGGAATTATTTTGCCAAGGCGCGGGTCCGCCGGGCAGAACTGAAGGCAAACCCGGATCATGTTCAAATGGTGCTGACGCAGGGCGCCATCCGGGCACGTGGACTGGCCCAGGGTGTTCTCAAGCGGGTACGGCGCGCCACAGGTTTGGAATGACTCTTGAACCTGCCCTCCGGCAAATGAATCACAGACGCCCGATCGAGTCCCGGCCCACCCAGGCCCATTATTGGCGCCATGGAAAACCCCAGACCGCCCCGCAAGACCCATGACAGCAATTCCCACCCGGCCTCAACGGCTGCGTGTTCGTCTCACGGCTGCAGCGCTGGGAATGGTCAGGGGGGGCCACCCGTGGGTCTTTGCCAGCAGCGTTCTGGAAACCAACCGAGTGGGATACGCGGGCGAACTCGCCGTCATCTACGACCGTCAGGACCGATTTTTAGCCGTTGGCCTTTACGACCCCACCTCGCCCATCCGGGTGCGAATCCTCCACGCGGGCAAGCCGCTGGATTTGAACGATAATTGGTGGCAGAAACGGGCACAAACCGCCATCAATAAAAGAGCGGACCTTTTCAAAGCCGATACCACCGGTTACCGGCTGATCCACGGCGAAAGTGACGGCTGGCCCGGCTTGGTTTTGGACCGTTATGGGGACACCCTGGCACTTAAAATTTACACGCCCGCATGGTTTCCCTGGCTTGAACGTGTGACTCGCTGGATTGGCGCCTGCGCCAAACATGACCGGCTTATCCTCCGGCTCAGCCGCAATATCCAGGGCATGGATCAAACGGATAAAAAATGGGAAGATGGCATGATGCTGGATGGCAACCTGCCGTCCAGCCCCGTCTTGTTTCTCGAGCAAGGCCTGACTTTTGAGGCCGACGTGGTGCGGGGACAAAAAACGGGATTTTTCCTGGATCAAAGGGAAAACAGAATGGAGGTTGCGCGGCTTGCTGACGGACGTTCGGTATTGAATGCATTCAGTTTTTCCGGTGGATTTTCCGTTCATGCCGCGCGCGGGGGTGCGGTGGCAGTGACGGATTTGGATATCAGCGCGCATGCTCTTTCTGCGGCCAGGCGGAACATGGCGCTCAATCGAGCCAGCCCGGCGGTGTCCGCCTGTCGGCATGAAGTCATCCAAGCCAACGCCTTTGATTGGCTGGAGGCAAGCCGGGACAAATTCGGGATGGTCATTTTGGACCCCCCCGCCCTGGCCAAGCGGGCAAGCGAACGGTCAGGCGCGCTGCACGCCTATGAACGCCTGGCCGGCCTTGGTGCCGACCGGCTGGATCCCAACGGGATTCTTGTGGCAGGCTCCTGCTCCTCACAAGTCTCCGCCAATGAATTCTTCAGGGCCGTTCGCAAGGCGGCGGGGCGATCCGGAAAGCGATTCCAGGAGATGGCCACGCGATTTCACCCTGGAGATCACCCCGCTGGTTTTAAGGAGGCTGAATATTTGAAGATGATTTATTTGCGGCGGGTAGGCTGAGCCGTAGTCCGAAGGAGGACCATCCCCGAGTCTGGACCATGCCAAAGTGGCTTCCCAAGAATGGCCGCACTCACATGATTTTGAGTTTGGGCAAATCCTGGGAATCAATGAGGCCCACGGGTTCTCCAAGGGAATTGACCACGATGATGTCATCAATGTTCCGTTGGTTGAACAATTTCAAGGCTTCAACCGCCAGGGCGGATTCCGGCAATGAAATAGGACGCGGAGTCATGACTTTTTTAAGCGTTTTCTGAAGCAGATTCGGGTCAGAAGCCATGTGACGACGAAAATCCCCATCGGTGAAAACCCCTGCCAGTTTTCCACGGGCATTGACCACGCTCAGGCTGCCGGACCGCGCCTGTGTCATGATGAGAAGAGCCTCGCGGACGGTGGATCCCTCCCGGGCCACGGGATTGCGGGATCCAGTACGCATGATGTCGCCCACGCGCAGGAGCATGGCCCGGCCTATGGCGCCGCCAGGGTGAAACCGCGCAAAATCCTTTTGCTTGAACCCGCGGGCCTGCAGCACGGCCATGGCCAGCGCATCCCCCATGACCAGCATTGCAGTGGTGCTGCTGGTGGGAGCCAGGTTGAAAGGGCAGGCCTCGCGTGAAACCTTCACGCTTAGCACAAAATCAGCATGGCGAGCCAACGAGGATTTGCCATTGCCGGTGATGGCAACGATGCGCACTGAAAACCTCTTGAGGGCGGGAAGAAGATTGAGGAGTTCCTCAGACTCACCGGAGTAGCTCAAGGCCAGGACCACATCCCCGTCATTGATGATGCCCAGGTCACCATGGACCGCGTCAACACTGTTCAAAATCACCGCAGTGGACCCCGTGCTGGTAAGCGTGGCGGCAATCTTGGCGCCCACGTTCCCCGATTTCCCAATTCCCACAACCACCACCTTGCCTCGCTGCCCCAAAGCCAGGGCAATGGTATCCACAACCGCATCAAATGCGGCATCCAGACAGGAACGCACCTGCCGCAGGGCGGCAATTTCCAAGTCAAAAACTTCACGGGCCCGGGATAAATGACTCACCCCATGAAAATGCTTGAAACCGGGTATGATTTCAACCGGTAAGGTTCAACCAGCCCATAGAAATCCAAAATATATCCATAAAGTCACCTGGCATCACGCCAAGGATTTCCCATGAAAACGCCAATTTATTCCAAGTTTGGATAGGATCCCAAAACCTGGACGGACAGGCCGGATTTGGCAAGTCGGCGAACAGCGCCGGCCACCTTCGCGTTTTCCATGTGGCCCTGGCAATCTATGAACCATGCACTTTCACCCCGCTTACGCATCATTGACTCAGGCTGGACCCGTTTCATTGGAACTTTGCATCGTTCCAAAATAGCGGTGATCTCGCTTGGAGACTTGTTGCCTGGGGTTTTCGACACGAGAAGGCTGGTTGTGTCGTCGCCTGTGGGCGGACTGCATTGCCGACCTATGACAAGGAATCGGAAATCGGCCCGTGACGCATCCTGAACTACAGGCTGAAGCATTTTAAGGCCATTATTCTTGGCAAAATCGGGGTGGGCGACGGCTGCGGCGCCTGATTGGGAAACCCTTTTGACCGCTTTAGCCTGGGAAGATACGGCAATGATACGCGCCTTGGGAAAATGCAGAGTCAACCAAGTGCGACAGCCAGGCAAATCAGGGCTGGAGAGATAAATGTGATGGATGGCATTGCGCCGGGATAAGCCCAGCAGACCCAGCGCCAAAGGAAGCCGGATTTGAGAAACAATTTTAATCCCGGATTTTGAAAACCACTTGAGAACACTGGCCCCCTTTTTGCCCTTGTAAAAATCTTCCGGCAGCACTCCATAATCCACGCGGGCGCTGGCCACGGCCTCACAGACAAAGACGAAGTCCTTTTCGGCTCTATAGGAAAGACTGGAGCCAAATCGGCGCAGGGCTGCCTGGCCCGCCTGGCTGGATTCAGGTCCCGGGAAAGCGATGGTCATGGGCTTCTCCAATGCCAGGGCGCTGGACATGATTTCCCTGTAAATCGCACGCAACTGCGAATGAGAAAGCGGTCCGGTGTTCCGGGCACAGACACGATCCAACACCGCGCGCTCGCGGTGTGGCGCATAAATTTCCTCCCCCGCCATGAGCTTGATATGGCCAATGGCCTGGACATGCCCTGTGCGCTCATTCAAGAGCTTCACAATGCGTGAATCCAACCCATCAATAGCCCGGCGATGTCCTGAAAGGCTCATGGGCAGGCAGCATGCAGCATGGTAGCGGAAGATCAAGAGGGAAGGTTGAATAAAAGAAGGCAATCTCTTCATAAAAACAGCTTCAAAAACCTCCTGAATTCCACCAGACTCGACCGCCCTGGAAACGGTCGAGCCTTCAAAAGAAGCCGGGAACAATCAAAAAACCATAAAACCCATGATGACCATCCCACCCTACCCTGCTTCAGTCTGTCAATCAGGGTATCCCTCGGGATGTTTTACATGCCAGTCCCAGGCTGTCCTCACGATGTCTTCAATTTTGGGATATTGCGGGCGCCAACCCAACTCGTCAATGGCCTTGCGAGCCGCTGCCACAAGACGCGGTGGATCCCCGGCGCGCCTGGGTTTTTCCACTGTCGGAATTTTTTTGCCGGTCAGCCGCTGGCAGGTCTCGATGACCTGGCGCACAGAATACCCGTCTCCATTGCCCAGATTGAAAAAGCCCTCCTTGCCTGGCGCAAGCCCCAGGATATGGGCCTGAGCCAGATCCTTGATATGGATATAGTCCCGTATGCAGGTGCCATCAGGGGTGGGATAATCCGTCCCAAAAATCTCCACGTGCGGCCTCTTTCCAAGCGCCGTGAAAAGAACGTTGGGAATCAAATGGGTTTCAATCCGGTGATGCTCGCCAAACTGCTCGCTTGCGCCTGCAGCATTGAAGTAGCGGAAGGCGATGAATTCCAGCTTGTGGATTTGCCGGTACCAGATCAAAGCCTTCTCGAACATCAATTTTGATTCCCCATAAGGATTGATGGGGCGCTGGGGCAAATCTTCCGTCATGGGAACCCGATCCGGAGGCCCATAAGTGGCGCAAGTGGAGCTGAAAACAAACTTCTTCACCCCGCACGCCACGGCGGCATCGGCCAGTTTTAGGGCGTTTCCAAAATTATTGTGAAAATATTTGCCCGGCTGTGACATGGATTCCCCCACCAACGCGTACGCGGCAAAATGCATGATGGCATCCGGGCGGCTTGACTGGACGGCCTGGGCAATGTCTCCATCCACTTCGGGCTTGGCCAAAACAAAACGCGCCCGCCGATCCACTGCCGACCGGTGACCCTCTGACAGATTGTCATAAACCGTGACCTCATGACCGGCATTGAGCAACTCCTCAGTGCAAACAGAGCCAATATAACCCGCTCCGCCAGTGACAAAAACTTTCATGCCCGGATTATAAGGGAACCCGGACACGTAGAAAGTGGAAAGTTCCCAGAACACCCAACCGCCATAATCTCCACCCCTTCCGCATCAATGCCCAGGCAATTGCAGCCGCCGCCGCGAAATACAACAACCGCAACATCCGTGCTTTTATTTTTTAGCGAATAAACTGTCAAAGTGGGAATCGAGACGTTGCATACCGCACGCCACCGGGCGATGTGACATTTGTATAATATTCCGGTACCGACAAGGGCTGTTGATCTTAATTGGGAATTGCCTCTGGCCATATTGGCACCTGAGTGTGCCCTAAAACAGGCTGCCAGACATTCGCCTGCGCCCCTTTGAAACCAGTTTCAGCGCAGCAATAAAAACACGGTTATTTATTTGTGAATGACCAGATTGATGACAACGATATTTAACAACACAACCAGGATGATGCCTCCCAAAAAAGTCCACATAAAGATTGCAGCGCCTTTCTTGTGCCCCAGATTTGGAGTCCATCCCATGCTCCGAATCTGCTTCGGAACCCAAACCCGACTATCTTTTTTGCTGAAATATAGACCACTTGACCAATTATCGGGATTTCCCCACTCAGCCTGATTGATGTCGTCTTGATTCATGCGATTCTATTCATGGCCATGGGTGATAGCACACGAATTTGTCCCACATCATGGGGATGGTGCCAGTGCCCTGTCCACTATTTCCCGGGCTTCTTTGAGGATGACCTGCAAATGGTGCTCGGACAGGAAACTTTCCGCATAAATCTTGTAGATATTTTCCGTGCCGGAAGGCCTGGCCGCAAACCATCCATCCCCAGTCACCACTTTTAATCCCCCAATGGAAGCCTGATTCCCCGCAGCTTTCGTCATCTTGGCCGTGATGGCTGAACCTGCCATGGATGTGGCTTGAACATCTGTGGCAGACAGGTTGGAAAGCCTGGCTTTTTGAGCGGGTGTGGCAACAGCGTCCATGCGCGTGTAAAAAGGCATTCCAAATTCCCGGCTCAATGATTGAAAATGCCGCCCCGGGTCCATTCCAGTAACGGCTGTCATTTCGGCAGCCAGCAGGTTCATAATGATGCCATCCTTGTCCGTGGACCATGCCGATCCATCGCGCTTTAAAAAACTGGCCCCGGCGCTTTCCTCGCCGCCAAACGCCAAAGTCCCATCATGAAGGCCCGGGGCGAACCATTTGAAACCCACTGGCACTTCATAAAGACGGCGGCCCAGCTTTTGCACCACCCGGTCAATCATGCTACTGCTGACCAAAGTTTTGCCCACACCAACCCCGAGACCCCACTGCGGGCGATGGGTCAGCAGGTATTGGATGGACACAGCCAGGTAATGATTTGGATTCATTAATCCGGTGGAAGGCGTGACGATTCCATGCCGGTCAGCATCGGGATCATTTGCAAAAGCCACCTGAAACTTGTCCTTGAGCCGCAACAAACCCGCCATGGCATAAGGACTGGAACAATCCATCCGGATTTTGCCATCATGATCCACGCACATGAAGCCAAAGGCCGGGTCCATTTTTGAATTCACTATTTCAATTTGCAGGCCGTACATGGACTGGATGGGGTCCCAATACGGAAGAGAAGCTCCACCCAAGGGATCCACTCCCAAATTGAGCCGCCCCGAGCGGATGGCATTCATATCCACCACATTTTGAAGATCCTGAACGTAGGGCAGGATAAAATCGTGAACATGAATGGTGGCGAGCGATTTGGCTTGGGATTCCGGCATTCGTTTTACCGCAGTAAGATTTTGCCTGAGAATTTCGTTGGCACGATCCTGAATCCAGCGCGTCACATCCGTGTCTGCCGGGCCGCCATTGACTCCATTGTACTTGAATCCCCCGTCCTCAGGGGGATTGTGTGAGGGCGTGATGACAATGCCATCAGCCAGGCCGGTTTTACGGGAATGATTGTGTTGGATAATGGCATGGGAAATGACCGGGGTTGGAGTTACCCCGTTGTTGCTTTGGTGAAAGGTTTCGACGCCGTTTGCCGCCAGCACCTCCAGCGTGGTGGAATGCGAAACAGCAGACAAGGCATGCGTATCGCGTCCAAGATACAATGGACCGGTGATTCCGCGAACCGCACGAAAATCGCATATTGCCTGAGTGATAGCCAGTATGTGGGATTCCGTGTAGGTGGCGTTCAGGGAGGATCCGCGGTGTCCGCTCGTGCCAAAAGCCACCTTTTGGGTGGGTTGGGATGGGTCGGGTTTGTTTGAAAAATATTCCCGTTCCAGTTGGGCCACATCCGTCAACAGATTCTGTGGCGCAGGTTTGCCGGCAAGGTTTGATAATGCCATAATTCAGAAAAGCCTACCCCACCCGGCTTTTCCTTCAACCCGAAAAGCGAATTTGAAAAGGTCCAGATGCGGCAAGATGCTGGAGCGAAAACTATTTGGAAAAATCGAAACCATATCCGAAGCGGTCTGGTGGAATTTTTTCGCAGATTTTGTGCCCGATAGATTGAGGCAGATGGGCCTTTTGAATTTCTTTTTTCGGGTTCAAGACTTATTTTTGCCGCGAAGACCAATGGGCATCGTTCAGGATTTTCAGGAATATTGGGGGGGGGCGCATCTCAGTTTTTAGGCCATGGGTTGGATGCCTTGTATGTGCCGCCCCAACGGGGCTCGGAATGATTTTTGGAGATTGGATTTCTACAAATAGGTCGCTCCTCTGGGGCTGGTGGGCCAATTGCCCGTTTCCGAAAGATCAGTGCCACCCCTCCCCGGCCCTCCCCATCAATGGGATTGATGGAGAGGGGGAAAGAGGCGGTGGGTTCAATAGGGTTTTAAACCATTTCGAGCCTCGAAGGAGAGGGCCATTTCAAGCGCACGCAACAGCCCTGCGCCTCTGGTTTCCTCGCCCCGCCAGCGGAGCGCGGGGAGAGGATTAAGGAGAGGGGGGATCTCAAACATTCAGCGCGATAAATGAACAATCATATTTTCCGAAAGATCAGTGCCACCCCTACCCGGTCCCCGCCACCCATGGAGATTGATGAGGAGGGAGAGGGGGCAGTTGGTTTGTGGAGGTTTATAAAAATTCAAACTCGGAGGTTGAGGGTGACTCTCTCAAAAACTGAGACGCGCCCAACCTTGGGAATAAAAGGAAATGGTGATTGACCTTTCCCTGCTTATGCCGGAGTCTATACAAGCAAACATGAAAAACCCCGACACCCTGCACGCCCGCACAAAATTATTTGCCCGGGACCACGCATGGCGCAGTTGGTGGTGCATTGTGTCCACGGCCATGCTTCTGGCCGCATCACTGGCGGGCACATTTCCCGTTTTGCCGCTGGCGGCACGCATCGCATGTTCCATTTTGTCAGGGCTTCTGATGGTTCGTTTGTTTGTGATTTATCATGACCAGCAGCACCGGGCCATACTGCCCAAATCAGTCACCGCTGAATTTCTTATGCGCCTTTACGGCATTTGGGTTTTATGCCCGGCCAGCATTTGGCGCAGTTCTCATGATTACCATCACGCCCACAACTCCAAGCTCCGCAGCGCCCATATTGGCTCCTATCCCATCATGACGCTGGAGCAATACAAAAAATCCAGCAATAGAGATCGTTTCTGGTATTTGTTCATGCGGCATCCCCTCACTATCATGTCCGGTTACATTACGGTGTTCTTTTTGGGCATGGTGGTTTTTCCTTTCATCAATTCACCCCGCAAACACCTTGATTGCCTGCTGGCTTTCATTTTACATTTGGCTCTGGGCGTGACACTTGTATTGCTTTCCGGCTGGTTGACCTTGCTGTTTTTCCTTCTTCTACCCAGGATTCTGGGCTGTGCCTTGGGTAGCTACCTCTTTTATGCCCAACATAATTTCCCAGGTGTTGTTTTCGGTGACAAAGATGGATGGACATTTGAAAAAGCCGCGTTGGAATCTTCCAGCTACATGCGAACGAGCCCCATCATGGCATGGTTCATTGGCAATATCGGATACCATCACATTCACCACCTCAACCATCGCATTCCCTTTTATCGTTTACCGGAGGTTTACCACGCCATTCCTGAACTGCGCTCGGCCAAAACCACCAGCTTGCTGCCTGGCGAAATCCTTCGCTGCCTGAGTCTTAAGGTTTGGTGCGTCCAAACCCAACGAATGGTTGGCATTTAAAGCGCACCAACGCTCTGAATCCCTTCACGCACACCTTCAAAACCGTCCCCCCTGCCTCCTGTCCAGCCCTCACGGCCCGCCTAATTACGGATTTTTACCTTATCCTTTCCGTCGGCAGATTTACAATTGCTCCCGGACCAAATTGGGAAAAGGCCTAAACATCCAGTCCAAAATGCTTCGTTTGAACCCGAAAAGCGAAATGGAAAGGGTCAAGATGCGGCAAGATGCTGGGGATGAAACTCTTTGGAAAAACCGAATCCATACCCGAAGCGGTCTGGTGAGATTTTTCCAAAGTATTTGCGCCCAGTAGATTGGGGCGGATTGACCTTTTGAATTTCGATTTTGGGTTTAATTGAATTTAACCCCCCTCACTCATTAATTTTAGCGGCCTAAATTCCGGCAACCCTCTTTGTTCATGGCTCTTGAATGCCAGCTCGATTTGGATTTCTTGCATTCATTTTTATTTTCATTTTTTTCTTGACTTTTGAATATATATTTTCAAATAATCTAATGTCTTCAACCCATGGCTTTGACACGTTTCAGCCTGCTACTCTCAGTTTGAGAGGATGTCTGCTGGTGGTGGTGTCCGGTTGACTGCCGCCAAAGTCAGGGGGGCTGAGCCTGAATATGCAGAAAATCAAAATGCAGGGAAGTAACCTGCCAACAACCCCAAACAACTCCTAACGCCATGAAAACTATTGTTATTCAATCCAGGAATGCCAGACAGAGCAGCCCCACCTCTTTTAGGAGTCAAATATTTCAACCAGCCAGGTTGCGGATATTGAGACGTTGTGCCCCCGCCTTTTTGGGATTGCTTTCCACAATACACGGCAATGCTCAATCGGCCTCTGAGGATTCCACTCTTTTTGGAATGTTCAGCCAACTCAACTCTGCGGTGACCTACGCAAACGGTTTGGCAGTGAACGTCAATGCCTGTGTCCCAACCGCCACCGTGGATGGATTGAGCTACCTGTACAACTACGCTGTTTCAGAAAATCAGTCCGCACCGTTGAGCTATGCGCCCACCTACACTTCGGTGAATAACCTGGCCATTTCCATGGGCACCTTCAACAACAATCTCTACCAGTATTACAATGGCGCCACTTTGGCTGCAACCAGCGTCAATGCTCCCAATGCCAATTATCAGGCTCTATATGGGAACCCTGTCATCCAACAAAACGTGGGGGGCACCTACACCTATGCCATGTTCAACGGATTGCAAAGTTATTTGGGGGCCGGCGGAGCCAATCCTGCTCCCGGCGTTTCCATTTCGGGTGAAATTGGCGGCGCCACACCCAATGGTTGGTTGTCTGGCAATTTAAATCCGGGCATGAATGTGGCCAATGCCATTCCCACGGCACAGTATCTGGCCAACAACCTCAATGCTCACAACGCAGTGGAATTGACCCTGGAATGGGGCACATTCAATAATGTTGGCACATGGCAATCCAAGGGTGGACATGAGGTTCTTCTTTGGTCGGTGAACTTGGGCAATAACAATACCGGCACCATCCAAATGCTGGATCCTTGGGGCACCGGCAACGGCGCCACTTCAGCCACTGCGACAGCCAATGGATTGACTGCCGACATCTTCGTTGGAGCGGACGGCTATCTTTACGGCAATAATTTCACTGACACCCCTGCCGATGAAAATCCCTCCGATCCGACTGCTGGCGCGCCCGGCGCGCCGGGTGCGGGCATTTATTTCCGAATTGATGACGTGATGGTGGAGGCCGTTCCAGAACCAGGTGTTCTTGGCCTCTATGGAGCCATTGCCGGGTTGATTCTTGCTTGGGGTCTTCCCAAACGCACCCAACGCAGAATCTCTTGATAATGCCGAACCTTGGGGACGACCTGTGAGGGCTTCAAAATCCCCGGTTTTGTATAAAAATGGTGCCAGCGAGTGGAATCGAACCACTGACCTCGGGCTTATGAGTCCCACGCTCTAACCAACTGAGCTACGCTGGCAAGGACACCAAAATGGTCCACCATTGTGCTTGGAAATGAGCCGGTGTCAAACCAGGAATTCCAGCTTTTGGCTTGGTGAAGAGGCGGCCCATTCCCTTTTGGTTAAGCCCGAAAAACGAAATTCAAAAGGCCAATCTGCCCCAATCTACCGGGAGCAAACTCTTTGGAAAAATCTCACCAGACCGCTTCGGTTATGGTTTCGATTTTTCCAAAGGGTTTCCGCTCCGGCATCTTGCGACATCTTGACCCTTTCCATTTCGCTTTTCGGGTTAAAAACACCAAACAGACAAACAGAGGATCGGCTCGCATCAGGACCCCAAAAAATCGCAAATTGAGTTGAGTCGCAATCAGCCGGCAGCGGACTTTTGAGAGGGGTCAAGCTGCGGATTTTTCGGGATCGGCAATTTCCTTGCGCGAGACCACCACTTGATCCACCAAACCGTAGTTTTTGGCCTCCTCGGCGCTCATGAAATTGTCCCGGTCGCAATCGCGCTCCACTTGGTCCACCGGTTTGCCGGTGTGCTTGGAAAGAATGCCATTCAGGGTTTGTTTGAGTTTGAGCATGTGGCGGACGCGGATTTCCACGTCGCTGGCCTGCCCTTCGGCGCCGCCAAGAACCTGGTGGATCATGATGTTGGCGTTGGGCAGCGCATAGCGTTTGCCACGGGTACCAGCCGACAACAGAACCGCACCCATGCTGGCCGCCTGGCCAATGCAGTAGGTATTCACATCACAGGTGAGATACTGCATGGTGTCATAAATGGCCAGCCCGGCGGTGACACTGCCTCCCGGTGAATTGATGTAAATATGGATGTCTTTCTTGGGATCGGTCATTTGCATGAAAAGCAACTGGGCCACCACCACGTTTGAAACCTGGTCATCAATGGGGGTGCCAATGAAAATAATACGGTCCACCAGCAACCTCGAATACAGGTCAAAGCTTCGCTCATTTCCCCGCCCATCGCGTTCAATGACAAATGGAATGGAATAATTTTGAATATCTTTCATGGCCCCAATATGGACGCGAATGCGTTGCAAGTAAAGGCAACCACGGCAGGAAATCTTCAGCCAGAATCCAAACCTCAGGGCTTTGGCGGCGCGCCCAGCGATTTCCAAATCAAGAGAAACGCCCTTGCAAAATCCTGCGGGCTTCTCATGATCCAATCGGAAACAAAAAGGGGATCGAACCAAGCCCCGGTTTCAATCTCTTCCGGATTGAGTTGGAAGGGTCCATCCGAACGGCATTCATAAACCCAGCAAAATTCCCAGCCTGTTTCCTGGCAGGCATTGATTTTAAATCGGCGTTCAGGGGCAGTTTGTAAAACCAATCCAATTTCCTCCCTCAACTCACGAACGGCACAGGCATCATACCCCTCCCCCCGGTCTAAATGACCTGAGGCGGAAGAATCCCACAGCCCCGCCGCCGTATCCTTTTTCATGGACCGTTTTTGAAGGAAAACCTGGCGATTTTGGTTAAAAACAAGCACGTGGACTGCCCGGTGCCAAAGTCCGCGCGCATGAACCTCCTGTCGGGGCGCATGACCGATCACCTCATCCCATTCATTGACAACATCAAATATTTCCTGTGCCATGTTTTGAGAAATCATGCCATGCCATGCCGGCTCATGCCGAATAAAAAATCCATTTCAAAAAGGATCAGGCCGCCAGCAATTGAGTGAGTGCAATGAATTCTTCCAGGCCAAGCTTTTCAGCTCGTTCCATGGGGGATATGCCCAGTTCAAGCATGGCTGCCTCCAGTCTTTCCCGGGGCCAATCTTGCTTCAAAAGTTTGAGCATCATTTTGCGGCGCTGGGAAAAGGCACGTTTCACGATTTTCCTGAAAACAGGTCGAAGCTGCGCCGGTATCAGGCTCTGTGGCCTTCGCTTGAGCGCCACGCAGGCTGATTCCACGTCGGGTGGCGGAAAGAAGCATCCGGGTGGAATTCTCACCATCTCGACCGGTTCAAAATCCAACTGGATCAACAGGGTGAGAATGCCGTAATCATCATCATCCGTTCGCGCAAACAATCTTTGTGCCACTTCCAGTTGCAGGGTGGCCACAACCCTGCGTGGCGCCAGCGGACCGGCGGCGAGTTGCACTAGAATAGGCGACGCCACCGAGTAGGGCAAATTGGAGACCAGCTTCCAATCAGACCAATCCATGGGTTCCTTCTCAAGAAAATGCAGGGCGTCTGCATGCATTATTTTTAATTGGGGCGAGAGTCTGTTTTCCCCGGTCTTGAGACTATCCGCCAGCCTGGTTTCAAGGATTTCCACCAGCCGCCCATCTTTTTCAATGGCCAAAACCTCCCCTGCCTTCTCCAGTAATCTGGAAGTCAAGGGCCCCAAGCCTGGCCCAATTTCAAGCACTTTGTCCTCACGTTCCAACTCTGCAAGGGCCACAATGCGCTCCAATTGGCGGGCATCATGGAGAAAATTCTGGCCCAATGATTTTGTAAGCTGGATTCCGTGCCGGGCCAGGCATTCCCGCATTTCGTTGAGTTTCATTCGCTGGTTTCCCGCACCAAGGTGGCCAGCATTTCCATGGCCTTGGCCAGGTCGGCATCAGGAATGATCAAAGGCGGGGTAATGCTGACCACATTGCCAGCTTCTCCTTCTGGCAGAAAGATGAAGCCATGGTGCAATAATTTTTTGATAATTTCCAGTACAGCCCTGGTGGCCGGTTCTCCCGTGGGAAGCATGAGTTGAAAACCTCCCATCAATCCCAAGGCCCTGCCCTCTGCGTGAAAATATTCCACCCGGGCGGCCATCTCAGCCAGTTCCATCGCCAAATATTCGCCCAAGGCGGCGCTGCGTTCCGGCAGCCGGAGTTCCTCCAGTTGTTGGATTTGAGCCAAAGCCATGGCACAACCCACGGGGTGCCCCAGAAAAGTGCTCGTATGGAGGGCTTCACCAGTGGATTCCGGCCACGCGGCATCCATGATATCCGCCCTGCCCACACAGGCGGACATGGGAAAACCTCCCGTCAATGCCTTTCCCAGGCAAATGATGTCTGGAGCCACTCCTTGATGTTCACAGGCAAACCATTTGCCAGTCCTGCCAAACCCCGTGTAAATCTCATCGAGAATCAACAGCACACCCTCCTCATTGCAAAGCTTCCGCAGCAAGGGAAGGAAACCTTGCGGCGGGATGCGGCACCCAGCCCGAGCCTGGATCGGTTCCACCAAAATAGATCCAATCCGTTCACGCCGGAAATAATGCCTGATCTGAAATTCAACCTTGGTCAGGTCGGCAGAGGTTTGGGGAAACTCCACAAAATGTCCGAATTCACGCAACTGTGATTCGAATGGATTTCGGAAATACGGACGGTGGGTGGCATTTAAGGCACCATAGCCCAATCCGTGGTAGGCCCCTTCAAAAACCACCACCCCGCGTTTTTGGGTGAACAAAATAGCTGTCTTCAGGGCGGCCTCCACCGCTTCAAAGCCGGAGCTACCCAGCAGGGTTTTACCCCGGCCCACTCCCCAGCGCTCAAATGTAACCCGGCTCAAAGCCTCCACTAATTCCGCCTTTCGAGCATGTGGATGCACGTCGCCCATGGCATGAAGCAACTGGGACATCTGTTTTTGCCCCGCCTTGACCACCGCACGGTTGGAATGCCCGGCAGCCGCCACCCCAAAAGCCGCCGTGAGGTCCAGATATCGTTTACCCGTCACGTCCCACACGTGCACGCCCTGCACCCGCTCCCAAACCACCGGCCATCCACCCCGGGGATCCAAATAGGTCACATTCCGGGATTCGTATTCCCTCAACCGGCGCAAAATGTCCGCTTGTGCATCCATCACCCCATTCTAGACCCCGCGCTGGTCTGGAGACCAGATGATCTTATGCTGCTGCAATTGAAATCGCACCGGCAAATGATCGGCCAATGCCATCTCCGCCAGTTCTTGCCTTGTGATCGGCGTGTACCCTGCTGGAACGGACTTCAAGGCCGGATGACGCTGCCGGGCCTCCAAGGGATGGACCCAGGAAAACAAGACCGGGCAGATGGTCCACAGTTTCATCTCGGTCACCTTGGACCTGGCCCATGCATAATCCTCCAAAGAACCGATCACAAATTTGATCTCGTCCGTGGATTTCAAATTAGGCACGTTGTCAAAAAGGTTCCGGCGCTCCTCGCCGCTACCCGGACATTTAAAATCCATGATCCTCCGGACCCTGGGATCAATCTTGGAAATGTCATGGGCACCACTGGTTTCAATCAACACGGTGTTTCCCAAATTGCATAATTGACTCATTAGCGGCAGCACATTTGGCTGGAGCAAAGGTTCCCCGCCGGTAAGTTCCACCAAGGGCAAAAGTCCTTCTGACCCCGGTTTTTCAACAACCCGATACGGGCGTGCCAGGTCCCCCACCCGTTCCAAAATGCTGTCCACCGATTGCCGCCGTCCCTCGGTGAAGGCATAAGCCGTGTCACAGTAAGAACAACGCAAATCACACCCTGTCAGCCGGATAAAAATACACGGCAAACCTGCAAAGGTGCTTTCCCCCTGAAGGCTCAGATAAATCTCATTTACGACCAAATTCATGGACATCACCCTAATCTATGATAGCGAGGTGAAAATTCGATCTTTTTTATCCGCCCGGAATGGTTTAAAACCATTCCCCCGTCACGCAAGTATCCCCGATTCGTCTATTTGCCATGATGGATGGCAAACGCAAAGAGGTCCTTCCGACGCAGATCAGATTGGAAGATGTTTTTTGGCGCAGCGCGTCGGCACTGCGTTGGGATTGTCAGGGTTTCAGCCCGTCAATAGCTGCCTTCATTTCTTCAAAATGAATCTTTGGGTTCATGGCATCCGTCACATGAACGATTTTCCCATTCAAGCCAATGAGGAAACTGACCCGTTTGGACATTGATATCATGGGCATTTTGACGTCGTACAAGGAAATGATCTTGTTTTGGGGATCCGCCAGGAGGGTGAAGTCGAGATTGTATTTTTCAGCGAAACGTTTATGGCTGTCCACGTCATCATGGCTTACGCCCACCACCGCCACGTTGGCCGCCTGAAGATCACCCATGCGATCGCGCAAGCCGCAGGCTTCCTTGGTGCAGCCACCAGTGAAATCCTTCGGATAAAAATAGAGCAGCACATTTTTTTTGCCGATCAAGTCAGAGAGATTGAAGTTGGTGCCATTTTGATCCATGGCGCTGAAAAGAGGGGCGGTGTCCCCGGCTTTGGGCATGTCAGCCCGCGCTTTAAATGAAAACAGGGAAATCATGACAGTGATGGCCAGCAGTGTGTGGAACAAGGAAGATTGGATTAAGGGGCGTCTCATGATTCATACACTTCCACAGGCCATGCCCGAAGGCAAATAAAAACCGGGGGAATTGGCAAAAGCGCTGGAATGGAATCTTCACCCACCCTGATCCTTGCCATCCGGGCCGCCGCCGCTTCCTGGAAATCAAGGTAGCGGCAGCGGCCGGAGGTAAAGACACGATCAGGAACAGCCGAGGCTCTCACCACAATTCAAGCATTTATAGCAAGCCCCATTGCGCACCACCACATTGCCGCAGTTGGGACAGGTGGGCGCATCCTGTTGGTTGGTGATCATCTGGGTCAAACGGTTGGCATGATCCTGCCTTCGGCTCCCGGCGTTGGATTCGCGGGATAATAAATCCGCATCCTCGGCAATCGGCAGTTCGGGAACGGGCCGGTTGACATGCTTTTTCATCTCTTCAATGAGACCAGGCATGACAAGTTCCGGCTGGGAACGTGCTGCCTGAATGCCCTCGCGATAACCCGGCACGAACTGGATGGCGAGCCACCGGAACACATAATCCGTAATGGAGGAGGCATTGCGTATCTCGGCGTTTTTGGTGAACCCGCTGGGTTCAAACCGTTGATGGGCAAATTTGCGCACCAAGGCATCGAGGGGCACACCGTATTGGAAAGCCATGCTGGTAAGAGTCCCGATGCTGTCCATGAGGCCGCCAATGGTGGATCCTTCCTTGGCCATGGTGATGAACAATTCCCCGGGCTGGCCATCCTCAAAGAGGCCCACCGTGAGGTACCCTTCATGCCCGGCAATGTCAAATTTATGGGTCAGGGCATGCCGCGTGTCCGAAAGGCGACGACGAAGCGGTTTGCCGGAGTCTGCGCGGAGACGGTCCACTTCCCCCTGCAATTCCTGAAGCCTGTTTTCCAATGGGACGGTTTCAACGCTTGATTTGGCGGCGCCATCGTTGGTTTTCTTGGTGTTGAGGGGCTGCGAGCGCTTGGAGCCATCGCGGTAAATCGCAACACACTTCAAACCCATTTGCCAGGCCTTCACATAGGTGTCTCGAATTTCCGCCACGGTGCTTTCGTTGGGCATGTTGACGGTTTTGGAAATGGCGCCACTGATGAATGGCTGGGCGGCAGCCATCATTTTCAGGTGGGCCATGTAGCCAATGCTCCTTTTGCCCCGCGCCGGCTTGAAGGCGCAATCAAAAACAGGCAGATGCTCCGGCTTAAGCCCGGCAGAAACCTTCTGCCCGCCTTCCTCGACATCTTCGATGGTGTCGAATTTCTCAATGTGAGCCACAATGCGGGTGGTTTCAGCCTCGGAATACCCCAGGCGCCGCAAGGCATCTGGCACGCCGCGGTTCACAATCTTGAGCATGCCTCCGCCAGCCAGTAACTTGTATTTGACCAAGGCTATGTCAGGCTCAATGCCGGTGGTATCGCAATCCATGAGGAAGGCAATGGTGCCAGTGGGAGCCAGGACGGTGACTTGGGCGTTGCGATATCCCGACTGGCCGCCCTGCAAGATAGCGGCATCCCAGCATTTGCGGGCTTCTTCTTTGAGATAATTAAATTCCCTGCTGGGCTGAATCCCCTCCACCGCATCGCGATGGAGCCGGATCACGTTCATCATGGACTCCACATTGTCGCGCATAACAGGTTTGGAAACACCGGCACAACGGGCATCCCGGTAGCCGGCAAATGCTCCCATCTTGGAGGCGATTTCCGCGCTTTGGGTGTAGGCGTGCCCTGTCATGATGGAGGTGATGGATCCGGCCAGGGCGCGGCCCTCATCTGAATCATAGGGCAGCCCATAGCTCATGCAGAGCGATCCCAAGTTGGCATAACCCAGGCCCAAGGTGCGAAAAATATGCGAATTCTCAGCAATATCCTTGGTCGGGTAGCTGGCGTTATCCACAAGGATTTCCTGGGCGGTAATGAAAATACGAACGGCTGCCTTGAAACGCTGGATGTCAAAGACCCCATCCTCACGTTTGAATTTCATGAGGTTGAGGGAGGCCAGGTTGCAGGCGGTGTTGTTCACAAACACATATTCACTGCACGGATTCGTGGAGTGTATGGGTTCGGTGCCCTTGCATGTGTGCCATTTCTGAATGGCTCCATCATACTGGATGCCAGGATCGCCGCAGATATGCGTGCCCTCGGCGATTTTATCCAGCAACCGGCTGGCTTGCTTCTTTTCGAGTGGACGATCACCGGTCACGGTGCGGGTCCACCATTCACGTCCCTCCACGGCCGCCTGCATGAACTCATCGCTGGCCCGAACGGAAAGATTCTCATTCTGGTACATCACGCTGCCGTAGGCGTCGCCATTGTAGCTCCCATCGTACCCCTGCTCAATGAGCGCCCACGCCTTCTTCTCCTCTTTTTGCTTGGCGTCAATGAATTCCTCAATGTCGCCATGCCAGTCCCTGAGGGTGTTCATCTTGGCGGCCCGACGGGTTTTGCCGCCGGATTTCACCACGTTCGCCACTTGGTCATAAACCTTGAGGAAGCTCATGGGACCACTGGGGCGCCCTCCGCCGCTCAGCTTCTCACGGCTCGATCGGATCGGTGTCAGGTCTGTGCCGGTTCCAGAGCCGTATTTGAAGAGCATGGCCTCGCTGTAGGCCAGGTGCATGATGTCTTCCATGTTATCCTGCACGCTTTGGATGAAACAAGCGCTGCCCTGGGGATATTCATATTGTGTGGAAGCTCTTTCAGCCTCCCCCTTTTGCCGGTTATAAAACCAGTTGCCGCGCCCGGAATTCTTTCCAATGCCGTATTGATGATACAAACCGACATTGAACCAGACCGGTGAATTAAATGCTCCGTACTGGTTCAAGCACAACCATGTCAGCTCATCATAAAAAATCTCCCCCGATGCACTGTCAAAATAACCATCCGCCACCCCCCAATCGGCAATGGTCCTGGCAATACGATGAATCAACTGGCGCACAGAAACCTCCCGCTCGGAAGTGTTTTGTTCCCCGTAAAAATACTTCGAAACCACCACCTTGGTCGCCAGCACGGACCATGACTTGGGCACTTCCACCTTTTCCTGTTTGAAAATCACCTTGCCGCCATCATCCGTGATTTCGGCCGTGCGCAGGTCCCATTCAATTTGGTCAAAGGGCTTTGCTTTGGCGTCGCTGAAGACGCGCTCCACCGCAAGGTGGCTGGCTCCAGCTTCGAGCTTGGACTTGACGGTCTTTTTATCCCTTTTCACGGGCAAATGACCAGCACGACGGCTGATGGGTTTAGGGGGTGCAGACGAAACTTCCTCGCGAGCATGGATCATGGTCTTTGGGGGTGGATTGTTATGGGTGGATCTCCAGTCGGTCTGGGCGCGACAACCGCTGAAAAAGTACGTTAAATAGTCAGTTTTTCTTGGGCGCTTGATTTTCCTTCAAATAGGCAGCCCCCCACTAATTGGGGAACAAAAGCGAGAATACCACCACCCATGGTATGCTTCAAGAAATTTTTCAAAAAAGTTACGGAAACGTTATTCCCAAGTGAATCACAGGGTTTTTTCCCCTTTTGTAAGAAAACAGGCCGATTTTAAAGGGGGTTTTTGAAGGGTTGGTGAATAACTTTTACCGGGGTTTGGCCCTTTAATTGGGCCTCTCCACGAGGGATGCTGCCCCATTTTCCGAACGGTTTACGCAACGGATTGGCATGTTAAACACTCATTGCCAAGCATTTGCAATCACGGCCTGCGACCTTTAGCCCGCCTCTGCGCTGGGTTGGCACGGTGTCTGGCTTTATTTTTATGCGGGCTTCGGGAATGGGGTTCGCCGCTGTGCTTTCGCATGGGGGCTATGGTCTTGGGTCGTGGTTTGGCTGCCAAAACGATTGGGCAACCTTCGTAACCAAAGGCAGTCCGCATGCAGCCTGCCAGGTATTTTTTGTAGGGATCAGAAAACAACTCATCCCTGTTCACAAAGAGTAGGAAGGTGGGGGGAGCCTGTCGGACTTGGGTGGCATAGTAAAATGTCAAACGATGACCGGCATCGCTCACGGGTTGTCTTCTCTCCACTGCATCCCGCAGTGTGCGGTTTAAAAGTGCTGTGGGAATTTTCTGCTGCAACTGGGCCGCCACATACCGTACAGATTCCAACAGCCTGTCCAAGTGAAACCCAGATTTGGCGGACGTGAATATCACCGGCGCATAATCGAGGAAAAAAAGCTTTTTTTGGACCCATTCACCAAACTCACCCAGCGTGGTAAGGTCTTTTCCCTGGCCTTCCCGACGGGCCTTCCGGTCGCGCCGGTTGATTTCCTCCTTCCGTGCCGCCTTGGTTTCTTCGTCAAACAAGTCCCATTTATTGATCACGACAATGCACGAACGCCGGCTTTCCACAATGATTTCGGCTATTTTTTTGTCCTGCTCGGTGATGCCCTGCTCGGCGTCCAGAACCAGGATTGTGATGTCGCTTCTCCGAATGGAATCTTCCGCGCGTTGGACGCTGAAAAATTCAACAGATTCATCCACCTGCCTTGATTTGCGGATGCCTGCGGTGTCTATCAAGACGTAATGGGACGAAACGCCATCCGTCTGCACCGTCAGAGGCACGTCCACCGAATCCCTGGTCGTCCCGGCGATGGGTGAAACGATGACACGCTCAGACTGGGTCAAGGCATTGACCAGCGATGATTTGCCCACATTGGGACGTCCAACAATCGCGATTTTTAAAGGCCCCCGGTCTGGTTCGCCTGCCTCACCTTTCGGAGCGTCAGATTCCTCCTGCGATGCGTCTGCCAAACCGTCGGCAGGGTTTGCATCAGGGTTTGGTGACGACTCGGTGATGATTTGAGGAAGCCGCGCCAGGGCTGCCGACATCAGATTTTCCAACCCTTCACCGTGGATGGCGCTGACGGGAAAAGCCGGGCCAAAACCGAGGGCCGAAAATTCATCGGCCCATTTTTCGTGCCGCTCTGTATCCACCTTGTTGGCGACCAAAAGTATATCCTTGCCGCTTTGCCGCAAACGCACTGCCACCTCCCGGTCCAGTGGAGCAATTCCATCCTGAACATTCACAACCAAAAAAATCACCTGGGCGGCTTCGATAGCCAGTTCCACCTGCTGCATGGCCGCTTGGACGATCACATCCGCGGCCTTTTCACCCCGCAAAAGGCCAATGCCACCCGTGTCCACAAGGGTGAAAGGTTGTCCATGCCACTCTGCTTCTGCACTGACACGATCGCGGGTGACACCGGGTTGATCATGCACAATGGCTATGCGGCGCCGAACAAGGCGGTTGAAAAGGGCTGATTTTCCCACATTGGGACGACCGACAATGGCAATGAGTCTGGACACAGGGTCAAATTAGGCTAATTCCATGGCACCGGAAACCAAAATCCGAGAAAAGCGCCGATGGGATCAATGCGGAAGGGTGCGCAGCAAACGTCGGGCACGGACCACCCAAACCCGATCCCGCTTGCGGGTGAAAGCCGGGGCGTTGCGATCTTCCGCGAGGACTTCCTCAAGTTGTAATCGCGCCTGCTCCCATTCCTGGCGTTTGATGCAAAGCTCGGAAAACTGGACCTTGGCCCGGGCATAGGCATGTTCAGCCACGATCTTTTTCCATACATTCCAGGCTGTTTCGTTCTCACCCATTGCGGTGAGTGCCTCCGCGTATGCCATGAGGGTGTACCCAAAATCATGGCGGGCATTTTCATGACAGACGGCCTCCAGGAGCGGACGGGCTTCAGCAGCCTTGCCCTGCCTCAAAAGGCATTGGCCCAAATGAGCACGCGCATCCAAATCCTGACCGTCCCTTTCCAGGGACGCGCGGTAACACGCTTCCGCCTTTTCGTAGCGTCCTTTTTGAAAATAAAGATCGCCAAGTTGAAAATGGTGATAGGCATTATCCAGGTGCCGGATTTTTTCCTGCAAAACCTTGATTCTTTCGCCTGCGCGCGCACCCGGCAGCTCAAATCCCTGTCCCGGCGCATTGTTCGCGCGGTAAACCAGCAGAAAATAAAATACTGCGACCAATCCAAAACCAAAAAAAATGAATACAGCCCAAAGCCATTCCTCCCGGCGCACCGCATCCACCAGCATCCACACCTGGAACAGGGCCAGCAGCAGATACCACGGGTGCCAAATCAGGTAGTACGGGTCTGCCAAGTCAAAAAGCAACGATGCCAGCATTGCGGCATTTTAGGGGCTTGATAAACACTGGCAATCCTCCATTTGCGTGCTCAGTTTTTTGATCATGGATCGTTTCTACAGGCGCAGGGCTTGTCTTCCAGCCTTGGCGGCCACCAACAATCCAAAAGGAATGCCACCAACGGCAGGGTAGGAAAACGACCAAAATGTCCGCTTGTTTTCATACGAAAATCCGGGACAATCCCCCGGCAGTTCGAATGAACCAAACGCTTGTCATCGTGCCCACCTATAATGAGCGGGAAAACCTTCCGCGCATGGTCGAAAAACTTTTGTCCCTTCCGGTGGGGGTGGATGTGCTGGTGGTGGATGACAATTCACCGGATGGCACGGGCAAATTGGCTGACGACCTGGCGCTTCGGCATCCTTCGGTGCATGTGTTGCACCGTACCGAAAAAAACGGGCTGGGCCGCGCTTACATTGCCGGTTTCCAATGGGCGCTGCAGCACCCTTACCAGCATGTGTTTGAAATGGATTGCGATTTTTCCCATGACCCCGGTGAAATACCCCGGTTTCTCGAAGCGGCTCAAAATGCGGATTTGGTTCTTGGATCGAGATATTCGGGCGGCGTGCGGGTTCTTAACTGGCCGCTTAAACGGCTGCTGCTCAGCCGGCTCGCCGGTGTTTACGTGAGCCTCAT
This sequence comes from bacterium, assembly GCA_021817945.1. Classification (GTDB taxonomy): domain Bacteria; phylum Verrucomicrobiota; class Verrucomicrobiia; order Limisphaerales; family UBA11358; genus UBA11358. The sequence continues at coordinate 369 of JAKAFL010000041.1, read as the reverse complement.
CACCGGAATGCCTTTTTCCGATCCCACGGGCGGCTATAAATGCTTTCACCGTCGTTGCTTGGAATCCATCCGGCTGGATGAAATTCAGTCCAACGGGTACAGTTTTCAAATCGAGCTTACCCACCGTCTTTGGCGGAATGGGTTCAAGGTTGCGGAGGTGCCCATCACCTTTGCCGACCGGGTGGAAGGCACTTCCAAACTATCAAGGGACATCGTGGCCGAAGCCTGCTGGATGGTCTGGTGGCTGTGGATACAGAACGGGTTTCGGCGGTCACCTCGTCCGCGCCCCTCATCAACATAATTTAATGGGCATCCATTCTCTGCTAAAAACACCCCTGGAACCCTGTTTGCAAACAACGCGACCTATCC
>JAKAFL010000040.1 GCA_021817945.1 bacterium | reverse complement strand
CGATCTTGTCCCAGACATTCCATGACCGTATTTAGTTCATCACGCAACCCGACACATCACACCATGAAAATGCATTCAACCATACGAAATCTTGCGTTAGCCCTCCTCACAGCCACTGGCGCCTTGCAGTCCCATGCCTCCAAATTGGCTTACAGCACATACCTCACATTCAGTGTGGACATGAGCACCAACATTCTGAACAGCACCTTCACCAACGGTGTGGATACCGTTTCTGTCCATGGCACCTTTGATGGTTGGGGCAGCGGCGTCCAACTGGTCGAAGAGGGAACCGGGAATATTTACACCAATACGGTCAATGACACAACGGATGCCAACGGCAACCATGCCGAATACAAGTTTGTGATCAACGGTGTGAATTATGAGAGCGTGGTGGATGGAAATAACCGGGCTGTGATGCTCCCAGCCTCCTACGGATCCAGCGTGATTCTGCCAACCGCGTTCTTTGCTGATGCCGGCGCGCCCGTCACCAACCAGGTGTTCTTCCAGGTGGATATGTCACAGCAGGTGGTGCTTGGAAGTTTCGCCCCGGCAAGTGACACCGTGGAAGTTCAGGGAAGCTTTGAAGGTTGGACCTCCGGCCAGACATTGACCTACGATCCACATGTCATCACGACAAACCAGTTTGGCCTGACAGCGACGAATGTTTATGATGGTTTTCTCTCTGTTACCACGTCACCTGGCGCCATGGTTCAATACAAGTATGTCATACAGCCCACCGGCAAGTATGAATCACCGTCGGCAGCCAACGCAGTGGGATACACGGTTGGAAACAACAGGTTTTTCGCCAACTCGCCGGGCTTGGTGCTTCCGAATGTCTTCTTTTCGGACGCGCCTTTTGCTCCATTGAGCGCCGTCACCCTCTCCGTGGACATGTCGGCCCAGCTTTTTTATGGCAACTGGACTCCCAGCGACGGTGTCTTCTGCCAGGGCATTAATGGGGACTGGAATAATGATGCAGTGAACACCATGACCAACGTTCCCGGCGCAGCCAACACCAACGTGTATTACGTGACCTACACCCTGGGCGAAGGTTCATCAAATCCCTACAAGTTCACTTACAACGGTGCCACCGGCACCGTTTACGAAAGCCCTACTTCAACAGGTGGAAACAACCGCGTGCTGACCGTTCCTTCGCAAAACCCCTACTCAGCGCCGACACTGTTTTTCAGCGACCTTTTGATTGATGACTTGCTGGAGTCCAATGTGCAGGTGACATTTTTCGTGAACATGAGCAATGCGGTTCAATACGGGACATCCACAGCGTTCAATCCCGCAACTGACAATGTTTATGTGAATGGAACCTTTGGTGGAAGCTGGCTGAGCTGGGACCCAATCAGCCTCAACAACAACATTTTAACCAATACCCAACCCGCCAATCCCAATAATTATATTTACTCGGGCACATTCCCGGCCAACGCAGGCCAGGCCCTTGGCGTAACTTACAAATACAGCATCAATGGATCAGATAATGAGGCAGCCTCAGGCAACAACCATTACCGCCTGGTGCGTTCGCTTGCCAATGGTTCTTATGTGTTTCCCGTGGACACTTTTGGAAACCAATACGGCGAGCCGTCCTTCGGCGAATTAAAAGCCAGCGCCGGTTCATCCGGCTCCGTGCAACTGAGCTGGCTTGGGGCTCCAAACGTGAAGGTTCAAACCCGCAACAGCCTGTCTGGCACTGGCTGGACCACTCTAGCTGGAACAAGCGGTGTCACATGGTCGGCAGGCACCAATTCACCCAATGGCTTGGTGAGTGTCACCAACTGGCCCGCTGCGAGTGGAAGCACCTATTTCCGGCTGGTACAGCACTGAAACAAATCCCAAATTGACCCGCACCAACCCCGTCCGGGGCTGCCAATGCCCCGGACGGTAAATGGAAAGGCAAACCTCAAATGAAGAAGCCAAGTGGAAAAACCGGTTTTACCCTGATCGAACTTTTGGTGGTCATTGCCATCATCGCAATCTTGGCAGCCATGCTCCTGCCAGCCTTGAACAGCGCCAAACAAAGGGCGATCAGCATCAAATGCATGAACAATTACAAGCAGATTGGCTTGGCTTGGTTCATGTATGCCAATGATAATTCCGACCGCTTGCCCAGCAATAACGATGAGTTTCCAGAGCCCGGAGCGGCAAAAAAACTAAACTGGATCTGCCCATACGGTGTCACTATGGATTGGAGCGGGAGTCAAAAAAACACCAATACTCTTTACCTCACCGTGGACAGCCCCGTCCTCGGCACAGCCCTTCTGGGTAATTACGTGGCAAACTCGCTCACCATCTTTGTATGTCCAGCCGACAACAAATTGTCAAAGCTCCAGACCCCATTGGGGTGGAACAATCGAATCCGCACCTGCGCCATGGATGGGGCCATGGGAGACGGAACCAAATGGTTTCAAACCCCCAACGGCGGAAACTGGCCTGCATTTTACAACGTGAAGAAACTCACTGATATGCATTATCCTGGACCATCCGACTGCTGGGTGGTTACGGACGAACACCCGGACAGTGACGATGATGCCACCTTCTATGTCAACCCGGCGGATGCCAACGGCACCGGAACCTCCTTCACCGAACTGCCCGGCAGTCTGCACGGCAAAGCTTCAGGAATGGTATTTGCAGATGGCCATACCGAGGTCCATGCCTGGAAAGGATCCATTACCACCCAGCCGGTCACCTTCGTCACCTATCTCCAGAATGTGAGTGTGGCCTCGGACATTAACAGCAAAAATGATCTGACATGGTTTGCGCAACACACGCCTGCCAACTAGAATCATGAGCCAGTGCCACTCGCGCTTTTAATGTCATCCCCAAGTCTTGGACGCTTGGTTAAGTTTAAGGATTTAACACAGATGCAGATTTCATCGAAAATTACAGGCTGTCTTTTATCAGTCTGCCTTTGGGGACAAATATGGGAAAATGGAGAGGCATGGGCAGATCCGGGCTCGTTGGCGGGGGTTGGGGCGCGCTCCTCCCCAGACTGGCTCACGCAGGGAACCATTTATGAGGTTTTTCCCCGCGATTTTTCACAGGAAGGCAACCTCAAACAAGTCACGGCAAGGTTGCCAGAATTGCAGAATTTAGGCGTGAATATTCTCTGGGTCATGCCCATTCACCCAATAGGTTTGAAAGGTCGCAAGGGCACCTATGGCAGCCCTTACTCCATCCGGGATTATTATGCGGTGAATCCCGATTATGGAAGCCTGGCGGATTTTCAGGATTTGGTCACCAAGGCGCATGAGCGCGGGATGAAAGTGATCATGGACCTGGTCGCCAACCACACCTCTTGGGATAGCGTGATGATGAAGCACCCTGAATATTACAAGCAGGATGGCTCCGGCCACATTATACCACCTGACCCAGGTTGGACAGACGTGGCAGGATTAAACTACCAAAACCAGGATTTAAGGCGGTACATGATCCATATGATGGAATATTGGATCAAAACGGCGGATGTGGATGGGTTCCGTTGCGACGTGGCTTATGCCGTTCCGACTGATTTTTGGGAAGAGGCCCGTAAAAACCTTGAGGCAATCAAGCCAGACATCATGATGCTAGCCGAGGCGAGCAAGCCGGAACTGCTCACCAACGCATTCAACCTTGACTACTCGTGGCCCATCTTGCACAGCCTTGACAACGTGATCCTGCGTGGCGCACCCGCCTCGGACCTGCGCAGCACCTGGACTGAAAACAAGGCCCTATTTCCGGCAGGCGCCTTGCACATGATGATTTCAGATGATCACGACGAGGCGAGGGCTGTTTCCCGCTATGGCATCAACGGCGCCCTTGCGGCCTCCATCTTGATGTTCACCATGGATGGAGTTCCGCTGGTTTACAATGGAATGGAAGCCGGAGATGCCACTGAATCAGGCGACCCGGCCTTGTTCTATAAATTGCCCATTTTCTGGCATCCCCGCGAAAGACCGGATTCCCGGGCCATTTACCATGATTTGATTGAATGGCGCAAACAATACCCGGCGCTCAGCTCCGGGCAGACGACTTGGCTGACCAACACAGACCCTGACGATGTGGTCTCCTACATGCGGCACGACGACAAGGATGAGTTCGTGATTGAAATCAATTTTTCAAGCCGACCTGTGGATGGCACCGTGGAACTGGAGGGAGTGGGGGATTTTCGGGCATTGAATGTGAACGGAGTGACTAACCAAGCCCCGGATAATTTGACACATTTCCAACTGGGCGGCTACGGCTGGAAAATTTATCACCGCAGCATCCTGAAACTTGCCGAGCAAAAATAGGATTTGGGATGGTAAAAACCGACCATTCCGGGAATTCATGCTGGCCTTGGGGCGAACGGCACCCTATCCTGAAAGCATGATACCGTTGAGCAGGCCCGAAGTCATCATCACTCACGAAAGTGACTTGGATGGGTTTGTGGCGGGCTTGCTCCTGCAAAAACTGGCTCAAAAACTATTCCAAAAAACAATCCCACTCGAGGCTTATCACTATAATTATTGGAAAAAACGGGAACTTCGAGAAAAGTCGGCCTGGGTGACGGATTTTGCCTTTGAGTCAAGGATGGATAAACCGGATTGGACCATCATAGACCACCATGTCACTGATGCCCTCCCCAAGTCATCCTTGCTCATTCACGACCCGGCCAAATCCGCGAGTCTGCTTTGTTATGAATTATGCCTCGAGCACGGCTTGGGAAGCCCGGTTTTGGACAGAGTGGTGCACCTGAGCAATGTCGCGGATTTGTTTCTGGAAAACGACCCGGATTTTGTCATTGCCAACGATTACGCCAATTTGGTCAAGGTTTATCAGTTTTGGAACCTGCACGCCATTTTGGATGGCAATCTCGAGGCATTGCTGGACCATGCGCTTTTGGAGGTCATGGCCGCAAAACGCAAGGTGGAGGATCCGCTGGGGTTTGAGTGGAGTCGCAAAAATATTATTGAAATTTCCCCTGCCGTTGGGCTGGTGGACACCCTGGTCGGAAACACCAATCTGATCATCCACTACCTTTTGGCACGCAAAGCCACTCCCTACCCTGTTTTGGCAACCCTCTTCAAACGGGCCAACAACCTTGTCATTGCCAGTTTCAGGAGTCGCAACGGCGAAGCTCTCAAAATAGCGGAAAAACTTCAGGGCGGCGGCCACGCCAACGCCGCAGGAGCCATCATGCCTGTCTCCATCAAATCCATTGATGACAGCATTGATTACCTCCGGAAAGTCCTTCACACGAAGGCCCAACCCTCCCAGCCTCTGACCAGCATGGAGAGCCTTTTGGCGGGGTTTCATGTTCGGAATTCCTGATTTCCAGGCGCACAGGGCTTTCTGGCCGCCACCGTCGGCCCGGTTTTTCATGCCACAACCTTGTTTTTTTGTTTCCGCACTTGGCAAAAGCGTTTTGGGCCTGCGAAGCGCCCATTCGGTTTCCATTATTTTTTAGCCTCATGAAACCTTTCCAGACCGGAACTCTGAGACTCGGACCGCCAAGGATGGAGGGTTTATTGCGGAAAATGTCTGTTTCATCCGGCTATTTGCATGGAGCGCCCACTGCCGCTTGGAAAATAAAAAATTACGACCTTGGCGCCACGCTGGATTCCGGCCAGGTGTTTCGATGGAACAGGGTTGGCGATGCCTGGGAGGGGGTGGCGCTGGGACGCTGGGTCCGGTTATTCCAGGCGGGAAACATACTTGCAGCCCAATCCACCGATCCCGGAAACGATTGGCTCTGGCTTGAAGATTATCTGCAAATTAATGTTTCGCTTGACTCGGTCATTCAAACATTTCCACGCGACCGGCCCATGATCACCGCCTTGAGCTGTTGCAAGGGGCTGCGTTTGTTGCGGCAGGAGCCATGGGAATGTCTGGCTTCATTCATCCTTTCATCCACAAAACAGATAACCCAAATCCGCCAGATCATCAGCTTGCTGAGCAGCCAGTTTGGCAGGCTGCTGGCTGTTCCATCCGGGGTAAAACCGATATATTCTTTTCCATCACCGCGTGACCTGGCCGGGGCTTCCGAAGCCGATTTACGGGACTGCAAAATGGGATTTCGGGCGCCGCACCTTTTGGCAGCGGCCCGTGCCATTGTGAAGGGCCGCCTAAACCTGGAAAGCCTTTACAAAATGGAAATGCTGGACGCGCGGGACCAGCTCATGTGCCTCCGTGGAGTGGGGGAAAAAATCGCCCATTGCGTGCTTTTATTTGCTTTTGGTTTTGACCAGGCCTTTCCCATTGATGTCTGGGTGGAACGCACGTTGAAAGACCTGTATTTTCGAGGAAAACAGGTTTCAAAGCCTGAACTGCAGGCATTTGCCGCCTCTCATTTCGGCCCGCATGCCGGCTACGCGCAGCAGTATTTATTTCACCAGGCTCGCAAACAAAGCGGCAAAGTCTCCCCGCCAGAAAATGCCCTGTCTGATCTTGATACCCATGCCAGTCAAAGCAAAAACACGGCATGAGAACCTTTCATGCGTCTTATCTATGCCGAGCGTACCTTTTCAAGGCAAATCCGTGCGACCCATGAGGTAGCGGTCGCATTCACGGGCTGCTCCCCTTCCCTCGTTGAAGGCCCAGACCACCAGACTCTGCCCCCGTCTGCAATCGCCACAGGCAAAAATTCCAGGCTTGTTGGTGTGATATTTCTCGAATTCAGCCTGGACATTGGTCCGGGCGTCACGCTCCAAGCCCAGAGATTGAACCAGAGGCTGTTCCGGCCCCAGGAAACCCATCGCCAGCAACACCAATTGAGCTGGCAACACTTTCTCTGTTCCGGGAATGTGTCTGGGAATGAACTGTCCCTGGTCATTTCGTTTCCACTCCACCTGCACGGTGTGAACGGCCTTGACATGGTCACGGGTATCCCCCTCAAACCGCGTGGCAGTGGTGAGATAAACCCTGGGATCCGCACCAAAACGGAAAGCCGCCTCTTCCTGGCCATAATCCATCTTGTAAACCTTGGGCCATTCCGGCCAGGGATTGTCAGCGCCTCTCTGCAAGGGGGGCTTGGGGAGAATTTCAACCTGGACCAGCGACTTGCACCCATGGCGGACGGAGGTTCCGACACAATCCGTGCCGGTATCACCACCGCCTATGACCACCACATCCTTGCCCGAGGCATCAATGAAATTGCCGTTCTTGTGGTGATCCAAAAGCGACCGCGTGTTGGCGGTTAGAAAATCCATGGCAAAATGAATGCCTTGTAGTTGGCGGCCCTCAATTGGCAAATCGCGGGGCAAGGTTGCACCCGTGGCCATGATCACCGCATCAAACTCGCTCACAAGCCGGTCCGCCGGGAAATTTTTCCCGACCTCGGTGTTGCACACAAATTTGATGCCCTCCTGCTCAAGCACCTTGATCCGGCGCAAAACAACCTCGTTTTTATCCAGCTTCATGTTGGGGATGCCGTACATGAGCAAACCACCCGGGCGATCGGCCCTTTCAAAAACGGTGACCCAATGGCCAGCCTTGTTCAATTGTGCGGACGCCGAAAGGCCGGCCGGACCGGAACCCACCACGGCCACTTTTTTACCGGTGCGACGAGCGGGAATTTCGGGCACAACCCAACCGTTCAACCAACCGTGGTCTATGATTTCACACTCGATGTTCTTAATGGTCACCGGCGGACTGTGGATGCCCAGCACACAGGAACCTTCACAAGGCGCGGGACAAACCCGCCCGGTGAATTCCGGAAAATTATTGGTCTTGTGGAGCCGATCCAGAGCCTCGCGCCAAAGCCCGCGATAAATCAGGTCGTTCCATTCCGGTATCAGGTTATGAATGGGGCAGCCACTGGCCATGCCGCTGACCAACTGGCCGGTGTGGCAGAAGGGAATCCCGCAGTCCATGCACCGGGCACCCTGCTTTTTAAGATCCGCCTCGGGCAGGTGGTGGTGAAATTCACGCCAGTCCGCCACCCGTTCCCCGGGGTCACGGTCGGCAGGCAGTTGCCGTTGAAAATCCAAAAATCCAGTTGGTTTACCCATCGTTGATTTGCGTTAATTTGAGAGCATTTGCGAACCTCAATGGCCGCCTTTCACATTTTCCTCAAAGGCAGCCATGATGGCTTCATCCCCGGTCAAACCCTGCCTCTGAACTTTTTCAAGCGAGCGCTGAACCCGGGCATAATCCTCCGGCAACACTTTCACGAATTTGGAGGCGTTTGCCTTCCAATCCGCAAGAATCCGTGCAGCCAACTCGCTTTGGGTGAAGGTTTGATGACGCTGGATCAATTTCCAGACCTCCTCCATCTCATCGGCATCCTCCAGCTTGAAAAGTCCGACCAACTCACGGTTGCATCGGCTGGCAAAATCACCCTCCATATCCAGGACATAGGCGATGCCTCCGCTCATGCCTGCGGCAAAGTTGCGCCCGGTTTTGCCCAGCACAATCACCCTGCCTCCAGTCATATACTCGCACCCATGGTCTCCCACGGCCTCAACCACGGCATTGACCCCGGAATTGCGCACCGCAAAGCGTTCACCCGCCATGCCACGCACAAATATTTCACCACCCGTGGCCCCGTACAAAGCCACGTTTCCGATGATGATATTGTCCTCGGCCTTGAAAGTGGAGGTTTTGGGCGGATAGACAATCAATTTGCCGCCGCTTAATCCCTTGCCGAAATAATCGTTGGCATCGCCTTCCAGCTCCAGCGTCATGCCCTTGGGCACAAAGGCGCCAAAGCTTTGGCCTGCGCTGCCATTGAATTTCAGCCGGATCGTATCTTCCGGCAGCCCTTCCGGGCCATGGCGTTTGGTGACTTCACTGCCGGTGATGGTTCCCACCACGCGGTTGACATTCTTGATTTCCAGCGACGCATTCACTTTTTCGCCACGCTCGATGGCTGGCCGGCATTTTTCCAATAGCACCGTCAGGTCAAGGGATTTGTCCAATCCATGATCCTGCGCCTGCTGGCGGAAACGACCCACGTCTGCTCCCACCTCGGGCCGGTGCAAAATGGGGGTAAGGTCCAGTCCTTGGGCCTTCCAATGGTTGATCGCCTTCCATGGAATCAACTTGTCCGTGCGACCGATCATGTCTTCAACCTTGCGGAAACCCAGTTTCGCCATGATTTCCCGCAGCTCCTGGGCAATAAAGCGCATGAAATTGACCACATGGTCAGGGTCGCCCCCGAAACGTTTGCGCAGCCTGGGATCCTGGGTGGCCACTCCCACCGGGCAGGTGTTCAAATGGCAAACCCGCATCATGATGCATCCCAAGACCACCAGCGGCGCTGTCGCAAAACCAAACTCCTCAGCCCCCAGCAACGCGGCAATGGCCACGTCCCTGCCGGTCTTCAACTGCCCGTCGGTCTCCACGTAGATGCGGCTGCGCAGGTTGTTCAAGACCAGCGTTTGATGAGCCTCAGCCAGCCCCAATTCCCAGGGCCCGCCGGCGTGCTTGATGGATGAAAGCGGAGATGCTCCCGTGCCGCCGTCGTGCCCGGAAATCAAAACCACATCCGCATGCGCCTTGGCCACTCCGGCTGCAACCGTGCCCACGCCCACCTCCGCCACCAATTTGACACTCACACGGGCGTCGCGATTCGCATTCTTCAGGTCATGGATCAGCTCAGCCAGGTCTTCGATGGAATAAATATCGTGGTGCGGCGGTGGTGAAATAAGACCCACACCAGCCGTGGTGCCCCGGGTTTTGGCGATGTCCGGAAATACTTTTTTACCCGGCAATTCCCCGCCTTCGCCGGGTTTGGCGCCCTGGGCCATCTTGATCTGCAATTCTTTCGCGTTAACCAGATAATGGCTGGTCACCCCAAACCGCCCCGATGCCACCTGCTTAATGGCGGAATTTTTGGAATCACCATTGGGCAAAGGGACATAGCGGACAGGGTCTTCTCCCCCCTCACCCGTGTTGCTGCGTCCGCCTATGCGGTTCATGGCCACAGCCAGGGCTTCATGTGCCTCCTTGGAAATCGAGCCATAGCTCATGGCACCTGTTTTGAAGCGTTTAACTATGGAATCAACCGATTCCACTTCATCCAGGGAAATGGCCTGACTCTCGAATTTGAAATCCAGCAAACCCCTCAACGTGCACAGGTTCTGGGCCTGCTGATTGATGGCTTCGGCGTATTCCTGATAAAGTTTCGAGCTGTTCAAACGGCAGGCCGTCTGCAATTTGTGAACGGTTTTGGGGTTGAACAGATGGTACTCGCCCCCATCGCGCCACTGGTATTGGCCCCCGGCATCCAGTTCTGAGTTGGCCGGCGCCGGTGGAAATGCCCTGCGATGCCGCGCTTCCGACTCGGCGGCAATCGTTTCCATCCCGATGCCCTGAATGCGGCTTGGCGTCCATGTGAAATACTTGTCCACCACCTCCGAATTCAGCCCCACCGCCTCAAATATTTGGGCGCCATGATAACTTTGAACGGTGGATATGCCCATTTTGGCCATGGTCTTCACCACGCCCTTGACCGCCGCCTTCACATATTTCTTCACCGCCGTGGCATGGTCCAAATCCGTCAGCAACTTCTGGCGAATCAGGTCATCCAGGGATTCATAAGCCAGGTAGGGGTTGATGGCCGTGCAGCCATAACCAATGAGAACCGCAAAATGATGCACTTCCCGCGGCTCGCCCGATTCCAAAATCAAACCAATCCGCGTCCGCGTCCCGCTGCGAATGAGGTGGTGATGCAAACCCGCCACAGCCAGCAATGCCGGGATGGGCGCCTGCTGCATGTTTATCCCGCGGTCGGAGAGAATCACTATGTTTGTTCCATCCTGTATGGCCTTGTCCGCAGCCTTGAACATTTGTTCCAAGGCGTTTTCCAGGCCTTGAACCCCGTGCGCCACGGGATATAAAATGGGCAGGGTAACCGCTTGGAAGCCGGGGCGGTTGATGTGACGCAGTTTTTCCAATTCCTCATTGGTCAGGATGGGGTAATGCATCTTGATGAGGCGCGCGCTTTCAGGCAAAGGCTCCAGCAGGTTCCCCTCGCCACCCACCATGATGTCGGTGGAGGTGATGATCTCCTCGCGGATCGGGTCTATTGGCGGGTTGGTGACCTGCGCAAATAGCTGCTTGAAATAATTGTACAGCAACTGCGGCTTGTTGGAGAGCACAGCCAGCGGGGTGTCCGTGCCCATGGACCCCAGGGGCTGAACACCATCCCGCGCCATCGGCCCCACAATCAATCGCAAATCCTCGTAGGTGTAACCGAAGGCATGCTGCCGCTGCAAAATGGTCTTGTGGTCGGGCGGATGCACCTGCGAAGGGTCCGGCAGGTTCTTCAATAAAACATGGTTTTCCTCAATCCACTTTTGATAGGGAAACGCGCTGGAATATTTTTTCTTCAGCTCCTCATCGGCCACGATGCGCCCCTGCTCCATGTCCACCAGGAACATTCTCCCGGGTTGCAACCGGCCCTTGGATGCCACACGCGAGGGATCCACGGGCAAAACCCCAGCCTCGGATGCCATGATCACCACGTCATCCTTCGTCACATAATAGCGGGAGGGCCGCAAACCATTCCTGTCCAGACACGCCCCGATGAACTTGCCGTCTGTAAACGCCATGGACGCCGGGCCATCCCAAGGCTCCATCAGGCAGGAATGGAATTCGTAGAAAGCCCGCCGCCCCGGATCCATGCCTTCATGATTTTCCCAGGGCTCGGGGATCATCATCATCATGGCATGCGGCAATTCCCGGCCTGCCAGCGTAAGCAATTCCACACAATTATCAAACTGCGCGGAGTCACTCCCATCCGTGTTGATCACCGGCAGGATTTTACGAATGTCCTCGCCAAAGAGCGCGCTGGACAAAAGCCCCTGCCGGGCCTTCATCCAATTGACATTGCCCCGGAGGGTGTTGATCTCCCCATTATGGGCGATAAAACGGTTGGGATGGGCCCGATCCCAGCTCGGAAAGGTGTTCGTGGAAAAACGCGAATGCACCAGCGCCAGGGCGGTGGTCACGGCAGGATTCCTCAGGTCGGCATAATATTGCTCAACCTGCTCAGACATGAGCATTCCCTTGTAGGTCAGCGTCCGGGCGGAAAGGCTGGAGACATAAAAGAACTTCCCGCCACGGCAAACCCCGGAATATCGGATTTTTTGTTCAGCCAGCTTGCGTATGACGTACAGCTTGCGCTCAAAAGCCTGTTCGTCCTTAAGGGAAGCACCCCGGGCAATGAAAACCTGGGCCATGAATGGCTCGGCAGCCACTGCCGTTTTGCCAAGCGATGCATTGTCCACCGGCACATCTCGCCATCCCAGGATTGCCTGGTTTTCACCGGCCACAATGCGGGAAAACTCCGCCACCACAGCCGCGCGGTCGCCTTCATTTTTGGGCAGGAACATTTGACCCACCCCGTAATGACCCACGGCGGGAAGCTTGAATCCCAGGCGCTCGGCCTCAGCGCAGAAAAAGTCATGGGGTATTTGAATGAGAATACCTGCTCCATCGCCGGTGTTGGGCTCGCAGCCCACGGCGCCCCGGTGGTCCAGGTTGACCAAAATCTTAAGGGCGTCGCTCACCAGTTGGTGCGACTTTTTTCCCTTCATGTTCACCACAAACCCCAACCCACAGGCATCGTGTTCGAACTGCGGATCGTAGAGACCTTGCTTCTGCGGTGCGGCAATCTGAGCCTGCCCTTCCGTTGAATCAATCATTGTTAATAGCGATTTCTTATTCATCCCAGGCGTTGCAGCCTTCGATTACCTATTTTTCACTCAATTTTGACATCGCGCAATAAATGTTTTCAATTAAAGCAAGAATTTTTTGCCAAAATGACCGTTTAAACCCTGATTACACCCTCTTTCACTCCAGCCTCATGCCGATTCACGGGAATTTTTAGGGGCGGTTCAGAGGATTCATCACCACCGTTCCACCCGTATGGGACAGTTCCCAGACGCAAAAAATGCGGCGATTCCATTGGCCATTCCAATGAATCTTTCCATTCCAGCCTGGAAATCCCCATCCACTATTTCCTTTTTTTGAATACTCGCTACGTTTTCAACCATGTCGAGCGTGCTGGGCAGGTTGGCGTATGGGGAACTCATGGTGTTGTTTTTCATTCAAGCGGCAGGCATGGCCATTTGGATGGTTCCGCTCGGGGGCATCCTGGATTCATCGGGGCGCCACTCCCTCACCGCGTGGGCGTTTGCCACCACTGCGCTGGCATCGTTTGTCTCGCCCCTTTTGTTCGGAGCCATGGCAGACCGTCATATCCACCCCGCACGCCTCCTGCGGGGCCTCGCCACGAGTTCAGCTTTTTTCATGACATTGGTTGGCTGGTCCCTGCATCGGCACCTCGCCAGTGGCTGGATTCTGGCTTTGATCCAGTGTTTTTCCCTGACCTACGCGCCCATGTTCTCGATTTCCACCACCTTGGTGCTGGCCCGGCTTGAAAATGCTCCCAGGGATTTTGGCGGAGTGCGGGCACTGGCCACGCTCGGCTGGATGTCTGGGTCTTTGCTTGTGGGGCTGCTGAACCTGGACCGGTCTCCAACTACGGAGTTTTTAGGAGCCGCCATCTGGTTGGTCATGGCGGCGTTCACCTTCCTCCTGCCCGATTGGGAAATGCCGTCCGCCTTCGAGCATTTAAACTGGAAGGAACGGCTGGGGCTGGACGCGTTGGTCCTGTTCAGGAACAGGGATATCCGCCTGGTTTTTGTCACCACCACCCTTTTTAACATCCCGCTTGCCGCGTTTTATCCGTATGCCCCGGTGCATCTGCATGCGTTGGGCCTTTCCAATTCAGGCGCATGGATGAGCCTTGCCCAAGTGAGCGAGCTGGCTGCCATGTTTAGCCTGGGCTGGCTGATGACACGATTGAATTTCAAGGTCATTATGCTCTGCGGGCTGGCTCTGGGCATTCTGCGTTTTGCCCTGAGCTCATTCAATACACCGGTGGGATTGGTGCTGGGCATCAGTTTGCACGGAGCTTCCTATGTGCTGGTGTTGATGACCGGGACGGTGTACCTGAATCAAAAGGTGGACCCGGCATGGCGCACGCGCGCCCAATCGCTGCTGGCCCTTTTAAACAATGGCGCTGGCAACCTCGTCGGTTACCTTTCGGCAGGATTCTGGATGGGCACCTGCAGCCATTCTGCCGGGGTGAACTGGTCTTTCTTTTGGGGGTTGGAGGCGGTCATGGCAGCGGCCGCCTCGGTGGCATTCCTGATTTTGGGGCGCAGCAGCCGGCGCCCCAGTGTTCACCCGTCGGCCATGGCCTGAACACCCATGGCTGTTTCAAATTCCCGCCACCCGCCGGGCCTCGGGATTTTTAAAAAAACGCTCAGGCCAGTATGTCATCAATCTGTTTCAACTCCGCAGCATCAAAGTTTCCACGCCTCAAAGCTCCGACGCAGTCCTCGATTTGCGCCGGGCGACTGGCCCCAATCAAGGCGCTGGTCACGCCCGGGTGTCTCAAAACCCAGGCGATGGCCATTTGGGCCAGTGATTGTCCCCGGGCTTGGGCGATCGCGTTTAATTTCCGGGTTTTGGTTACGACCGCCTGGGTGACATCCTCGGGTTTCAGGAACCGTCCGTCATGGCCCGCGCGCGAATCCTGCGGTATGCCTTCAAAATAACGGTTGGTGAGCAGGCCCTTGGCCAGGGGTGAAAAGACAATGCACCCCATGCCTTCCTGTTCAAGGACCCGCAACAGGTCTTTTTCAATCCAACGATCCAGCATGCTGTACCTGGGCTGATGAATCAGGCAGGGGACGCCTGCTTCCCGCAGCAGCTTGGCCGCACGGCTGGCTTCCATCGCTGGATAATTGGAAATGCCCGCGTAGAGAGCCTTCCCAAGGCGCACTGCCTGCGCCAGCGCCCCCATGGTTTCTTCCAGCGGGGTGTCCGGGTCAAACCGGTGGGAATAAAATATATCCACGTAATCCACCCGCATCCTTCGCAGGGATTGGTCCAGCGAGGAAAGAAGCGACTTGCGCGATCCCCATTCCCCGTAGGGGCCGGGCCACATGTAATAACCCGCCTTGGTTGACAAAATCAATTCATCCCGCCAGTGCTGAAGGTCCTCATGCAAAATCCGGCCCATGGTGGTTTCGGCCGAGCCAGCCGGCGGCCCGTAGTTGTTGGCAAGGTCAAAATGGGTGATTCCCAAATCAAACGCCCTGCAAATCATCCCCCGCGCAGTGGCAAAAGAATCAGCAGCGCCGAAATTATGCCACAAACCGAGCGAAATCTTGGGAAGCATCAACCCAGACCGGCCACAACGCCGGTAAAACTCCTGGTTGTCATAGCGACCGTCAAAAGGCGAATACATGTTCAAAATCTAGGATAATCCTCAGCCGGAGCCAATTGAATTCATCCCCGGCTTCTGGGGCATTTCAAAGTGGCAAACCATACAACACGTAAAGCATCTGAAGCGCCGCCAAAGCGCCAAAGAGCATGGAAAAGATCCAAAGGGGCTTTTTTTTGACGATCAGGCACATGGCCCCCAATGAAATGGCGATTTGAAACAAAGTAACCGATAACCCCATGCGACGGGAATGGTCCGAGGCATTGGCCGCCTTGTTCCGGGCCTCATCCCGCAAGTTCTCGAATTGCTTGGCCTTTCCAGTGATATCTGTCCGCTCGCTTTCATACTTGGCAATTTTAGCCTTCATTCTGGCCACGGCAGCGGCATCAGGCGTGGGGGCTGCATTCAATCGGTCTATTTCAATTTCGCACTGGTTTTCCTTGATGGACCGGGCCTCGAAGAAGGCCCACTGGTCGGATGCCTGGGCCTGGTTGAAATTGGCTTCATTCAACTCCTGCAAGGTGCGGCTGGAGAATCCACCGCCCTTGAGGGTGGCCAATGCAGCCAGCACGGCAATGCAAACCATGGACAGGGACACATACTTGGTCCATGCATCGCGCTTTTCCTTGGCCTTCTGCGCCGCATGATCCGCCCGCAATTCAGCCACCAGATTTTTTAATTCATTCAATTCCGTATTTTCCATAAACTCGCTCGCTCAATCGCTCAATCGCTAAAATAACCCATCATTATGAAATCCCGCCAAAACATGCGGGCGGGAAGAATATAGGAATCATGGCATCTGTCCAGAGGCTCCAGAACCTCCCAAATCCGTGCGAAAGATCGCCTTCTTCCCCATAGCCGTTTTTGCGTGCGAAATGGGTTCTCTTTTCCAATTGCCACACAGGCCATATCAGGATAACCTGAGCATTCGCTATTTTACGTTAATTTATGTTTAGATTTTTCAGACATCATACTTGGATACTCGTTGCCACCCTGAGCCTGACCATCCTCTCCTTCGTGTTTTTCATGGCCAAAGGCTCCTTCAGGTCTGGATCAGACTCCAACTCTGGCAATTATGGCACCCTGTATGGCCATGTCGTTTCACCCATGGAGTACGAAAAGGCCAAAAGCTCCTTTTTTATCATTCACTGGCTGCAAACCGGCGAGTGGCCTGATAAGAATTCGACCATGACGGCCAATGAAATCGAGCAGGAAGTTTATTCCTACCTCGTCATGAACATCAAGGCCCGGGAAATGGGCATTCATGTGAGCGACGATGAAGCCGCCTCTGCAGCCGGGGAAATGCTGCGCGCCCCTTCCCTGATGCGCATGTTTGGCACCTCCGAGCCAGTCCCTGCGCAGGCCTTCATCCAACAGGTCTTGGAACCCGAGCATCTTGGCGCCGCCGATCTGGAAGAAGCCGCCCGGACCCGCCTGATCAACAATCAGTTGGTGACCATTCTAGGTTTGCCCGGCACCTTTGTGACACCCCAGGAGGCGGGGGCCTTGTACGACCATGCCTATCAGGAGATTTCTGCCCAAGCCGTGTTTTTCAGCGCTTCCAACTACATTTCCCAAACCCTTCCCAGCCTTGCCGAAACGGGCCTCTTTTACACCAACCACATGGCTGCCTACCGCGAACCAGACCGCGTGCAGGTGGATTACCTGGTTTTCAGCGCCTCCAATTACATGGCCCAATCCAAGGCCGAGTGGGCCAAAACCAATTTCGAGGAAACTGTAAACTCGGTCTATGACCGGTTTGCCACCACCGAGTTTGCCGGCGAAAAATCACCGGATGCCGCCAAGGCAAAAATCAGGGACATCCTCTACAAACGCCGCGCCCTGCAGGATGCCAATACGGATGCCAACAAGTTTATCGCCACCCTGTATTCCATGTCTCCCGTGCAGGAGCAAAACCTGGCCAATTTGGCCCTCCAGAAACACTTGACCCTGCTGACCAGCGCCCCCTTTGGGGAGGATTATGGTCCCCAGGATTTCGATGCCCCGGCCAGCCTGGCAAAGGCCGCCTTTCAGTTGAATGCAGATTCCCCCTACACGGGACCCATTGTGGGGAATGATGCGGTTTATATCATTGGTTTGGCCCATCAATGGCCCAGCATGATTCCATCCTTCGATTCCATCCGCCCGCAAGTCACTCGTGACTATCTTCAGGAGCAGGCGGTGACAACAGCCCGCCAGGCTGGCACCAATTTTTACTACACCGCCCGCGTCCAGGTTTCATTTGGCCATAAATTCAGCGCCGCAGCGGATGCCAGCCATCTGCAAGTGGTCAATTTGTCTCCTTTTTCCCTCAGCTCATCCGGCATCCCGGAGTTGGGCAACCAGGAAAGCCTGGATCAGATCAAGCGCGCCGCTTTCACCACCGCGCCAGGAAATGTCAGCCCGTTTGTTCCCTCATCAGACGGAGGGTTCATCCTCTACGTTCAATCACTTCTGCCAGTGGACCAAAACCAAAAATCAGCCGACATGCCGAAATTTCTGGCCCAAGTCCGTCAATCCCGGCTCAACGAGGCTTTCAACCTTTGGATCATCTCCCAATTAAACCAGCAATTGCCCAACACGCCCCTTTTCGCCAAATTGCAGCAAGGGGACGGACGCTGACCCGGATTGGACATCATTGGGCCGCGCCGCGCGCCCGTGTTTTCCCCGATGGTCCTGATCCCTTGGCCAACTCCTTTTGAAGACTGCGTCCCTAAAAATTTCAGCGCCCGCCTCCCGCCAGTTTTGGGAGATCGAAATCTTGTATGAAGACCCCAGCCTCATGGTTCTGGACAAGCCCCCGGGGTTGCTCACCTCCCCTGAAGCCGCCTTTCCCAATGAACCGGCGTTGATGGCGCTGCTCCATGCCGCCATCGCGGACGGCAAACCATGGGCGCAAACCCGCCAGATTTCCCACCTAAGCTGCCCTCTCCGCCTGGACACGGATACCTCAGGACTCCTGATCCTGGCAAAGGATAAAACGGTTCATTCGGCTCTTGCCGACGCTTTTGGCACCGAAACCCCCATCCGCCGTCACCTGGCAATCGTCCGCGGCATCCCGTCCGAAAAAGTTTTTGAAATCAACGCTCCGCTTGCCTCCCACCCGTTTCAACCCGGGCTAAGCAAGGTGGACTTGCGCGAGGGCAAAAAATCCAAGACCCGGGTGGAAGTGATCGAGACATTCCCGCGCCATGAATACAGCTTCCTGCAATGCGATCTTCTCACCCAAAGGCCGTGCCAGATTCCGGTTCACCTGCAGCACATCGGATTGACCGTTGTCGGAGACAGGAACCACGGTGGGAAACCACTGTGGCTCTCCAGGCTCAAAAAAGATTACCGCCTGAAACCAGGCCGCGAAGAACGACCCCTTCTACAGCGCTCCGCCGTGCATGCCTCCGAGATAAGGTTGAAACATCCCGTGTCCCATGAAGACATGCAGTGGACCTGCCCCCTGCCCAAGGATTTCAAAACCGCGCTCAAATACCTGCGGCTTTATGACCAGCCCTCCGGTCAGGACTCATCTTCCCCGGATCCATCCTCCCACTTCCCGCCCGTTCCTTTTGATTGAGCTCAGACGGTCATGATTTCCTTTTCCTTGGCCGCAACCTGCGCATCTATCTTGCCAATATACTGGTCGGTCAGCTTCTGGATTTCTTTCTCTGCGCTTTCCAATTCCTCATCCCCCACGCCGCCGCCGGCCTTGACTTTTTTCAGTAGCTCCAAGGCATCCCGCCGCACATGACGAACGGCCACCCTGCCGTCTTCCGCGAGTTTTTTGGTGATTTTGACAAATTCCTGCCGGCGCTCCGTGCTGAGCTCCGGGAATGAAATCCGGATCATTTTGCCCTGCACCGCCGGGGAGAGCCCCAGGTTGGCCTTCTGTATGGCCTTTTCAATGGGCTGCAGTGATGCCATGTCCCATGGCTGCACCAGCAACTGGCGGGGCTCGGGCGTGGTGATGCCCGCCAGTTCACGAATCCGCATTTGCGAGCCATACACCTCCACTAAAATGTTCTCGATCAGGGAGGCGGATGCCTTGCCCGTGCGCACACCGGCAAATTCATGCACCACCACCTGCTCCGTTTTAATCATCTTTTCTTCGGCCTCAAGCAATACGTCGTCGGGTGACATCATGCACTCAGGCTAACAGAAGACGCCCCTGCTTGAAATCAATTTTCTTTGACCCTCTTTCACACCCCCGCCATGTCAGGCCGGATCACCCTGCCAGGCCACAGGCGCAGGCAAACGGCTGGCCCCCGGCGGACGGTTCCTGGGCTTCCCAGCATGCATCACCCGCAGTGAAAACCACCGCCCCTGCCCGTCCGGTTCCACCAGCGCGGTGATTTCCAGCACGGGATGCCGCACGGTGGACAGTCCGTGGGATTTGTAGCTGGCGGCAAACAATTCCGCCTCCACCATGCCGGTCCAGTCTGCCAGCGTGAGAAATTTCATGTATTCACCGTTCACCTGGTGATGCACCCGCTGCTCCACAACCAGGCCGCACATCACAATGGTCCGGCCCTGATGCAGGCACAGGTCACGGATGGGACAGTAGGTCTCCCAGGCAATGTCTGCATAAACCTCCAGCGGATGGCCGCTGATGGGATAACCAAACAACGCAGCCTCCGCCATGAGCCGCTCATGCCGTGTGCCTTCACTCAACCCAACCGGCCCCTGCCGCCCTGGATCAGAAGGCGGCAGCAGCCAGCCCTGGCCTGCGGCGCAGGCGGATCCCAAAGTGTGGCGCAGACGCTGCGCCTCCCAAAACTGGCTGGTCCGGGTCTGGCCAAACTCATCAAACGCCCCGGACCGGATGATGATTTCCACCTCCTCCGGCAACGGCTGCACGCGCCTGAAAAAATCCGCCAGCGATGTGAACGCACCCTCCGCACGGGCGGCAAGAATGCGTGCGCTCACCCGCTCGCTCAACCCCTTGGCGTGTGTCAGCGGCACGCGCAGGCAACTGCCATGCACGGCAAATGCCCGGCCCGGCTCGTTCACCGAGGGCAATAGAAATGAAAGACCCAGTCGCCGCGCCTCCAGCACATACACCAACGGATCGTAAAAACCCTTGCCGTGGGTCAGCACCGCCGCCATGAATTCCGCGGGATGATACCGCTTGAGCCAGGCGGATTGATAGGCTTCCACCCCGTAGGCTGCGGAATGAGCCTTGCAAAAGGCGTACCCGGCAAATCCCGAAACGAGTTTCCAAACCTCTCCAATCGTCTCCTGGGCATGGCCGCGCGCCGCAGCCGATGCGTAAAACTCCCCCCGCAGCTTCTCAATCAGAACGGAGTTGTTCTTGCCCAATGCGCGCCGCAGCATGTCCGCCCGGCCCGTGCCCAGGCCCGCAAACACCTCGCAGATCTGCAGCACGTGCTCCTCATAAACCACCAGGCCAAAAGTGTCCCGAAGTATGGGAACCAACAGCGGGTCAGGACAATCGGGCTGCTCCAATCCCAGGCACCGCCGGATGAAGGCATTCTTCTTGCCCTCATTTGCAGCTCCAGGCCGGATGACACTGACCATGGCCACCAGGGTATCCATGTCTCGCACCCCGCAGCGCCGGCATAAACCGGTCATCGCCGGGCTTTCTATGTGATGAACCGCCCGGGCCCCGCCACTCCTTATCATTTCCCAGACGGCGGAATCCTCCCACGGGGCCAGCGCATCCAAATCCACCTGGACACGGTTCAATGCCAGTTGCGCCAGCACATCCCGGATCACCGCCAGTCCGCCCTGCGCCAGAAAATCCATTTTAATCAGTCCCATCGCCTCCAGGGCGTCCATGTCCAGGTGCGTGGTGGGATATCCCTTGCTGGAAATAAAAGTGGCGCTGGCATGGCAGATGGGCTGGCTCGATATCACAATCCCGCAGGGATGCATCTTCGGATTGCGCGGAAAACCGTCCAGGAATGCCGCCATTTCCATCGCCGTTTTGTAGGGTTCTTCATCCAGGGGCAGATCGCGCGTCTCCGGACTGGCCGCCAGGCGTTCGCGCAGGCCGGACTCACCCCCGGGCCGGCTTGCTTCCATCGCCGTCCCTCCCCCGAATGTCCATGGAAAATGCTTCGTGAAAGCACGCGCCTCCCGCTCCGCCAGGCCCAGCACCTTGGCCACGTCGGCAAACGCGCTGCGGGATTGAAACGTGGAAAATCCGCCCACCACCGCGCAATTCTCCCGCCCATGCATCTGAAAAACCAAATCCACCACGTCATCCTTCCTGTCATGCGGAAAATCCACGTCAATATCGGGCAGCTTGTTCAAACTCATGCGTTCCAGGTTCAAAAACCGCCTGAAATAAAGCCCAAAACGCACCGGGCAGACATCGGAAATCCCCAGGCAATAACACACCAGGCTGTCTGCGGCGCTGCCCCGGGTGATCCAGTCAATCCCCCGGCGGCGGCACGCCTGCAAAATGTTCCAGACCACAAGGAAATATTCCTCGTACCCCACAGCCTGAATGATGGCCAGTTCCTGCTCCACCTGGGCCCGATGATGCGCGGCCCGGCCGCCATACCGGCGATGCAAGCCATCCAATGCCAGCCGATGAAGAAAATCGCCCGGCGTGGAACCATCCGGCGGATGAAATGCGGGGAGAATGGGTTTGCCAAACGGAAATTGAAATGCGCAGCGCCCCGCCAGCTCCACCGTGTGCTCCAGCCATTCCGGATGTTCCGCACAGGCTTTTTGCATCTCAGCCAGGCTCCGGAAATGCCACGCCCCACCCTCTTTCTTCAAGGCATGCGGCTGGCGCAGCAGCGTAAGCGTGCGCATGGACTGGAGAATGTCGTATTTGATGCGGTCGCCGGGCCCCGCATAATGGACCACGGGCACGGCAACCACCGGGTGCCCGTTCGAACCATCCGTTCCGCCCGCAGGAAAATAAAATCGGCCCGGGAAATATTCAGCCAGCCCAACCTGGCTGCTCACGGCAATCAAACCATCGCCATGCGCCGCCAGCCAATTCGTGAAAGGCAGCATGGCACCCTCGCGGCACACACCGCCAGCCCCGTCCCGATCCGCCTCCGATAAATGGCTCAATATCCGGTTAAGGTTCACATAACCCGTGGATGACTGGACGTACAGCAGGAGCGGATGCCCCGCCACATTCAGTTCCGCCCCGAAAATGGGTTGGATGCCCGCATCGGCAGCGGCTTCAGCCAGTTCGGCGGCGCCATGCAGGTTGCCGGTATCCACCATCCCCACCGCCTTCATGCCCTGCGCTCGCGCCCATTCCACCATCTGCCGCGGCGAAAGCGTGGAGTCCATGAACGAATAATAGCTGCGGACACGCAGCGGGACATACTCCCGGGCCGCCACCCGGGTCGCCACCCGGGTCGGTTTGGCAGCCCGGCCAATGAACCGCAGCCGCGGGCCGGGTTTCACCCGGGCATCCTCGCACGGCGGCTCGCGCAACCGCAAATCATGGCCACGCAGAAGCACGGACCAGCCATGCTTCCGCCGCAGATCATCCACTGCGGCCGTCAGCCGCACGCAGGCATCCCGGCGCCCCACCCCGCCCGTCAGCGGCAGTTCCCCCGCAAAAATCCCGTCATAAACGCGGGATAACTTCAGCGCAACCATGCGCAAACTCACACGGCGGGACCAGGCCTGCCGCAACAGCCCGCCCAATAACCCATAAACCTCCGTCTCCATGTCGGTGGGCTCCTGTAAACTCCTTGTCCCACTCCCCTCATCCCGGTCATTATACCGCACTTTCACCGTCAAAACGCGCACCGCCCGCCCTTCCTGGCGCACCCTCGCAAAAAGCTGGTCCGCCATCCTTCCCAAAATCGCATGGACATACCCCTCGTCAGTCACATCCCGCTCAAACGTTTCCTGGCTGCTGAACGTCTTTTGAGGCTCATGCGCCGGAATGACAGGTCGCTCGTCTATCCCGCACGCAAATTGATGCAACAATGGCGCCTGCCCCCCCAGTATCAATGCCAAAAGATCCACTGGCATGGCCGCTATCTGGCCAATCAATGGCAACCCCGCCGCACACAGGCGCTGGCTCATGACCGGCCCCACCCCGGGCAGCCAATGATTCGCCAGCGGACTCAGAAAAGCCGCCTCCCCGCCTGGGACAACCCGCCGGAATGCCGATGGCTTGTCCAGCTTGGAGGCAATCTGGCTCACCAGCTTGCTGCTCCCCACCCCCTGGCTCACCGATATCTTCAACCGCCGCCCAATCGCACGCCGAATCACATCCGCAATCTCCAAGGGCGATTTCTCGTGGTTCGCCGTCACGTCAAAATATCCTTCGTCAATCGAAGTCCTCTCCACGTTTGGGGTGAAATCATAGGCGTAGCCAAACATCCAGTTTGAAAACTCCTCATACCGGTCATAATCACCCGGCAAAACAATCAACTGCGGGCAAAGTTTGCGCGCCCGGACCGTGGGCATGGGCGTGTAAACCCCAAACCGCCGCGCCTCATACGACGCCGAGGCAATGATCCCCCGGCTCTCGCCCCCCACAGCCACAGGCCTGCCGCGTAACCGCGCGTCCGCCGCCTGCTCCACCGAGGCAAAAAAAGCGTCCGCATCCAAATGAACAATGCTCCGATTCATCACCCTCTCCACTCCGCCACCAGCCCCATCCCCCATCGCTCCCCGGCAAAACCATCCGCCCAACCCCTCGCGCAAAAGTCATCCATGAAAAAACGCGCATTCAAACCACGGCCTTTTAAGGCTGCACACCCCCAGCAATGCCACACGTCCGGTTCCTGAAGAAACTCTCAGGCATTCACGCGCCGTATCAGCGCGCGCATCACCCCCTGGATGACAAGCTCCTCGGCTGGAATCAAATCGGCGTACTGCGGATTCTCCGCCTTCAAATAAGGCCTCCCATTCTTGACAATGAAAGTCTTGAGTGTGCACTGTCCATCAATCAGCGCTGCCACCACATCACCCGGCTTGGGCTCCGGCCCATGCTCCAGTATCACCAGGTCCCCATCCAAAATATGCCGGCCCACCATGGACTGCCCCGCCACCCTCAACGCAAAACTGGCCTTGGTGGGCTGATAGCCAATCGTGGCCACATCCACACTCACACAACCCTCCATGTCTGACTCGCGCAACTCAGCCCGCCCCGCCGGAATGGAACCCAAAAGCGGAATATGACACACTACCGATTGCCACGACCGCAAAGGCGAAGGCACCTGCAATGAACGCGCGCGACCCTGCACAACCTTGATGGCCCCCTTCTTTTCCAGAAGATGCAGGTGCGAACTCACGGCATTCAGGCTGGCAAAACCAAAATGATCGGCAATTTCACGGCGCGACGGCGTCTCCCCATGAACCTGGCGCTGGCGAATAAAACTCAGCACCTGCTGCTGGCGTTGCGTGAGATCAGTCATACTGTACAAATATACAGTATTTCAAACCGGAAAATTGTCAACCCGGAACCGTCCCTGAACCCCGGCTGAAACAGACATGCGAACTCCCGGTGGAAACCAACCTGGATCCCAATCCTTCCTGGAAATTCGAAAATCCAAATTCCCCCGCCAATAAACTTGCGCAAGAGAGCCATTCCACCTAATTTTTAGCACCTTTCACGGCGGGGTAGCCAAGTGGTAAGGCAGGGCTCTGCAAAAGCCTCATTCGTCGGTTCGATTCCGACCCTCGCCTCCAAAAATCATTGCCTTGCAATGATTTTTGCCGCGCCAAAGTCCGCAGGACCCAGGCGGGCCAACTCACTTTTATGCCAGCTTGCCATTACGTTTAGATTCTCAAATCCAAAGGCCATCCAGAAAATTATTACGCTGGTATGACTGATGACTTGAAAGATCGCCTTTCGAGACACAACCGCGCAATAGATTCTCACACAGCCAAACACCGACCGTGGCTGGTTAAGAACTCTCCCCAACCCTCTCCCCCAATACAATTGGCGGAGAGGGAGCAAAAATGGTGGGCTGGCGATGGATTTTTAAATCTTTCACGCGGCGAAGTTGTTCTGCTTTTTCAAACGCATGAACCAACCCAACGCCCCTGGTTCCCTCGCCCCGTCAGCGAAGCGCGGGGAGAGGGTTAGGGAGCAACGGTATTTAATTTTGGAGTGCAAAGTTTGGATTTTTGAGGATGTGATTCATGAGGACGATGAGTTTGCGCATGACGGCGGTGAGGGCGACTTTGGCTGGTTTGCCAGCGGCGCGCAGGCGCTGGTAAAACTCTTTGAGCTGACGGTTGGCATGGGCGGCAACGAGTGCGGCCATGTAGAGTGCCCGCCTGACTGGCGCCCGCCCACCGCCGATGCTGCGGCGTCCATGCCATTGACCGCTTTCCCGTGGATGCGGGGCCAGTCCAGCAAGGGCCGCCGCTTGGCGGCGATTGAGCGTGCCCAGTTCGGGCAGTTCGGCCAGCACGCCCAAGGCGGTGATCGCACCGACCCCGGTGATGGCTTCGAGCTTTTGCACACGTTCATCCAACGTTGCGGTTTGAGTGCGCAGCGTTTTGAGTTGGGCTTCGATTTGTTCCAGATCGCGTTCGAGCCGGCGCACGAGGCTTTGCGCCTGACGACGCAAGGGCGGCAGGGTGAGACGTTCGACCTGCTGGCGCTGACCGAGGAGGATTTCCACTACTTGCACCCGGCGGCGGACCAATTCGGCCAATTGCTGTTCTTGTTCGGTGCGGGGTGTGGTGGGTTTGGGCTGCAAGGCCTGGCCGTAGGCGGTCAGGACGGCGGCATCAATGTCATCAGTCTTGGCGCGCTGGCCGGTGGCGCGCGCGAAGTGCCGGACGCGGGCGGGGTTCAAGACACTGACAGGCACTTTGGCTTCATGCAAGGCAGCGACGACGTTACGTTCATACCCGCCTGTAGCCTCGCAGACGACGTGAGCACCGGCGTGGGCGGTCAGGAGTTTCAGCAACCGGCGATGACCGGTGGCGGTGTTGGGCAGGTCATGGATGCGACCGGCGAGGTGAAGTTGCAGGTTAAGCTTGGCAATGTCCAAGCCGGTGTAGATAGTGGTCATAGTGTTCTGGCTCATTCTTGCAAATGCGAGCTGGCTTTAGTGGGCCGCTCAATCAACGGTTCGAGTTTAGGACACAGGCACGAACGGTTCAGGCTCCCAACGCACCTAGCCAAAAGCCAGTGCCAGAGGGTTACGAACTCGTCCGCGCCACTGTCCTGCCGCCTGCAGGCGGCAGGACAGCCCCATCTTCCCAAGCCATTACTCATAGACAAGGTTAGAGGGAAATTCAGATACAAGAGGGGTTCTCGCTCACATCCAGTGCGAACTCAAATCAATCCAAAAACCGAAATGGAAAGGGTCAAGATGCGGCAAGATGCTGGAGCGGAAATTCTTTGGAACATACCCAAAGCGGTCTGGTGGGGGGTTTTCCATAGAGCCTTTCTGGAAATTCAG
This sequence comes from bacterium, assembly GCA_021817945.1. GTDB lineage: Bacteria > Verrucomicrobiota > Verrucomicrobiia > Limisphaerales > UBA11358 > UBA11358. The sequence continues at coordinate 4,492 of JAKAFL010000040.1, read as the reverse complement.
AAGGATGCTGTTTTTGCCGCGCCGAAGTCCGCAGGACCCAGGCGGGCCAACTCACTTTTATGCCAGCTTGCCATTACGTTTAGATTCTCAAATCCAAAGGCCATCCAGAAAATTATTACGCTGGTATGACTGATGACTTGAAAGATCGCCTTTCGAGACACAACCGCGCAATAGATTCTCACACAGCCAAACACCGACCGTGGCTGGTTAAGAACTCTCCCCAACCCTCTCCCCCAATACAATTGGCGGAGAGGGAGCAAAAATGGTGGGCTGGCGATGGATTTTTAAATCTTTCACGCGGCGAAGTTGTTCTGCTTTTCAAACGCATGAACCAACCCAACGCCCCTGGTTCCCTCGCCCCGCCAGCGAAGCGCGGGGAGAGGGTTAGGGAGAGGGGTTCTCGCTCACATCCAGCGCGAACTCAAATCAATCCAAAAACCGAAATGGAAAGGGTCAAGATGCGGCAAGATTCTGGAGCGGAAATTCTTTGGACCATACCCAAAGCGGTCTGGTGGGGGGGGGGGTTCCATAGAGCCTTTCTGGAAATTCAGAAGGATGCTGTTTTCGTGCCCACGCGGGTCTGGCTCGGCGCGACGAGGGAGCATACCCCACGCGGGTCTGCGACCGACGAGCAACAACGCCAGGCCGAATTGGGCGCGAAAACCCTTCGGGCGACGGCGCTTTTGCCCTTGGGTTTTGTTGTCGCCGTCGTTACAGCCCGCCACGGGGATGCACCGACAGTTCCGCCTCGCCCAAGGCCAAAATCCCCGGTCGCAGCACCATTCCCAATTATCAGACAGGCTCTCAGCGTTTGCGCCCGGTAGATTGGGGCAGATTGGCCTTTTGAATTCCTTTTTTTGGGTTAGCCAGGAAGAATTCTTGCGCACTTTGCGGATTTGGCAAATGCTCCCCGCCAACTTGGAAGCATGAGCTCTACCCTCGATAATGACCTGGAAAAGCTCCAAGCCCGCGCCTTTGATCGGGCCGAATGGGCGGAGGACTGTCTCCGGCGTTATCATGCAGCGACGAAACTGGACGTTTCAGCGGTGCAGTCACTTCGCGGCCTTTACGCTTGGATGTTCGTCCCGATTTCGCTCTGGCCGTTCAACATCCAGGACGTGCTGGAGGATTGCCTGGCGGTTCTGGAAAAGGGAAAACGCCTGAACGCCCGGCACCGGCTGATCATTGACCTGCTGCCGGAACCGCCGGATGAAACCATCTGCGCGGCGGCGGCGGACCACGAGTTGCACATCCAGAAAGGCAGCTACGAAAATCTTGTCAAAACGCAGGCCAAATACGCCCAAAACGAACTCGCCATCAAAAACGACCCCGAACTGCGCCGGCAATGGGCGGACCTCAAGGCCGCGTTCGAGGTTCGCGCCTGGCAGGATCACAAGGGCGTGATCCGCCGCACCATGAGCGTGGAGCGCAACTTGCGCCTGCCATTTACCGTGAATCTGCGGCGGCGGGCCGAGGCGTTTCAGGCGGCGTTCGATGCGTTTTGCCTGCGCTGGAATCTTTACGGGATGCAGCACGACGAACCGCTCCTGCTCAAGCTGGCGGTCAATCTCACGGCTTACGGGACGATGATCCACATTCCCGCCTACTGGTCATTTGACCCCAAGCGCGACATCCGCTGGGACGCCATTGCCAGACTTCACCGCGCCCGTGTTCCCGGACGCCAGGGCGCCGCGCTGGCCGAAGGCGTGGCTGAACGCAGGCAGGCGGCGGAAAAACTGCGGCAACTGGATTTGGAAGTGCAACGGCGCGGCTTGAAAGGAGAAAAGAAACATGAATTTCTCTGCGCCGGGCTGGCCTGGGACGCTCGCACCAGCGCCAAACGCCTCAGCCGGTTGCGGGCGGAATTCAAGAACCGCCCGGCGAAAGGGGTCTGACCTTGCGCGTTATTACAACCGTGGCTACATTGTCGGCATGGTATTGGAATTGAAACTTCGCAAGGTCGGCAATTCCGTTGGCGTCGTTTTGCCGAAGGAAGCCCTGGCGCGGCTCAAGGTCGGCGCGGGCGACTCCATTGCGCTCACCGAGTCGCCGGATGGCAGCCTGCGCGTCACGCCGTCCGTCGCGAGCCGGAAGCAATTTGCCGAACAGATCCGGGCGGCGGAAGGCGTCATCCGCCGCTACCGCAACACGCTCCGGGAACTCGCCAAATGAAAACGCCGCAATGGGTGTTGCGGGAAACGGTGCTGGCCATGCACGAACAATTGCTGGACGAATTTGGCGGGCTGGCCGGCGTGCGGGACGGCGGATTGCTGGATTCGGCGCTGAACCGGCCGCAACAGCGCCTGCACTACGGCCGGCCCGATCTGTTTGAACTGGCCGCCGCCTACGCCGGCGGGCTGGTGCGGAACCATCCCTTTCTGGACGGCAACAAGCGGATTGGGTTTCTCACGGCGGTGGTGTTCCTCGAAATCAACGGCCAGGAATTCCAAGCGGACGAAGTGGACGCCACCGTGAAAACCCTGGCGCTGGCCGCCCGCGACTTAAGCGAAGCCAAATATGCCGCGTGGCTCAAGGCGAATTCCCGCAAGGCGTAATCAGCCGGCTGCGCGCGGAATTTAAGGACCGTTCCCGGATTAAAGACACTCCTTCGCTGCCTGGTTAAAGGCATCCATCAATTCCGTTCCAACCTCCTTTATCTCGATACCGTCCGGGGTGATGGCTCCAGTTCTTTCCAGTTCGCACAGTTGCGTGCACAAGTGCAAATGTTGAAACACCTGAAAAATCCGAAAGAAAAAATAGCGTTTCGAGATGACCAGGCCATTGTTCGTGCTCATTTCATCAAGCACCTGAAGGATTTCTTTGCCCTGCTCGTTGTAAATTTGAAAACAGACTTCACCGGATCCCATGTCAAAAACTTTTAGCTTGGCCTCCCGCTCAACGAGTTTGTAAAAAATTGCTTCATCTGGCTCATGCCATTGTTGCAGGGCCAACAGCATCCGCTTGTCAGAGATTCCGTGTTTTCTTTTGAGGACTCTCAAATACGATTCAATGCTGTCATACTTGGCATAATCCACCTGCGCCTCCAGCAACGCGCGGCAATTCCGGTTGACGTGATACAGCGTCTTGAGCATGTATTCGTGAAGCGCCGTCTGCGTCGTGATCAAATCAAGCCGCTGGTATTTTTCAGCCGGCCTTGCGGTGATGAGCCTGAAAATCCCGAAGGCTTGCCGGATCAACTTGGCCACTTCGTCTGCCGCCGAATCAATTAAATTCGGATCACAATTGCCGCCAGCCTCCTGACTGAAATCCGTCCCTGAATGCAACAACAGCGAACAATACTTTGGAGCAAGGTCTTTATAGCCAACCGGCGTAAAAAGATCATTGAAGAGTTCTGACAGCGTCACCTCGTTAAAGTTTAGATTCATATTGGCTTGATTGTTTTACATGATTGAAGCGCTTTGTTTTTGCTTAATCGCGTCTTGTATGATCTCATCATTATGCCTGATGATATCGTCATCATCGCACCACGCCGCCGGATGATACAAAGTCCGAAATTCTGTGCGTGGCAACATATCATGAAGCCCCGCATAATACCCCATCTTGGTTGCCCGTTGTCCAAAATAGAAGACAATTTGCGGATTTACAATTTCCATTTCTTTGCTTAGAAACCGTTGGAAACAATTTGTCCGAATTTTAGAATCTCTGTTGTCCGGATCCCTCACGACGTAATATCTTACAAACACTTCAGCGTCATGCTGGGCTAAGGAACATTTGATGATGTTCGTAAAATAAGCATTGTAGAGCTTATGGGTGGCGATTAGGTAAGCGAAGTAAGGGCCATACATTCCATCACCATCAGCCTTGCTTGGTAGTTCACTCGCAGTTTTCGGCCAACGTGCCCGTGGTGAAGGTGTCCAGTAATAATGCTTCACCGGTGGCCGCTTGGTAATCCCCTCCTCTTTATGTTTTATTGGGGAACCAAGATCGTAATATCCACCTGGCGACTCTAGTAAGAATGCCACTGATATATCCAAGCCTCCTGGTGGCAAATTACAACAGATCGATTTTTCAATATCCTCAGTGTCGGCACCGTGGGACATCTGATCCAATCGAAGGTCGCCGCCGTCTAGGTATCCATTTTTTTCGCATGAGACGCAAAACTGGTCACAGATAATTGGATTGTCATACCGGTTCTGTGGTCGAAATTCATTTGGATAATCAAGAAGAAATTTGAAATTTAACTCATGTAGTTTTTTATTTTTCATATTTTAAAATTTGAGTCTAAATTAGAAGTTGGTCAACCAGTTTTCAGCATTTTGAGGTTCCTCGACGTTTTTAATGGGTAGTTATTCATGGTAGTTATAGTATGGAACCTCCAACTTGCCAGCGACAAAGTAGTGCATTGCGATCTGATACTCCGTGGATCGGTATCCCCGCGCCTTGCGCTTGGTCGCCGAAAACAAACTGTTGAGACCCTCCAAAAACGCCGTCGTCAATCCCGCCTTCCAATGGCCCAGAATACCCTCCATGT
>JAKAFL010000087.1 GCA_021817945.1 bacterium | reverse complement strand
CGGCACAAATGCTTTGGCCATTTGTTTAGCGGACGCTACAAGTCCCTGATCGTGGATGGCAGCGGGAGCGGATATTTGAAGACGGTCTGCGATTACGTACATCTCAACCCGGTGCGGGCAGGCCTGTTAAGGGCCGGAGCTCCCTTGCGACAATATGCCTGGAGCAGTTGGCGGGAATATCTTAAGTCGTCGGCCCGGCGCTGGCCGTGGCTGCGGGTGGACCGGCTGCTGGGGGAATATCGCATTCCCAAGGACAGTCCAGCAGGCCGGCGGCAACTGGAAGCGGCCTTGGAGGTGCGCCGTGCGGGAGAATCGGGAATGGATTACAAGAGATTACGGAGGGGGTGGTGTTGGGGGTCGGAAACCTTTCGCAAGGAGCTGCTGAGGCAGATGAAGGGACGGATGGGGGCGGAGCATTACGGAGCGGAACGACAGGAAACGGCGGAAGCGCTTGCGGAAAGGCTGGTCAAAAGGGAGCTCAAGGCGAGGAAATGGCGGGAGAGAGAATTAAGGGAGCTTGCGAAAGGGGATCGGGGAAAAGTGGAGTTGGCAGCGCGGTTACGGGCGGAGACGGTGATGACGGTGGAATGGATAGCCGGACGGCTTCAGATGGGTTCGCCGGGATATGTCAATCATCTGCTGTATCGAAGACGTAAGCAGAGCCCAAAAAGGGGCAGAATATGACAATATCAAGAACCGATTACTTTACGAACTTGGCGCTAGCATTGGTCGTCGGTAAGGCTCGATCCGTATTTGGCTTTTTTCATCGCCTCAACGGAGGCTTCCGCTTAAAAGTAGCCGCACCAAGCCAACGTCCATGTCAACAACTTACTTCATTTTCTTGCGCGTTTTTCTGAACCAACCCGATCAAAGCCCCAATAAAACCATGTCGTTTTTGAATTTTAAAACAGTCTCTTAGGACTGGAGGCGAGGGTCGGAATCAGGCGACTCACGCCCGATTGACAGTGATAAAATCGCTGATTTCATTGGGAATTTCAACAAAAAACACCTATCACAACTTAACCAGTTTTAACCCCGTTACTGAAGGTTTCACTGAAGAAATTACTAAAGGTTGCGAGTGGCAAAATGATGCCGCCTGCGTTGCTTAACCTGCGAGTCCTGCGCGTAATTCCTCGGCTTGCTGGGTGAATTTGCGCGGATTGGATTTCTTGAGTTTGGCGAGATTCTGGAGCTTCCATCGAATCGCCGGAAGCTGCGAAAGGTGCGGACACTTCATCAGCTGCCAGTCGGGTTCACCGGCGACAAGGCCGAGCAAGAATTCTCGTTGGTTTCCTGCCAGTGCGGCGGGCAATTCCCTTTTCAGCCTGCGCCGAACTGCTTCCAGCTCTGCGAGCGTGACCGGATTGCGGGTCATGCCTACGAATTCATTCTCAAAGGCTGCGGACATGTCCATATCTCGCGAAAACAAGACCTCATGCGCGGGACGATTGTGGCCGGTGAGATAGCAGACAAAACACTCGACCACTTCTGCCGTTAGTCCGCCGTGCTCGAACAGGCCGCGAACATCAAAGAGATCGCGGGATGCTGGCGATCCATCGCAGCAACGAGTTTGCTGCCGTAAAGTTCTGGTGCGGCCAGAACCGGCACGGACAATTCCGTTGTGAAAAGTTTCCGCGCCTCGTTGCCAAGCCGACGGGTTTCCACCGGCAGCACAGTGCCGCGAAAAACATGCTTCACTTCCACCTTAACCTGATTGCGCCCGCGCCGAATGAACAACTTGATTTCGTCGCCGTCTTTGGTGGCAGACACTTCAGATTCGAGTCCTGCTTTTGTGAGGCGCTTTCGCGTCGTATCCAGTCCGCCGGAAATGGATTTCAGCGCTTCCTCGCGGGTTGCCTGGTGGTTCGTGTAAACCACGTCAATGTCCACCGACAAACGCGGCATGTCCTCGACGAACAGGTTGATCGCCGTTCCGCCTTTCATGGCAAAATGTGGCGTCTCGAAAATCGCAGGCGCGCTTTCGAGCAGTAGTCGGACAACCTCGATGTAGCTTTTGTCCATCATGATTTCAGCACGAGGTATGTTCCGTCCTTGAGGCGATGGATCCAGCGACCGCGGCCCAATCGCTTTTCCGCTGCCTTTTTCGCTGTGTCAGCCCACGGTAAGTTAAGTTCTTCCGCCCAAGTCACGCAAAGCCGCACGACTTTGACGCGCTGGCAGTTCTTCAGCAGCGTGGTCAACACTTCTGGCCGGAGAGATCTTGCGCCTTCCATGATATTGCGCGCCTCCTCGATTCCCTGATGCACACCCACTTCGCTCAACATTTCCAGCAACGCCCGCTCTGGCACGGAGACGAAAACTCCGTCGAGTGTTTCCGGCAGGGGCTGCAAACCAAAATTCTTCGGTAGCTTGGGAGAGAAAGGGTTTCGCGTCGTGTAGCGCGACGGAAACAGCTTTTCAAACCATTCAGGCAAGCTGGCCTTTCCCTCGCCCCACAATGAAAGCGGTTCGCGCGCTGGCAGATTGTGACGAACACCGCGCCAGGCCAATGCTGTTTTCCCACCAACGTGAAAGCCCGGCATTTGACGGGATAAAAATTGCAAACAGTCGTCCCGACGCAACGTGTCGTTCGGAAACATAAAGACTCCGCGTCCCAGCCGCGTCAGCCAGCCCGACTTCAAATAATGATGCGCCAACGCCGACGACACGCCCAATTTCGTCAGTTGTTGATGGTCAAAAGGCGTCCCGCGTGGGAACGCCGTTTGCAGGCTTCTGATTAGTTTATGGCGCGTAGTTAAAGCCATGCTTGAACAATACCGCCTAAACTAATCATATTGCAAGCCGATTCCTGAAGAAGACATGCAAACTCCCAGCGTGCCTTCATAAGCGCCGTTCCATCCCGGCGAAGCGAGCGCGGTCAAGGTGGAAGTCCGACGTGAGGCATACGAGCGCAGGACACGACCTTGACGGCGCGAGCGAGCCATACCCTTGCAGGCGCAAGGCACGCTGAGGTTCATAATCGAGCCGCTTTTAAAATGAGGAAAAACACAACATTTTTGCCCCCCACAAACAGCATTGAATACCTCAAGAACCTTCGACCACAGGGGGCGCGAGCTAAGGCTCGCAGCTCACCCCCTGCTCGTTTTAGCTCGCATCGAAGACTGCAAACAGTTAACCAAAACAAAGGCCATCGGGTAACACCCTTTTAGCACAACGATACACCAGATCGGGTAACAGTTACTTCTGGCAGACGGCGTCGTGTCGGTTTTTGCCCGGTTAATACCCTCCGTGCTGGCATTTCTGCTGGTACTTTTTGGCCGCCTTGTTCAAAGGTTGCCTTTGATGTTTTTGAATTTTCCATACCGCAGCCTTAAGCGGTATTCGGCACAGGTTAACATACGCCTTAACCTGTGTGGGTGATTGAAATTCAATTCTACCGGACGGCGGCGGGTGCGTGCCCGGTGGAGGAAATTTTGGATTCACTAAACGCGAAGCAGTCGCAAAAAGTTTTGGGGGTGCTGAAAGCGGTGCAGGAACTACCGCGCGTGCCGATCCAGTATTTTAAGAAACTGGCGGGCACGGCAGATTTGTGGGAAGTGCGGGCGGAGTTCGGCGGGGACGCCTTCCGGCTGTTGGGCTTTTGGGAGGCCGGACGGCTGATCATTCTGACCAACGGATTTGCTAAAAAGACGCAGAAGGCGCCGGAGCGGGAGATCGCCCTGGCCGAATAACGGAAACGTGATTATTTGAGCCGGAGGAAGACAAAATGAAAAACGACCTGGAAAAATACATTAAGAAACGCAAAGGCGCTGATAAAGCGTTTGCGAAAGACTTTGACGCCGGCTATGAGGAATTCAAAACCGGCGTGTTGCAGCGGGAAGCCCGCGAACAGGCCGGCGTGACGCAGGAAAAGCTGGCACGCATTACCAAGACGAAAAAGTCGGCGATTTCGCGGCTTGAAAACCATGCCGAAGACGTGCGGTTGTCCACGGTGTCGCGCGTGGCGCGGGCGCTGGGTAAGGCCGTGCGAATTGAATTGGTCGAAGCGACATGACTTGAAAAAAATGAAATGACGGCGTTTCAAAGCCGCACCAAATGCCGTTTATTACATTCAAAAAAAATCAGCAGACAAACCTTCACAGATGAGGTGATCTCGGCAGCAAACCGGGACAGGATTAACAGGATGGACAGGATGCCAAAGCCGGGCGGGACCGTCGGCGATGGTCACCTCCCTTTGGGGCGGAAGAGCCTCCGGCGAATAATGACCAGGCAGTCGTAAAAGTGAGGCAAGGATTTTCAAAATCCCCTTCCGGTGCATTTTGTCTTGAGGCAGGCCCGGCAGGTTCGCTTGGGAGGACTTTTCGTTGACAAACGGCAGGGCAATCTCTAGCTTCATGCTGCAAAGACCCGCTGCTTTGCCCCGAATTTAAATTCGGGGATTTTTATTGCGCGCGCAGGGTTCGAAGCGCGGCCAAGGCATAAGGGAGTGTCGGGGAAAATCCTTGGCAGGCTGGTTTTGGGAAAATTTATGTCTAATACAATACTGGTGGGAGCCCAATGGGGTGACGAGGGCAAAGGCAAAATCATTGATGTGCTGACGGAAAAGGCGGACATCGTGGTCCGGTATGCCGGTGGCAACAATGCCGGGCACACGGTGTACGTGGGCAAAACGAAATACGTCCTGCACCTGGTGCCCTCGGGCATCCTGCGCCGCAACAAGCTGTGCGTGATAGGGAACGGAGTGGTGGTGGACCCGATTGGCTTGATGGAGGAGATGGAAGGGCTCAAGAAAATAGGGGTGAAGGTAAGCCCGAAAAATTTTTTGCTCAGCGAAACGGCGCATGTGGTGTTTCCGTACCATCGCGAGCTGGATGCGAGCCGCGAGGCGCTGAAGGGGAACAACAAGATTGGGACCACGAAGCGGGGCATAGGACCCGCCTACGGCGACAAGGCGGCCCGGGTGGGGCTGCGGGTGAATGACCTCGTGGACAAAGATCGCCTGGAGGAGAAGCTGGCCCTGCGGATGAAGGAAAACAATGCGTTGTTGAAATCATTGGGAGGCAAGCCGATTTCCTTTAAGAAGACGCTGGATGCCTACCGTGCCGCCGGCAAATACCTGGCGCCGTATGTGACCAACACGGTGGTGCTGTTGCATGAGGCCATGCGGGAGCAGGCGGACATTTTATTTGAGGGAGCGCAGGGAACCTTTTTGGACATTGACCATGGGACCTATCCTTTTGTGACCTCGAGCAACACCACGGCAGGCGGGGCGTGCACAGGCACGGGAGTTCCGCCGCACCGCATGGACCGGGTGGTGGGAGTGATGAAAGCCTATACCACGAGGGTGGGGGAAGGACCCTTGCCCACGGAAAACCGTGAAATATCCGATTTGCTGCATGGAATGGGGCGCGAATTTGGGGCCACCACCGGGCGGGCCCGCCGGTGCGGCTGGTTTGATTCCGTAGCCACCCGGCATGCCACCATGGTGAACGGCATAGACGACCTGGCCATCACCAACCTGGACGGGTTGGACACAGTTAAAAGCATCAAGGTATGCGTGGCTTACCGACGAGGCAAACAGCAGTATGACTATGTGCCCAACGACGCGCGCGAGTTGGCGGAGTGCGAGCCGGTTTATGTGGAATTCGAGGGGTGGTGCGCGCCCACGCACCGGGCCAAGACGTTTAAACAATTGCCACTCAAGGCGCGGCAATACCTGAAGGCCATATCCGAACTTACCAATGCCCGCCTGTATATTGCCTCGGTGGGTCCTGGACGCGATCAGACCTTGTTTCCATGAGAGGGGTTGAGGCGCCGGCCTGGCCGGGTTTGCGTTGATGAGTCCTGTGCATCCATCTTTATCGCCAGAAGCCCGGGCCAACCTGCCCCGGCATGTGGCAGTGATCATGGATGGCAATGGGCGCTGGGCCAAGGCGCGGCATCTGCCGCGTGTGGAGGGGCACCGGCGCGGGGCAGATTCCGCCCGGGAGATCATCCGCAGCGCCGGGGAGGTGGGGATCAAGTACCTGACATTGTACGCCTTTTCGGCTGAGAACTGGAACCGTCCCAAGGACGAGGTGGATGCCTTGATGAAGTACCTGGTGCAATACCTGAAAAGCGAGACCGGGGAATTGAACCGCAACAACGTGCGGTTGGAGGTGATTGGCCAGATATGGCGGCTGCCGGACCATGTCCAGGAACAATTGCATAAAACCATCACCGCACTTTCCAAAAATAACGGGCTTACACTGGTGATGGCCCTGAGTTATGGCAGCCGGCTGGAGATTGTGGATGCGGTGAGGCAGGTGGCGCAGAAAGTAAAAGGCGGCACGCTGGACCCCGCGGATATCACGGAGAAAATCATTTCCGACCATTTATGGACGCGGAGCGTGCCTGATCCAGACCTGCTGGTGCGGACCAGCGGGGAAATGCGGCTGAGCAATTTTTTATTGTGGCAGATTTCCTATGCCGAGCTGGTGGTCACTCCCACCTTGTGGCCGGATTTCCGGCGTCCCCATTTTTATGCCGCCCTGGAGGAATACGCGCGCAGGAACCGGCGGTTTGGCGGGGTGTGATCTGGAAATGGTGGCTGCCCGGAGCTGCGGAAGGATTGGCGCATGACGGAACAGTTGCTTGATATTTTACATGAGGATGATGATTTCCTGGTGGTGAACAAGCCGGCGGGGCTGGTCTGCCATCCCACCAAGGGAGACCAGTATTCCAGCCTGGTGAGCCGGGTTCGGCTTCATTTGGGGGAAGGATTCCTGCCGCACCGGGACACACGAGGCTAACCTAGAACAGA
>JAKAFL010000039.1 GCA_021817945.1 bacterium | reverse complement strand
GAGGCTTTATGCAGATCGACTCCGATGGTTTTCGTGGTGGCGGTATTCATAGTCGTTCCAGCAAACGGGGAATTCGTCCCCGGTGCAAGAGCAACATAGCCTTCACCCTCATTGAACTGCTGGTGGTGATAGCCATCATAGCCATTCTGGCGGCGATGCTATTGCCGGTGCTGAGCAGCGCCAAATTAAGGGCTTATCACGCACAATGCGTCTCAAACCTTCATCAATGGGGGGTGTGCTTCGCGCTGTATGCCGGGGACAACAATGACAGCATGCCGCCGGGCTGGAGCCCTGCGGTAAACAATCTTTCCGGTGAATGGATGTCCACCCTTAGAAATTATTATTCCAACCCCAACATCCGGCTGTGTCCAGCCGCCAAAAAATTTCGAAGCGACCTTCCGACCAGCATGCAATTCAATTCCTCCATGGATAATTCGCAAATTTCGTGGGGAATATTTGGAACGAATGGGTATTTCGTTCCCAGTTGGGCCGTGGCAGGGGATTTTGGCAGTTATGGGATGAACGCCTGGGCCATGAATCCGCCCCCCACCGCAATAGGTGTTTATATGTCCGGACCCGCATCCGATTACTGGCGCAAACTCTCGGCCAGCGGCGGGTTAGTGACGGAAATTCCTGTTTTTGCCGATTCCATATTTGATGGATCACCTCCGCTGTATAATGACACCCCTGAACCGCATGAAGGGTGGTATATCTCCAGCGGGCAGGGCAGTGGCATGAGCATGTTCTCCATTCCGCGTCATCCGGGGCGAACGCCCGTGGACATGAGTTTTGCCGACTCCTCTGTTCGCAGCGTGGGCATCAAGCAATTATGGACGCTGACTTGGAGCCGGAGTTTCAACATCACCTACATGGCGTCGCTGAACATGTGGCCGGCGTGGATGAACTCGTTTCAGTGACAAGCTGGACCATGGGATTCTATTGAGGAATTAAACAAACCACCAACCCGCAAATCATCATGAAAAACCTGATCCAATTGATTGCAGTGGCGCTGGCCAGCGCCGGCATTGTTCAAGCCCAAACGACGGTGCTTTACCAGCAGGACTTTGGCACCACCAATGGTGGCACCACCCTGGCTGCCGTGGGGTGGGGGCAGGCTTTGCCCGCCTCCGGGTACAGCGGTATTTACGCCCAGAGTCCTGCCGTGGACGGGAATACAGGCCTGCCACTTCCCCAGGCTACGCTCTATTTTGGCGGCACCTCCGGAACTGGAATTTTTTTTACCACCAACGGAGCTGGCAGCGGCACCGGAGGTGATTCCGCCTTCACCAGCATTGATCCCACCCCTTACACCAACCTGAGTCTCTCGATTGAGAGCCAGTACAGCTACCAGGGCGCAAACCTCACGTGCTGGTTTGCGGTCGAAGTGGGAGGGGCCTGGTACGTGGATACCAACGCGCCATTGACCACCGCCCAGCACAGTGCAGGTTCCATTTTCTACTCGACCACGCTGGCCTACAACCCGGCTGCGACAAATTGGAATGTGCTCGCAAACGTATCGGCGCCCTCCATCGGACCCGTGGCCAGCGCCAATCTCTCCGGGGCCATTGATGGCATCGGCATCATGGTATCCCTGGCTAATGCGGGCAGTTGGAATTTCAACGACTTCCAAATCTTGTCCATATCCAACCCTCCGGTCCAAGCGCCTGTCATGACTGCTCCGCCTCTAAGCCAGACGGTTTATGCCGGAGGCGGGTTTTCATTTGCGGTGGGAACCAGCATTTCGGCTCCGCTTTCCTATGCATGGATCAAGGACGGGGTTGCCCTGACGAATGACAGCCGGATATCCGGCGCCAATTCGGCTGAATTAAGCATCGAAAATGCAGGCGTGGCAGATGCCGGAACCTATTGGGTGGTGGTGAGTAATTCGGCGGGCTATTTTGACACCAGCACCAATGCCATCCCCAGCACCCTCACCGTCAATGCATTGCCACAGGATTATTTGTATGCCGAAACCTTTCCCTTTGTCGGGCCCAAACTGGTGAATTACCCGGTGAGCACAGTGGGGTGGGTGGGAAACCTGCCCAACAGCCCCAACAGACTTTTCCAAACCAGTGGAGGCGCCGGGGCTATTTTTGCTTATGAAGGAGGACCTGCCACAGAGGCGTTTACCGTCACGACCAATAGTGATGCGGGTTTGTCCGGATTGGCATTTCCCGCCATCAATCCGGCGGACTATCCCGCCGTTTCTTTTTCCGTCCAAGTGGCCCCCACATATCAGCCAGCCAATGTTTCAGCTTATTTTGCCGTGCAGATGAATGGATCAAGTTGGTATGCGATGAATTCGCCCATTCCAGTCAACACTTCCGCGGCCAGCGCCACCTACACCACCTATTCACAACAATTCAGCTCCCTTTCGGGCAATTGGAATCAACTGAGCCTGAGTTCATCCGGCGCGACCATTGGAGCGGCAGCAACCGGAAACCTGACCGGTGTCATCACCGGCTCCGGGCTGGTGGTCAACTATGGCGGTGGAGGCGGCAATTTCAATTTTGCCAATTTCCTGATCGTCACGGATGCTGCGGCTGCCACGCCTCCTGTCATCACGGTTTCACCCCTGAGCCAGACGGTTTACGCGGGAGCCGGGGTGTCCTTTGCGGGCATGGCGTCCGGCAGCCAGCCCCTGGTTTATTCCTGGCAATTCAATGGTAATCCGCTCACGAATGGCCCGGGTATTCTGGGTGCCAACAGCAATGTCCTGACCCTTTTGAACGTCGGGACAAACCAGACAGGCTCCTATTCGCTCATCGCGAGCAATTCTGCCGGCACGGATAACAGCGCCAATTACTTCGCCACGGCGCTTACCGTGAACAGTCAGCCCACCAATTTGTTGTACGATGAATCGTTTCCATTCGTGGGGCCGCAGACAGGCAATGCATCGCCCAGCACGGTCGGGTGGGTGGCTGCGGTGCCGGATTCCCCCAACCGGCTCTTCCAGGTAGCCAGTGGTTTTGGCGCGGTTTACAGCTATGAAGGGAGCCCTGGCACGACGGCGTTTTATGCCACCACCCTCACGGACACCGGCCTTTCGGGACTTCCGTTCCCATCCATACCCCTGGCCTCAGTCTCCAACCTGCTGTTCTCTGCCAGCATTGCACCCACCACAGACCCCACCAATTTGACAGCCAGCGTCGCGGTCCAAATTGATGGAGGCGCCTGGTACGTTTCATCCACCAACCTGCCGGTTGATACCAGCGCCGCCTCTGCCACCTATACCGTGGTGTCACAGGCTTTTTCGCCTTATGCCACAAACTGGAACCAGTTGACCCTCACATCCACTGGCGCCAGCGAAGGGTCGCAGGCTACCGCTGCCTTGACCGGCACATTGACCGGCGCAGGCCTTGTATTTCATTTCTCGAACGCCGGGAGTTTCAATCTGAATGATTTTCAAATAACCGGAAACGAAACGGCCCCGCCTGAAACAATCACCGCCTTGGTGGTTGGCCGTGGTAGCCTGACCCTGAGTTGGCCGGCCCAAGCAGGCTTGAACCTTCAAAGCGCCACCAACCTTGCACCTCCGGTGGTTTGGACGGATGTCCCAGGCACTCTGGGGCAGGGAAACGCCACCATTCCCACAACCGGCCGCCAAATGTATTTCCGGCTGGCAGCTCCGTGAAAACAAGCAAGGTTCAATAGGGAACCAAACCTTTTTCATTTAGGACAGTATCATGAGGCTATATAAGGCATGTGCCCGAAACTCGGTCGCCATTGGCAGGCGGCTGGCAGTTTGGATTGTTATGTCGGCTTTGGCCTCCAAAGCAGGAGCCGCCCAGGTTCAATTCCAAGTGGACATGTCATTGCCAAGGTTGGAAGGAATATTCAACCCGGCTGTGGGCGACCAGGTGGCCATTTGCGGCAAATTTGGCGGCAAAAGCTGGGATCCCAGGGCCATACTCACCCAAAATCTTAACCAGCCGGATTTGTTTTCCGGGACCTTTAATGATCCTGCGCCAACAGGCGCGGAGCAGGAATACAAATATATCATCCTGCCGCACGGCAATCATGAAAGGGATGGTTGGATTTGGGAAGCGGGAACAAACCGGCTGTTTGTCACACAAGACATGCCATTGAGACTGCCAATGACACCTTTTGACGATGTCAGCCTGGCCGGGGTTTCGAATGGCCAACCCATGCGGATGGATCCAATCGCGGGCGCAGACATGTCACTCCTGCCTTTTTTTGAGAGTCAGGGCAAGCAATACAAGGAAAAAGGGAACGCCATGGATGCGCTGGTCCTGTTGAAAAAGGCTGGATTCAACTACATTCGTTTGAGGTTGTTCACCAGCAACGCCCAACAAGCTGCCAGAGATCCTTACAATTTCGTCAACAATCTGGCTTACACTTTGCCCTTGGCGGTGAGGGTGAAAAAGGATGGATTAAAACTGCTTTTGGACCTGCACTTCTCGGATTCTTGGGCGGATCCCGGCAAGCAAAGGAAACCGGATGGGTGGCGGAATTTGGATTTTCAAGCTCTCACGGCGCGCGTGCGGAGTTACAGTTTCGAGACCATGAAAACCCTGTGTGTGGCTGGAGCCCGTCCGGACATGGTCCAGGTGGGAAACGAAATCACGCCGGGAATGTTGTGGGATGATGGCCGGGTGCGGGGATCCGGGGCGAGTCCCGACCATTGGGACCGCCTGGCGGATTTGCTGGCTGCAGCCATCAAGGGGCTCCAAGAGGGTTCAATTGGAGCAATGCCCCGGATCATGATTCACATAGACCGGGGGGGCGACTGGGCCACCACCCGCTGGTTTTTTGATCATTTGGAACAGGAACACGTGCCATTTGATGTGATCGGGGAGAGCTATTATCCATGGTGGCATGGTCCATTGCGTGATTTGAAGCGATGCCTGGACAATGCCGCCTGCCGGTATGGCAAGCCGGTGGTCGTGGTGGAAACAGCTTTCCCCTGGACCAACACTTTCTGGCAGACCAATATTTGTGACCTGCCTGGCACCATAGAGGGCCAGAGCCAGTACGCCAGTGAATTGGGCGCGATCGTGGCCTCGGTTCCCGGTCATCTGGGAGCCGGTGTTTTCTGGTGGGGAGCTGAGTACCAGAACATGGGCGGAAACCATGAGGCAGGATTTGACACCACTTCACTTTTTGATGCAGAGGGCAACCTGGTTCCAGCAGCGCTGGAATTGTGCCATGCCTTGGGTGAGCCAATCCCGGTCGTTGGCCTGGCTGGGCCTGATCTCCCTGCACCGTCTGCAATCCATTGATGTGGGTTGTTTGAGACGGATCGCTGAGGGTGATTTTTGATGGTGATGGCGTTGACTTGGCGGCGGGCTTTGTTAGCGTGACGGAACCATGCGCCCAAACCGGATTTCCCGCCTGATCAAGATATGCACCGGCACCAGTTCAGATGCTGGTGAGGAATTGTTGCAATTGGAGGGCAGGCTTGAGAAAGTCGTTCACTTCTGGACGCTGGTGGTGCGGCATTTCATCAAAAACCGGTGTCTGGTCCGGGCCTCGGCCCTGGCCTTCACTTCCTTGCTGGCGTTGATCCCACTTCTGGTTGTGGCCGTGGGAATCACCAGCAGCCTCTTGAAATCCGAAGGCGAGGACCAAATCTATCATGCCATTGATCGGTTTGTTTCCACGCTCGTGCCTCCAGCCACAGTGGAAAACACCAATGGACAAATGGTGGTCACCCACATGGAGGGAAAGTGGGCAGGTGGACCTGCCGGGGCATTTCCCATCCCGCCGGTTCCGGAAGGGCAAACGACTCATTTGGCATCTTCAAATGTGCAAACCAACCTGACCCTGACGACAGCCATTACGCCGCCCGCCAAGGGGGACCAGAGGATGATGACAGCACAGTGGGAGGCTGCCCGCAGTATTCATGAGTACATTCAAAACGCACAAAGCGGGCAGTTGGGAATCACAGGCATGGTGCTGTTTTTATTCACTGCGATAGGGATGTTGCGGGGCGTGGAAAGCACCTTCAATGACATCTGGGGGGTGACTGTGGATCGCCAGTGGTGGCGGCAGATTTCCAGTTATTTCACCATCGTGGCCCTGGGCCCGCTGGTTTTGGTGGCTGCGGCCACCCTGGCGGAGGCTCCCTCCCTCCACTGGGCGGACCACTGGCTGGATGCCGTCCCCTTTCTGGGGCAGATTGTTTTTCAGGTTGGCCCCCTGGCTTTTCTTTGGGTCATGTTCGCCTTGTTTTACATGCTTGTGCCCAACACCCAGGTAAAATTTTCTGCGGCTTTCTTTGGCGGGATGGTTGCGGGGACACTCTGGCATCTGAACAATATTTTTGCCTTTCTCTACGTGTCACGCGTGGTTACCAACAGCGCCATCTACGGCAAGCTGGGGTTGGTGCCTGTCTTCATGCTGGGTTTGTACTTATCCTGGGCCATTCTTTTGTTTGGCGCGCAAGTGGCATACGCCTTTCAAAACCGGGCGGCCTATTTGCAAGACCGAATAGCGGACAACGTCAACCAGCGCGGTCGGGAGTTCGTGGCAATGCGGATCATGGCCTTATTGGGGCAGAGATTCCAAGGCGGCCTGCCCCCGGCGCCCATCCTCGATCTATCCAGTGAACTGGGTGTGCCCAGCCGTTTGACCCAGCGGGTTCTTCGCACCCTGGCCTCAGCCGGGTTGGTGACCGAAGCGGCGGGTGAAGACCATGCCTTTCTGCCAGCCAGGCCATTGGATGCTATCAACGCGCACCAGATACTCCAGGCCATGCGCGCCGGATCGGGCCAGGATTTGCTCCTGGAAAACACCCCCGGACGCGCCGAAATCTACGGAAATTTTGCCCGAATTGAAGCGGCGGAAAAGGCGGCGGCGGAAAAAATAACCGTGCTGGCCATGGTTCGCCGGTCGCCTGTTCTCATGGCCCTGGACCTGCCTTCCTCCACCTCTCCAACCCGGCCCGTCTTTTCCAATTTTTCAGATGTTTCAGACCAACCCGCAGCACCAGCGCCAAATGAGCGTTCCTTCGCAAATGAAATGCCCTTGCCTGCTGAAGAAAAGGCTCCAGATATCGCCTCAAATGAAAATGTCCCCCTCGCGGAGACGGAATCCCCGCAGACCACCTCCAAGGAAGTGGCGCAACCCGGTGAGACAACCTTTCCTCTTTGACACGATTAGGTCGAATCCGGACGCTTGAACAAGGCAACCGACCTGGGGTTTTACGGTGTGCTTTATTGGATTTTGGGGCTTTGGAGTTTTTCCAAAAGCGAGGCTCGAATCTGGGAGACAGGCCCTGTCCAGTCGCCGCGCCTCGCCTGCCGGAACAGGCGCATGGTGGGGTACCAGGGAGAATGCCCGGGGTGTTGCATCCAGCGCCAATCTGCATCAAAGGGCAGCAAGGTCCAGACCGGTTTTCCCATCGCCCCCGCCAGGTGCGCCACGCTGGTATCCACGGTGAGGACCAAATCCAAGGTTTGAACCGCCTGCGCAGTCTGGCCGAATTGGGTAAAATGACTTCCCCAATCAACCACAGGCGGCTGCGCCGCAATGGCGAGTCCTGCGGCCGCCGCCCCAGCCTGCAAGCTGTACCATCGTACCCCCTCCAAGTTCCACAGAGGCTCAAGAAATTTCAATGGAATAGAGCGCAAACGAGCGTTGGCGCTGGCGGATTCGGCAGCCCAAACCAAACCCACTTTCAATCCTGGAGCAAAATTACCGGACCAAGGAAAGCCGTTTGCCGGGGGTGGTGCAAACACATAGGGAACACAATTTGGCAGTGTGAGTGGCGTGGTGCCAAGGATGGCTGGCAGGCTTAAAAGTGAGGCATACACATCAAAGGGCGGGTGTTTTGCCCGGTCCACCACCACTTCCGCCACTCCTGGGACAGTTTCCATGATGGGAAGCAGAGCGGCAGGGCAGCCTAGAATTACCCTGCCACCCAGAGCGGCCACCGTGGCGGCAAATCGGGAAAATTGAATGATGTCACCAAATCCTTGTTCCCCGTGCAAAAGAATGGATCGCCCATGCAGGAGGCTACCGTCCCATTTGGGCTGCGAAAAATGGGACGGGGCGGGGCGATCTTTCAATTGGAGCCGCCATTCATATTCCGGCCAGCCTCTTTCAAAATTTTCATGGGAAAGAAGGATGGTTGCCAATTCCCAATGTGCTTTGGCATGGTTGGGATCCATCACAATAATCCGCTCAAAAATTTGCCGCGCGTCCGCATGGTCGTCAGTCTGGCGCAGGACCAGTCCCAATCCCATCATGGCATCAACGTATCCCGGACGTAATTCCAAAGCCCGGCGATAAGCTGAAATGGCGTCCAAAGGTTTTTCGAGAGATTGCTGGGCCAACCCAAGATTATACCAGGCATCGGCGTCCGCAGGACAAAGTTCAGTCTCCCGAACGCAATGTGTGGCAGATTCCTCCAGACGACCCAGCTTGCGATACACGGCTGCGGTCAACAAATTCAACTTGGGCATTGCCGGAGCCAGATCAAGGGCGCGATGAAGGGAGGTTAGCGACTCGGAAAGTTGGTTAAATTGGAAAAGGAGGAATCCCAACTGGGCCAGAGCCTCCACGCATTGAGGTTCCCGTGCCAACACGGCAGCGAAGGTGCGGGCCGCTTCCAGTGTCTGTTGCCGCGCCATTTGTTGCCGCGCCAACGCCAGCATTTGCTGGCTGCCTCCCGTGGCCACCCCTTTTCCTGAAGGCGAGTCAGACATGATCGCCCCAGGCCAGTTTGAGTTGGCTCCATCGGTTCATGACTACAGGAAACTATTTGCCACGCCGCTTTACAATCCACAAAATGGAATGGTGCAACGTCGGCACCATGGACCGCGCACCTGGAGGCGGTTAACCAAAATATTTTTTGAAGTCCTGCATCCGGCAAGGTAGAATTTTTCCAAGGGCCATCCTTTGAAATTTCACTCCGGAAGGCTTGCGCAACACCTGCCCGCCAAAAGCAATTTTCATGAATTGGCAAAGGGCTGAATCTATGTCTGGACAAGGAGCGAAACTCTGCGCACATTTTGCGGAATCCGGGGTCGGCCATTTCGGAAGAAAAAACGGCAGGACTGCGGTGAATCCTTTTGATGCCAAGCATGACATTTGAAACGCTGCAAAAAGCCAAGAGCCTGGGGTTTTCAGACCGGCAGATCGCGCACTTAACCGGTTCCACCGAAGACGCGGTGCGTGCGGAGCGCCGGAAACTGGGTTTGGTGCCAAGCTATCGTCTGGTGGACACCTGTGCCGCAGAATTTGAGGCGTACACTCCCTACTATTACTCCACCTACGACCGCGGCGACGACGAGGTGAAGGGGAATAAAGCCCGAAAGGTCATGATTTTGGGAGGGGGCCCCAACCGGATCGGCCAGGGCATTGAATTTGATTACTGCTGCGTGCATGCGGCGTTTGCACTGAAGGAGGACGGCTTTGAGACCCTGATGGTCAATTCCAATCCTGAGACGGTTTCGACCGATTACGACACCAGCGACAAGCTATTTTTTGAGCCGCTCACGCTGGAGGATGTTTTGCACATTTATGAGCGGGAAGGCTGCTGGGGCGCTATTGCGCAGTTTGGCGGGCAGACCCCCCTGAACCTGGCGCTGGGTTTGCAAAAAAACGGTGTGCGCATCATCGGCACATCACCACAAAGCATCGAGGTGGCGGAAGATCGCAAGCTATTTTCAGCCATGCTGAACAAGCTTGGCATCCCCCAGCCGCCGAACGGGTTGGCGACCAACGCGGAAGAGGCATTGGTCATTTCCCGAAGGTTGAGTTACCCGGTGCTGGTGCGTCCCAGTTTTGTGCTGGGAGGCCGGGCCATGCAAATTGTTTACTCGGATGCGGAACTGCAACATTACATGCGCTTTGCAGTGGAGGCCTCTCCAGAGCGACCCGTGCTGGTGGACAAATTCCTGGAGGATGCGACGGAAGTGGACGTGGATTGCATTGCGGACGTGGGCCATTTTTCCAATCCAGCGGAGGGGACCATCGTGATTGGAGGCATGCTTGAGCATATCGAGTACGCCGGGGTTCATTCCGGAGATGCAGCCATGGTTTTACCCCCCCACACCCTTTCTGAAAAAGTGATTGGCACCATCCGTGAATACACCCATGCCATGGCCAGGGAACTAAAGGTGACGGGCTTGATGAACGTCCAGTATGCTGTCAAAGGGGACATGGTTTATGTGCTGGAGGTGAATCCACGGGCTTCACGGACCGTCCCTTTTGTCTCCAAAACGATAGGCCGACCCCTCGCCAAACTGGCGGCAAAGGTCATGGCGGGCAAAACACTCAAGGAACTGGGTTTCACCAAGGAAATCCGGCCCGCTTACTGGGCTGTCAAGGAATCCGTTTTCCCTTTCAGCCGGTTTCACGGCCAGGACATTCTTCTCTCACCTGAAATGCGCTCCACCGGGGAGGTGATGGGATTGGATTCAGACCTGGGAGTGGCCTACGCAAAGTCGCAAATGGCGGCAAATTCGTCCCTGCCCCTTGCCGGCAAGGTGTTTATCAGCGTCAGTGACGGGCACAAGCCGGAGGTGGCCGCGGTGGCGGCATCTTTTGCGGAGCTGGGTTTTGACTTGGTGGCCACCAGCGGAACGGCAGCGGTTTTGGAAAAAGCCGGGTTGAAAGTCCAGCGCGTGCGCAAGCTCCTGGAGGGCCGCCCCAATATTGTGGACCTTCTCAAAAACAAGGAAATCCAGTTCGTCATCAACACCCCCAGTGGCGCCGCCCCGCGTGAAGACGAAGTCAGGATCAGGACCACTGCGGTTTACACCGGCACCCCCATTGCCACCACTCTCAGCGGGGCGCGCGCGGCTGCCCTCGGTATTGCAGCGTTGAAAAAATCCGGGTACAGCGTTAAAACGCTCCAGGAATATCTCTGATATAAGACGTTTACCAACAACCGGTGCGGGACCTCAGGACAGTAATTCCTGAATCTCACCCCAGCTCAATCCCGAAGCCAGGGCTTCCTCATTGCCAAGCATGTCTTGGATGACGCCTCGTTTGCGGGTTTGGAGCGCCAGAATTTTTTCCTCGATGGTATCCCGGGCGATCAGCTTGTAGCTGGTGACAATCCGGGTCTGGCCTATGCGATGCGCCCGGTCGGTTGCCTGATCCTCCACGGCTGGGTTCCACCATGGATCAAAATGAATCACGGTGTCAGCGGCCGTCAGGTTTAATCCCACCCCGCCAGCCTTCAAACTGATGAGAAAAACCGGAATGGAGGATTGGGTTTGGAAGCGGGTCACTTCTGCAGCGCGGTCCGCCGTGGATCCGTCCAGGTAGCAAAATGGAATTCCATCCTGGACCAGCCTTTCCCGAAGCAAACCCAGCATGGTGGTGAACTGGCTGAAGACCAGCAACCGATGGCCACCATCCATTACTTCCTCAAGCAACTCGCCAAACAACTCCATTTTGCCGGAGGAGTCTGAATCATCCGGGTTAAGCAACCGCAGATCGCAACATATCTGGCGCAACCTCAACAGGGCGGTGAGGATGACCATGCGGCTGCGAGCCAACCCGGCCTCTCCGGTGGCGGCCAGCACTTCCTCCCGCGTGGCAACCAGCACCTGCTCATAAACCGCCCGTTGTCGGGCGCTCAATTCGCAATAGGCCACCTGGTCCAGCCGTTCCGGCAAATCCTTGGCCACCTCGCGCTTGAGCCGCCTCAGCATGAATGGACGCAGCCGACGCGCCAGGCGCGAACGAATGGCATCATCCCCGCCACGGGCAATGGGAACCTCGTACCGATCCTTGAAGTCCGCCGCGGTGCCGAGATAACCAGGCATGAGAAAATCAAAAATGGACCACAAATCCTGGACGGAATTCTCCAGAGGAGTACCGGTGAGAACCAGACGGTTTCGTCCTGCAATGGCTTTGACCGCCTGCGCATTAAGGGTTTGCCGGTTTTTGATATGCTGGGCCTCATCCAGGATGAGGGTGTCAAATTCCAATCCGCGGTATTTCTCCCCATCACGACGGATCAGGGCGTAACTGGTAATCACCAAGTCTGCCTTGGATACATCGGCAAACAATCGGTGTCGCCCGGGACCATGCAAGGCAACCACTTTCAGCCCGGGAGTAAACCGGGCTGCTTCCGCCATCCAGTTAAAGACCAGGCTGGTGGGACATACCACCAAATAAGGGCGACCTGCGGCGGGTTTCATGGCCTGCAAAAAGGCAAGGGTTTGGAGGGTTTTTCCAAGCCCCATTTCATCCGCCAATATCCCCGAGAACCCATTTTCACGCAGAAACTGCATCCATGCCACACCGTGCTTTTGGTAGGGCCGCAAAACCTCCTCGAGTTGCCCCAGCGGGGGACAGGCGAGGTTTACCTGACCGGTTTGTTGGTCCACCATTTCGCGCCAGGTTGTCGGTGCCTGGATTTTCCAACCCGCGTGCCGGCTCAGGGTGGAATCCAGAAAACCCGCTTGTGCCTGGTTTATGCGATACTTTCCATCCTGCTGCTGCGGGGCACAATCTCGAAGCGCCTGCTGCCATTCCTCCAAGGCTTCCGAATCCACCACAGCCACCTGGCCATTTTTCAGGCGGACATGGCCGCGACCCGATAATAAAAGCCGCTGGATTTCTGCCGCGGAAAATGCCTCTCCCGTCCGTGTTTTGAAAGCCACGCCAAGGTCAAACCATTGCATACCCGAAGTGGTGACCTGAAAAACGGGTTCCAAACGATCCAAATTGCGCAAGGTCCGGTTCTCCAACTGTTCATCCAACGTTACCGTCCACGTTTGCTGAAGCTTGGGCAGGTCCAAAGCCAGGAACTGTAACACGGCATTCTCACCCGTTATCTGGATTCGACCGCGCTCGTCTGGGGCTGAAAAACCGCGACGCTGCAATCGGGCGAGAGCCTCCTTTTCAGCTTGAAAATCCCTCATGAAATACCTGCGCGGATCGGCTGGATCTGGAAAACAGGAATCCTCGTCTTTTCCGGGAATGCCGGCGGTCATAATCCGCGAATCATAGGCAAATTGGAGCAGGCCGGATAATTGGGCCAGACCGCCCTTGAGGGAAAGGATGAAAAGCGGGGGCTTGGGCGCCAGTGAAAAATCTTCAGGCTTGAAATTGGATTCCAAACCTGCTGCGGCGAGCGCGGGCCAATCCCGTGATAAAAACAAGGGAACCTGCATCCGGGCAATGCGCAGCGGGGCCTTGAAAGGATCCCCCTGGAGCACGGGCAAGCCCAAAGGCTGCCACACCGGATCCTGCCAGCACCATTCACCGGCACGGCGCAAGACTGGAGGGCGTGGAAAGAAGCCCAGCACAATATCTCCAGAAGGTTCGAGCATGGCCTTCAGGGGCAAATGAAGCGGGCTGCTGGAAACCGTGACTGGGCGATTTTTACCGAGTCTTATGCGCGGATGATCAACCAGCCGAGGCAAAAGGGAGGCAAATTGAACCGTTTCCAGTTGAAGCATGAAAGGGATTTCATCACCTGAAATGGACTCCAAATGATCCAGGACCGATTCATCCGCAGGATCGAAGAAGTAACACCTGTCGGGAGGAAGAGCATTCAGTGGGCGGCGTCCAGCCTCCAACTCCGCCTCCAACAAAACCATGATCTTCCCCCGGTCCAAGGCGGAATCGAGACTGGGGGGTAAAATGATAAATAATTTCGCTGGGGTGCCGTCAGGCTGGCGTCCAAGCCGGGACTTGCGGCTGGCAGATTGCGGCCTTTGTGACCGGGCCGGAACGTCAGGATCAGTCGGGCGAATTTTGTTGGATTGCAACCAATGCAAACCCACGGCCACCACGTGGTGACAAATTTTGCCCCACTCACGGGCCTCGCGACAGGCGCAGAGGTTTTCCATGCTGGCCCGGTTGTGAATGACCATGGAAGCCCTCAGGGTGGTTCCACCCGACTGCACCACCCCTCGCAGCAAGGGGGGATTCCATGCGGAACTCAACACATGACCTTGGGCAAGACAGGTCTTGGCCATTTTCATGGCGTCCCAACCCGCCGCCTGGCTGAATAACGATTCATCTAACTCCATGGACATGACCATTCAATATGCCGTCATCGGGGCTGGGATTTCAAGCCGGGCAAATGCCAAAAATCAACCCAGCAGGCCGGGGCGCCATGAGGCGCATGAGGCGCTTGTGCTGCCGCTGAAATTACTTCAAAATTGTAGCGATGAAATTGAATGCAGACGCGTTTGATGGAATTCAAGAGTATTTGGACACCTTGCCTCCAAAGGTGGTGGCGGGTGGCCGGAGCTTTTACCAGTTCGGGCAGGTGAATGGTCTGAAGTTTTTTGAAGAGGGCCGTTTCTATACTGCAATGGTGCGCAGTAAAGAGTGTCATGAAGTGGAGCTGGATTTTTTTGATGGCGAGTGGACGGGTGAATGCACCTGCCGGGTGGGCTTTCATTGCAACCATATCGTCGCAGTCCTTCTGGCCCTGCAGGAAAGCGCGTCGGCCAAAGCGGTGACAGAGTCCGGCAAAAAAAAACAAAACCCGCAGCCCTCCGGCTCGCAGATTTATGAAAGGCTGGCGGGACATCTTGGGCGGGAATTGCGGAAGCCTGAAGAAAAGTTTATTCTCCTAATCCAGAAAACCTACGCCAACATCCAATCGCGTCCACTGTGGGAGAGCGACCTTTTGGCGATCCTGGGCCACACCAGCCTCCTGGATTATTGGAAGCCGCTGGACATCTGGCCGGCCTCCCCTCGTGATGATTGGCATTTTTGGCTGTTTATCGCATGGGAACTGCGGCGGCGAGGCTTGCGCTATCCATCTTTCATGGCGGATGTCACCGACCTGAAAGTGATTGAACCGGAGATGACGGCATGGGAGCGCGAGAAGGAAATGGAAAAATGGAGGAAATGGTTTGGCGATTTTGACGGACAGGTGCCGGTTTCTCAACCGAGCACGCTGGAGTTGCGGCTGGTCGTTTTACCCGAGGAAGCCCGTTTGCAATGGCGCAGGGACGCCCAGTCGGAATATTCTGAGTTCAAACCGGAGTTGGCCAAGAGCCTGGCCCAACAGTTTGAGCATGGCACGCTGACCCTGGATTCCCAATCACTCCTGCTCTGGGCGGCAACATACAAGCCGTGGGATTTTGAAAAGTGGTGGCTGTTCAAATACTCCAACGCCACAAACCGCCCGGCGCTGAACCGCCTTTTGCGCATGCCCCTCTCGCCAGCGCAGATGGTGGCGGGCAACGGTCAGCCCCTGCCCAAATTTGCGGAGCCGCTGCGTTTAATCCTGTGCGCGCCAAAAGAGGACAATGGCGACTACGAACTGACGCTGGCCACGCCAGACAGCCTGCCACTTCCAAAGATTTATTGCACTTTGGCCGGGAATCCCACCCTGTATTTGACCGAACGCGGCTTGTACGCGGGTCCGCCCGCATCACGGCTGGATATCATTGAGCAGAAAAGGATCCCCGCGTCGGCAATTGAGACGGCTGAAGGCCTTCGTTTTCTTCACAGCGCAGGAGTGCCGCCGCCAGAACACCTGGCCCAACGCGTCAAAACCGTGCCAGTGACCGTGACCATTGCGTGTGAAATGAAGTTGGCATATCCGGGGTCACGCTCCGAGGAGATAATCATCACGGTCACGGCCAAGGCCCCGGGGATGACGCCGGAACAATTCTTCCCGTCCGGCTGGGCGGAAAGTTATAGCAACGCCACGGACAAAATGCCCCCGCTGGCAAAAGGCAAAATCGCCATTTACGACCGGGCGGCCCAAGCACATTTCCCACGTGTCATCGAATCCCTGCCGGATTTGAAACGGAGCGGTTTCCAGAGCGACTGGCGCCTGCGGCTCACAAAGAAGACGCCTGAATATTTTGCAGCATGGGTCAGGTCGTTGCCACCGGAGATTGAACTGAAGCTTGATCCCGAACTGGCCACTCTGCGTGACGAACCGCTCAGCGGCAGTGTTTCACTGGACGTGTCTGAGGCGGGCATGGACTGGTTTGACCTGAAAGTGGCGCTCAAAGTGAGCGACACCAAGCTCACGCCGGCGGAGTTGAAGCTGCTGCTTCAAGCCCGCGGAGGTTACGTGCGTCTTGGCAACAAAGGCTGGAGGAAGCTTCAATATAATTTAACGCCCCAGGACGATGAGCAACTGGCGCGGCTGGGGCTGGATGCGCGCGATTTTTCGGATGAACCCCAGCGTTTTCACGCACTGCAACTTGCGGACGAGGCGGCGAAGAGGTTTCTGGCGCCCGACCACATTGAGAAAATCCAGCGCCGGGCCAGCGAGTTGAAAACTCGGGTTTCGCCGCCAACGCCGACTGTCATACGCGCCGAACTGCGTCCTTATCAAACCGAGGGCTTTCATTTTCTGACTTATCTGGCCGTGAACCGCTTCGGCGGGGTGCTTGCCGACGACATGGGGTTAGGTAAAACCCTTCAAACACTGACCTGGCTTGCCTGGCTGCGTGAAAGCGGCGCTTCGCCGCAAACTGAGTCTGCGGCAGACATGCCTGCCGTCCGAAATGAACCCCCGCCCACGTCTCCTGCGTCCCGCCTTTCAAACTTGCCCGCCTTGGTCGTCTGTCCAAAATCGGTAATGGATAATTGGCGGGCGGAGGCGGAACGGTTTTATCCAGGACTTCGAACACTGATCTGGAGGGGCGAGACATCCGATGAATTGGCCGGAGGGCTGGCCAATTCTGACCTTGTTATCATCAATTACACCCAATTACGGCTGCTTTCGCCAGGCATTGCGGATATTGCCTGGCAGGTGGTCATTCTGGACGAGGCCCAGTACATCAAATCCCCTGATTCACAAACAGCGCAGGCGGCACGCGCCTTGAAAAGCGAGCACCGTCTGGCATTGACCGGCACGCCGATTGAAAACCGGCTGCTGGATTTATGGAGCATTCTGTGCTTTGCCATGCCCGGCGCCTTGGGGTCCCGCGCCCAATTCCTCAGACGTTTTAATGGCAAGGAGGACCCGCTGGCGCGGCGGCGCCTCGCGGCCCGGGTGCGTCCATTTCTTCTTCGGCGAACAAAGTCGCAAGTGGCCAAGGAATTGCCAGAGCGAATTGAGGAGGATCTGCTCTGTGAAATGGAGGGGGAACAAAAAGCGTTATATCTCGCCGAACTCAAACGAGCCCGACAGATTGTCTTAGGCCTGAAAACGCACCAGCAGTTGAACGCCGAACGGTTTAACATCCTGACCTCCCTTCTGCGCCTGAGGCAGATTTGCTGCCACCCAGCGCTGGTGAGCAAAAAATTGCGCCAGGCCGAAAGTGCCAAGCTTTCCGCGCTGGAGGACTTGTTGGAACCCTTGATGGAAGAGGGCCACAAGGTGCTGGTGTTTTCCCAATTCGTTGGGATGCTCGATTTGCTGCGGGAATCGGTTGAAGAGCACAAGTGGCCCTATTTTTACCTGGACGGCAGCACCGAAGACCGCGGGAACCTGGTGAAGGACTTTCAAGAAGCCAAAGGCGGCGCGGTTTTTTTGATATCCCTCAAGGCCGGCGGTTTCGGTTTGAACCTTACAGCCGCATCCTACGTTGTATTGTTTGACCCGTGGTGGAATCCGGCAGTTGAAAACCAGGCCATAGACCGAACGCATCGGATCGGACAAACGAGCCAGGTGATGGCTTACCGGCTTCTTATGGCCGAAAGCATCGAGGAAAAAATCCGCGCCCTCCAAAAACGCAAGAACGCACTGGCCGACGACGTTTTAGGCGAGGAACGATTCGCACAGAGCCTGACGCTTGAGGATTTGCGGTTTTTGTTTGCAGATTGAAAAGCGGGGATTGATGGCACCGGCTTCTTTTCCCCTGGCCGGACAGACACCAGCGGAATCCTGGGGGGCATCGTTATTTCGGCGGGTCAAACGGGACCTGCCAAAGAACGTGCTTGGGCTCAAGAGGGAAGACTTTGGAAACCCTGCGGAGGAAGTTCCTGGCGCGACTGAACTTCGGAAATATTCAATGATGTCCAAGACATGATTTTGATGCGCGGCGCAACGAGCGCATGAATCCTGCGCAATTCCAATCCCACCTTCAAAGCCGCAAACGCCTGAAACATTTTGTTATTTATTCCGCTCCATGATATAAATAAGCAGAATGAACACGATATTGCGCCTTCTTTTTTTGCTGGGCGGCTTGGCAATTTGGATGCAGACAGCCCGGGCTGGTGAATTTCCAGACAGTTGGTTTTGGGACGACCAACCAGGGATGCGCGAAGCCCACGCCGCCTTGGAGGGCAGGCACATGCCCGCCTTTCACGTTAGTGACTGGATCAATGGCGGGATCTCTTCCACCGGCATTACCGGCAAAGTTGTGGTGGTGGACTTGTACGCCACCTGGTGCGGCCCCTGCATGAGGGCCATTTCCCACAACAACGAGCTTTTAAAGCAGTACAAGGACCAGGGTCTTGTTATCATTGGCGTCTGCACCAGCCGCCAAGGCCAGGACCTCTTTGCGGAAAATGCAAAGGAACATGACCTGATGTATCCTGCCGCCCGTGATCCAGACTTGGAAACCGAGAAGGAATGGTCGGTGTTCTATTATCCAACGTATGCCGTGATTGACCGCAAGGGAATCGTACGCGCCGTCGGCCTGCAGCCATCATACCTCGAACAGGTCATTAAAAAATTACTTTCAGAACCCGGCCCTTGAAAGAGTTTTCGGTCGTTATTTGCGGATAAAACACCCATGATTTCCCGGAAAAGCGAGATTCTCTCTTTTGTTGCAGGTTTCTGAGGCGGTTTCGACGCAAAATGGGATGAATTTTGGTGGACTGGCCGTTGCCAGAATGGCGCGTTCAAGGGTTTATCCGTAACAATCGGCAAAGGCCGAGGGTACCAATGGGCCTGGCCACAATCAGTCACTCAAAACTGGCTGGCCTTGGGGCATCCTGGCTTTTCTTTCGAAACAACTCCCGAGGGTTGGCCATGTTGAGGACGGAAAGGTCAAATCCGCCGGATGGATTGCGGTCGCGCGCGGCACCAAGGATTCTGGCGATGGACGCGGCCACGGAACCGGCATAATATTTGACCAGGCCAAGGCCCGTGGCGGATGAAAAAATCACAGCCAGCAGGCATTGGGGGTCCACTTCCTGGATGAAGAGGCTGGAATTCTCGCCCTGCTGGAATGTGCTGTTGAAATTCTTTTCATTGACCAGGCTTGCAATGGTCTGGCTGGCCATGAAGGCTCCGGAGGCAAGGGCGCCAAGCGTGGTTAAATCCAGTTCCCCGGTGTTGCCCTGGTGGGTGATCAAAAAGCCGCCCTTATCAATCAC
Source organism: bacterium (assembly GCA_021817945.1). Classification (GTDB taxonomy): domain Bacteria; phylum Verrucomicrobiota; class Verrucomicrobiia; order Limisphaerales; family UBA11358; genus UBA11358. The sequence continues at coordinate 13,485 of JAKAFL010000039.1, read as the reverse complement.
CAAGGCGCCACACAGTTCAGCCTGCCGGGAAAACTCCAGCAGCACGGCATCCAGCGCGCGGATGTCTTCTTCCAGTAATTGAGGCAGGGTGGCCATTGGATTCGTTGCCCAGGGTGCTTCAGGCTCCAGCGTATTGGGGCATGGATTGGTTGATGAATTTTTGCAACAACATGCGGGTGATCATGTTGAGGCTTTCAAAAACCCCCTCGCACTTGTGTGCGGTTCCTGAAAAGGAGGGAACCTGGACATCCCGGTTATTCAAGAGATAATCCATGTATTCCATGGGGGCCGCGTTGGGGAGATCCCGCTTGTTGTATTGCAGAACATAGGGAATTTCCGTCAGGCTCAGCCGCTGGGCGGTCAGATTATCCACGAGGTTCTGGAAGCTTTCCACATTTTCCGGCATTTTTTCAAACTGGGAATCCGCCACAAAGACAATCCCGTCCACACCGCGCAGGACAAGTTGTCGGGTGGTGTTGTAAATCACCTGTCCGGGCACAGTGTAGAGTTGGAACTTGGTTTTGTACCCCTTGATGGTCATGGCCTCGATGGGTAAAAAATCGAAGAACAATGTTCGATCCGAGCTGGTGGCCAATGAGACCAGTTTACCTTTGTTGCCTGCGTTGGTCTGCACGTGGTCATGGACCTGGACCAGATTGGTGGTTTTACCCCCCATAGCCGGACCGTAGTACACGATTTTTACCTGCAATTCTTTTGTAGCTTGATTGATGATTGCCATAGGTTATGTCTTGGGTTTGCGGTTAAGACCTGCCGCCAAGTGGGCCAATTCCGCCTTGGGAAACGGTTCATCTGGACGACCAAACACCGCAAAATAAATGGATCCCACCCGGTAGATTTTCCAGGGCACATTGCCCACGGTAAAGCTCACATTGTTCAATGCGCCCATGCGCAGCTCACGAGTGGACTGGTTGACCCGCTCAAAAATTTGAGGCAGAAAAGCCGCGATGGTGTCTGCGTTGAATTCCGGGGGAACCTGGCCCTCCACACGCAAGCCATCCGCCAGGGCAACCACCGCGCCAGCCACGCCAGGCATGGCCATGGCCCGGGCCACAACCTCCTTGGGCTGCATCTGGCGGCTCATGAAATCTGTGGCAGGCGAGTTTGGTTTCCGGAAAAAGGTGGATTCCTCCAAAGCCCCGCCAGCTTTGCCTGGCGGAGAAAACAAATTGGTGTCTCCATGCCGCAGGCCCGGCATGGCATGAAGCGTGGGAGGCAAAACCGGCCCTGAAGGTTTGACGGGGGGCTTGGGCAAAGCGTCCGGCTGGCGTGCCCGGAGGCTGGTCCCCGGCGTGACGGGACCATTTGCGTGCCCGGGTAATGGGGCGGATGGAACCGGGTCCGTATTATCCGCCTGAGGAAAGCCAAAGAACAGGTTAGGAATCTCCTCAGACACAGCCACGCGTGATTGTTGCTGGCCAGCAGCCTTGCGCTGGGCGGCTAGAAAAGCAGGCGCCACCACAGCCAGGGATAAATCCAATTCCAAGTCATCCATGCTGGTGGGGGAAGATGCCGGGTTGATATTCAAACGAAGTTCTCGCCAGGAGAGCAGGATTCGCCCTCGTTTCAATCCGGGTTCCACCAGGTGCAAGGGCAGAGTCACCATAGCCTGGGCATATCCTTGGGCAGCGATGGATCCCTTGATTTCCTCGGGCCATTTTTCCCAAAGACTGGTCAAGGGCAGGGATATGGAAATACCCGGGGGCTGCGGCGTCACCGGCGCCGGTGCAGCCACATGTTGCGCCGACGGGAAATCCGCTTGGGTTGAAGCCATTCTAATTGGCGCCCCGGCATCAGGCTTTCCTGCGGGGGGTGGGCTGGGAGGCGTGGCCTTGAATTTAAAAGGGGGCAGGACGGCAGAATGATTGGCGCGATCTGAATGAGGCGGGGTGGATAGAGGCCTCACTGCGCCGGGCATTACCGGGGAGGAAATATCCGGCCCTGAACCCAAACCGGAAGGAGGAGCCATTCGCGATGGGCGCGGAGGAATCTGTGGAGCGGCAATCGGCGCCGCCGACGGTGGAGGTGATGCAGGGGGAGTGAAACTGATGGATGCAGCCGGTTTGATTTCGCGGGGGATCGGGGAGGCAGCGGGCTTGGTTTCCCTGATTCCGCCATTAGATACCGATGCCTTGGTGATGCGCGAGGTGGAACCTGAAGGCAAAGGCGCACCCTTCAAAGGCTGCTCTGTGAAACTCACACCCCGGCCATGGCCGGCGAAAGGTCCGGCGATCTCGTCGGAAACCTCCACCTGGGGAGCGGCTGGACGCCGCGCAAGGAGCGCGGGGTTGATTCTGGATAAAATTTCGTTCAGGGGCACGGTCACGGTGCGATTGTCATAATTCCCATTCAACCCACTGACAAACAAACCTGCCGCCATCTGCCGCAATTCCCCGAAAGTGATTTTTACCGCGCCAAAAGCCAATTGATTGATGACGGTTTCCAAGGGGATGTAAACCAGCCGACCGGGGGCAGGTGTTCCGGCCAGCTTGGCCTTGAGGTCCATCGGTAGCGCATTGGTGATGGACAAGAGAGGAATCGCAAGATCATCCGGATGGGAAAGGTCTGGCTGCGATGACGGGGGCACCTGGACCTGGTTTGTCTGGGGTGATGAAGCGGAGGGTTCCTGATGCGCGGGGGCTGAGGATGCCAGCGGACGTTCTGCGGGAACCTCGCTGGCAGGGGTTTCTGTCCTGCCCAGCAGATTTCGGAACAGTCCGGTTAATTTGAGTTTCATGCGTTTAGCCAGATTAAGAGCCGACGAACCGGCCAAGATGGGATTTAAGCAATAACCGCGCCAGCAATGCCGGGAGATGTGAAAATTCATTGAAATGTCTCATGACAGGACTTTTTGCTGCAATTTTGTCTATTTTCGTTGGAAATGATAAAAATCATCGAATCGGGAACAGCGCTTGCTTACTTGTCCTTGGAAAATCGGATGTTAAAACGAATTCAACCTTAAGCCGAATCACTGGCCAATGGATCACAGCTATAAGATATTGATATTGGACGACGATAACGATTGGTTGTCATTGTGCCGGGATTTGCTGGCGAACACGCTGCCCAGCAAGCCTGAGATTTTGACGGCCAACACGGCGCGCCGAGCCTTGACCATTCTTGAATCTGGCAATATCCGGCTGTTGATATGCGATTTAAAAATGCCCCGGATAGACGGATTACAAATGCTGGCCATTGTGCGCAAACGGTTTCCGGAGCTGCGAACGATAGCACTCAGCGGGTTGGAGGCGGAGGAATACCGTTCCCGTGCCTATGCGTTGGGGGTGGACTTGTTCTGGCTCAAGGGGGAAATGCAGCGGAACCCGCGACTCTTCAATGAGTGTCTCGAATCCTTGCTGGGTCGTGACACAACCGCTGGATTTCGAGGCATTCAGAGCAAAAGCCTGATGGACATCATTCAAATGGAATGTCTCTCGCGCAGTTCCACGGTCTTGCGCATCACACATGGCCCATTGACCGCCAAACTATGGATTCAGGAAGGTGACTTGATAGACGCAGAGGCGGAAGGCGCCCGAGGGGAATTTGCCTTTCAACGGCTTCTGGCCTGGAAGACAGGCACGTTTGAAAACCTGCCGCCGGAGCCTGATCGAAACCGGACCATTTTCAAGCCCATCAATGCCTTGTTATTGGAGTCCGCCCAAACGCTGGACGAAAACGCCCCATCAGCGGAACCCGAGCAAATGGAGAGCAGCAGCCACAGGAAAACCATCTGGAAATTATCCCAACTGACGCGGGAAGGGGCGGATTTCATCGTGGCAGTGCCTACGGATGGAAAGATGGAGCCTGAAGGCCTGGGCACCCAAAGCATTTCCTCGCTCACCCATTGGACCCTGCGCGCCAGCGAAGCTGCGGCGCGACTGGGCGAGAAACTGGAAGCAGGACCTCTTCTCTATTTTTCCGGCCAGAATGTGGAACGTCAGGTGCTATTAATGACACAAAGCGACCGGGTATTCCTGATTGGCTGGCCGAATGACGCGAGCGGGAACCTGGTGGAAAAAAGCCGAAAACTGGTTGCATCATGGGATTCTTAAAGACATTTTTCAGCCGCCTGTTTGGCAGCTCCGCCGGGGTGCGGGAGCTGCCTTCGGGATCAGTGACCGTGGATCAATCCGGATCCATAGTCACCTCCACGGTGTCTTCCACCTTTCCATCGGTCATCCTGCGGCAGGTTGGCCAGGATGTGGTGACGCTTTTTCGCGAGGCGCGGGCAGCCCAGATACCGATGAACCAGGTGAGCCTTCAATTTGGAAGCCTTTTGATAACCGCCCGTGAGTTGCGCGGTGGCGCTGTCATTTTTCTTTTTCCGCAAACCGCGGTCCCGCAAAACCTGAATGAACCGCGCAATGAATCCCGCAATGAATCCCGCTTATGACGCCCAAGGAAATCAACCAACTCGTCGTCCAGATTGAAACCCATATTGAGTGCTGGAAGCAATTCAATCATTTTATCACACTGGCCCGGGCCAAGAAATTCACGCCCACGGATGAGAACCACTTTCTTGAAATCAAAAGCATCATCATTCAGGAACTGGAGCTGATTTATTCCGCAGTGGAGACTTCATCTCCTTCACGGGATGAGATTCACGCGCTGGTTGGGAATGCCCCTTCCCTGCGGTACCTTGGGGACATGAGCGAGGGGGCATTGAGAGGGCTTGAAACCCAGTGGCACAAGATTTACATAGGCTGGCACGCCATCCTGGGCCAGTTGAAGGTCAAACAGCGGGCGGTTGAACCCAAACATTTCTGGGGCGCATCCCGCAAATAACCCCCCTCAGGTTGGGGGTTGAGGTTTTCCAAGTTTGCGGCACAATGATCGGCCATGCTCAGTTTTTTCCAAATCCTGGTCTTGTCCGTGGTTCAGGGGGCCTGCGAACTTTTGCCCGTCTCCTCCTCCGCCCACGTCATCGCCGCTGAAAAATGGATGCACCTTGATCCATCAAGCCCCGAGATGGTGATGTTTTTGCTGATGCTGCACACCGGGACCATGTTTGCGGTGATCGTGTATTTCTGGTCTGATTGGCGGCGGCATTGTTTTGCCTCCAAGGCCCAGTTTCAATGGTTTGCCATGCAAATCCTGCTGGCAACCGCATGCACCGGGGTGGTGGGGCTGGGCCTCAAGCATGTTTTGGAAAAGGTGCTCAGGCGCGGCAACCCGTATGCGGAGGTGGAGGACCTTTTCAATAATTTACCGCTCATCGCCGGTGCCTTGGTGGCCTCAGGAATCCTGATCCTCATAGCTGGCATTCGCGAATCAAAGGCGCCGCGCAACCCCGACCTCCAGCCTTGCCACTCCTTGTGGATCGGCATTGTCCAGGGTTTTTGCCTGCCTTTTCGCGGGTTTTCAAGATCCGGCGCCACCATCTCTGCCGGTTTATTGCTGGGTCTGCCCAAACAAAAGCTGGAGGAATTCAGCTTTGCCCTCGCGGTGGTCCTTACTCCGCTGGTTATTGGGCACGAGGCGCACCGCCTCTTGAAATACCACAACATGGGGGATCATTCCTCCTTTTCCCACCTCATCGTGGCCTGCCTGACTGGCATGGTGCTCAGCTTCCTGGCGGGGCTTCTTGCCTTGAAATGGCTCTCACGCTGGCTTGAGGCCGGACGCTGGAAATTTTTTGGCTTTTACTGCCTTTTTGCTGCTGCTGGTATCCTGCTTATTCACTTCAAGGTGCATTGACCCGGATGGTTCACCAGGCCGCAGCGGTCAGGTAAGGGAATTCCACGAAAAAATCCGCCCGTTGACCCCCTGAACCTGAATTCGTGGTTCATGCAGAGGTTATTTGGCCGAAGGATCAGGAATGAATATTTTTTTGCCCACGTAGAGCCGGTTTGCGTCCAAACCCGGGTTGGCAGCCAGGATTTCTTTAACGGTCACCCTCACGCCTTGGGCGCGATAGGCCTTGGCGATGGCAGCCAAGGTATCGCCCGGGGCGACCGTGTAAGGATGTCCCGACTGGGGCCCCACGGCTGTGGAAGACAGACCCGCCCCCGACCTGCCGCTTCCATCGTTTGAGTCCGAACTGCTTTCGGTACGGCGCGAGCCGCTATCAACACCCATTTTTCCGAGTTTTTCCAACTGCTTTAGGATGAGTTCCCGGTCGGCCTGCCGTTTCTGGTCAATCTCCTGGACTTGTTCGGCAAGTTTTTTCAAATCCTCCTGGCTGGCGCTGTTGTTCACAACCGGCTGATTCGCCTTGTCTGAAATGTCGGAAACTTGCTTTTCCAAGGCATCCAGCCTCTTGCCCAACTGGATTTGACCCTCTTCAAGGGTTTGAATGCGTCCCTCCAATTCGTCAAAACGTTGCTGAACGGCGGCGTCTTGAGCCCAAACCGATCCCACGGCCATCGTTCCAGCAACCAGTCCAGCCATTAAAATTCGCATATCTAGAAAATAATCCTCCTTGGCAAAGGGTCAAATCCTTTCCAAACCCGTCTGGCCGCCGGGGTCTTTTGTCCTTTTCGGCCCGGCTCTCATGCCAGCTTGCCATAGCGCCGTATTTCCGGCCAGGCCCAGGCCACAGCCAAAACCACCAGAATGGTTCCCAGCCCGCCACTCACGGTGGAAACAATGGCTCCGGTGGCTTCCGGGCTGCCCAAAACTGTGGCCTTGGTAAAAAACCAGGCAACCAGTCCGGATCGGAAGCCTCCCAGCTCATTTGAAGTACCAATGAACAGGCTGTTGACGGCTGAAACCCGCCCCCGCTTTTCATCGGGGGTTAAAATCTGCACCAATGTCTGGCGAACCACCACGCTGATTTGATCCACAACGCCTGCCAGCACCATCATGGCGAAGGCGAACCAAAACCATGCGGACACGGGCAGCCTGAACCATTGGCCCAGGCAGTTTTTGTTTGCCACGCCGAACAGGATGGTGGCCACGCCGAAAATGCCCACCGCCCATAACATGGTCCGCCCAGCCTTTTGCAGCGGCGGACGATGCGCCACCACGATCGCGCAGGTCACAGCGCCGATGGCCATCGCATCCCTCAGCCAGCTCAGCCCGGCGGCACCGCTGGCAAAAACATCCTTCGCAAAAATCGGCAGCAACGTCACCGCCCCACCCAGCAGCACCGCAAACAAATCGAGTGTGATCACCCCAAGGATGATTTTATTTTGGTAAACAAAACGGAACCCCTCAAGCAGGCTGCGAAATGAAACCGGTTCCGGAGCCTTGACCTTGTGCTCGTGGCGAATGGACGCCACGAGGACAGAACAGGCCAAGGCGGCCAGGGCATTGAATGCGTAAACCGGCCATGCTGAATGCGGGTGCCCTGGGGAAGAGGTTAGGGTCATCACCAAACCGAAAGCCACCGGCCCGGCCACCGAAGAGATCTGAAACACTCCGCTGTTGAACGTAATGGCCCTGGCCAGTTGGTGGCGCGGCACCAGTCCGGTTACAAAAGCGGCACTGGCGGGCCACAAAAAGGTGCGGGCTCCGCCTATTAAAAACAGGAAAATGTAGAACCATGCCAGGGGTAGCGTCAAAAGCGATGCGATGGTCAATCCCAAGCTTGCTACAGAAAGCATCAGGGTGGAACAAAAAATCAATGTCTTCCGGTTGTGTGTGTCTGCCAGATGACCTGCTGGAAGGGTAAAAAGCAGCATCGGCATCATCTGGGTCAAACCTACAAAAGCCAGGGGCAAAGCGGACCCGGTGCGTTCATAAAGCTCCCAATCCACGGCCACCACTAGCATCTGTTGACCCAGGGATGCCAGAAGGCGCCCCAGCAAATACCGGACGAAATCGCCATTCCGAAACACCTCATAGGAATGCTCTCCGGCTGTCGCCACAGCAGGTGTTCCCTCTAGTTTTTCCGGTGAATCATCCTCGTGCATCAAGTCAATCTTCATCGAGCATATCAATTCCCTCCCAAGGGTCGAGTTTTCCCTGCTTTTAGGATTCCACATTTAATCTTTCATCCTGCCAGATTTGTGTCACTGTGTGACTGGCATGCCAGAGCCTGATCCAAACCGCGATATTCGCCTCACTGATTCCAGTGGCAGTCTTGAGGAGGTTCGGCCCCATTACCGGTGGCCGTGGTTTGTGGCTGCAGCAGTTGTTTTGGGCCTGATTCTTTTTGTGGTCTGGGTGGGCTATGCTGCTTTGCGTGAGAGCAGGGAGCACAATTTTTCCGCCCCACTGCCTTCCCAAACCCATTGAAGCAATCCCGCCGGCCAGGATTCGCAGGCAGGCTTCCAACTTTGACTGCAACAATACTCAATTGGACTGTTTGATTATCAAACAGCTCAAGCCGGCTTCTGGACATAAGAGCTGGTCTGAAAATTGGGAAGGGTGCTGCGACTGGGAATTTTGGCCTTGGGCGAGGCGGAGTTGTCGGCGCATCCCCGTAGCGGGCTGTAACGAGGGCGGCAACAAAGCCAAGTAAACAAGAACGGAAGGTGGATGGCCTCTTGGCTTTTGGGAGATCAGGGTGAAACGGGGTTTGCACCCCCCGGAACCCCGCAGAGTGTTTTTCAGAAAAGCAGGTCGGGCAGTGGTATCATTGTCGGCCCATTTATTCAAGGGGAGGCTACGTGAGTCACCACTGCCCGAACCTAAGAGATATTTAGCACATCCAGTGCCGCATTTTGGAATACTTTGGAGTTTCCGAAAAAATTCAGGCAAGTCCACTTTGGCATGGGAAAGACCCCGGGACGGGTTTAAGCTCGAAACATGGGCTTGCGGGAACAGCCTTCAGACGAGCTTGCCTTGGCAGGCCTGAACCATTTGATCTGGCGCGGGCGCCGGTTGCTGCATTTTTCAGGATGCGATTACTTCCGGCTGGCGCGATCCCCACGCTTGGTTGCTTCCGCCGCCAGCCTCATGAATAAGGAGGGGCTGAATGTGGCTGCTTCAAGAATCACGACCGGCAATCGTTCGCTGTATGCCAAATTAGAGGAAAGCCTGGCTGAATTTTTTAGATTCACATCAGCCGTGCTCTTGAATTCTGGGTACTCTGCCTCCCTGGCGGCGGCCCAAGGTTTGGCTGGGACTTTCACCCATGCGTTTGTGGATGAATGGGCCCATGGAGCCTTGCAGGATGCGGCGCGGTATTTGAATTGCCCGGTGATGGTGTTTCGTCACCGGGATGTTGGGCATCTTCGTTCGCTCCTTGCCAAGCCAAGAAAGCTGAGCCGACCCGTGATTCTCACGGATGGTTTGTTCTCGCATGATGGATCGGTGGCTCCCCTGCGTGAATACATGAAAATCCTGCCTCGTGAAGGGCGGATTTTATTGGATGACGCCCACGGGGCGGGGGTGCTGGGAGCGACGGGTGGCGGAGCGGCGGAAGCGGCTGGTGTGGGCCATGAACGCATTATTCTATGTGCAAGCCTGGCCAAGGCCTTTGGATCAGCGGGCGGGGTGGTGTTGTGCGACAGCCGGATTCGCAGTCAAATCTTCGAACGCAGCGGAATTTTCAAGGGCAGCACTCCCCTCCCACCGCCTCTCGCCGGTGCTGCCCTGACCGCTGCGCGGCTACTACAAAAGAGCGCCTCCCGCCGATTTCGACTCCACCAGCACACCCGGCAAGTTCGGGAACAACTCAAAATAACCGGCTGGCCGATCCCTGAAAACCCCGGGCCTATTGTGCGTCTTCCAGACTTGTCGCCTGCTGCATCCGCCCGACTCGGGAGCCAATTGTTTAAGGCAGGCATCTACCCTTCCCGGCTCAAGTATTCAGCGGCATCAGAATCTGCTGCATTTCGATTTGTCATATCGAGTGAGCATTCCGGGGAGGATTTGAAAAGGCTCACGAGCGCCCTGGGTTCATTCGAAGCCTTCAACCGCCGCCTTTAATCCGCTTGGAAAGGCCCTGCCACACAGCACGGCGCGAAAAACCGAAAGGGTTTCGCGGCTGACATGATGCTCAATCCCTTCGGCATCCAATTCTGCTGCCTTTTCAGAAACCCCCAACCACCGCAAAAACGCCACCACCGTTTCATGCCGTTGCTTGCATTCCCGGGCCATTTTCCAACCGGACTGGGTCAAAAAAATGGATTGGTAGGGTTCCATGGTCACATAGCCAGCCGATTGCAGACGGCCAATGGTGCGGTTTACAGTCACATGGGTCACCCCCATGCGCCGCGCCAGGTCCACCACCCGAACCCTTTCCTGTTGCCCGGCCAGCTCGGCTATGGCCTCCACATAATCCTGGGCCACCTCCAGCGCCCGGTCCCGTCGGGACCGGCGCATTCCCTCGGCGCGCCGGACTTCGGCGTTTGAGACGGCATGGAATAAACGAGGCATGATGCCTCATTGAAGACCCAAGCCGGACGATTGTCCAGAGTTTTGTAGCAGACGCTACATTTTGAATTGACCTCCGACCCGCCTTTTGTAGCATGGGTTACATAATTAAAAGGCGGCGCCTTGAGAGCGCCGCCGACAGCCATGAAGACCGCTCCATCCATTTTGCCCGATCCGGCGCCAACCAATCCACCACGGGTGGGGCCGGTGTCCTTGGAAGGGATTCATCACACGGTGCATGTGCCTCATTGGCAGGCGGGTTTTTGGCGCCAGTTTCGCGCCTTTGCCGGGCCCGCCGCCCTGGTGAGCGTGGCCTACATGGATCCTGGCAATTGGGGAACCGACTTGCAGGCGGGCGGACAATTCAAATACCGGCTGCTCTGGGTGGTGGCCCTGGCGAGCCTGATGGCGATGGTCCTGCAAGTCATCGCCGCCCGCGTAGGCGTGGCCACAGGACGCGACCTGGCCCAATGCTGCCATGACTGGCTCCCGCGCTGGACGCGCATGCCGAACTGGCTGATGGCGGAGGTGGCCATCATCGCCTGTGACATGGCCGAGGTCTTGGGCGGAGCCATCGCCCTGACCATGCTTTTTCACATACCCGTTTTCTGGGGCGTGTTGATCACCGGTGCAGATGTCCTGCTTTTGCTGGGAATGCAAAGGCTGGGAATGCGTTCCATCGAGGCTGTCATCCTGCTGCTGGTTTTGACGATTGCCGCCTGTTTTTTCCTGGAAATCTTCGTTCTGCCCCAGACCCATCCGGGTTTTGGTGAAATTGCCCGCTCCCTGTTCACCCCGCGCCTGGATTCTCCAACCATGATCTATGTTGCCATCGGCATCATCGGCGCCACGGTCATGCCCCATGTCCTGTACCTGCACCCGGCTCTGGTCCAAAGCCGCCAGATTCAAAACGACGATAATTCCATCCGCCAAGCCATCCGGTTCAATTCCCTGGATGTGGTGACCAACCTCTCCGCGGCATTCCTGGTGAATGCAGCGATTTTGATTCTTGCGGCGATTGTCTTTTTTGGAAAAAGCGGGATTACATTGCCGGATGGAAGCATTCAACAATTCAACGACCAGACGGATTGGATTCAGGCGGCCTACCTGACCCTTGCCCCCCTCCTTGGCACGGCTGCTGCGGGAACCATTTTTGCGGTGGCCTTGCTGGCCAGCGGGCAAAGCGCCACCATCGTGGGGACAATGGCCGGCCAGGTGGTCATGGAAGGCTTCATGCATTGGAAAATTGCCCCTTGGAAACGCCGTTTGCTTACCCGATCCCTGGCCATTCTTCCCACGGCCCTCTTTGTGGGAATCCATGGGGCTGGCAATGTGAACGACCTTCTGGTCTTCAGCCAGGTGATTCTGGCGCTGCAACTGCCTTTCGCCATGTTCCCACTCTTGTATTTTGCCTGTTCCCGCCGCCGGATGGGACAATGGAAATTGGGCCTGCCTTTGATGATTCTGGGTTGGTGTTCCGCCTTGATCATCACCGCTTTCGACCTCTGGGGCCTGCCAGACACCTTCCGCCAGGCAATGCAGGTCTTTCAGGGAAAATAACCCGCCGCCCGCCATAACTCATTTGGAATCCGCCTTTGAATGTGAAAACCGATTTGGCACAAATGGTCAGGCTTATGAAGTTGGCCCGCGCGTTTCAGCCGAACTGGTCGAACCCGCTGGTTGGTTTGGGCAAAATGGCTTGGGAATTTGGCTGCCCAATTCAAGCAACACCCAAAACATGGCGGCTGTGGGCAATTTGAAAAATCCGCCGTCAAACACATCCAGAAGGGCAAAATGTGCTCCCTTGCCCAGCGTAATGCCGAACAAAAGAGTGATTCCATTCAAGAATGGTTGCGTAGAGATAAGGCATCTGGCCAGTGCAAGAAACAAAAAGCCAATCAGAAGAAAATCTCTGAAGTTAAATTTCAAAAAAATAAAAGCACTGCACCAAAGCGAGAGGCACAAAAGCAAAATCCATCGAAGCGATAGTACTAACGCTTCCCATTCGCGAAAAACCTCGAATTCACGCTGCAAGACAAGGTCATCCAGACAAAAAGCCACGATGGCTAATACCAACGCCGCCGGAACTTTCTCTCGCCGAGTCATTTTGTCAGAGCCGACTCGGATACATTTTTACTTTGATGCCAAAGCGAAGGCAAGATGGAATAACCGTAGATAAGAAGATATGCCAGATTTTTTTCATTACCGCATCAGCGGTTTCGGGAGAAATGCGCAGCGCATCCGTGAGATTGCCCATGCAACTGCAAGGCTTACGGTAGCAGACCCAGAGCAAGCCAAGTCTATACACCACAAAACTCGTCGAAAGCCAAGCGGCAAGAAGGGCCTGTAAACCAGTTCGCTTGCCGAAAAGACAAATTAACCAGACGATTAATTCTATCGCTCCAACAATCCAGAATACCTTCTGCAAGGAATTTGATAGGATGGGATCGATTTTTTTCAGAACTTGGGCATTTCCGGTGCTGCTTATAAGTATGGCAATTGCGGTGACTAGGAGCAAAACACCTGCAAGAATAATGAAAAGGCGAATCAGCCGCATATTTATTTTTCTGGGTCTATAGCACAATTCGTGGGCAGAAATCGCGCATTCTAACAACCGGCTGCGGGTGGTCTGGACCATTCTGCAACCAATTGATGCCATATTATTTCCATAAGATTCATTTTAGGATTCACCCAGAGATTCTGCCATGGAGACCATTTTTATTACAGTCAGCCAATGCCGCAACTGCTCCAATTAACATAAGACCCGGCACAATAAGCTGCATTTTATTTTTCATTTTATCAATCTTTGGTTTTGTTATCTGTTTTGCTTTTGCGCTTGGATTATCCGAGCGCAAAAATAAATTGAAGGCAAGAAGAGAATTATTAAAAACAGCCATTTGGCTTTTTCTTGTCTTTGCTTTTTTTGATTTGGCGACGCTATGTCACCAATCTGCCTAATTCCAAGTTCGGCGAGGGCCTCATCTTCCTCAGTGAATCTGGGAGCGTGAACTAGAAGTTGCTGAATATAACTATTTTCCAATGATGGCCATAGTCCATTTGTAACCACATACATAACAGGTTCCTCGACGTTTTTAATGGGTAGTTATTCATGGTAGTTATAGTATGGAACCTCCAACTTGCCAGCGACAAAGTAGAGCATCGCGATCTGATACTCCGTGGATCGGTATCCCCGCGCCTTGCGCT
>JAKAFL010000038.1 GCA_021817945.1 bacterium | reverse complement strand
CCAACCACCCGGGTGGCGGAGCTTACGCCCGCCGCTTGGAAAGCCGCGCACCTCAAAATCTCCTGACATCCCAGCAGTCTATCACAGCCAGACTGCCTCACCAGACAGGGTTGCTGACACGGATACATTTGTCCCGCATTGATTCGTTCATAGGCCATGCCAACGCCGCCTCAAATATAACTTATGATAAATAGTATATAATAAATGACATTAGCGGGTTGAACGGATTGCCCTCCTGCCGGATGCATAAACAAAGAGGGCGCCCCGAATGGGGGCGCCCTTGCTTATTTTATATCAGACCCGGTTCAAGGGGTCTTGATTTGGAAGAACTGTTCCGGCACGGATGACTTGACCGGGATGGCATTGGAGAAGTTGCCCGAGCCATCGAACAATCCGGTGCTGTTCGTGATCCACAAAGCCAGCGGTGTCTGGATGTTGGTGGATGTGAGGATGGAGTAGGTTCCGTTGGCTGTTCCACCGGTTCCGGTCATCACCAGGTTTCCGCTGGAAACGGAGACAGGGTTGAATTTGGGAGTGGCCACTGCGGTGATGGTGAGGAGGCCGTTGGCCGGGTTGAAGGAGCCGGTGTACTGGCCCGTGGCGGAGAGCACGGTCACGGAGCTGAAATTGCCCGTGCCGGCGTTTGCGGCATTAAACAGCAGGTATTGCTTGCCGGAGACCAGGGGGGATGCGCTGGCATTGGTTACAACCAAAGCCCCGCCGTAGCTGACGGTGGTCAATCCGTTGATCTGGTCATTGCTGGACGGGGTGACTTGCATCAAGACGGCACAACCATTGGATAGGGTAAGTGTGTTGTTGATGCTGAAAGGCAGTCCGATTGAACCGATGTCGCCCAGGAGGGCGGCACCGGAAGCCACGCTGACAGGTCCTGCGATGGTGCCGCCAGGCCCCACGCCCAGCGAGCCGGCGCTCACGAGCGTTTCGCCCGTGTAGGTGTTGACACCATCCAAGTGCAGATTACCTGATCCCAGCTTGGTGAGTCCACCGCCGCCACCGCCGTTTTGAAGGGCGGCGAACCCTCGAATTCTTGAAGCGCGGTTGCCCCACCCAGACGCGCCAGCACTCATCCTGCCACGGCATTTTTCTTGCAAATTGTCCACACCGTTGATCCAACGCGTTGTCGTCTGTGATGTCAGGGGTTACCGACTCTGTCACCGGTTGAATAAAATTCAGCAAATGTTAATCTTCGCAATCACTTTACCTGCAAAACAAGCTGATTAGAAAGCATCCAAAACCTCCTGCGACCAACGTTACAATTATCCGAGACGCAATAAGTCTTGGCTTGAAGAACGTAATTCCCAAGCTTAACGTCGGACCCAAGAGCAAGTTCTAACAAAAGACTATAAGATTTCCCTGGTTTTAGATCAAATGACATGCGATTAGAATAGGTTTTAGGCTCATCAATTAACATTTTGACATTCCCGACACTATCTTTCAAGGATAGCGTTAGTTTTATCGATCCATTTACTTGAATTAGGCGAATACTGTTTGTTGAACCATTGTGAACGGATACTTCAACTACGAAGCTAGCGTTCGATGCGATTACGCTATTGGCCATGCTAATCGAAAAAGGAATTCCATATGCAACTTCATCGCTGTATCCAATGGTTCCTATGTCATTGGTTTGAGACCACCCCGCCTCGCGTGCAATTAAATAAATTCCAATTAAGTAAATTATATATTTAAGCATAATGTTATTAAATTAAAACGGTGGGGACCACTGAAACGAATTTGTATCTGCTGCGTTGTCTGTCCAAGTTGGATAAGTGGTGCCAGTGTCGGAATCACTTGGGTTAGCGCCATTTGATTCGGAAATCAAAGTCCAACCCCCGCCCTCTAATAATGCGTTGGCTCCCCAATTCCAACTGACTTTTCGCAATGGAACAAATTGTCCTCCAGAAGGTTCGAACATTAACCACATTGTCGCTGTCTGGGTAACAAGAGCATCCGACTCACCAGGGTCAGTCAAACCCATACCTGGGTTATCGAAGGTAGTCACTTGCGGCACGCTCTCTGGGTATGGAAACGTTCCGTCTAGCCCACTTTCCATCTTCGTGTGGTTTGTAGAGTAGGCAGTCTCAGAGTATTTCGGAACGGTTGTTTGCACCCACTCAATTAAATAATTGGTATTTCCGCCATTATAATTCCCACCCGGCATGTTAATATGATTTGAGAATAATATACCAGGCACTCCAGAGTTATCGCCATAATCAATTTCTAGTTGACCAAATGTGTTTGATATTGCGATAGAACCCGTCGTTGCTGTAATTTTTCCGTCCGGTCTTACCACTGTGAATGCAACATTTGTGGAAAATGTGATACCACCGCAAACCGCAGAGCAACTCACAGATTTACTTCCGGCATCAATCCAGAAAAATGAAACGCTAGGATTAGTAGTGTTAGTGAGGTTTAGTGGATAACCATTTGTCCATCCATCCCCCGTATAACCAGAATGCGTCGGCGGGGCGGAAACGTAAAATCCAGACTCGGTCGTTCCTGCGACTGTCCACTCGTAGTTGGAGAACGTTCCTCCGCAGGTTTCCGCAGTTAAAGTAATATTTTGCCCAACGATAGCAACAATATTGTTGTTAGCGCTGGATATTCCGTTACCCGAACCATCCGTTATGTTTAAGGAAACAACCGTAAAATTGCAACCCGAACCGCTGGATCCCGTATTGGTGCATGGATATTGATTTGTATAATTGCAAACAAAACTCACCGATCCCCCGCCACAAGTAGGCGGGGTAAAATTCGCGGTCAACCCCGTGCCATTTGTGCTCCAACTCCCCTCACTCGCGGTCCAAGTCACCCCATACCCAGGAGGCGTGCCACCGATGGAAATATCCGGAGGACAGCCGGGTGTGTTGTCATTGCTGGTGTTATTGTAATAGGTCACCGTTTCGTTTGTATCGTCTGTGGGGGCAGGGGTTACCGACACTGTCACCGCATTCCCCAAATCAACAAAAGTGGTGTTTGCTGGCCCAATCAATCCAACTGATCCTTCACTAATGCAGTAATACCCCGTGTACGCATACACACAGGGCTGAGCATATAAGTGAAAGGAAAAAGTTGAGCACAAGGACAAAATAACCCAGGCAAAGGCCGATTTCAATTTATTATTTTTCATGGATGAAAATCATTTCCCTGAAGCACGAAAGCCCAATTTCCCAAAAACCTCTTTTTTTGATCCTTTTTGCATTTAGAGGCTTGCACCCACCGGTAGATGTCAATGGCTTTCTGAAAATCGCCTGCTTGCCTTGCCACGCTGATTCGGAAACTAGCCGCTGCAAGCACCCAATGATCATTTTCTGCTTTTCCAGAGAATCCATATTGCAAAACGCCGTCCAGTTCTTCTGCCGCCTGATTTAAGTTTGCCGGCATCATGCTTTGAAAGGCAGCTCCACGGTAGGTTTTGGCCATCAACCATGTCACGCCACCTGGCACTGAAATTGAAGCCCATTGACCAGCCAAATTCAAAACCTCAGAGTAATTCTTTTCAAGGCAGTAACCATGCAGCAAATCGGCTTTGGCATCAAAAACATCTCCTGGTCCAATTCCCGCGGCCGAATCTTCATACAATTCATTTGTTAACGATTCAGTCATTTGGAAATAAGCTTGGGCCTTCATTTTTATGGCAGAGGCGCTGTTTGTATCATTTGCCCTTTCATCGTTGTAAGCCTCTGGATACAAAGCTTCAACCATTGGGAAACTGATGGCGGCCAAATCATACCGCACCCTCCTGGCATGAATACTGGAAGGGTATTTGTTAAGGAAATCATTCATACGCTTCACGTTATCCTCTGTTTCCCGAATGCTCCAGAGGGCTCTCGGCTGGAGGCTTTCAAACATTTTCACACTCGTGAATGCCTCCTCATCTTTATCCATATCTGGGGTTTGATCCTGGGTTTGTTTTTCTTCTCCAAGCGCGATACGTGCCTGCCAGATTTCATGGACCAACGATCTTTTGGGGAAGGCCAGATAGTTTGTCTGGTTCAAGACTGAGGCTAAGTTCAGAAAATCGAGAAGGTTGCTTTGCCCGTCATTGTATCGTTTTTGGAATATTTGGGGATCGCTGGACTCGTTTGCCTCAACTATTTTTTTCATTCCCCGCTCATACCATGTTGCCATCTGGTATTCGAGAACTGTATGCATGAGCGGGGAATTTGTGTTTGAAGCAATAAAATTCTCAAGACAGGGCCGGAGTTCCTCAAATTTTCTATAGAGAAAGAGAGTTTCAATCTGGTCGTATTGCAACTCCCGCTGCAGTTCCGGGGGCTGGCCAGCCAATTGCAGCATTGGCGATTTCATGGCTTTGCAAAATTTTAACCGATCAGTTTGAAAAAAACACAACGCCTTGTAGGCCAAAGCCAGAGAATAATACGATTCGGACGTGTTGATTGTGTCCAGAATGGCCAGCGCAGCCTTTGGCTGGCCCTGGGCCAACAGGTTCGACGCCTGATTTATTCGACCTGTTGGATCGCCTTCGGTTTGCGCGCCAAGATTGTGAGCAAGCATTAAAGCAAATGTCAGCACAATGGCTGCAATTGCCGTTACCCGGTAAAATGGAATCAAATGGATTTTCATTTATGATAATAAAATATGATGAAGCCTTTACCAAACGGGTTGCCGATTGCTGCACATTGATGTGGTCGCCAACACATGATTGTTGGAAGCCAAAACAGAATCATCCGTTACATGTCGTATCCTGAAAAGCAGCAAAGCCGGACGGCCATGGCGGGAAATTCTTCCTATAAAACCGTTGGCAAAGCTTTTGGCTTTATTCTCCGCCCGTGCTAAAATCCGCAGCGGAAATGGGTCTGATGATCGCTCCCCCTCAAATCCTAAAATTCCAAACGCAATTCGGATTCTTGGTTTGAAGCATCTTTTTCTAATTTTTTCTTGAGGAAGGTAAACTAAAGAAAACAATTTTAATTTTTGTGCCATGGAAAACGCCTCCAGAGCTTTCTCCTCCAATCTGGGTCCAAGTCCAGAAAAATCCAAAATGACTTCTCGTTGGAGTTTTAAAAAGATCTGCGCGGGGGGGGGGGGGGGCTGAGCTGAGCATCCCATTAATTGCAAGGCTCCATCAAAACCATCCCAACAGTTCATTTTGGTTAGCCATTTGTTGCTCATTGAGTCGTTTATAGTCCCTGCCAACGCTGCCGCAAATATTACTTATGATAAAAGCCATATAATAATTGATATTAGCGGGCTTAACGGCTTGCTCCCCTGCAAGTATGCATACAAAGAGGGCGCCCCGAATGGGGGCGCCCTTGTTTATTTTATATCAGCCCCGGTTCAAGGGGTCTTGATTTGGAAGAACTGTTCCGGCACGGATGACTTGACCGGGATGGCATTGGAGAAGTTGCCCGAGCCATCAAACAATCCGGTGCTGTTTGTGATCCACAAAGCCAGCGGTGTCGTGATGTTGGTGGATGTGAGGATGGAGTAGGTTCCGTTGGCTGTTCCACCGGTTCCGGTCATCACCAGGTTTCCGCTGGAAACGGAGACAGGGTTGAATTTGGGAGTGGCCACTGCGGCGATGGTGAGGAGGCCGTTGGCCGGGTTGAAGGATCCGGTGTACTGGCCCGTGGCGGAGAGCACGGTCACGGAGCTGAAATTGCCCGTGCCGGGGTTTGCGGCATTAAACAACAAGTATTGCTTTCCGGAGACCAGGGGGGATGCGCTGGCATTGGTGACAACCAAAGCCCCGCCGTAGCTGACGGTGGTCAATCCGTTGATCTGGTCGTTGCTGGACGGGGTGATCTGCATCAAGACGGCACAACCATTGGATAGGGTAAGCGTGTTGTTGATGCTGTAAGGCAGCCCGATTGAACCGATGTCGCCCAGGAGAGCGGCACCGGAAGCCACGCTGACAGGTCCTGCGATGGTGCCGCCAGGCCCCACGCCCAGCGAGCCGGCGCTCACGAGCGTTTCGCCCGTGTAGGTGTTGACACCATCCAAGTGCAGATTACCTGATCCCAGCTTGGTGAGTCCACCGCCGCCACCGCCGTTTTGAAGGGCGGCGAGCACGTCAATGGTGTAGCCACCGTCGTCAATAATGGCGCCACCCGCCTGAACCTGAGCATTGACGTAAGGCTGCATGAAGTAGGGAGACCCCACATGAGCCTTGAGGGTGCCGCCGTTGAAGTTGAACGCATTGGGATTGGCATTGTTGGTATGGGTGACACCAAAGCCCCAGCCGTTGTTGACATAGCTCACATTGAGGACCGCCCCGGTATTCAAGTTTACAATGCCATAAGCGGTGGCGCTGCTGCGGGAGAGATACAGCGTGCCGGTGACGGTGGCTTGGCCGCCCCCGTTGGCGACCAGGTTCAAAACCCCGTTGCCCTGATCGCCCACGGTCATGTCATTATTGACCACCAAAGTTCCACCCGGCTGCGTGACGCTGCCCAGGTTGACGATGCCGGTGACGCTGGTGGAATTCAAGGAGAGGCCCATGAACCCTGCGCAGTTGATAAGTCCGGAGCCATCCAGGTTCACGACATTGGTGCCATTGCCGCCCACACCCACGTGCAACTCACCCAAGTAGGCGCTGCCCCCGGAGATGTTCCAAATGCCCGTGGCGGGTTCGCCTGTGGTGCCTTCGCCCAGCCAGGTCTGGCTGGCGGTGTTGGTGATCACACCACCAGTCTGGTTGAGCACGCCATATCCGGTCACCCCGCCAATTCCGGCTGAGGTGCCAATATCTATGTTTCCACCGCCTCCGCCGCCGTCATAGAGCACGCCGCCGGTCAAATTGAATGTACCGGTGCCTTCGTCCCGGCCCACAGCCAGCCAGTTGAAGACCTCGAAGGTGCCGCCGCTGAGGTTGTAAACGCCCACCCCATTGGTGTTTTGGCCCACAAAAATCTGGCCTGTGGATATCACCGTGCCTCCCACCTGGTTTACCACGCCAGTGCTGGCCACGCCGCCGCCATCACCAAGCGCCATGTTTCCGCCGGTGGAGTTAAAGACCGCCCCATTGTTGACAAACAAGGTTCCGGTGGCCCCGCCACTGCGGCCCAGGTCCACCCCTCCGGTGGGAACATTCACAACCGTATTGGTCAGGATGACTGCGGCATTGGTGCCGCCCAAGCCACCCACTCCAAAGTGGCCTCCGATGTTATTGGTCTGGCCGCCAGCCGAACCATCAAAAATCGTGGTGCCGGCGATGGTGCGGAAGCCCAAGCCTGCGGATCCAGACAGTTGATTGACACCCACGGATGCGAAGGTCAGCATGGCAGGTCCGGATTTGCTGAAATCCGCCGCACTGACGACAGACACCGCGCCGCTGAGGGCGAGATTGCTTTCGGTATCAATCAAGCAATTGGTGTTTTGCAGGGAATAGCCGCGGTTGGCCAGTGTCGCAGGCCCGGTATAGCGCAGAGTGGCATCCGAGAGCACCAGGTTGGTGGGGTTTGCGGATGAGGCGCCGATGCTGCTGGGCGAACCGCCGTTGGCGAGGTTGTTCACGCTCAAAGTGCCGCCGCTAACGAGAGTGGGTCCGGTGTAAGTGTTGGTGGTGTAGAGGTTCACCAAGCCGGTTCCCTCCGCCACGAGGCTGCCAGCACCTCCAATGCTGCCGGAGCCGCTCACGGTATAGGTCAGCAAGTTGTTGTTGAAAGTGGTGCTGCCGGGATTGACATTCCCCACCACATTGACATTGGTGGTTCCCGTCGCGGTGTCGTCAAATGTCACAAGGTTGCCTTGTTCAAAGTAAGTGGGCAATCCTGTGGGCAGGTTCAACCAATTGGTCGTCACGCCCACGTCCCAGTTGCCCCCCGCCAAACCATCCCAGTGCGGTATATTGACTGCAGTGATGTCCAAGTCAATCGAGTGATTTGCGGTGTCATCCACCAGGTTGGCCACCAAACCCACGGGCAGAGGCCCCAAAACATAAGTGGACCCTGTCTTGGTGGTGTAACTGATCAAGGGAAACTGGCCGATTTGAGGAAGTTCATCATTGATGTTGATGGTCAGATTGCCATTCACATTGAGGGCATTGACCGTCACCGGGGCGGTGGTGGGGTTGCCGAAACTTCCCAAGTCAATCAGCATGGAGGGGGATCCATTGGACAAGGTGAGACTGGACATGTTGACGGTTGAGTTGACGGAACCCACCACCTGGACGTTCAGGGACGCCCCATCCGCCACGCCGTAACCGCCATTTGCGGAGGTGCCGGTGACGATACCCAGAGAACCTGCACTTACAGTGGTGCTGCCCGTGTAAGTGTTGACACCGGTCAGATTCAAAGTGCCGCTGCCGACCTTGATGATGCTTCCGCCGCCGTTATCCTGCAAAACCTGCGGGATGGTGACGCTGTAGCCTTGGGAATCAATCGTGACAGGCCCTCCCACGTAGGCGGAAAACAGCCCGGAAATGAAACTGGAATTGGAAAGGTTGGCCCGAAGGGTGCCGCCGTTCAGGTTCAGCGTGCTGACCGAAGCGGAAGAACTGGAGCTGATGGAGTTCACAGCCAGCAAGCCTCCGTTGAGGTTCAGGTACGACGTGATTCCAGAATTAAACGACATGATAACATTCAAAAGATTGGCCGTGCCGCTGTTGAGGTTCCAAGTGCCGGTGGCGCTTTCGCCAACCCATAAATCGCTGGTGGATTCGGTGACGGTGCCGCCATTCTGATTCACCACGCCAGTGCCACCCGATCCGATGGTAAAGTGTGATCCGCTGTCGCTGGCGTTGTCCCGGGTCACGGCGGCGTTTCCGGAGATATCCATTTCCCCGTAACCGCCATTGCGTCCCACCGCCAGCCAATCATGAATATTCAGCACCGCCGTGCCGCTGAGGATGTTGGTGCCAGTGCCGGTGCCACCGCCGTTGCTCTGAGGAACCAGATACTGATTGTAAGCGTTGATAATACCGCCACTTTGGGCAAGCGACCCCACGCCGCCGCCGCCAACCAGGAACATGCCGCCCCCGTGAAAATTAATCGTTCCGGCGGTCATCACACCGTAGCCCTGGCCGCCATTGCGACCAAAGACAAACCAGTTGTTGGCGTTGAATGTGCCACCGTTCATGTAGAAATAGCCGATGCAAGCTGGATAAGCCTCACCAAACCAGGTTTCGTTACCGATGTTATTGATGGTGCCGCCATCAAGAACAAGCGTACCAGTAGATCCCGCCGCACCGGAGAAATCCCCCTGCCCTGCCACCAGGCCGGGGTTTCCATTATACCCCGTATTGTAAACACCGTTTTCAACATCCAAGAAGCCAACGCCTTTCTCACCTAGTTGTGTGCGTCCGGCCACGTTCACGGTTCCGTTGCTGAGCGTGTAGTAACCCACGCTACCCGTGCCAATGCCCATTCGAAGCCAGTTTCCGTTGCTGGGATACCCCGTGTTATTGGTGGACCCGGTCTGGATATAAGCCCCGGAGGTATTATTGGCATTGCCCGCCAAGGTATCCCCGTGATACCAAATGGGGTCACCCGGCTGAATCAACACCGTGCTGTTGGACCCGTTATCGTCCGTGCAGTTCGGGTTGGGGCTGGAGGTGCCCACGTCAATGTAGGTTCCATTCCAGTTGGTGGAATAATTGAAGTCGGCATTTGTGCCGATCCATGCAGTTTGGGCCGGGCTTTGTGTTGCGCTGAACACGAGTCCGGCTGAAAGCGCGGCGAGCGCCATCGTCAAGCCGGATCGTTTGTTGGCATTTTTTAACTTTTGAGGTTTTTTCATGTTGAATGGTGGGTGTTCAATTCCAAAAACAGGGGATTTGCGCGTCAAAACATTATTTGGCAAACCAGAATCTGCTCGTGGAACATGGGTCCACTTTAAGCCATGATCTGCAAACCTGTCATGTGGCATAAAGTGGCCACGAGCCAACCGCCGGATTTATTCCCCGGATGGAGGATTCAAAGGAGTGCGGGTTGAAACGGGAAGCCCGAAATCAGGTGAGCCATCCGGATTCCATGCGAAAGGCTGGATTCTGACATTCCGACGAGTTGTGCCAGGGCCCACATGAGCATGATAAACGATCCACTCCTCACGACCATCCGGCGATGGCACAAAAGAACAATGCCCAGGCCCCAACACGCCATTGGCTCGGGAAAAAACCGGGTTGGGGTTTTTCGACCATGAAGAGGGATTCATCACGTCACCCCCCGTCCAAGTCAACTGGCCCAGGCAATAGTTGTCATCCCAAAATCCACTGGCTGAATAGATAATGAAGAGATGCCCTGCATGCCAGAGGGTTTCAGGGCCTTCATTAATGTGGGGAAAATCCCGTTGTTCCCAAGGGCGGTCTGGTGTGGAAATGCAAACCCTTGGACCGGAGACGCTCCAGGGATCAGGCATGGCCGCGATGTAAAGGTTTTGAACTCCATCACGATCCCCCGGCCAGCCAGCCCAGATGAAATAGAGCTTGTTTCCGGGCATTTCCAAGACCGTTCCGTCAATGGCCCAATGATCATCGCTCGTGGTGATTTTTCCCTTTAGCTCAAAAGGTTGCAAAGGATCCGGGCTGGACCCCTCCAACACGTACATCCGATGCCGGGCGTTATCCCCATCATCAGCGGCAAAATACACAAACCAATGTCCCTGAAGATAATGGAGTTCCGGAGCCCAAATTTGCCGTGAGACAGGGCCTTGAGATGGAGCATGCCAGACGCAATGCCAATGGTCGCGACCTATGTCCTCCAATTTGTCGGCTTGATTCACCCAAATACCTGAGGGACGCGACTGGCAATACTCGTAATGTCCGTTCCACCAGATCACCCACGGATCCTGGCCCTGGCCCGCCACAGGGTTGAAGAAGGGGTGGGACTCCGCGCGAGCGATGGCAGGGCTGAGACAGAACTGGACCCAACAGGTTGCCAGGGCCATAACAATTTGTGTGCAGGCTTTAAATGAAAACATGATCAAAGTAGCGGAATGCGGAATCCATCCATTCCAAGGATGAAGACCCAACCACCCAACCGGCATGAATTTAAACGGGACATCAGAGAATCATGATCAGGAGAATCAGGGCAAAGTGTCATGTGGCATGGATTGGCCACAGGAAAAGATCAGGCCCATTGAGTTTTGAACCCAAAAAACGGAATTCAAAAGGCCAATCAGCCCCAATCTACTGGGTGCAAACTCTTTTGAAAAATCTCACCAGACCGCTTCGGGTATGGTTTCGAAGTTTCCAAAGAGTTTCCGCCCCAACATCGTGCCGCATCCTGACTCTTTTCATTTCGATTTTCGAGTTCAGTGTGGGGCTGGCTGGCTGGCTTCGGGCCCTGGCACGAGCAATCCCACATCAATCCCCTGCCCTCCGGTGGTTTGGTGACAATGCACGGCAATGGTGTTTTCTCCCGGATGAAGGAGTTTTTTGACTTCAGCCGGAATGTCATAGAGGTTGTAATCGGTGATAAAACCCGCCTCCTGGAGGGCAAGATGTCCGTCCAGATATATTTCCACGTCTTCATCGTGAAACACCTGGAGTTTCAGGGTGGAAACATCTGCTGCGGACAGGTTGAAATTGCGGCGGAGCCAGATATCAGACGTGGACCAGTTTGCGTTAATGAAAATGCCTGGGGTGCCTGGACTGCCAAAACCTGACATGCCTTCCATCCATGAGTCATCTTTAAAAGCGGGGAGGTACCAGCCTTTCGCGGGCTTGTCCACGGTGTATTTCCAAACAGACCTGCCGAAAATGGCGTCAGCCAGGATTATTTTTTGCGGTGGATGGAGCGCTCCGCCCTCATTGGCCGCGGCCAGTATGGATGGATCCACTTTGCAAACAGCCCGGTCATAAGTCATCAGGCCATTGCATTCGGATTCCACATCGGTGGCCTGGGTGTAGATGGCGGCGCTCAAGCCGCGCAGGTTGTGGAGGCGCCATATTTCCCGCATGGACTCGGTGTAATGAGTGGCCAGGTCTGCGGGACTGGTCATCATGACATAGCCCCAGGAAGAGGATGGCGCCCACACATGACCTGGCACCACCAAGCCCAACCCTCCGGTTTCTCCCAGCACGGCGGCGCGCCCGGATTCGACCGGCGGTATGTTTGGCCCGGGATAATTGTGCATATCAATGACATTTCCCGCATGCATATCCGTCCATCCGCTGGCATCATCCACCAGTCGGGACGGGTCCATCTGCTGCACCCAAGCGGCGAGTTCGGCGGTGTCGTACTGCCCCCAACCTTCATTAAACAAAACCCATTGAATGATGCTGGGATGATTGCCGAGGCCATTGACCATGCGCCCGAGTTCGGATTCAAAGTCAAGGCGGCCTGCCGGTGTGGCATTGTTTCCGCTGGGCATGTCCTGCCAGACCAAAAGACCCAGGCGATCGCACCAATAATACCAACGGTCCGGCTCAACCTTGACGTGCTTTCGAATCAGGTTGAAGCCGGCCCGCTTGAGGAATTCCAGGTCTGAGCGCAAGGCCTCATCCGTGGGAGCGGTATAAATACCGTCCGGCCAGAAACCCTGGTCCAAAACGCCCACCTCAAACAAGGGGTGGTTGTTGAGGTTCATTTCCATAAAATCATCCTCGCTCCGCTGAAGTGAAATCTTGCGCATGCCAAAGTAACCCGACACTTCATCCACAGGTTTGCCATGGTCCAGCAAGGTGACCTTCAGGTCGTAAAGGAAGGGGTGTTGTGGCGACCATGGCAGGAGACGGGAAAGATGAAGGTACAAATTGGTTCCTGCGGGACCGGTCACGCTGCCCACCTGCACCTTATCAGCCAGGGCCGCCAGGTTGACGGAGATGCCCGGGGACAAACGGCTGGCGTTCACACAAGCCTCAAGTTGCTGTCCATCCAGGTCCGGGATCAAATGCAGAGAATCAATGCAAGTCAGCGGAACAGGCTCCAGCCACACCGTCTGCCAGATTCCCGAGGAGGCGGTGTAAAAAATACCCTCCGGTTTTCGGGATTGCTTTCCACGGGGCTGATCCCCCTCGGTGGGGTCTGTGACACATACCACGACCTGCTCCGGCCCCTTCCAGAGGAGGGCATCGGAGATATCCATGGTGAAGGGATCATAGCCTCCCTGATGCCAGCCCATGTCACAACCATTGACCCAGACATGGCAGCGCCAATCCACCGCCCCGAAATGCAGTCGCACGCGGCGTCCGCGCCAGGAGGAGGGTATCTCAAAACTTCTTCGATACCATAACTTGCTGTGCTCATCGAAAGGTTTCATGACGCCTGAGAGCGAGGATTCAACGGGAAATGGCACCAGAATGCGCCCGGCAAAATCCGGCAGGGTGGATTGGGAATCTGGAGTGATGGAGTAATCCCAGAGACCGTTAAGGTTCATCCAATCCTTACGGACCATTTGAGGGCGCGGGTATTCCTGAAGGACATGGTCCGGTGTCACCTGGCTGGCCCATCGGGTGGCGAGCGGAGCAGGACGGGGGCGCCAATCCATCGGCTCACTGGCCAAAACCGGAGGGGCCATGAAAAGGGTGGTCAAAAGGGCGGCCTGGGCGGCGGCCCACAAGGCGGCCCGAAAAGCTGGTTTGGGACAAAGGTGTATCCGCTTCATTTTCGCAGGAATTTGGCCACCGCCTCGGTGCGGGAGCGCACATGCAATTTTTCATAGATGCGGCGGATATAATTGCGAACAGTATGAATGCTGATATTGAGATGGTCGGCTATCTGTTTGTAGGCAAGGCCCTCCGCGAGGGCATCCAGGACGGCGCGCTCGCGTTCGGAGAGGTCCAGGGTTTCATCGCCCTTGGCAGGGGCGGCCTTGAAGGATTGCACGACCTTGCGTGCGATGGGAGCGGACATGGGAGAGCCACCTGCCACGACTTCCTCGATGGCTTCCAGGAGTTTTTTGGGGGATACCCGCTTGAGCAGGTACCCGCTGGCCCCGGCGGCGAGCGCGCGGAAAATTTGCTCTGAATCCTCAAACACCGTGAGCATGAGCACCCTTGCCTCCGGCATGACGGCGGTGAGGCGGCGCACACACTCGATCCCATCCATTTCACCCAGGTTGATGTCCATCAGGATCACATCTGGCAGGTCTTTGGGAAGGTGGGCGAGGGCGTCCCTGGCGTTGGCATAGGCGCTGAGACACTGGATGTTGCCTGCGGCTGCCAAATAGCCGGCAATATGTTCCCGCAGGTCGGCTTCGTCATCCACAATGGAAACGGTGATACGTTTGTTCATGATGTTTTACGTTTGGGAAAGCGCAGTGGGATGGCCAGGAGTATCTCGGCACCCTGTCCCGGCCGGCTTTTCACAAGGCATTCCCCGCCAATGTCTGCGAGCCGCGCCCGCATGTTGGCCAGTCCATTGCCGCTGCGCCGGGCTGAGGCTGGAGGGGATTGCGCCCCGGCTTCATTCACATCAAACCCGCTGCCATTATCCGAAATCCGAATATGGAAAGAGGAGTCGCGCATGGCCATCTCCAGTTGCACCCTGCTGGCGCCGGAATGTTTCAGCACATTATTCAAGGCTTCCTCAAAAGTCAGGAAAACATTATGCCGGACCTCGGAGGAAAGAGGGTGATTGGGAAAGTCATGGGCCAGCCGCAGGTCACATTCCACGGGGGTATTCTGGAAATATTCGGTGGCATAATGGCTGAGGTAGGACACCAGGTTTTCCAGGGAATCGTTGCGCGGGTTGACCACCCAGACAATTTCATCCATGGTTTGCAGCAACTCGCGTGAGGTTTGTGCAATGGCCTGCATTTGGGAAACCATCGGTCCATCGGCATCCGCCGCCACCTGGGCATGCTCGCTCAGGAATGAAATCTTGGTTAGTTTGGACCCCATTTCATCGTGCATATCCCGGGCAATGCGCATGCGCTCCCTCTCAAGGGATTGCTGCTGCTCCAAGCGGGCCAACGCCAGCTTCAAGCGCCGGTGGGAGACGATCCGAACGATTCCCGTGACCAGAGCCACGGCAAAAACGAGGTAGAGAACCAAGGCCCAGGTCTGGAGATAAAGCGGGGTGGGAACGATGAAAATGAAAGGCCCCGCCGCCTCCTCCCAGGGTCCTCCCAGGTTCCGCGCCTCCACACGAAACTGATACCGGCCATGGCTTAGGGGACCGTATCGCACCGACCGGTTTGCACCATCATTCACCCACTGGGATTCCAACCCCACCAGGCAATGGCGAAAACGCACTGTTTCAGGGGCTGAAAAATCAAGGGCGGTGAATTTGAATTCCACGGATTGCACCCCCACCGGGGCGTGATAAATCCGGGATTCCGGCTTGGAAGCCGACCACAAAGCTCCTCCCAGCAGAATGGTCGGCAAGGCTCCATTCACCGAAACGCTCTCCAAATCCACCCGCAAGGGCGGCGGCATGGGGTTCACCTGCCTGGGGTCCACGGTCAAAAGCCCCTCTGATGTGGCAAACCAAATGGAGCCATTGGCGTCTGTGACGACATGCGAACCACAAGCCGGCGCTCCTGGGACTGGAAAAGTTTTAGCCTCGGAAACCTGGCGGCAGGACAAGGGAACCTGGGGGTCGGACAAGGCCTGATCCACCACTTCTTTTGCCACCCGGTAAACCCCCGTTTCGGTCACCAACCAAAGGTTGCCTTGCTCATCCACTTTCACCCCGGAAAGAACCATGCCGGGAAGACCGCTGTTGGTGGTCCAAGACCATGTTTCGCCCTGGGTATGGCAATACAATCCGCCACCATCAACGCCCACCCACAGTCTGTTTTGCGCATCCTCATCCAAGGCCAAAACCGGGCCATGGACGAGGCCCACGCAGGTATGGCTCTCTGAAAAGGAGCCATTCCGCCATAGCAACAGGCTGCCTCCCTGGGTGCCTGCCCACCAACCGCCAAGGCGTGAAGGACTAAATGCGGTGATGGCTTCCCCTGAAACAACCTGCGGCAGGCTCATCCGCTGCGGTGCTTCGCCCTGATATCGTTCCAAGGCCCCCGAGGAGGAGCTAATCCATAGTGCGTTTTGGTCATCCTGAAACAAGGCCAGCACATCCAGGTTTTCCAAGCCATCGCCTGTGGTCCAGTGCGCCTCGCTGCCATCCTGGACCTCGAACAAACCATTGCCCAAAGTGCCTGCCCAGACAGTTCCATTGGTGGCAATGGCCAGCGCAGAAATGAAATTTTGAACAGAGAGGGATGAGTCTTCAGCAATACGCTCGAACCGTCCTGCCTGATTGACAAACAAACCCTGACGGAGGAAACCGGCGTAAATGCGTCCGGAGGGTCCGGCTGCCAGGGCAGTGGCCGGGCTGGATGGGAGGCCCAACCCCACCCGGAGCAGATGCATGGACTGCGGACGCAACTGGGCCAACCCGCCGCCGGATGTGCCCAACCACAAATCCCCGTCGCGGTCCTCGCAAATGGCCCGCACATCATAAGACCAACGGTTTTCACCCAGAATCACAGGCTGGAAATGGTTGTCCTCAAAACAAAATAATCCCCGTCCGCTGGTGCCTATCCACAAACGTCCGTCGCGTCCCTCGCACAAGCTCCAGATACGGACCGAGGCAGATTCGGAGCTTCGGAAATAATTGAACCGTTTTCCTTCCGCGAGGTTGATCAGGTAGGTATCGCCAAAGGCCCAGAGGTTGCCACGGCGATCCTCGTACGCTCCCAAATATTCCGGGCTGCGGCCCTGGCTCTCGGTTTGCAAGGCATAGGGGGTGACATGCCCTCCGGTGAAGGTTCCCATGCCTGCCTTGGTGGTGATCCAAACCGTTCCAGAGCGGGCCACGTTGACGCCGGCCACGAATTTATCCGGCAACCCGTTTTGGGTGGTGAAAGATTTCATGGCCTGGCCCGTCCAAAGGTTCAAGCCAGACCGGGTTCCGATCCAAACATTGCCTGCCTTATCTGCGGCCAGGCTATTCACGGCTTCATCCAGCAAGCCTTTGGAGGAGGTAAAATGAAGCATTTGCCCGTTCTTGAATTCGAACAGGCCATCCCCCGTTGAACCAATCCACAAGGCACCATGCGCATCCTGGCAAAGAGCGGAGACAGAAACCAGATTATTGCCGTTCAAGGATTCAAGCGCCAGGGGGGTGAATTTCACCCCGTCAAAACGCGCCAAACCTGCGCTGGTCCCCACCCACAGGAAACCATCGTCCGTCTGCAATACGGCAGTTACGGAATCCGATGGCAAACCCTCGCTGGAGCGCCAAATGCGCATGGCACCGACCGTTGGGGCGGGCTCCAAACCGGAATTCCCCCCCCTGCAACTTAGGGCGGCCAGCACAGTCACGCAAATCAAACTCAAGCTGTAAGTCCTGAGAATCAATGTGCGCACCAGTTTAGCCATTTAATCCCTGCGGTAAAGGTTCGAAGAAGAGATTGTCCCACCCAGCCAATTTTTCATGCCAAAGAAGCCACCGGCCCAGCATGGGAACGAGGTGGTTGAATCTCAGAATCCGTGCCAAAGACATTCCGGGAATCCATAAGCCATTTTGCCGGGACGAGGGAACGGCCACAGTGTCCACACAAACTGAACCCCGGGACCTCGGAATGTCGCGGGGTGAACCCCTTGCTATTCAGGTTTGATTCTTAGAACAGTGAAAGACTGTGGGGGGAATGTAAAGTCACACTGTGGGGTTGGAAGATTCACAACGGAAGAAATGGGGACAACGGCCCGTGGATGGTCCACCGTGTTGTAGCCCTGCAAATCGCCGCTGGAAAGGCAGATTTCGCTGGCTTGAGGCTGAATTCGGGACACTCCATCAAGATGAAGATGAACCGGTTGGGGTTTGGACTCTGGATTGACGACCTTGAGAATGATTTCCCCCGAGGCTGAATCCTTCACGGCGCTGGCGTAGAGCGGGTCCAACTGCTCCAGACCCGTCACGGATGTGGGCAACACGTTGTCTCCCCGATTGCAACTGAAAAATTGTTGAACGTAGTAATCCGGAGTGCGACAAACCCGCAAACTATCCACCCAGATCAAATCAGGCGTCCACTGCCAGGCTTTGGTGTTGGCAAACAATGGAGCATAGGAAGCCATGCGCACCACATCCGCATTCCTCTCCATGCCAAGCATGTAGGCCGCCTCGGAAAGGGCGCATTCCAGGGTGTTGTGGTTTTTGACGCTGACAACCCCCACGCTTTGGGCCGCATATTCGCCCATGAAAACCTTGGGTCCGTTCCGGTCGTAATGATCATACCTGCCGGTATTATCGAAAAACCACTGGGGATTGCTGTAACAATGTTCATCAATGATATCGGCATGAAGGGCCCGCAATTTGGACCAGGCATAGGTGAAACGTTGGTCGGCAGGTTCAGGTCCGGCGGCAGCAACGAGCTGGATTTCCGGATGACTCGCCTTGATGGCGGCAGCGAACTTTTCATAGCGTTCCATGTATTGGGGTCCCCATTGTTCATTGCCTACGCCCAGGAGACGCATGTTGAAAGGCTGGGGATGGCCAAGGGCGGCACGCCGGGCGCCCCAAGGCGAGGTGACCGGGCCATTGGCAAATTCAATCAAGTCCATGGCGTCCTGCACATAAGGCTGCAACTGGTCCATGGGACATAGTTCGCCGGAATTGAACTGGCAAGCCATGCCGCAATTCAAAACAGGGAGAGGCTGGGCGCCTATATCCTCGCATAATTGGAAATATTCAAAAAAACCGAGGCCGAAGGATTGAAAATAATCCGGAGTAGGCCGGTGAAGGAATTCGTAATTCCACCGGTTGATGAGCACATGGCGGTCCTCGATCGGGCCAATGGTGTTTTTCCACTGGTACCTGCGCGTCAGCACACTGCCCTCCACAATGCACCCACCAGGGAAACGCATGAAACCGGGATGCAGATCGGCCAGCGCCTGCACCATGTCCGCGCGCAATCCTCCGGGCCGGTGTTTCCATGTGTCCTCGGGAAAGAGAGAGACAAAATCCACATCCACCGAGGCACGGTTGAGCACCAGGACAGCCAGCCGCGCGTCACCATCGGTGTCATTGGGATGAAGCACGGCGGTGTATTTTTGCCAACCCGTCCCTGTGGGGGTGATTTTGACTGAATCCAGAAGCGCCCCATCTCCGCCGTAGATTTGAATGGAAACATCCGGAACACCTGAAACCGGCCTAAACCGTGCTGAAAAGTCATAAGCAGCGCCTTTGCGCACGCCCATGCCGCGGAAACCTTCGTTCGAAAGGCCGAATGGGGCAGTGCCTTGGGATTGCAGGCGAACATAGTGGGAGTTATTGGGATCGAACGGGGCATTTGTCCTCACCTCCAGACTTCCGTGGGCCAGCGATGGACTAATCAGGGTCCAACCCATCATTGAATCTGGAAATTCAAATCCCCGGTTTTTGACCATTTCCGCATAAAGCCCGCCATCAGCGCCAAAATTAATGTCTTCAAAAAACACGCCCCACATGGCCGGGTTGATGGAAGCACCGGGGCTGTTGGCCTGAATGGAAATGGCCACGTCTGCGGCTGGGGCAGGAAGATTTGCCCAAGCCGCTCCGAGCAACAGCAATACCGCGAGAGCCATGTTCCTTTTCCGTGGAAAGGCAAGAATCCGATTCATGATTTTAGAGGGGAGATCATCGCTGCAACCTGTAGAAGGTGCAAGAATTTGTTGGCGCCAGAGGCAGCCACCATTGGTTGTTGGACAGATTGGCGGCCTGCCCCAGGGGAGACCACGCGCCCGCAGTGAGATTGATGGCGGATTGGGGGAAATAACCCAATGCCCAGGACGGCCAGGAGAGCGTGAGTGCGGAGGGAGCGGAAGAGAGACTGGCCTCGACCGGCAGCGCCAAGGCATCCGGCCCAGCCTGGTCATTGGCACGAATTTCCGCAGGCGTCAGGTGACCATCATAAACTCTGAATTCATCAATGGAACCATTCAACCAGGCATCCGAGGCAAACAAGGACCGCCCCAGAAATGACCATGCGGTGCTGACAGAGGAAAGCGGAGGCACAGCGCCTGAATAGGTGGCTTCAAGAATTCCATTGGTATAAACCTGGCAGATATTACCGGGCGGATCCACGATGCAAACAACATGGATGCGCTGCGAATCCAGGACTCCCGGCGGGCTGAGATTCACCGTGGAGGAGGAGGCCATGCCCAGGTTCTGACCGTTTGAAGGAGTGTGGGGTGTATAAAAAAGAAAATCCTGGCCGGAATTTCCATTGATATTGCCAAAATCGAAAACACGCGCCCAATCCCCGTTGACACCCAAGGTGGCCCAAAATTCGATTGAAGCAGAGGAACAACCCGATATCAAACCGCCCGGAAGATTCAGGAAACCACCAGGTGCCCCGTTTAAAACCAGCGCGGAATTGGTGATCGCAGCCTGGCCCGCGAGGCTGCCATGCGCCATGCCAATGGAATCCCGCGCATCACCGGAAAAGCTGTAGCGATGGGCAAGCTCCGGCGGGGCGTAAGCCAGGCTGAGTATTTCCGCTCCCGACAAGGCGCGGCCAAAAACCCGAAACGAGCCTAATTCACCTTCGAAATAGGGGTCCGATGGAAATTCGCTGCGGCCCAGGTAATTGTTTTTGGCAAGGATTTGCCATGGACGGATAAGGAGGTTCAGATTGGTTGCCAGGGGGATGCCGTTTAAATATAACACACCGCTTGATCCGTTCAAAACCACGGCCACATGGCACCAGACATTGGATGGCAGCGCCTGGCTGGCGTTGATCTGCTCCTCGCCGGATGGCCCATTGGTGGTGATGGCAAAGCGCAGATTCCCACCACCTGATTCCGGGGTGAGGAAAAAATAATTGCTGGTGCTGTTGCCAAAATCAAAAATGCGCTGCCAGGCGGGACCGCCGTTCCACTTCACCCAGCCGGCGATGGTGCTGCAATTGGCAACGGGGTCGGCCAACTGGATGTATTGACCCGCGCCAGACAAGCTGGCCACGCCACCCCGGGCCGGTTCATTGGTGATCAGGGCGCCTCCCTGGAGGGTGCCGTCATAAAGGCCCATTTGCTCATGGGCGTCCCGATTCAGCGGGTAGAAAGCGCTCCAGTCATTGGTCAACACCGGCCAGCCATCCGCCCCCCAATAAAGGCGCATGATCCCCACCGTGGCAGCGCCGTTGTTGTTGCCATCGTAGTAATGAAAAGTGAACCAATTGGTCCCCTGGTCATTCATGATTGCAGCCTGACCTGGACCGATGAAGCGCGCGGTGCTCTCCAGAAGCTTTGTCCCACCGCCATTCGTCAGGTTGATTCCAGACCGGTCAAAATAGGGGCCGGAGACAACCGGGCTGCGCCCCACGCGGATGTTATAAGTGCTGTCCACACCCGCACAACATCCGCCCCAATTCATAAAAAGGTAATAGTACCCGTCATGTTGATAAAGGTAAGACCCCTCCTCGGTGTTGCTAAAAAAAACAGGGCCATTGTTGGAGACCCTGTAAATGGGGGAATTCGGCGCGATGCGCATTCCCGTGACGGGGTCCAATTGCATGATAAGAATGCCATCTGAATAAGACCCAAAAGACATCCAGACGGTGCCGTTGGTATCCAGAAGGATGCTGGGGTCAATGCAGTTGAAGGCCGTCAGATCGGTGTTGGTGGTGGATGGGTAGTTGGATTCGATCACCTTGCCGTGATCGGTCCAGACGGGATTATTCAGCGAGGGAGTGGTGACTTCTCCAATGGCTGAATTAATGGTTCCCCAGATGGAACAGGCATAATACATGTGGTATTGCCCCCCAAAAAAGACATTGTCAGGAGCCCAGAAATACCCGCCAAAACCCTTAATGTTATTGGTGGTCCACGAGGGGGGACCATTAGGAAAGACAGGCGGGGTGGCTTTCCAATTGCGCAGGTCAAAAGAAGTGATGCCAGAAATACCCTGGCCATCGCCAAACAGGTAATAATTGGTTCCATCCCGAATCATTGTCCCAGGGTCGTGTAAATAATAATCGCCGTATAATGGCAACATCAGGTTGGGAGGGGTGGGCTGTGGAATGGCAGTCACCACGGTGCGCCCGGGGTACTCCGGATTGGAATCTGAAATGGCAAACAGGGAAGGCTGATTGGTTGTGCCGAAGGCAGCCAGTATGCCACGCGATATCCAATTGCTGACATTACCGCTGAATGAAAGAGGCAAGACCAGCGTGCCACCAGCCAGATTGATCATGCGGGTGGCGTCTGAAACCAGGCCGGAGGTGTCCGTGGTCACCCCATTGGTGACGCTGAATACGGATTGATCATATAGGTTCAGCGACCCACCCCAGTAGAGCCAGTTGATCCCAGCAGTGGCATGGTCGTATAAATTCATCACCACATATGGACCACCCCAATACCACCAATTGTCCCCCAAACCAATGCCTTCCCCGGTCAGAACCGCGTCCCCATAAAGATTGATGATACTGGGGTTGGACGGGTTGGATTGAACCGGAGCCAGGTACCAGTCATAATGCAAAGCGCCATACACATTCAAGTCCGCACCCCACTCAGGACCGTAAATCATCCCGTAGGTTCCCGAGGAATGATCTCCATTGGTGGCATGGGCATAACCCGGCCACTCCACCTCACCCGCGTTAATGGTGATGAACGGGCTGTTATTGCTGGGGTTGAGATACACACCATCGGCCATCAAGGGTGGAACTCCGTTGTCCCAATTGGCTGTGCTGGACCATATCCCGTCACCGGCCATACCGGTCCAATTGTAATCGGTGGCGTGGATTTTCACCCCCGCCAGGAGAAAAGCCCCAAACAAGGTGGCGGATCCGGCGTTTTTTAAAAAACTCATGCATTTCAAATTCATGTGGAGTTCCAGTCTTTTCGGAAGCACATCAGGTTAACAAACTACCACAAAACTCCATTTGAATCGCTTTTTTTGGCGCCACAACCGGCACAAAAGGCGGAGGTGCCATGAAGCACCCCCGCCGTGATCTTTCAATAAGGATCATTGTTGCAAACGGAAATACCGCGCCCCGGAACCCAACGGAACGGAGACCTGAAAATGCCCGTTTCCATCATTACCCAAGGGGAGGTTGACCGGGGTCCACACTGCTCCAGCCCCCAGGACAGGACTGGACATGAGGGTGACCAGCGCGGAGGTCGTGGGCCATTTAAGCATGGTATTGCCATTTGAAATGCTGGCATTCAGGGATACATGAACGTTGGTTCCCAGCATCTGGCCGGGCCCGAGGGCATAATCCGCCGCAATCTGGCTGGGGGTCAGGGGGGTGCTATAAATGCGGAATTCATTGACCTGCGCCAGAAGTCCCGGATTCAGGACCGTGCCCGTGTAGGCAGTGGGATCGTAAACGGAACGACCGATATAATTTTGGGGATCTGATCCCAATCCATCCGCCAATGGATCGCGTGTCATCTCAAAGGCCAGGATGCTGTGATTGGTGTAAGTGGGGCCGCCGAAAGCCACGGGATCAATCATGTTATTGAACATGGTGACAGAGGCTTTCAAAACCCCGTTGATGTAAAACGCCTCATAACCAGCCAGTGGATGGTAAACCACGACGACATGGACGTTGGTTTGATTATCCAAAACCCCGGCTGCGACAGCGTCGCGTTCTCCCGTATTACCCGGCAGGCCCTGGGCAAAATTGGCCTGCATGGTTGTGCCGCTTTTTGGGCTGAAAGAGATATAGTTCATGCCGGCCCCGATATTGGGGTCAAAGGGAGTTTCATCGGTGCGCCCGAAGGCAAATAAGTCGGCGTTGGTGTTAATGACTCCCGGGAAGGTGACCCAGGCTTCGATGGTGACATCATCCAGGCCTGAGAGAATTCCGGCTGGAAGGGATGCAGAGGATCCCACGTTGCCGCTCAAAAGCAGGTTGGTGCCTGAAAGAGCCGCATCGCCTGCCAGGGTTGCGTTCCAGGCGGAGCCACCCACGGAATCTGAAGCGGTTGTGCTGCCAGCGGCGTCCTTGAAACTGTAGCGATGAATCAGGTTGGGCAGGACTGGCTGGACGGTGAGGGAAACAGAATTGGTGCTGGAGAACGTCCCGACGACGGCTGAAAGGGTTGTCGAACCTGGAGCCAAAGCCGTGACTATACCAGCGTTATTGATGGTGGCCACATTGGGATTGCTTGATGAATAAGTTGGCGCGGGAAAACTGGTTGGGCTGATGCCTGGCTCCGAGGAACTCAGAAGCACACCCGAGACCGATGGATAGTCACCCACCAGCACAGCCTGTTGGAAGGTGCCCACGGTCACATTCGAACGCGGCAAGGGTTGAAAATAAACCCGTTGCAAGGATCCTCCAAGGGGAACCCCTGCAACAATGGTATTGGTTCCATTATCACTTACGACCATGTCATTGGTATCAAAGCCCTTGCCATACACGCGCAGGATGCCCCGCGCCACCCAGTTGGAAACAGTCCCGGAGTTGATGGAAACATTGATCATGTTTTCCGGGAGCTTCAAAGTGCCTCCGCCCAGGACGAAGTCGGTGGTGCCGTCATTGTTGGCCTGGCCGTTGTCGAGATTGACATAACCATTGATGAGCACCAGGGACTGGTCGTAAATATTGATATGTCCACCGGACCAGAGCCCTGCCCCGCCTAGGCTTTGAAAAACGGCATTGCTGTAAAGGTTCATGGTGCAATAGGTTCCTTCGCAAACCGGCCACCATCCAGACCCAAGATTCAACGAGGCGCCCGTCGTGCTGATACTGCCATTATCGCGAATGTTAATCAGGCTGCGCACACCCGGGGTCGGATCCGGCTGGTAAGGAGCCATGGTCCAATCATACTTTAGTGACCCGTAAACATTGAGGCTGCAACCGAATTCCGGACCGAAGATGGTATTGTAAACCTCATTGGTGTTTCCCACCCCAGGTGTTTCAACATCCGCAGCGGGGATGGTGATCACATTGTCACCGTCCACGGGCGAAGGATCCAGCCAGACATTGCCTTGATAGGTCGTGACCGGGTTTCCGGATGGGGGAATTCCCGCAGGATTCCAATTGGTGGCTACATTCCAGAGTTTGTTTCCAACCGTTCCGTCCCAGTGCGAATCCTGGGCCTCAGCCAAAAGGCTGGAAACAGCCGCAAGGGCCGCAACTGCTGCATAGTTTTTAATGGTTGTTTTCATAGGGTGGTTATGTTTTTCAAACGAGTCAAATCAGGTTTAGAAGATGAACACAGGATCGTTGCCGAAGTAATTCTGGGGTCGTCCGTTATTGTACATGACGCTGAACTTGCGCCATTCCACGTGAGTGTCCTCAAACAGTTCATTGGAACCCGCCGGAAGCGCTCCATCCAGATGGCTGGTGCGCTGGACGATGCTGGGAGGCAGGCCCCCCACCGAGATTTTACTGTAACTGCCCGTGCCACTGTCCCTGACCACCACATCCACGACCAGGGAGGATGTGGACGGTGGCTGCACTGGACTTCCCAAGGAATTGGTTTCCCAGAATGGCGCCTCGGATTTTCCACCAGAATTCATGCCCGCGCCGGGAAGGAGATAAACGTAGCCGAGGATTCTAAAATTGAGGTTGAAATACCAGGTGTTGGAACTATTGAAATCGGGATTGGATGGGCAGTAAAAAATATTTTGGGAACCACCGTTATCAAACATCATGGTGGTGAAGGCCGTGGAAATGTCCCAAGGCCACAGGCCAAATGCAGTGGGCGGCGTGCTGGTATAGGGGGCATAACGCAAATCGGGGTAAAGGTTATGGTTATCGCCGCTGTAAATTTGCAGGGAGATGCCCTGCTGCCGCAGGTTACTGGTGCAAACGGCCCGGCGGCCCCGTTCCTTGGCCTTGGCCAAGGCTGGCAGCAACATGGCGGCAAGGATGGCAATGATTGCAATGACCACCAGCAACTCAATGAGGGTGAAGGCCTTAAAGCGTTTTAATGAATTTTTTGACAGCATGGCGTATCAAGGGATGATGGGCTTCACCCCTTACATGCGCCGCAGCATGGAAAAACCCGACAAAGAAATTTGAACCCGAAAAGTGAAATTGAAAAGTCCAAGATGCGGCAAGATGCGGGAGCGGAAACTCTTCGGAAAAATCGAAACCATACCCGAAGCGGTCTGGTGAGATTTTTCCAACGTGTTTGCGCCCAGTAGATTGGCGCAGATTGGCCTTTTGAATTTCGCTTTTCGGGTTGAAGTATCAAATCCCGCCTTACCCCGCCATATTGGACACGCCTTATTGGGCAGGATCGAAAAGACCTTGGGCTTCCTGCATCAGAACCCTGGCAAAAAGCCAGTCGAACCAAAAGCCATTGATGGCGCCACCACGATCCATTCCCGCAGTGAATTTGGCCTCTATGGCAGACCGACCCAGCCTATACTCCGAATCGGCCACGGAAAAATCATGCATTTTCCAACTGGCCATTGCCAGAATGACATGGGCCGTGGCGGCACGGGGCGCATTGAACTCGGGGTAAGCCAGGCAACGTTGACACCATGTGGATGCCTGCTGGTATTTGCCCTGGCGGTAATCCATCAAAGCCAGTGAGATGCACTGCCAGGAAGCGCGGAAATCACCATCCTGCGAATTGGTGATGGCTGATTTAAACTGTTGGAGAGTGACATCAGCGAGTGGTTTGAGGGCTTCAAACAGACTTGCATCCGCAGGCATCAGGAGGCTGATTTTGACAATCCGGTCCGTGGCAGGGGATGAGGGATCGCCCAACCGCTTGATGGCCTCCAATCGGAACTGGTTATATCGGGTGGAATCACCCATTTCAGCCAGGACGGCGCCACATTCGAGGCAATCAAGAGTTTCCACGTCCCAGCCATCCAATTGATCCACGTTTAAAAGCTGGCAAAAGCAATCCGCAGCCGGCGCCCATCGGCCAGCACAGGCATGCCATTCCCCGAGAGACCTCAGGACAGCAGCTCCCTCCAAGGAAGGCTGGATAAAGGATACCGAATTGAGCAACTCGTTTGCTTCCCGATACTTTTCCCGGCTTACAAGAAGGGTCATCTTGGTAATGGTCTCTCTCAATTCCGCCTGTCGCCTC
Source organism: bacterium (assembly GCA_021817945.1). Lineage (GTDB taxonomy): Bacteria > Verrucomicrobiota > Verrucomicrobiia > Limisphaerales > UBA11358 > UBA11358. The sequence continues at coordinate 6,849 of JAKAFL010000038.1, read as the reverse complement.
AAGTCAAACTCTCTTTGTTCAGCGGCCACGGCGCGTTCTTTTTCCTGCCGTTCCTTGAGGAAAAGGAATGTGGAGGTTCCCAAACCCGCAAGCAGCGCAATCATCACGGCTGTGCCTGCGGCAAAGACCACCTTGTTCCGACGAACCAGCTTTTGAAAACGATAGAGACGGCTGGGCGGCCTGGCAGTAATAGGCTCGTTGTTGAGGTAATGCCTGACATCAAGGGCCAGGCCATTGACCATTTCGTAACGACGACGGCGGTCCTTCTCAAGAGCCTTCATGACGATCCAGTCCAGGTCGCCGCTCAAAAGACTCACTAATTTGGGTAATTCCACCTGGCGCTGCCGGGTGACCGAGCGCTGTTCCTCCCCTTGCAAGGTGGTGACCATTGCCGATGGACGTGGAGGATCCTTTTCACGCAAAGTTCGCCGCATTTCATCCAAACCTCCCTGGACAAGCTTTTGAGGATCGAAAGGTGTTTTGCCGGTGAGCAGTTCATAGAGCAAAACTCCGAGGCTGTAAATATCACTGCGGGTATCCACATCCAAACCACTCATCTCGGCCTGTTCGGGACTCATGTAAGCCGGCGTGCCTATCATTTGCTCATAAGCGGTGAAGAGGGTGTGGTCGGTCAGTCGCAGTTCCGTGGCTTTGGCAATCCCGAAATCAATGACTTTGGGCACACCGACGCCATCATACAGGGTGACGAGTATATTTGACGGTTTGATATCCCTGTGAATGATGCCTTTCTGATGGGCGTGCTGGATGGCTTGGCAAATTTGAATGAATAAATCGAGGCGCTGGCGGGTATCAAGACTGTTTTGATTGCAGTAATCGGTGATTTTTATTCCGCGAACAAGCTCCATGACAAAAAATGGGCGTCCAGTGTCAGTTGCCCCGGCATCCAGGACCTTGGCTATGTTTATGTGATCCATCAGGGCCAGGGCTTGTCTTTCCGCCTCAAAGCGGGCTATGACACTTTTGGTGTCCATTCCCAACTTGATTATTTTCAAGGCTACAAATCTTCGGATGGGCATTTCCTGCTCGGCCATGTAAACGATGCCGCATCCACCTTCACCCAGGCGTTGAAGGAGTTTGTAGGCGCCAATCCGACGGCCGATTTCCTCATCCGCGCCAGGTTTGGAGAGGAGCATGGCTTTCGCCTCTGGATCGGTGGAGGTCAATTGCTGGACCACTTGGCTGTTGACTTTGGCGCCGGTTTGGAAAAACCGGTCGGCGACCTCGCCGCTTCCCAGCAGCGACTCCAATCGGGCCCGCATGGCAGCGTCACCCGCGCAGACCTGATCCAAAAAGGCCTGACGGGCGGGGCCTGAAGGCAAAAGACGCGCCGCCTCATACCATTTTTCTTCCTCGTGCAATCCAGTCATTTCAGTTGGGTCCATTTGCAATGCGCCAAGCAGGGGCTAAAACCGCCAAAACCGTCAAATGGCAGCCAGAAAATGGACGCATCCGGTTCAGGATTGACGGCGCATTTCCTCAAAAAGCCAGGCTTTGGCAAAAGCCCACTGTCTTTCGACCGTTCGCTCCGCAACCCCAAGATGCTCTGCGACCTGTTGGTTGGTAAGGCCGCCAAAAAACTTCATGACCACAATTTTACCCTTTTCTGGATCCACAGCCCGCAGGCGCGCCAAAGCTTCATCCATCAGAAGGAGGGTGTCGTCCGTCAAAGCCTCGGGAATATCCATCTCTGCGAGATTGGCACGAATGAGATGGCCTCCATGTTTGAGACGGGATTTCTTCCGGGCATTTTCGATAAGAACACGCCGCATGGCTTCCGCCGCCGCAGCGAAGAAATGAGCCCTGTTGGCCCATTTTTGGTCCCGCCCCCCCGTAAGCCGCACCCAAGCCTCATGCACCAAGGCCGTGGCCTGCAATGTCTGACCGGCGGATTCCTGGGCCATTCGCGCCGCAGCCAGATGCCGCAACTCCTCATAAACCAAGGGCAGCAATTCTTCCGCAGCTTGATGAGGATCCTTGCTCCCATCCTTTAAAAGACGGGTGAGTTCACCCGATTCACGGGAATGCATTTCCATATGAGATTGAGTTTCCCCCGCACCCGCCAATGATTTCTTGAAGCGATAAAAGCACGCCTGTTTAAAGCAGGTTGCAGGGCATTCATTGAATCCTAGGGCATCCAGCCCATTTTGGCCAGCCTGTCTTGGAAAACGCCGAAATGGCCGGTTGGCAGGACAGATGGCAAATGCCTCTGCTTGCCTTGCGAAATTTCAAGCCATGGATGACTTGGAACCTGGCTTGTTTATTTTCTGAGCCTTTCTGCGGGCAACTGCGGCCTTGTGCATCAGGGCGAGCCTTAAATTCTTGCCGCTGGCCGGGACGGTCTTTTGGATAGGACTGATTGGACGCCGCATTTTCTTTTTCCCCACCCTGACTCCCGCTCTGGAAACAACTTTCTTCCCATCGGCCAGTCTTTTTATTTGACCGGTCTTCTGCCGCAGGGTCCCGGCTGGGCGCGACTGTGGAGGGGGGAGTGGCGGGGGTTTTCCCGCCGCAAGCGGATTGGGGTCAGCCTGCGGCTGGCCCGCGCCACCGGCTCGAGATGCCAATTCAATGCCAAAGACATCGGAAATTTCCGCTTCGCTCATGGCCGCAGTATCTGCAGACTTTTCCGATTGACGCACGGCCTCAGCGGCGGATGACTGGCTGATAAGATCAGCGGGATCCAAGCCGCGAAGTTTGAAAAGGAGTTCCGGACTTTGATCCAGCCGCGCGCCAACCCCGTACAATGTCGCTGCGACATGCTTGCACAAATCGGCCCAATCCGGACAAGAGCAATCCATGTCAATTTCCCCGGGTGTGGGGAACAGCCCGAGTTTGGGGCGTGTCACCATTTGCATGACCGATGAGGAAAGCCTGCCTTGAAGCAACTCTATGAGGGAATCAATTTTTCCGGCACACTCGGTTTGGATGGATTTCCAGAGAGCCGGCTGGAGTGGCTTGATCTTGATTTCGATCTGGTAAAGGCTTGATCCGGAGACCCGGGCGGTAATTTTCCCGCACCCGATTTGCAGGTCAACCACGGAGCCATTGCGCACATAGCTCCTGCCCCTCGGCAGGCGGTTGGCATAGTCGCTGTAGGCTTCCAAATTGTCGCACCAAGCCTTGCCCCAGAAAGTATGGGCGATTTTGCGCCCATCCAGTTGAACAGGAGACGCGGTGTGGCCGGTGGTTTTGGCGAGCTTTTGCATTTCACGCCCGGCTTGAGCGCGACGCGCAGCCACCGGCACATAAGGTCTCCATTTAAAGCCCCAGCTCATGGTGTTTTGGAATTTTTGAAATTTAATTTTTCAACATCCTAATCCGAACTGACAGCGTTTATATCCAACGCCACAAATCGAAGCAATTCAGAATTGCTCATTTCCGTCATCAATTTCTCCGCACCTTCCCCCAGAATATCCCCCGCCAGGGCGCGCTTGGCGGCGATCACCTCGTTGATGCGCTCCTCAAGGGTGCCCCGGCAAATGAATTTATGGACCATGACATTTTGCTTTTGGCCGATGCGAAAGGCGCGGTCGGTGGCTTGGTTTTCCACGGCAGGATTCCACCAACGATCAAAGTGGACCACATGCGAGGCGGCAGTAAGATTGAGGCCGGTGCCGCCTGCCTTGAGGGAAAGCACAAAAAATGGCGGCCCTCCCTCGCGTTGGAAGGCATCCACCAATTGTTTTCGCTTGCCCACCGGCGTGCCACCATGAAGGACCAACCCGGGCTGACCAAAGACTGCTTCCAAGTGCCGCGATAAAGGGTCGGTGATTTCACGGTATTGGGTGAATACAAGGACTTTTTCCTGTTTGGCTGCGATGCCTTCGCATAATTCAGCCAGCCGATGGAATTTTCCGCTGTCGGCCGAATCATAGGCCCCGTCACCAAGCCATTGGGAGGGATGATTGCAAATTTGTTTAAAACGGGTGAGAAACGCCAGAATGATTCCGCGGCGCTGAATGTCCACAGTGTGGGATGCATCGAGGCGTTCGGCCAATTCCCTTACAGATTGCTCGTATAAGGCAGCCTGGCGTCGCACCAGCGGGCAAAAGGCATCCATCTCGACTTTATCCGGCAGGTCGCTGATGATGCGTTTATCGGTCTTAATCCGACGCAGTATATAAGGCCGAACCAAGCGGCGCAGCGAGGCGAAGTGGTTTTGATCCTTCTGGGTGTTGATTTTCAGAAATCCGGCAAACTCCTTGGCGCCACCCAGCAACCCTGGGCACAAGAAATCGAAGAGTGACCACAGATCCGAAAGGCGGTTTTCGATCGGGGTGCCACTCAGGGCGATTCGATGACGGCACCGCAGCTCCTTGACTGCGCGGGTCTGGCGCGCGCCGGCATTTTTAATGGCCTGCGCTTCATCCAGGATGATGACATCCCAACACATCTCCTTGAGCCATGCCAGACGACCCGCCATGGAGTAACTGGTAATGACCAGATCATGGCCTGACAAGTCCGGATGGGGCTTTTTAGCATCCGTGGAGGGGCATGCATTTGGATTTTCAGATGGGTGGGCGAAGAAAACCACCAAGGATGGGGCAAATTTCATGATTTCGGCCTTCCAATTGGCAATCAGAGAGGCGGGCACAATCAACAAGCCGCGTTGGTTGGATGAAGTGGATTTCGACGCCAAACGAGAGCGACGAATGGTCAACAGAAGTGAGATGACCTGGATGGTTTTTCCCAACCCCATGTCATCCGCCAGGCATGCGCCGAGACCCAATTTATTCATGAACCAGAGCCAATGCGCCCCTTGACGCTGGTAGGGGCGCAGTTGAGCTTTCAAATCCGGACCGGGATCGGACTCAGTTGAAACCTCCGGCTGCAAAATCCCATTGAGCACCTCCTGCAATTGCCGGCCCGCAACGACGCTTGACCAGTCAGCGCGAGCCGCTTCCATTTCTGGACTGGCATCTTGACCGGGCCTAAAACCGGACAAGAGCCGCATCCCCTCCCAAAAAGGGATGCCATCAGGGGCGGCGGTGGATTGCACGCTTTTCCAGTGATTCAGAACCTGCCGGAGTTTTTCCCTGTCCACTTCCACCCATTTCCCCTTGAGCAAAGTCAGGCCGCTGCTGGACCGCAGAATGGCCTCCAATTCAGATGGGGAGAGTGTTTCGCCTTCCAAAACCACCTCCACCTTAAAATCGAGAAGACTGTCCTTGCCAAGGGACTTTCCACTGGCCTCACCGAGGCGCACATTCACTTGTGGACGAGGTGGACGCCCCCCCTTCCACCAATCGGGAATCCGAACGACCAATCCGCTTTGCTCGAACAGGGGGATTTCCTTTAAAAAGGAAAAAGCCTGGTCAGGCCTCCAAACCTGTGGATGAAAAATGGCCCGCGAATCAAGCATTTGACGTACAACATTGCTGTTTTGAGCCGCACGCTGGACAGGAGAAAGCAAGGTTTCCAATACGGACCGGTTTTTGGCTCCGGCATATTCCTCCAAAGCCCGCCCCAATGGCAGATGCTGAACCCTGCCTTGTTCGGAAACCCGGTTGCTGTAGGTGGCAAGAAAAGCAAAGGGCTGCGCAGGATTACGCTTGTTCTCAGCCAAATGAAATGTCACCCGCCCCACGGCATTCCAGAGGGGGTTGCATTTCGTAAGATAAGCGGCCAATCCACCTGAAATCTCGGAAACGCAAACATGGACGTGAGCGTCCAATTCATCCCATAATCGCCCAACAACCTCCTTGTTAAGATAATCGAGCCCTTTCATGGGCGGGGCCATCATCACAAAGTCGTCCCATTCCTGGCCGGAAGGTTTTACGATTGAAAAATTGCGGTCGTTGGAAGATGGGCAATGACAAAGAAGTGTAAAATATTTGCGGGCCAAATTGCGCCAAAAGAAAAAAGTGGGGGGCAATTCTTGTTGAAAGAATTCAGAAACGAGCAGTTCCAATCCACGCGCACCCGACCGGGAAAATGCCTCAGACAATCTGGCAACCGAATTCACGGCCAGTTTTGGCACCGCAAGCTCGTTCGGTTCAACAAACAAATGCCCGCCCGGAGATAATGCCAATTCATGTGACATCACGGCAAAGATAGCCGGATCATCCACAACTCCGAGAAAAAAAGACGGATTCCGATGAAGCCCAATTTTGATGCCGGAATTTCAAGCAGTTGCATTATTTCTACCGGCGAAAAAATGAAAGGAAGAAGGCAGCGGAGACTCAAGGAAAAGGAGAAGCAGAAAAAGTGCTCCAGTCGGAAGGAGAAAAGCAAAAAGCCCGGACAATGTCCGGGCTTTTATTGAAAGACTGGCGGCTACCTACTCTCGCGGAAGCTATACAACCACTACCATCGGCCATGCAGCGTTTGACTGCCGTGTTCGGAATGGGAACGGGTCGGACCACTGCGGTATTGCCACCAAAAACCTTGAACCTGAACGATGGAGACGCTGATAAGAACCAGCCAAACCACCAGAAACAAGCATTAAAAATTATTAAAGAGCGCCATGCGCGTTCGCTGAAAACTACATATAGAGGACAATTGGAACAATTCGCGAGCTATTAACTTGTTAAAAAACAAGCAATCAAGCCGCACGACCGATTAGTATCAGTCAACTGAACGCCTCACGGCGCTTACATTTCTGACCTATCAAACGGGTAGTCTGCCCGTGGTCTTTAGGGAACTTGCGTTCCGGGAAACAATATCTTGGGAGGAGCTTGGCACTTAGATGCTTTCAGCGCTTATCTCTTCCGCACATGGCTACGCAGCGATGCCCCTGACGGAACAACTGCCACACCAGAAGTGCGTCTAACCCGGTCCTCTCGTACTAAGGTTAGAACCCCTCAAGTTTCCTTCGCCCACAGTGGA
>JAKAFL010000086.1 GCA_021817945.1 bacterium | reverse complement strand
CTCATGCCATCAGCGGCCCACAGAATGATGCGGGCTCGTTCAGCAAAACGAACTTGGGTCTTGGGTTGGCGCAGCCAGCTTTCCAGTTGAGCGCGCTCGGTTTCGGTGAGGGTGATGGGAGGGGCGGTACGTGCCATGCCCCTATCCTCTATTATTACGCTAGTCTTTGCAAGTAGATACTAGTCTGAGGATTGCCCTCCAACTGCTTTGAAAGCCTGGGCGTGGCGTCGCCGATCCCGAGCGGATTGGTCCGCGACCCGAATTTTAGGTTTACCGGGGGTTAGTGCCGCCTGGCAGGCAACCTCGGTCAAAGTGCATAAAATGGCCAAGATTCTGATGGCGTCGCTTTTAAAACGGGTGATGTAATGGCACATGACATGTTTTCTGACACGCGATCATCTTGGATTTTTCGACCGATTTCCATATACATTATGATGGGTATGAACGGGTGATTAATTAAACCCTGCTTGGCGGGCGGTCACTGACAGTGTAGTTTTAATATTATTACGAAATGCTGCCTTTAAAGACATCTCCGGTGCTCCTGTCCGGCGGCGGGAGAAATCACATTTTGCGGCGATTCACCCGATGGATATTAGTCCTCTCCCTGGCAGCGGCTCCGTTCGCAAGTTTCGCCGCCCTCGCGCAGTCTGGAAAACCGCTTGCCGCTCTGGCGGCAAATTCCACGCTCACCAAAACAGCGCAGGTCCGGGAATGGATGTGGAGTTTGGTTTCAACAAACCTACCGGTGGCGCTGACCGGCGTTGTGACTGGTATTTTCCCTGATTTGGACCTGGTCATTTTGCAGGACCAAAGCGGCAATGCAGGCATCCGCTTGGACTTGTCCCGATTCACTTGGATCAAGCCACAACAGCACATTCAGATTGCCGGCCAGGGAACTTTCGGCGGCGGCCAAGCCTCGTTGTTGCCGCCGTTGTTGTTGGACAATGATGGTTTGCATTCACCGGTGACCGTGGACGGACAGATTTATCTGGAACCGGGCATGCACCCTTTTCAGTTGAATTTCTTCCAACTCGGAGATGGCTTTGCCTTGAAACTGGAGTATGCGGGTCCGAAAATAAACCGACAGACATTGCCCGGCGGTGTTTTAGTCCGCGTGATCAATTCGCAAGACCCTGCCGACAATCCGGAATATGCCCCGGGAGTCGAATATGACTATTTCGAGGGATCATGGGATGGGATTCCCTCATTCAATGACCTCGTACCGGTCCGGTCTGGGTCTTTAGATGGGATTAAAACTTCCACCCGGCGGCGGGATATCAATTTTGCCTTCCGCTACCGTAGCCTCCTGCAAATTAAGCAAGCGGGCGAATATCATTTTTATTTGACGTCGGACGATGGCAGCCAATTGTTCGTGCAGCCGGTTCCCACGACGGTCAAATGGCTGGGCGAATCGGCGAAATCTTTGCCGGTCACAACCCATTTCCTGCCGGTTGGTGCGGCTATTGACGCACGCGAGGATTATTCATGGGGCCAGGTGGAGGGCACGGTGGATTTTGCCGGGCGAAGCGGACACCATTGGCGAATCGAGATCAGTTCCGAGGGCAGCCGGATGGAACTGTTGCTGGACAACACCGCCAGCCTGCCGGCCGGCATCAACGTGGGCACCCGAATTTCGGCGGTGGGGTTTTTACAGGGTGCTCTTGAGAGACCAGAGCGGTTAATCACCGCCACTTTGTTGGTGCCCGGAACAAATTTCATCTCCCAATCTAACACCCCTTCCCCGATTGAATCGGTCGCAAATGGTCAGACCCATCTGCCGGTGCTGACCACTGCCGAAGCGGTTCGCAGCCTCAAACGGCCAGAGGCGATGTGCGGTTATCCGGTGCAATTGAAGGGCATCATCACAGTTCGCCGCGCCATTCCCGAAGGCATTCTCCAAGACCTGACCTCCCCGGTTTATGTATTTTTTGATCCGGCGCAGAGCTGGCGGATACGGAACGGGGATTATTGCGAAGTTTCCGGCGTGACCGCGTCCGGCGGCTTTGCCAACGTCGTCATGATGAAGTCAGCCAGGGTTCTCGGACCAGGCGTGTACCCTCAACCTCTGCACCCGGATTACGTCCAGTTGGTGGGTGGCAGCTTCGACGGGCAATGGGTCGAGTTGCAGGGTCTGGTCTCTGGCATCCTTGATGAACGGCAATTTTACCTTACCATCAAGGGGGGATCGGTTTTGGCAGAGGTCCAGGCTAACTCCGATTTGAGCATTGTGTCGGGACTTTCCAATGCCTTTGTGCGGGTGCGCGGCGCCATGATCCCCGGACGAAATGAAGCGGGAGAGGTGACCAAGGAGGTTTATATCTGGGTTCCCTCTACCGCCTGCATCAACGTAGATCAAAGTGCTTCCACCGATCCGTTCCAAGCCTCGCTGAAGCAGGTCTCAGAATTGTCCCAATTTGAGCCAAATCCGAATTACCACCAGTTCACCCGGGTGCGCGGTCAGATTCTGCTGGTGAGCGATGCGGGCGTGTATTTCAGCGATGGTACCGGCAACCTGCGTCTATTGTTTAAGAGCGCTCCCCGCCTCGCCGCCGGCGATCTGGTGGAGGCTGTGGGATTGCCGGATATTTTGACTGCGCCGCCGACGCTCATTGAAGCTACGATTCGAAAAATCGGCTGGACGAATCTTCCTGCTCCGCCGCTGCTGGATTTGGATCAGGCTGCACAAAGCACCAATGCCGGACGATGGGTTTGCGTCCAAGGCCAACTCGTGAACACCCGTATTGGTTACATGCAAGGCGTGCTCACCATTCTGTCCGGCCTGCGAAACTTGCAGGCCATCTGCCCGATCACCCAGTCAGGCACGGATTTGCCACCGATTGGCAGCCGGGTGTGGCTTTGCGGTGTGTTGAGCGGCTCGCAAAGTTCCGGGGAAACGGAACTCCTGATGAACTCATTGTCCGACGTCACCTGCCTGCAATTGCCGCCGTTCTGGAGTCCGCAACACTTGCTCTTGCTGGCGGCTCTTTTGGCCGGAACCGTTGGTCTGGCGGGCCTTTGGATTATGCTGTTGCGTCGGACGATTTCCAAACGCACTCTCGCGCTCCATTCGGAGATGGCCGAGAGGCAGGTTGCCGAGGACAAAGTGCGCGCCCTCGGCACGCAGCGTGCCTTGGAAGCGGAACGCACGCGGATTGCCCGGAACATCCACGACGATCTGGGTGCCAGCGTCACAAAGCTTTCGCGCTTGGCTGGCCAGATCACCGTGGCCGAAGTGGAATCGCAGGCACGCTTGGACGAAATTGCCGCCACCTCGCGGCAAATGGTGGAGGCACTGGATGAAACCGTCTGGACGGTAAACCCCGTCAATGACTCGCTGCCGAAACTGGCCAACTACATCGCGCACTTCGCGGAGGCGTTTTTTCATAATACCGACACCCGTTGCGAACTCGACATCCCGCTGGATTTACCTGAACGGGTCGTGAGCGCCGAATTCCGGTTCAATCTGCTGCTGATTGTCAAAGAGGCTCTCAATAACGTGCTCAAACACGCCCACGCCCAATCCGTCCTGCTCAGATTGGAACACCGGTCGGGATCCATCGAACTGACACTCCGCGATGACGGTTGCGGGTTTGATCCCGACTCCGATACAAGCCGAAGCGGCCTCGCCAATCTTAATACCCGGGTGACCGGACTGGGCGGCCAAATTATTGTCAAATCAGCTTCCGGCGCTGGCACGGAGATTTTTATTACCCTGCCGATGCCTGAATCCAATTCAATCCCAAAAATTTTCAATGACCACTAACACTAAAAACCCTCCCACATCCGAATCAGCAGCAGCGGCGAGGCCCATCATGGTAAGCATCGTGGAAGATGACAACTGGCTCCGTCAGGATCTGGCACGGGAAATTACGCGCGCACCGGGCTTTTCTTGCATCAGCAGCTTCGCCAACGCCGAGGCCGCTTTGGAGAAATTGCCGGAAACCAAACCCGACGTGGTGATCATGGACATCAACCTGCCGGGCATCAACGGCATTGAATGTGTGCGCCGATTAAAACAGGCCGCCCCGGACGTGTGTATTCTGATGCTGACCGTTTATGAGGAAAGCGACCTGATTTTCGATGCGCTGCGGGCGGGAGCCAGCGGTTATCTGCTCAAACGCAGCAAAACAGCAGAGTTATTGGAAGCCATCGCCGACGCCCATCAGGGCGGCGCGCCGATGACCTCATCCGTTGCCCGGCAGGTCGTGCAGTTTTTCAACCAGAAGCCCGTGCGCGAACCGGAAGTCGAGGGGTTGACCTCGCGGGAGCAGGAAATCCTAAATTTGCTGGTCAAAGGCCATCCCTACAAGCTCATAGCCGACCGGCTTGCCATCAGCACGAACACTGTGCGCATGTTCATCCGCCGCATCTACAAGAAAATGCACGTCCATTCCCGAAGCGAAGCCGCGGCTCGGATTAAACAAAGCTGATTTTCATACCAAGCCCAATTGGTTAACGCAATCGGCGAAAAGACTCCGGAGAAAGCCCCAAGGTGTTTTTGAAAACCCGCGAAAAATGAAACGGGTCGGCGAAGCCGGTTTCCTCGGCAACCTGCTTGACGAGCGAACCGGGCGATTGCAGACGCTCGGCCGCGTAGTTCATTTTCAGGCGCAACAGGAATTGATAGGGCGTTTGGTGGTCGCACCGCCGAAACAGCCGGCAAATGTAGGCGTTATTGACGTGGCACTCCTCAGCGATTTGTTCCAATGTACGCAGCCTGAGAAAGTTTTTTTCGATGAATTGACGACATTCTTGGTAAGTCGCAAATGCCAGGGTTTCCGATCCCTCCAATGGCGCGCGCGCGCCGTCCAACCGCAGTGCCAGACATTCGAGTAGCTTGCAGCACAGATTTGCGCCACCCCGTCGCATTTGCAGTCCGGCGTTGATGATTTCGTCAAATATGGGTTGAAGCGTTTGGGCTGGAAACACCTTGGAGACGCGTCCGGCAGACAGCTTGCAGGAATCCAGCATATCAGCCGCCGTTGTGCCGGTGAAATCCACGAAGTATTTAACGAGCGGTTCATCAGGATCGCCGGTGATGTGGTGAGAAATGCCCGGGCCGTAGGAAAATAATCGTCCGGGAAGAAGTTCGTAGGTGCGTCCGCGCAGCTTCAAGGTTCCTTGGCCGCGCACAACATATTCAATGGAATGGAAGGGAAACGTGTCGCGGTGAATGACGTAGTCGGCGGTGCAATGCTCCAGGCCGCCGCAGACGACCACCAGGGGAAGCTGTTTGTCTGGAATCAAATCCAGGTAAAATCGGCGGGCGCGCGCCACCTCTTTGGAGAAAAAGATGGGATTGGCTGGACGACCGGCGCGTGGTTGAGGGGCGCATGTCATAGAAATAAGTCAATAATATCCATACTTCAGTCAACTATAGCCATTCTGGCCTTTCGCTCCAAGTGCTATTGTCTCATTGAGATTTTGAAAAAGCCAATCATCGGCATGACACATTAACTCATCGAAAAAACAATTATGAAAGAAATCAAACGCACCGTCGAAAAAGACCCCCCACTGAAGAAGGATGACCTCATCATTATCACCGGTGCCGGCGGCTTCATTGCCGGCAACCTTGCCCTGTATTTCAAGAAAAAGGGCTTCACCAACATCCGCGCCGTGGACAAAAAACCGCTTTACGAGTGGTATATCCATGTGCCTGGCGTGCAAAACCTCTGCCTCGACGTCAGCGATGCAGAAAACTGCAAACGCGTCTGCGAAGGCGCGGCGGAAGTCTATAACCTCGCCGCCGACATGGGCGGTATGGGCTTCATTGAGCGGTTCCGTGTGGAATGCCTGCGCTCGATTCTCATCAACACCAACATGGTGGAAGCTGCCTACCGCGCCGGTGCCCGTCGCTACTTTTTCTCCAGTTCCGCTTGCGCCTACAACACGTTGCTGCAAAAGGATCCGAACGTCCGCGCCTTGAAGGAATCCGACGCCTACCCGGCGATGGCTGAACGCGGTTACGGCTGGGAAAAATTGATTTCCGAGCAATTCTGCGAGGAATACTGGCATGAGCGCGGCATGAAGACGGCCATAGCCCGTTTTCACAACATCTACGGCCCGCACGGCACTTGGGATGGCGGTCGTGAAAAAGCTCCCGCCGCGCTCTGCCGCAAGGTCATCGAAGCCATTGAGACGGGCAAAAAGGACATCATCATCTGGGGCAACGGCCACCAGACGCGCAGCTTCTGCTACGTTGATGATTGCGTGAAGGGCATTGACAAGATCATGCACTGCGACGAGTTGATCGCCACGCCAATCAACCTCGGCTCCAGTGAAATGGTTTCGATCAACACGCTGTTGACCAAGATCGAGAAAATCGCGGGGGTGAAGATGAACCGCAAATACGACCTTGATGCGCCCCAGGGCGTGGCGGGCCGAAACTCGGACAACACCTTTATTAAAAATGCCCTCAAGTGGGAGCCGGATACTACACTGGACAAGGGTCTGAAAGAAACGTTCCACTGGATTTATGGCCAATACAAAAAGCGTGCCGCCGGCCAGCGCATCGGCATTGGCTAAACCTCAACCTTTTTTGCAATTTGCCTGCCGCCACAATGTTTTGCCGGCAGGCAAATCATGATTAATCCTATTTCTGAAAAGCCTTCCATATTGATTCTCCCCTTACTCCTTATTTTCCAGCATTGCTGCGGATTGGAAACTTCCCATTGCGCCCGGCCGGTTGATCCCGCCAGGAGAATACCTCAACGCCTAAGCTCGCTATCTTGCTAGGCTTTAAAGGCTTATTGCTCAAAAAGCGTTCGTATAATGGCCGTATCTATCCAGATCAAACCATTTTGGGGGCCGGGTTATCCAATTTGTGATTAGGGGACGGAAAAAATTTGGGACTATATTGCAAACTATCTCGACCCGGGATTTCAATGCTTAAAGGAACGTGCCCAAATCTGACTACCCACGTTTAACCCAACCTGGCGGAGCCGGGTTTCGATTAATGGCAAAGTGCCGACTGAAGCTGGGCCGGACTGAAAAACACCCGACGCCCCAACCGAATGTATGGCAATGCCCTCCCGGCC
>JAKAFL010000037.1 GCA_021817945.1 bacterium | reverse complement strand
TTCCACTTGCATCTTCTCCGCGATCAGTTGCTGCACGATCCGCCGCGTCCAGAGTCCGAAGTCGAAGCCATACTGCCGCGGGTCCTTACCCAGAATCCAGCGTTTAACCCGTTGTTGTTCCGCACCGGTTAGTTTGGGCGGGGGACCGGCCGAGATGGATTCGGCCAATGCCTCCCAGCCCTGCTCCTTGAAATCGCGCAACCAAGGATAGATCGTGGTGCGGCACAAACCAAAGCTCTGCATCACGGTGCTGGGCGATTCACCATCTTCTACCACGCGTCGAACCGCCTGGATGCGAATATGTTCCAGCGTGTTGTGCTCCAGCGTTCGGCCATCAATTGTTGCCATGGCACAGATTATACCAAGTCACTTGAGTGTAGTCTATATAAATGACTAATCAGTAAATACGGCGGTGCGGATCAGCACCTCCAGTTGTTGAACCGCCATTCCGGTGGGTTGGTCGGCGTGGAACCGACGCATCAACTCTTGGATTTCCTGGTCCTGGGCGAGGAGAATTTCGGCGGACGGGTCTTTTTTTTTACGCCCCCCATCCGTTCGTCGCGAGTTTGGGCAATGATCACGTCGGCATATTGGGCAACCAGACCCTTGAATTTTTTATAGTTCTCAGTGTGCTGGGTAACGACTTCAACTTGGTCCGCTGGAACATAGCGGCTGGCGGCTTTGCCATTTTCGCGGCACTGCAGGTTGTAATAAGGCCCGTTGGGACCCTGTCCCATGACGCATACCTTGCCGGGCTCCATTCGTTGGATTTGGGCGATCTGTTGAAGAATTTGAGAGGGATTGGGTTCGTTCATAAATGAACTATATGCCATTATATATAATAAAACAATAAAAAAACGCCGTTTTCAATTGTTTTCCTTAAAATCGTCTTACGCCCTGTCCACCCGCTTTGGATACGCGCCCGGAAAATTGCATCTATTCGGGGACGGCAAGCGTTTCATGGTCAGTCAAAGCGCTTGTGAACCGTTTTTGATTTGTTATGTTTCAATCCCTATGCAATACAAGCCATTCAATATCGTTGGATTTGCTGCCGCGATTTTGTTTCATGCTGGCTTTTGACGGAATGAGCGAACCTGCTTTAGATTTCGAGCGAGACGCGGAACTGCTCCGGCGCATAGCCGGCGGGGATCGTTTCGCTTTTTCCGATTTTTATAACCAGTATTCCGGCCTTTTGTTTTCCATCGCCGTAAAGGTGCTGAATGATTCCAGGGAAGCCGAGGATGTTCTGCAAGAGGTATTCATGCAGATTTGGAACAAGGCTGACACTTACGATTTGTTGCTGGGCAAACCAGCCAGTTGGGCGGTGACACTCACGCGGAACAAGGCGATTGACCGTGTCCGCGCTTCGCAACGCCGCTCCAAGCTTTTGGAACAGGCCACGGTGGAGGCAGGTGTTTTGCCGGATGATTCACCATCAGCCAACGAAAGGCTGTATGGCAAGGAAAACGCGGAAATGATTCGTTCGGTGGTGGCTGCATTGCCGTCAGACCAGAAGCGCGCGATTGAACTAGCCTTTTTCAGCGGGCTAACACAGGACGAAATCGCCAAAACTTTGCAGGAACCCCTGGGCACGATCAAGGCGCGCATCCGGCGCGGCATGTTGAAGCTCCGAGAAAAACTGGAGGGATTCATATGATTGAGGAGCGCATGGAAGAACAGGCGAGTTTGTATGTGCTTGGTGTGTTGACGCCGGAGGAAACGCGCGCCTTTGAAGTTGATATGAGTCGGGATTCCGCACTGCAACAACTCGTGGCGACGCTACGCGTCTCGCGCGACGCGCTGGCAGGTTCGTTGCCGCAGGTCACTCCGCGACCGGCGTTGAAGCAAAAAATTCTGGCTCAAATCACAGCACAGGAGAAGGTCGTCCCGATGCCTTCCGAGGTGGAACGTTCTGATGGTTGGGCGATCTGGCTGCCGTGGGCTTTGGTGGCGTGTCTGGCAATTGTGTGCGCAATATCTTTGTCGCAGCAGAAAACCTTGAGCCAAAAAAATGGCGAGCAGGCAAAGCAACTGGCTGACCTTAACCAGATGGCTGATTCACTGCGCAATGAAACGCAGGATTTGAAGCAGGCGGTGGCAAAATTGCGGGAAACAAACCGGCTGGCGAACTTGCGCATTGCCATGCTCAATTCGATGCTGACCAACGCACCCAACGCCGTGGCGGTATCGTTTTGGGATGAATCCAAACAAGAGGGCGTTTTTTTGGCGCAAAATCTGAGGACCCTGCCGCCGGACCGGGATTATCAGCTATGGGTGCTGGACAACGGCACCAAGCCTGTTTCCGCCGGTATATTTCATGTTAATGCGGACGGAACCGCGCGAGCGAATTTCAAGACTGTCCAGCCGGTCCAGGTGGCGGGAAAATTCGCCGTCACCGAGGAACCTAAAGGCGGCCTGCCCACTCCCACGCTCAAAAATCTGGTCTTGATCGGCGGGTAAGGTCGTTCAGTTCGTTTTCTTCTCCCGCAACCCAAAATGAAACTGGAGTCGCGATTGATTCGTTTGTTCGCGAAACTTTTCCCCATGCATCCAAACACCGGGCTGGCTCGTTCTGATGGGTAGATGTTGCTTTGGCCGGTTCCGGATGGAGCCAGTAGTTGAGAGGCAAATCACTGAACCAATTAAACTGAAAGTAAAAACTATGATTCGTAAAATTCACACCGTGGTGTTGGCCCTGGCGCTGGCTTCCAGTTCCGCTTAGGCTGCTGAAACAGTGATGGTGGGTGGCATGGCCATGTATCCCCAGAAAGACATCGTTGCAAATGCCGTCAACTCCGCCGATCACAAAACGCTGGTGGCGGCCGTCAAAGCCGCTGGCCTGGTGGCGACGTTGCAAGGGCCTGGGCCGTTCACGGTTTTTGCGCCAACCGATGAAGCCTTTGCCAAACTCCCGGCGGGAACAGTGGATACCTTGGTGGAACCGGAAAACAAAGCGGCCCTGACCAAAATCCTGGCCTACCACGTCGTGGTCGGCAAATTGGATTACAAAGCCCTGGTGAAGTTGATCAAAGCGGGTGGCGGCATGGCGATGCTGACGACGGTTGAAGGCGGGAAATTGAACGCCATGATGAATGGCGACCACAACATTGTCCTGAAAGATGAAAAGGGCAATTGGGCCAACATCTCCATCTATGATGTGTATCAGTCCAATGGCGTGATTCAGGTGATTGATTCCGTGTTGATGCCGGAATACGCGTTTTTAGACTCGGATTGACAGTGGTTCCGCTTTGGCGGAACCGCTGTTTTATTTTCACGCATCCAAAACTCCGGCCCGTTCGTATTGAACTATGATAGTTAAAATCGGTGGCGAAAGCACTACGGTTTTAAGTCGTGAACAAACAAAAACATTAAACCAAAGGTCTCATGTGAAAAACACATTGATTGAAGAAGCATCCAGCATCAACCGCCGTTCATTTCTCACCCGCGCCTCAGTGTTGGGCGGAGCGGCACTGCTCCCATTTGCAGGGTTGGCCCGCGCCGGCCAGAATTGGGACACGGATGATGGTGACAAAGATCATGACCGAGATAAATCCGGCCTTACTAAAGGTGATAGCAACATCATCATCGCCGCCGAAATTGCCGAGGCATTGGCAGTCACCACCTACACGAATATCATCAAAACCTCGCCATTTTTCAGCGGGCTTTCAGCGAATGATCAGATTTACCTGACCGCCGCGTTACAAGAGGAAATGTCCCATTATCTCGTGGAGGAGTCCGTCACCGGCCAACCGACGCCATACACCAAATTTTACTATCCGGCCGGAATGTTCACCGATCCCCAAACCACGCTGGACATTCTGGTGACGTTGGAGGACGCATTCATTGCCGCCTATCTAGTGGGCGTGCGAAACTTCAGCACCGCCGATCTGCGGGTGACTGCCGCCCGCATCATGGGCATTGAAAGCGATCATCGCAGTCTCGCCCGGGTGATCGCCGCCGACCTCAATCTTTCGACTGTCACCGGTGCCCAAGGTGTTCCGGAAGACGTCAACCCGGCGAATAACAACGGCTACGAACGCACTTTAAAATGGACGAGCATCAGTCAGGCCGTCGCGGCTTTGACGCCCTTTGTAGATATTACGGCTGCCGGTGGCGCGGGATTTGATACCAGCGTGAGCTTTGACTTCGTGCCTTTCACGCCGACTTTGCCGACGCCTTTGGGTGATTTCATTTCCTTTGGGGGTTGAAATAGTCCCTGTTTCGACTCCGACACTCATAATGTTCGTGTGCCCCGAGTCTCTATGGGGTATGGTGACAACCATATTGCTTCCAATGCTGTCTCGCGTTGTTGCTACCTTGCTACGAAGCCAGTGCCAACTGTGCTGCTAACCACGTTGCGAACTGTGTTGCTTCGGCTGTTGCCCCGCCGTTGCTAACCCAGTTGAGAAGTCGGTGCTAACCATGCTGCCAACCAAAAAAACTTTCTTCTATGGTGCTGTTATCGGCTTGTCAGGGTGGCGTCCGAACCTTTTCGGCGGCGCGTGGCTGGCGGTCCTCGCTGACCTGCTTCGTAGGCGCTCTGGCTGCCGCGCCGGGCGGCGTAGCGATGCTGGCGCATCGCCTGATTGCTTTCCGGGCTTTATCAGCTCGCTGCCGGTTTTGGTTTCAGGCTGTCATTGAATTCTTTGGCTTCCTCTGGACTCATCATTTTCACGTTGGCAATGTGGGGTCCGCGTGAATGAAATGGAGAATATTCTTTCGGCGGCGGCTGGACATCGCTCGTGACGGCCGTGGCCGGCGGCGTGGCCGGTGTGGGTTTTGCGGCTGGCTCGATTTGCGCCCGTTTTCGTTGTTTGCGCTTTTTGCCGCCTTCCAGGACAATGCGGCCGTATTCGGCCACACGCGCCCGACTACTTCGGACGCCATGCTGGCGCAATAATTCAGCAATGGTCGCATAGGACACCTGTTGTTGCCGCAATTTGGCAATGGAATCGTGGACTGTTTTCAGGTTTGTAAACGGAAGGCGACGCGGGTTAGGCTGGAACTCCTGAACTGCCTTTCGCAGTCCCGCAAGATCGGGTATTGACGTGGTTGGTGAATTCATAATGTTTGAGTGTCATGGTTGGGATTTAAAAAAGATGCCTGACGAATCGTCTCGCTTGACTATTGCCGAGACATGGCGCGAATTTATGACGGGAAATTCCGCCGGATGGCTTACTGGATATTTCGCGGTCATCACCTGACCGTCTCGCGGGACTCCGCGCAAGTTTCGGCGAGATTTGAGCGAGCCGCAAAATCCTTGCTCATGCAAGGGGTAAGGCTTGTTCTGTCCAAAACAGGATTTCCACGATGCGCTCTTGCGCTGCCTCTTGACGGTTATTACACATGATTTTTCCCGCTTCGTGAACATAACCGTGCATTTCGGGATTGCCATTCGTGACATGAATTTGAGGCGCATTTGTCATGGTTAGCGCGTGATTTCGTCGTCGTTGCTCCCCATTTGTTCAACCTCAATGTCCACGGCGGGCGGTTCCGGTTGCCTCGGTGGTTGCGTCATGACGATGATGCAGCGAATGACCACAGGGGCATTTCCTTTCATTCTTCTCCGCAGGCCGCCGCTAATAATCCAAGCGATGGTTGCCAATGCCAGCCAGACAAATACCAGGTAAAGATAAACGCCGTAGTTTTCAATCAGAGCATCCAGCGTGTTGAAAAGGCGGGGAAGCAATTTGAGCAATTCAACTTCCAAGTTCATGGCTCGTTCTCCCTTGTCAGTTCATCAGTCCGCACCCAAATTGCGGCACGTCACGTTCCATATCGGGTTAAAGTTCATGGTGAAAATCATTCCGCCGATTTGACGATGGCGAGAATGGCGGACTTGAGTGCGGCGGGAAGTTTTTCCCAAGCGGTGACGACTTGGGACAATTCAGAACTTGACGGGACTGAAATTTGTGAGTCTCTTTGTGTGTCGTTGTGCGAGTTTCCGTTGTTATCAGCGGAATTTGATGGGGTTCGAATCCCCCGCAATTTTGCATGGGTTGGATGCCTTTTATGTGCCGCACCAACGGGGCTCGGAATGATTTTTGGAGATTGGATTTCTGCAAATAGGCGCTCCTCTGGGGCTGGGGTAAATTGCCTGTTTCCGAAAGATCAGTGCCACCCCTCCCCGGCCCTCCCCATCAATGGGATTGATGGAGAGGGAGAAAGAGGCGGTGGGTTCAATAGGGTTCTAAACCATTTTTAAGGTCGAAGGCCATCGCCATTTCAAGCTCGCGCAACAGCCCTGCGCCTCTGGTTTCCTCGCCCCGCCAGCGGAGCGCGGGGAGAGGATTAAGGAGAGGGGGGATCGCAAACAGCCAGCGCGATAAATAAACCTTCTCATTTCCCGGAAACTCGGCGCCACCCCCCAGGTCCCCGCCACCCATGGAGGTTGATGGGGAGGGAGAGCGGAGCAGTTGGTTGGTGGAGGTTTATAAAAATTCAAACGCGGAGGCTGAGAGTGACTCTCTCAAAAACTGAGACGCGCCCGTCTGCCCGGGCGCATCCTGACACTGCCCCCACTTTGCAAGCTATTGAAACACAGGGCTTGGCGGATTGCAGGCAGTGAAAATGTTCCGACGACTTTGTTTTCGGGCGGTTTCGGGTCTCTTAAAGACGCAGTCGCCCGAGTATATTGGGACATCTGACTTTTTTACGGGGGCAGTGTCAGGATGCGCCCATGAAATTGCTGATTGACCGGCGGAAGGTTCGTTCTTTACTTTAAACAGGATTGGTTGAATCCTTTGGCAACCTGAAAACCACCATGAAACTTGATTTGAATCATTTGCGCATGCAAAAACAACTCCTGGCAACGCTTGGATTCTGTTCCCTGGCTTTCGTTCTGGCTCTGGGATTGGCCGGCTGCGCGACAAACCAGGATTCCTCCGCGCCAGCTAACTCCACCACGCAAAGTGCGGCAGCCAAACCTGCCAGTCATTCCGAGGTGGTTATTTTGCGCGAGGGCGACGTGGTGAACATTTCCGTTCCCGAATCCCCGGACCTGAATGCCACGCTGCCCATCAGGAGGGACGGCAAATTGTCTTTGCAATTGGTGGGTGAAGTGCAGGCTTCCGGCCTCACGCCGGACCAGCTTCAGGATCAGCTCATCAAGCTTTACACCCCGCAAATCGGGGTCAAGCGCATCTCAGTGGCTTTGCAATCCTCATCCTTCCCGGTTTTTGTGACCGGCGCCGTGGTGCGTCCCGGCAAAGTGCTCAGCGATCATCCGCTCACCGCCCTCGAAGCCGTGATGGAGGCGGGCGGGTTTGATTACACCACGGCCAACACCCGGGCGGTCAAAATCATTCGCAACCAGGACGGCGTCATGAAACATTATGTCGTCAATTTGCAGCGCATCCTGGATGGAAAGGGCGGAGCCCCTTTTTATTTGCAGCCGGATGACATCATCTATGTGTCCGAGCGTTTTGAACTATTCTGAGAGCGACGCCACGTAACCCGATTCGTGCCGCCGATTCGTGCCGGAACGTGGCGCAGTTGACGGAAAACAAGACATGGAACTGCCTTGCCGCGCTTTGACTTGGGTGTTTGGGTGCCGCCCCCGGGAATGGGTTCCCAGGCAGGCAAAGGAAGGGGAATGTTTCCATGCCTGATTCCAACAGCCCCCAAACCCCTGCCACGACGAAGCCCCTGGTCAGTATCGTGGTTGTTAATTTCAACTGCGAAAAATGGTTGCCGGGTTTTTTTGACGCCTTGCTGGCCCAGAGCCTGATTGGGCAGTGCGAGGTCCTTTTCGTGGATAATTGCTCCGAGGACCGTTCAGTGCAGCTTTGCCGCGAGGCGCTGCCGCGTTTTCCCAATGCCCGCATGGTGGAGTCGTCCGTAAACCTGGGGTTTGGCGAGGGCTGCAACCTGGGGGCCAGCCATGCCTCTGCGGATTTTCTCTACTTCGTCAATTCCGATTGCTGGTTTGAAAAGGATTGTATTCGGATTCTTTACGAGGCGGCACTTCAAGCCCCGCCGGACCATGCCATTTTCTCCGCAGTCGAATATGGGTTTGACGGCCACGACCCAACCATTGGCAGTCATAGCCGGGGCTCTTCAGGGTTTGATCTTTTTGGATGCCAGGTTAAAAACCATCGCCAGCAGGACTTGTTCACCGTGGGCACGTTTTTCTTCATCCGCCGGAGCGCATTTGAAAAAGCGGGACGGTTTGACACCCGGTTTTTTGTCTATGGCGAGGAGCAGGATTTATCCTGGCGGATAGTCCTGGCTGGCCAGAAAATCCGGCTGGTGGACAAGGCCGTGATTCACCACCAGGCCACCACCAGCACCAATGCGGAGGGTGTCACCACGGAATTCCGCCGGTTTTATGCCAATCGCAATCAATTGATGATGATTCTGATCAATTCAAGCAGTGTGCTGTGTTTGATGTCGGTCTCCTACACGATCCTGATTTTGATTGAGGCGCTGGCCGGGGCGGTGCTGGCGCGGAAGTTGTCCTTCATTCACACTTCCGTGGTCAAGCCATGGTTGAGTTGCATTGCTTTGCGGGGGCACATTCTGGAGCGGCGCCGGTTTTTGCGGACCATCCGCCGCCACGGCGACGGGTGGATGATCTCGCATTTTTTCCGGCTTGGCTTTGGACATTGGGACGACATCAGGCGGTTTTTAAATTTCAACGTTAAAATCAAATGAAACGGCCCAACCTGTTTCAAGCGGCGGGCTGGGGAGGGTTGGGGCGGACGCCAGTGGCATGAACCTGAAAACGTTTAAAAACCTGGTTAAATTAACCCGCGCACGGGGCCCATTTGGCGCGGCCACCACGGTGTTTCGGCTGGCTTTCCCGCCCAAGGCCAGGAACTGGCCGCAATGCGCTGAACTGGTTCGCGGGCGGCAGGGGCTTGAAATTGGCGGGCCTTCATCCTGTTTTTCCAGGGGTTTTCTGCCGCTTTACCAGGAGGTGGGTGGGTTGGATAATTGCAATTTTTCTTCCGAAACCATTTGGGAGGGGACGCTGCGGGCGGGTCGTACCTTCCATTTTTACAAAGGCAAACCCCCGGGAATCCAGTTTGTCTGTGAAGGCTCCAATCTGGGTCCCATTGCCGATGCGAGCTATGATTTCATTCTGTCACACCATGCCTTGGAACACATGGCGAATCCCATCGGCGCCCTCAAGGATTGGCGCCGGGTTTTAAAACCTGGTGGGCATGTGATTCTGATTGTTCCCCACAAGGCCATGACCTTTGACCACCGCAGGCCGGTGACAACGCTGGAGCATTTGATTCTGGATTTCCAACAGGGCACCCGGGAGGATGACACCACCCACGTGGAGGAAATCCTGCGGCTTCATGACCCGCTGCTGGACTGGGGGGCGGATGCCAGGGATCAGTTTGAGGTTCGATGCCGGGATAATTTCAGGCTCCGGTCCATGCACCACCATGTTTTCACCACCGGGTTGGTCATTCAAATGTTCGATTACCTGGGCATGCAGGTGTTGCTGGCGGAATCGCATGTGGAGTCAAACGCGCTGGTGGTGGCGCGCATTTCAAGCCAGGCGGACAATCGGGAACTGTTGGGGGCGCAAGCGGAATGGCGCCGGCTCAGTCCCTTTCCGATGGATCGCGAGGTCGCAGGTCCAGTTTCATCCGCGCGTCCGTCAGCCTCCTGATTTTCCAGGCACACCCGGGTTTTCCAGTTTGAAATGGGGTGACTGGCTTAAAAACCTCACAGGGTTGTTCCACGTCACTTCAAGGATTTCCGCAGGGGAATGCCGCCTTTTTTTCATTTCCAGCGCTGTCTTGGGCACCGCCAGCGGATCGCTTTTTCCCCAGTCGCAGGCGCTGTTCATCCACACCCGCTCCCGACCATATTGTTCAATCAGGTCTATGGCCCGCGCCGGGGTACACTTGGTTTCAGGGTAAAGGGTCATTCCAGCCCACATTCCACTGTCCAGGACCAGATCAATGGTATGTTCTTCCACGTGGTCAATGATCACCCGTTCAGGGGTGATGCGAGAATCACTTTTCAGGACATCCAGAATCAACTTTGTGCCCTTCCATTTATCCTCCAAATGGGGCGTGTGGACCAATATGAGTTGGCGGTGGCGTGCCGCCAGGTCCACCTGCCATTCCAATACTTTTAATTCATTTCGCGTGTTTTTATTCAGGCCAATTTCCCCGATTCCAAGGACGTTTTCCCGTTTCAGCAGCGGAGGCACCAGCGCGAGAACCTCCCGGGCCAACCCCACATTCTCTGCCTCCTTGGAATTGATGCATAGCCAGCAAAAATGCCTGATGCCATGCGCTTTGGCGCGCCGTGGCTCCTGTTCGGTCAATTGATGAAAATAATCCGCAAACCCGCCAGCCGATTGGCGGTCAAATCCAGCCCAAAAGGCAGGTTCACAAACTGCCTCACATCCAGCCAGCGCCATCCTCTCATAATCATCGGTGGTGCGGCTCACCATGTGGGCATGGGGTTCAATATATTTCATGAATGCTTCGCCTTGCGAGATTGACGCGGGATCGGCACGGTCTTGGACCAGGCGCCGCATGCTCCCTTGGTTCCTGCCGCCATGGCTGGCGTTTGGGTCGGGTCGCTCAAGGCAAGCAGGACGGATCGGGCTCGTGTTCCCTTCTTGGCGCGCAAATGACCCATGGCGGCACGCAGTCGTTTCATTCGAAAATCCTCCGGTCCCTCCGCGCGGTCCATGCGGTCCAGAAAAGCGGCCAGTTCAATCAATTGATGCCGTGCTGCCAGAAAATATAAATCCAAGACTTCTTGCCTGTTCATAATTGGCTCCGGTCAATATGACCTCCCAAACACCTGGCCGCAAGGAGACAGTCTGGAATGAAAAGGTTCACCCGCCAAAAAATGGCGCGGGGCAGTTTTGCTGCCCCGCGCCACCCCAACCAACCATGAACCATTAACCAACCACTAAAAAGTCATTAATCGTAACGAGCCAGGGTCAGCAATCCGTCAGGATCGTTCACTCCATGGCCTTGCAGGAAATAAATGCTCTGGTAGCCGGCGCCTCGAAGTCCCAGGAAAATGGGAACGGACCGGTCCCTGAACTCATTGCCGAGTGTGGGTTCATTGTAATTTTCCAAAATGACCACAGCGGTATGGCGCTCGGGCAGGGCGTGGGCCCTGTTCAAGACTTGGGTGGTCTGGGCAAAATCAGTTTGCAAAGGACTGAGTACCCTGCAGGAATCCGGATTCACAGAATCAATGACCAATGCCGAACGGTCCGTGCCCTGATAAGCCTGCGGGGGCTGGGGCGTGGCACATGAACAGGTCCAGAATGAAAGGGACATTGTCATTGCCAGAAGACCCAGGCGATTCGCCAGCTTGCCAGAAAACCATTGAAACGGGTGCGACATACTTTTAAAAAATCAACATCTAAGATAAAGCAGGGAATATGCCAAAGACCTTTTCCTGAATTTTTCCTGAAACGGTAAAAAGGGGACCGCAGCTTTTGAGCGGCCTGGTTAAGCCCGAAAAGCGAAATTGAAAGGGCCAACCGAAGCGGTCTGGTGAGGTTTTTTTAAAAAGTATGCCTCCAGTAGATGGGCCTTTTGAATTTCATTTCTCAGGTTGAAATGACTTGTTTTCCCTGCGGAACGGCAAAACTGTCCTCGAAATTTAATCTTGTGTCTTGCAATGGGGCAATCGGCATGCAGCGGGGGTGCGGGTTTATCGCAATCGGCTGAAAAATGCGTGCGCTGTCCGGCAGGTGATGGCGCTCAATTCCTCCAGCGAACATTGGCGCACTTGGGCAACGGTTTCTGCGATGGATTTCACAAAGGCCGGCTCGCAGCGTGCTCCCCGATGGGGCACAGGCGCCAGATAGGGGCAATCCGTTTCCAGCATGAAGCGATCAGGCGGCGCTGCAGCCGCGGCATCGCGTATATTTTGGCCATTTTTAAAGGTCACGATGCCTGTGAAACTGACCAAAAACCCCAGGGCAAGAACCTGGTCCAGCCGGTCGGGGGACTCTCCAAAACAATGAAACACACCGCGCACCTTGGATGCGTGGCCTTTGAGTATGGCGATGGTGTCATCAAAGGCGCTGCGTTGGTGAATGACGCAATTCAAACCGGTTTCAGCAGCCACTTCAAGGTGTTGATTGAAAAGGTCTGCCTGACGCTGCCTGTAACGGGCGTCGTCCGCTTCCGTCCCGCCTCGTGAACTGGGCAGCCGGTGATAATCCAAACCCGTTTCGCCCAGGGCCACCACTTTGGAATTTTGTGCAAGCGTTCTCAAGTCGGGACGAAAATCCAAAGGCGCTTCCAAAGCGTCTGAAGGATGCCAGCCCGCAACGGCATAAATGGGATCATGTTGGGAAGCCAGCGCCATTGCCCTCCTGCTGCTATCCAGGTTCGTGCCAATGGTGATGACACGGCGGATTCCAGATTCTTCCGCCCGCGCCAGCACAAGGTCAAAATCCGCTGCAAAATCAGGATAATCCAGATGGGCGTGGGTGTCGTAGAAAACCGGCTTGGAAGTCGTCATGTCCCATTCAGAGTAACCTTTTGGGCAGGGGTTGGCAATGTCCGCGCACCCCTGGCAGGGCGCGGCTGCGAGTGAGCCTCGGGAATTCAGTTTTTTGACGAGGCTTGTTGCTTCTGCAATTCACGGATGGACTCCGAGACAATGAGCGCCCCGGGATAGCCGGGGTCCTCCTTCAAAAGATCCTGCCAGTTTGCAATGGCATCATGAATCCGCCCGGCCTCCACCAACCGGGCGGAAAGGGCACGGCGGATGCGGATGCGTTGTTGCATGGTGGGGTTCAGCAACAGGGCGCGTTGCCAATCAAATAGGGCTGAGGATGGCTTCCCGCAGGCCTCATCCAACTCCGCCAGTTTCTCCATCAGGACCGGGCTTTTATAAGTGTCAGGCAGGTTTTCCACCATGGACGCGAGCGACCTAGGGTTCATGCCCCGGGCCAGGCTGATATTGATCAATTTTTCCCAGCACCATGCATCCAGAGGGTTTTTGGCCTGGGTCAGATCATGGTGCCATTCCCCCAAACTTTTTCTAAAAGGCTGGTAAAGAGGATCGCCCAGCACGGTGGTCTGCCAGGATAATCCGGGTTGGCAGGCCCAGGCGGCTTCGCCAAAAGTTTGTCCGCCGCAGAACAGCGCCAGGAACACGGCTATATTGGGGGTCAGTTGCAAATAGGGTTCATACACGCAGCCCATGGTGCAGGTCACGCCCTTCGCCAAAAGCGGACCGCACCATCCCTGGTCGGTGGTCCGCAAGGAGGCCGCGCTGAAGGAAAAGAGATGATAACCAAACGCGCCCGGCATGAATTCCACCTTGGGTTGGGCAAATGGCCCACAGGCATCGGATGAGTACCAGCCTGCATAGATGGCAATCTGGCTGAGGGGATACGAGGAAGGATAGGTGTCGCTGTTGGTGTCCACGTCCACGTCAAATCCGTTCAAACGACATATCCGTGCCCCGTTTAAGATCCACTGGTCCCCGGTGTAATACGGGCTGTGCGGCCCCAGGCCGCGGGCATCGAAGTAGGCGCGCCCCCATAATCCATCGTGTTCGGCCTGTATGGCTTTGTCCACCAATCCGTTGGCAATGTCCAAGCTGGGGCCATCCAGGCGAGCCACCATGAGGAGCCCATGCTCCGGGGTCATCCATTCCGCGTTGGTGCAACCATAAAGGGGATTGCGCAAGGCCCCCTCGAGGGACGGATGGGTTTCCAACAAAGGGAGCCAGCTTAATTCTGAGTCCACGGCGGCTTGGTTGCGTTTAAGCCCCGTATCCTGAAGCAGTCCTTCTGACTGCTCCTGAATTTTCAAGGGAATCCCATAGCATAACACCGCATAACGAATCCGGGATTTCACCACCCGCTTTTCCATTTTGGGGCCGCCGCGCACAGGATGGATCGGCTGCATGGATCCAAGAGTCCAAAGCCCTTTTTCCACCAACTTCGCCGCCAGCGGGATTTGCAGGTCCCGGGTGAATTCCCCCCTGCTCATGGTTTCATTGGTTGTCAGGTCAAACCCAAAGATTTGCCCGGGTGGAACATGCCTTGCCAGGGCATAATGCAAAGCAACCCGTTGCGAATCCGGCATACGGCTATTGTAAACCAAAACCACTTCATCTCCCGGGGAGCTTGGAACCTGTGCCATCGCACTGCCCATGCACCAGGCCGCCAACCACACAAAAAACCATTTCCCGGGCCGCTGTGCCATCGCTTTGCGGGTAGTCCCTGCGCCCATCCAGGAGGTTTGAAAGGCAAGCCCTGCAAGGGTCTTTCTCATACGGATTTTCGTGGTTGTAGAATTCGGTGGAAAGGCCCACTCATGAAGTTGGAAAGGCATGCCGGAACGGAGCCTGTCCCGGCTGAATTCCTGAGAGCCTGTGTGAAAATTGGGAAGGGTGCTGCGACTGGGTATATTGCCCCTGGATTCGTCGTAAAATGATCAGCCATGCAGGTTGCTCTTTGTGGGGTTTGGAGTTTGAATTTTTAAACCGTCCCATGCCAGATGAACGGATTCCGGCAGTTCCTCCTGCACCTTGTCGTGGTCGTAATCATGGGTCAGGTGGGTGAAATAGGTCTGGCGCGCTCCAATGCGGCGAGCCGCAGTCAGCGCCTCGTCCAGGCACATATGGGTGGGATGGGGCTTGAAACGCAGCGCATCCAATACGACAATTTCCACGCCGCGCACTTTCTCAATCACTTCTTCGGGCACCTCCTTGCAGTCGGTAAGATAGGCCAGCCGCTTGACTCGGTCCTGTTCAAAAAGGAAACCCAGTGTGGTCATGCGGCCATGCGGAAGGGGCAGGGGGGTGATGTGCAGGTCCCCCACGTTGAAAGGGCCTGAGACCACG
This sequence comes from bacterium, assembly GCA_021817945.1. Lineage (GTDB taxonomy): Bacteria > Verrucomicrobiota > Verrucomicrobiia > Limisphaerales > UBA11358 > UBA11358. The sequence continues at coordinate 19,278 of JAKAFL010000037.1, read as the reverse complement.
TGTTCTTCCGGCATGAAATAGCCCCTGGGCCAGGGCCCGGCGTGAAAGGCATAGGCAAATACCCGGCGCAGATGCTGCATCGTTTCCTCGCTGGCATAAACCGGAAGTGTCTGGTTCCCGCGCAGGTCGCAAAACCTGCGGCAATCATCCATTCCCAAAACGTGATCGGCGTGCGCATGGGTCACCAGCACGGCATCCAGCCAGCGGATTTTTTCACGCAGGCATTGAATGCGAAAATCCGGCGGGGTGTCCACCACCAGTTTTGCGCCAGCGGTTTGCACGTATAAGGACGGCCTGGTTCGCCAGTTTTTGGGGTTGGCCAGAAAGGCTTCGGGATAATCCACGCCGATCATGGGCACCCCCTGCGACGTTCCGGAACCCAGGAATGTGACTTCAAACGCCATACGACGGGGACATTACCAAAACCCGGCCCCAGGGCGAGGCATTTTCGGGGACCCGAACACCAAGGATTTGACGCAGCAGAATTGCCGCACGGACTGGCGGATTTGGCTGGCCGAAAACCGGATTTCCCCGGTTTTACTTTCTTTCGCCGCCCTTGGCTGTTTCAATCAATTCCCAAAACTTTGGGTTTTCCTGCAAGGCTTCGTCCTCACCGGCTTTCAGGCCGGACCGGAAAAGAAAATCCTTGAGGGTGTGACGGCTGAGGATGCGGTGAACCAGTACGCCCAAGGCGTGGCGTTCGAAATAAACGCGGTAATCGCCCAGGCGGAACCGGTGCAACAAATGGCCGCCATTTTCCAGTTTGCCAAAATCCTCCATTTCGCTGCCAATGACATGTTGGGGAAGACCCCGAAAGTCGCCCAGAATCTGGAGCTGAAGTTCCTTGGGCATGCGCGCCAATTCGGCGGCGCTGGTGGGGGTGAATATGATTTGAAATGTTTGCATGACTTTTTCAACACCGCAAGGGCATCCACGAAGAGTCTAGCCCAACCATCCCAGTGGGTGCAAACGCTTTCGAAACCGCCGCGCAGGCATGTAGGCCTTCTCCCGATCGAAGAAAGTCCATCGCCAGCCCACCGTTTTTTCTCCCTCTCCGCCAATTGTATTGGGGGAGAGGGCCAGAGCCTGTCGGAAAATGACAATGGATGCTGCGGCAACGGATTTTGGGTTCAGCCGAGGCGCAAGCGACGAGCATGCCCGCCATGGGCCTGTAAGGAGCGAGCAACGAAGGTTGAGCATAAAAGAAGCGCCGCAGTGGCCATTGCCATTTTCAGACAGGTTCTGTAGGGAGAGGTGGTGCTGAGTTTTCCAAATGCGTATTGATTTGAGTTCGCGCTGGATGTGAGCGAGAACCCCTCTCCCTAACCCTCTCTCGAGACAGGATGAACAGGATGAACAGGATGGACAGGATGAACAGGATGAACAGGATGAACAGGATGGACAGGATGCAAAAATGCAGGATCAAGAATAGATAAAAGGCACTGGCGAAAATTTACCGTTTATTTGTATCCGTGTCAGCAATCCCGTCTGATGAGGGAGTCTGGTTGAGAAGGAGTTCTGGGATGTGAGGGGATTTTGAGGTGAACGGTTTTCCAAGCGGTGGGGGTAAACTCCGCCACCCGTGTGCTTGGCCAATTGCGAAATCGGGGCAGGGCGTCCAACAAACTTCGAAAAACGAAATTCACGTGGTTTCGATCTTTCCAAAGAATTTTCGTTCCAGCATTTTGCCGCATCTTGACCTTTTCCATTTCGGTTTTTGGGTTTAAAAACTACAGCACAGTCACTCGGCGCATTGCTCAAATCCATGCGCGACATTATGTTTAGGGACAAGGGTCTCCATGGCGATCTCGGCAGAAAATTGAGACAGGATTTACAGGATGGACAGGATGCCGGAATGGAAGATCAAGAACGGACAAAAGGTGCAGGCTCCAATAGCTACGGCACATATAGGCGGCACCCCATAGTTTACTTTTTATGAGGTGGCTTTTGAGGGGCAAAATCAGAGGAGTGGGTCAGGCCAGAATGGCCCTTACACTTCAGAAAGCGGAGGGCGGGGCGGAAAAGCCCGCCCGGCCACCGCCAATTCCCTTCAGCGGGTGGTATAGTATTTCTGGGTGTACTCCTTGACCATGCGGTCGGTTGTGAATTGGGGCACAAGGGTGGCCATGCTCAGGCGCACCCGTTTGAGCCATTCACGGGGCAATCCCTGGTCGTCGCGGTTGAAAAACATTGGAACAATCTGTTCCGTGAGGGTCTTGTAGAGGTTGGCGCTGTCCACCCGGTCCTGCTCCTCCACGTTGTCGGGTTGCGAGTCGCCGCTGATTCCAAAACCATTGGTGCCATCATAGCCTTCTCGCCACCAGCCATCCAAAATGCTGAAACCCAGGCAGCCATGACAGCTTGCCTTCATTCCGCTGGTGCCGCTGGCTTCAAGGGGGCGGCGGGGGTTGTTCAGCCAAATGTCACAGCCTGCCACCATCTGCCGGGCCACATGAACGTCGTAATTTTCCAAAAACACAAGGTACCCGGCCAGTTCGCTGTGCTTGCTCAGGTGAATGATTTGCTGGATGAAACGCTTGCCATCATTGTCCCGGGGATGCGCCTTTCCGGCAAAAATGAATTGGACCGGCCGCCGGGTGTCCCGCACCAGCTTCACGATGTTGTCAAACTGTTGGAAAATGAGCGGTGCGCGTTTGTAGGTGGCAAACCGCCTGGCAAATCCAATTGTCAAGGCGTCCGGGTTCAACAATTGATCAAACCGGATGTAATCCCCCGGAGACACGCGTTGGTTCTGGATGAGAAGCCGGCGGCGGGCAAACTCGATCAGTTCCCTTCTCACCTTGTAGCGCAGCGCCCATAATTCCTCATCGGACACGAAGGCGGGGTCGGTCATTTTTTTCCAGAAATCAGAGTGGTTCAAGGCTGCCGCCCAGTCCTCTCCAAACTGCTCTCGAAACACCTTGGATTCACCGTTGCTGGCATTGCTTATCTTGTTCCTCCAAAACTGGCGGACGGATCCCTTCATCCAGCCGAGGAGATGAATGCCATTGGTGATGTGGCCGATGGGGACAGATTCCACGGGGACATTGGGATAAAGGGCGCTCCACATCTGGCGGCTCACCTGGCCATGGAGTTCGCTCACCCCGTTGGCCGCCCGGGATAGTTTCAAAGCCAGGACCGTCATGCAAAAGGGTTCCTGCGCGTTTTCCGGGTGAACCCTTCCCAGCCCCAGGATGTCATTAAAAGTTACTTTGAACTGGGTGAGATACCGTTGGAACGCGTAATTCATCAGCTCGGATGAAAAACGGTCGTGCCCCGCTTCCACGGGTGTGTGGGTGGTGAACAGGCATTCGCGCTTGGTTTGCTCACGGGCCTCGGATTCTGTCCGTCCGGCAGCCATTTTTTCACGCATCAATTCCAAGGTCAGGAAAGCGGCATGCCCCTCGTTCATGTGGAAGGTGGAGGGCGAGATTTGAAGGGCGCGGAGCAACCGAACTCCTCCAATGCCCAGGAGGATTTCCTGCATGATGCGCGTGGTGCTGTCGCCTCCATACACGCGGGAGGTGAGGTCGCGATAATGTTGCTCGTTTTGGGGCAGGTTGGTGTCCAGCAAATAAACCGGAACACGCCCCACATTAACCCGCCACACTTGGAATTCCACCACGGTCAAGCCTATCTCCACCGAACAGACCAGGCGTTCCCCGTTTGCCTTGGTCAGTGGTTCCAGCGGAACGTTGTGGGGGTCCACAGGATTGTAAAATTCCGTCTGCCAATTATTGGAGTCTATGGCCTGCTGAAAATAGCCTTCCCGATAAAACAGGCCAATGCCGACAAAACCCAGGTCCAGGTCGCTCGCCGATTTGGCATGGTCGCCAGCCAGCACGCCAAGGCCGCCGGCTGAAATGGGCAGGGATTCGTGAAAACCGAATTCGGCACTGAAGTAAGCCACGGGGTTCCGGTGAAGATGCGGGGCATTTTTTCTGGCCCATGTGTCCCTATTGGCCAGGTATTTTTCGAAATTGAGCAAAACGGCCCTCACCTTTTCGGCAAATCCCGGTTCCTGAAGGTGAACGCGAAGTTCATAATCCGAAACCTCCCTCAGCACGGCCACCGGATTGTGAAACATGTTCTGCCAGCCTCGCGGCGTCAGTTTGTAAAACAAATCCTGTGCTTCCTGGTCCCAGCACCACCACAGGTTGCGGGATAGTTTGTGAAGCCCGGCCACCAGATCATTCAGTTCACCGCTTGTCAAAGGCTTGGTCATAATTGCATTAGTTTTTGCGAAAGTGCCGCCCACCTATCAACGGCCTTCAAGGAAGCTAATTTTTAGACCAGTCCTTCGCAAATAAAAAATCAGACAAACCAACCGCATGTCAATGCGGGTCCTGCGCCGCGCGATCGCCCACCCAGGCTTTTCCCCGGTTTTCACAGCCTCCCGGCCGCCAAAACGGGTCCAGAGGCTCTAGCAGGGGGGATTTTGACCGGGCTTAAACCAAAAAACCAAATTCAAAGGCCAATCTGCCCCAATCTACCTGGCGGAAACTCGTCTGGAAAATCTCACCAGACCGCTTGGGGCAGGGCTTCGATGTTTCCCTGGGGGTTCCGCTCCTGCATCTTGCGGCATTTTGATCCTTTCCATTTCGCTATTCGGGTTGATTTGAGTTCGCGCTGGATGTGAGCGAGAACCCCTCTCCCTAACCATCTCCCCGCGCTCCGCTGGCGGGGCGAGGTAACCAGGGGCGTTGGGTTGGTTGATGCGTTTGAAAAAGCAGAACAACTTTGACGCGTGAAATATTTTAAAGTCCATCGCCAGCCCACCGTTTTTTCTCCCTCTCCGCCAATTGTATTGGGGGAGAGGGCTGGGGAGAGGTGGCGGTGAGTTTTTCAAACACATAATGATTTGAGTTTGCACTGAATGTGAGCGAGAACCCCTCTCCCTAACCCTCTCCCCGCGCTTTGCTGGCGGGGCGAGGGAAACAGGGGCGTTGGGTTGGTTGATGCGTTTGAAAAAGCAGAACAACTTTGACGCTTGAAATATTTTAAAATCCCCCGCCAGCCCACCGTATTTCTCCCTCTCCGCCAATTGTATTGGGGGAGAGGGCTGGGGAGAGGTGGCGCTGAGTTTTCCAAATGCTTATTGAATCCGAAAACGAAATTCAAAGGGTAATCTGCCCTATTCTACCTGGCGGAAACTCGTCTGGAAAATCTCACCAGACCGCTTGGGGCAGGGCTCCGATGTTTCCCTAGGGGTTCCGCTCCTGCATCTTGCGGCATCTTGATCCTTTCCATTTCGCTATTCGGGTCAAAATCATTCAAAAATTTGAATTGTCAGCGGCTGCGCATTTGGTAGGATGATCGTTCGGCTGCTTGGTGGCTAGTTGCTCCTGGCAGGATAAACGGTCCACGGCGCCCTTTCCCTTGTGGGATGGGTCCTGACCATAACAACACCTGAAATCAATCCCGTGTTCCGCGGGATGCTCCGGCTTGTCCGGGGTTTTAACCAAAGGAAAATTGTGAACAACGTCAGTACGATTGGAGTTAAGGAATTGCTCGAAGCTGGAGTCCATTTTGGGCACCAGACCAAACGCTGGAACCCGAAGATGAAACCCTTCATTTTCGACGCTCGGAATGGCATTCATATCATTGACCTCAGCAAAACCGAGGTTCAGTTGCGCGCCGCCATGGAGTTTCTGGCCAAAACCACCGCCAAGGGCGGTCGAATTTTGTTCGTGGGCACCAAAAAGCAGGCCCAACAATGCGTGAAGGACGTGGCCAAGGAAACCGGCCAGATGTTTGTCACTGAACGCTGGCTCGGCGGCACTCTCACCAACTACGGCACGGTCAAATCCTCCATCAAACGGCTCAAGGAAATTGAAAAGTGGGAGGCTGATGGCACCCTTTCCAACTATGGCAAGCAGGAGCAAGCCGTCATCCGCCGGGAAGGTGCGCGCCTGCACAAGTACTTTGATGGATTGCGTGAAATGGACAAGCTTCCATCCGCTTTGTTTGTTGTGGATGTCAAGCGCGAGCACAACGCGGTGGCTGAAGCCAAGAAGCTCAAAATACCCATCGTTGCCCTCGTGGACACCAACAGTGATCCCGATGATGCCACCTATCCCGTCGCTGCCAATGACGACGCCATCCGCTCCGTTCGCCTGATCATGACCGTGGTTGGACAGACCATCACCCAGGCGCGTGCGGAATATGAATCCAAACGCTCCAAGGCCCCCGAGGATTCTGGCAAAGCGGAAACCCAGAAGTTTGAATCAGCCGAGGCCGTGGAAATGGCAGCCGGGGATGATCCGTCCACCCCGGAAAGCGCTCCTGCGGCGGCTTGATGAACCTTTCAAACCCGGCCCGCATTTTAAAAACATGCGGGCCGGAATAAATAACAACCCAATCAACTCAATTCTATGGCTGAAGTGACTGCGGCAAACGTGGCCAAACTCCGGGAAATGACCGGGGTTGGCATGATGGAATGTAAAAAGGCATTGGTGGAAGCCCAAGGCAACATTGAATTAGCGGTGGACAACCTTCGCAAATCCGGTTCCGCGAGTGCTGCCAAAAAAGCTTCGCGCGAGGCGCGTGAGGGGGTTATCACCCAATACATCGCCCCGGGCGGCAAGTTTGGCGTTCTGGTGGAGGTCAATTGCGAGACCGATTTCGTGGCGCGGAATGAGGCTTTCAAGGCATTCTGCGATGAAGTTGCCCGCAAGGTGGCCACCGATCCTGGCGCTGACCTGGAGGCCGACCGCCTTTCAGCCGTCGCCAAAATGGGCGAAAATATCAAGATCACGCGCCATGCGCGTTTGGATGTCAGCACCCATGGCCTGGTTGCCGGTTATATCCACACTGGTGGCAAAGTGGGTGTTTTGGTGGAAGTCGGCGCTGGCAAACCTGCGACGGTCAATGCCGATGCCTTTAAGCAATTGGTCAAGGATATCACCCTGCAGATCGCAGCGGGTTATCCCCATGCCGTCTCCCGCGAACAGGTTCCCCAGGAGGTCATTTCCAAGGAACGGGAAATCGCCGCCCAGTCTGACCGTTTGAAAGGCAAGCCGGCTGCGGCCATGGAAAAAATCCTTGCCGGTGTTCTGGACAAGTTTTTCCAAACCTATTGCCTGGTGGACCAGGGCTTTGTCAAAAGAAACTCGGAAGTCAGCGTCAAGGAACACCTGGCACAGGTGGCCAAGGAACTTGGCGATGAACTGGTGATTCGCCGGTTCGTCCGCTTTCAGGTTGGTGAGGCGTCCGCCTAAAGAGCCATTCATGGGCCATTTTTTTCAAAGGCATCCAGCTTACGGCTGGATGCCTTTTTTAATCTCGAAACAGGTAATACAAAGGGCCAATCTGCCCCAAACTACCGGGCGCAAACTCATTGGATAAACCTCACCAGACCGTTTCGGGTATGGTTTCGATTTTTCAAAAAAGTTACCGCTTCAGCATTTTGCGGCACCTTGATCATTTCCATTTCGCTTTTCAGGTTGATTTGAGTTCGCACTGGATGTGAGCGAGAACCCCTCTCCCTGGCCCTCTCCCCGCGCTTCGCTGGCGGGGCGAGGGAATAAGAGGCGCTGGGTTGTTTAACGGTCTTGAAAGGGTTGAGCGTCATTGACGCTTGAACGATTTTAAAATCCTCCGCCAGCCCACCGTTTTTTCTCCCACTCCGCCAATTGTATTGGGGGAGGGCTGTGGAGAGGTGGCGCTGGGTTTTCCAAATGCGATTTGAATCCGAAAAAGGAAATACAAAGGGCCAATCAAAAGCCCGCCGCCGCGCCACCATCTACTGGCAGAATGTGGCCATTGATGAAGCGGCCTGCCGGGGAGCAGAGATAAACCGCGGCCCATCCGATGTCCTCCGGGGAGCCGAATCGGCCAAGGGGAGTTCGATTCAGGATTTTTGATTTTCGGGCGGGATCGCCACTCAGCGCCCTGTCCAGCATTTCCGAGGCAATCCAACCTGGGGCAATGGCGTTGACTCGCACACCCTCGGGTCCGAATTCAGTGGCGAGAGAGCGCACCATGCCTAAATAAGCTGACTTTGCAGCCGAGTAGGCCACGACCATTGGCATGCCGATGAGTGATGTCATGGACGCCGTGAACAGGATGGAACCGGTTTTACGGGCCAGCATGCGGGAACCTGCTTCCCTGGTCAGCGAAAATGCAGCCAGGACATGGGTTTGGAGAACAGCGGCAAATTCGGCATCGGTGGTCAAAGGCGCGGCTTTTTTGAGATGAATCCCAGCGTTGTTAATCAAAATTCCGACAGGCCCGGCCAAAGTCTCCGCCTGGTCAACCAGTCGCGACGCAATACCCTCCCCGGTGATATCTGCTGCAATGGCGTGAGCTTGTTTGCCCAGCATATGGCACGCGGCCTTCAACTCGGATTCGCGCCGTCCGACCAGCACGACCCTGGCCCCTGCAGAAACCATGCATTGCGCCATGCCCAGGCCCAGGCCGCTGCCGCCGCCCGTGATGAGGGCCGTTTGGCCGCTGAGATCAAAAGCTTGTTTGATTGATGGCAATCCTTCTGAAGAAACAATTGAGGGTTGGCGGTTCATGCGTGGCAGCCCTGTTGCAGTCCTGGGGTGTCCTGGTGCTTGTACATGATGAAATATTCGCGATGCCCCAATTTTTCCGGCTTTGATGGCTCCCCGGAAGCCACTCTGAGGGTGAGCGCAAGCAGGTCCAGCGCGGACGCATCCAGGGTTTGCTCCCCGGACAGGACCAACCCTGCATTGAAATCCATGTCCTCGCGCATTTTTTCATACGTGCGGGCGTTGCCAGTGATTTTGATGAGTGGAGAAATGGGCGAGCCGATCACACTGCCACGCCCCGTCACAAAAAGCACGATTTGGCATCCGCCGGAGATCAGGTCCATGATGCCTTCCGTGTCGTTCGGGTTGGTGTAGCCAAATTGCATATAGTGGGGGTCCGGCACGGAATCCATGAGCCAAAGCCCGGGGCTGGGAGGTGATTCAGAAACCCGCACCACCCCCTGTATGGGGCGGCTGCCACTTTTGGCAAAAGCGCCCAGGCTTTTTTCCTCAATAGTGGTGAGCCCACCCGCAAAGTTACCTGGAGAGGCTGACCATTGACGGACGCTTTTGCAGTAGGATTCCGCCTTGTCGTAGGCTCGGGCAAGCTGCTGGAGGGCGGAGGGATGGGCTGCGCGTTGTAGAAGGATTTCCTTGAGGCCAATCTGTTCGACTGTTTCCTCAAAAATGGCCCGTCCGCCGGCATCCACCAGATAGTCGAAGAAACGGCCAACCACCGGGTTGCCTGCCAGTCCGGAAGTTCCGTCTGATCCTCCGCATTCGCACCCCACCGTCAGGTCTGCCAAAGTCATTGGAACCCGGGCAACATCCTTGATTTGGCTGCGCAGTTTGTGAAGGATGCTTTTGCCGTGATCAATGCTGCGAGTCGTCCCACCTGTTTCTTGGATGAGAAAATCGTCTGCGGGCCTGCCCGATTCCCTGACTAACTGGGCCAGGCGTCCGGCCTGGGTGTATTCGCAACCCAAACCGACGGCGAGCGCGGCCCCCACGTTGGGATGCCGGGCCAGGGCCAGCATGAGGCGGATGGCATAGGCGTTGTCATAACAGCCGGAAAAGCCTATCACGTGGGTATCCGGTTCGTCGCGTGCGATGGCGTGCGCCACATATTGGGCGCATTCCACCGTGTAAAGGACAAGGATTAAATTGCGCACACCCTTGCGTCCATCGGGCCGCAGCCATCCGAGCCATGAACTGGATTCAGCGGTAGGCATGGGAGGTGTCGGTGGGCGCTCCCGTTTGTAAATCGAGCGTGGAGGAGCGCTGATCATAGTTGCTGGCCAAGTTGTGCAGGTGCACCCACTCACCGGCAGCAATATTGCGAACCGCGTGTCCTATGGACAGCCCATATTTGAGGATGGACTGGCCTGTGGATGACGCAGCGATCGCCATTTTATGGCCGGCTGCGATGGGATCCAAAGCCGCGACGACCATTTTTTCATGTCCCACTATTTGAACCGGGCCGGGCACGGCGTCGTCCAGCAGGGTGGCCACATTATCAAGGGGGTGAATCCGGATGGCGCGGACAGGGTTTCTATTAAAGGATTCCATATTTTTTAAATGCCTCCGTGCTCGACATTCCGGATTCAATTTCCTTGCGAACCATTTTTTCGCCGCGCGCTTTTTCAAGTGCTTTTTGAATCACTTCCTCCTCATGACGGCGGGGGATGATCACCACCCCGTCCAAGTCTCCAAAAACGAGGTCGCCCGGCTCCACCCAAACCCCGCCGCAATCAATCGGGCAACGATAATCAGCCACTTGTGTCCGCACGGCGGAGTCCTGCGCGTAGCGTCCGCGGCTGAAAACCGGCCAGTTCTGTGCCAGCACCTGGGGGGAGTCCCTGTGAAAGCCATTGATGACTGCGCCAGCCGCTCCCCGGGTGCGGGCGGTGGCGGTGAGAATTTCGCCCCAATAGGCGCATCGCATTTCGCCGCCTGTAGCCAGGTAAACCTCATCTGGCGCAAGCTGGTCCAGCGCCTCGGTCAGCTTTCCAAACGGTTTCTTCTGGGTCCCGTAAACATCCACCATCACAACCGGCATGGCGCGGCCCGCCAGTTTCATCTCCTCGCGCATGGGCTGGATGGGCTGAGGCAGGAACTGGCGCAGGCAGCCCATGGAGTCAATGATGTCTCCCACCACGGGGGTGTAGAGTTCCTGGCGTATCAAGGCAAAAAGCTCGGGGTCGGATTTCCAAAGTCTGGGCATGAAAGGCAGGCGGGTTTAGTATGCGTCACGCTGGATTTGCTCCAGTGACTTGTTTTTTGTTTCGGGCAGCCGGAATTGGATGAAGAAGAACCCGGCCAGACAGATCGCCGCGTAAAGGAAAAAGGTTCCCGAGGCACCGAGGGAGGCATTCAGCATGGGGAAGGTGAAAGTCAGGAAAAAACATGCAAGCCACAGGGCAGACACCGCCAGGGACATGGCCGCGCCGCGCATTCGGTTTGGGAAAATCTCCGAGATCACCACCCATGTCACGGGAGCCAGGGACATGGCGTAGGCGGAAATCGCGGCGAGCACGAGAAGCAACATGGGCAGGCCTTGCACATGACTGTGATAGCAAAAGGCCAGCACCGTGTAAATAGCCGCCAGTGCTGCAGATCCAAACAGCATGAGCGGACGCCGGCCAAACCTGTCCACCGCGCCGAGAGCGACAAAGGTGAAGACCATGTTTACCGATCCCGTGAACGCAATATTCTTCAGGACATTGGATATGTCATAGCCCGCTGCCTTGAAGATTTCCTCCGCGTAATTGAAAATGACATTGATGCCGCACCATTGCTGGAACACCGCCAGGCCGACCCCCAAGACCAGCACCTTGAGGGGACGGGGTTGAAAAAGCTCCTTGAAATCCGCCTTGTCGCTCTCGCTGGAGAGGAGGGTGGTGATGTCATTCATGGTTCTGGCTGCGTATTCCTGTCCGCCGATGCGCCTGAGAATATCCCCGGCCTGGACGGCTTTGCCCATTCGGGCAAGCCAGCGCGGACTTTCAGGAACAACCAGCATTCCCAGAAAAAACAGCACGGAAGGCAGTGCCGTGACGGCGAACATCCAACGCCACCCGAACTGCCCGTACCAAGAATTACGGATGAAATCATTCGAAGCTCCCGCAGGAAGATCACGGACCAGATGCCAGTTGACCAGTTGTGCCGCCAGAACTCCTATCACAATGGTCATTTGGTTTATGGAGACCAAACGGCCCCTCTTGCTGGAGGGGGCTACTTCGGCAATGTACATGGGCGAAAGATTGGAGGCGAGGCCGATGGCTACGCCACCAAGAATCCGCCAGGCAATGAAGAGGCTGAACACAGGCGCCAGCGCATTTCCAATGGACGTTGCCGCAAACCAGAGAGCGGAGGCAAGAAGCAGCTTTTTTCGCCCGTAACGGTCGCTCAGACGCCCTGCCATGAGCGCTCCCACCAGGCAGCCGATGAGGGCGCAACTGTTGGCCCAGGCAGAAGCTCGCACGTTATCCTGAATGTGGAAGTAACTTTCAAAAAAGGGCTTTGCCCCGCCAATGACCACCCAGTCCCAACCAAAGAGAAGGCCGCCCATGGCGGCAACGATGGATATCATCCAGACATAACCAGGCTGGCAGCCGTCTTGCGCGTCGGAAACAGGGCTGGAAGGGGATGAAATCATGGTCATGAGGTTTGGGCGGTTGCCATGGGAATCAGTCTTGGTGCATAGTGACAATTTGGATGGAAAGCAATTTCACAAGCGAAGTCTGGCTCCCAAAATCGGGCCGGTTTCGGGGCTCAATGTAGATGGGGGCGTTTCTGCGGAGCGGCAGGATTTCAAGCCGGAGATCTCCTTTCAAAATGGACTTGCCGTAGCGTTTCAGGCCCAGGTCAAAGTCGCGCCCGGTGTAAAAATTATCCTCAATCAGCTTCCCGTTGAGCGCGAGCCTGGCCACATCCCCAATGTAACGAATTCGGAGCAGGGGATCCGACTGCAAATCCAAATCCGCAGGCAATTGAATGCGCCACACGGCGGCATTGGTAAAATCTGAATCGCTTGGGGCCAGTGCGATTCCAAAGGTGCCGTGGCTCAGGGGGATTTCGCGGGCAGGACCGGCGGACTGCAGGAGATGTGTGCCGACTGGTGCCACGGATTCCGCTTGAGGCATCTCATAGGATACGGATTGACCATCCGCCGCTTTCACCAATGCCAGGGAATCCTTTGTGTCCAATAATACGATATGGATTTCATCCCCCGACCTGGATTCCAACGTGATGGCGGGCTGCCTTCCAGATTTCACCCAAAAATCGGCTGGCATGGGCGTGGGAGCCGCCAAGGTTTTTGGGTCAAAAGAAAACTCGGCTTGAATTCCGGGCGTTTCGGCAAAAAACCAGGTGTTGCCCACGCGGCAGACCGGTTGCGCGGTGGCATAGGCCAGCACTGCATCATCCAAATGAAGATTAAAGGGCCAGAAGAAAAAGTCATTGGCTGGAATGGTGATGGGACGGGCGGGAAAAACCACGGATCCTCCCGGGAGATCCATCTTGAACTGCACATCCCTTTTGTCCGGCATGGGCTGTAGCCGCTGGTAATTGTTCACAAACACGTAGCCGGTTTGACCGTCCGAGCGCACGGACCAGCGGAGAGTGGACAGGTCGTCCTTGCGGGTGGGGCGGATGTCCGGAAGGGTTGCTGGCATTTGCGCCAATGACGCGCCGAAATCGTGAAGAAAAAGATGCAGCCGGCGCAACCAATAATATTGGGGGTGGATCTGGCCAAATTCGCCTATGGGAGCGTTGAAGTCGTATGAAAACACAGGCAGGTCATTGGGATAACCGGTTGCGGACGATTCCTGCAGTGGGGAGCGTTTCCCCATGGGATTTTGGCCGCCGTGGTACATGTAGTAACCCAGGGAACTGGCGCCACTGCCGAGTTGGGTGAGCACCACCGCCTCGACGTCACGCGGGTCATAATTGATGCGGCGATGATAGGAGGCGGGCATGCCGCCGCCAATCTCACAGGTAAGATAGGGATATTTTTCGGTTCCAGAGGTGTCGCCGGAAAGGATTGGCTTCAAGGTGTCATTTCCCACACCGGTGTCCGTGCGTGTGATTTTAAAGGCGTAATTTTCCCAGGCATTGCCGTCCATGGGCTTGATATTGCGAGTCCAAAAGCCATCGGGATAGGCACCAAAAAGCGGGATTAATTCACCGAGAGGCACGGGTGTTTTCATGGCGGGCCAGCCGGTTTTGAGGTAGAGGGGCACGTCCAACCCCGCTTGAAGAGCCAGTTTTTTCAAAGCCATGAGATAGGCGGGGGACCCGCCATATTCATTATCGAGTTGAATGGCGATCACGGGTCCGCCATCTTTCCAGAGTTCTCCCTGGAGTTGGTTTCCAATGGCCTCATACAGGGTTTTTACCAGCGCCAAAAATCGGGGGTTTGTGGACCGCAGCTTGCAGTCTTTGAGGGCCATCACCCAGTCCGGGAACCCGCCATTGCGGACTTCACCGTGGCACCAGGGGCCGCACCGAACCACAACTTTCAATCCCAGCCCGCCGCAGGTCTGCACAAACCGGCGCAAATTGCGCCTTCCAGTCCAATCCCATTGGCCCTCGATTTCCTCATGGTGAATCCAGAAGACGTAGGTGGAAACAATGTCCACCCCGCCCGCCTTCATTTTAAGCAATTCCGCCCGCCATTCCGATTCAGGCACTCGCGTGTAGTGAAACTCGCCCATGACTGGAAAAACCGGGCGATCGTCGAAAAGGAGGGATTGGCTGTTGATGCCGATTTCATGGCCCGATGGGCTGCGAGTTGTGCCCAGTTTAAAATAATCTGATTGGGCGGGCGGTGGGGCGCTGATCCGGGCTGAAACCAATTCTGCCCGCAAGGTGACGCCGGGGAGCAGTGGCAGGCAAAGCCAGGCTAGAATGGCGATCTGGCCGCAAAGGGATTTTGTTTTCAATGTGATTTTTAAAATTGAAGCAGCAAAGCCCACAGGCGTCACCTTTATTTCATTTCCTCCGCCTCATGAGGACAAACGGCCTGAATGACTCTTTGCCCATGAACTGGGATGAAAAATCAGATGCCAGGGGATGATTCGGATCCGACTCCAAAACTTTTCCGATTAGTTTTGTGGATGCCGGCCTATTGCCCAATCCAAAAAGGGCCTGGGCTTGAAGGAATTGAGCCGTGATTTTTGCCCTGTTCTGGAGGTTTTCGTGGAATAAAAGCATGGTGGGGAGTGAGGTGGCAAAATAGTCAATTTTGGCCGGTTTTTTTTCCAATTCCCGTCCGTAATTCAGCAGTTGGCGGAAGAGGCTCCTGGCTTTGTCCGGCCGGCCCAGCCGCCCCCAGGCGAATGCGGAGTAACAGGTCAGTTCTGAGAAAGAGCGAATGCTCATTTCCTGGAAGTCTCCCTTGAAAGAGGCTGCGGCGAGCCAATGATTTCGGGCTTGGGTAGCATCCCCATCCGCATCGAGCGCGCAGCCGAGCCAGTAATGGGTGTCGCTCTGGTTGGCCAGCAAATGCCTGGCCTCGCCCAGGTTGGTTGGCGCCTCCAGAGCGGCGGCAAAGTGCTGGCGAGCCGTGGATGCATCGCCCATTTTCAGTGCCGCATACCCCAGGCCCAGATGAGCGCGAGTCCATTGCCCGAGGGGCCCGCCTTCCCCACCTTCCCAAGGCTGGAAATGGCGGGAGCTGATCAATTCCAGCGCCTTGTCATGTTTTCCCGCCTGATTGTAAAGCGCGCAAAGCTCCACGCTCAAATCATCCCTCTGGAGCACCAGGTCAAGGCGCAGGGTGAGTTCGCGAAGACGCTTCGCCGGCTTTTCCCCGGTGCGTTTCCAGAGTTGGTCGCGCTCATAGAGCAGGCGCGCATCGGATGGATTGGCTTTGAGGGCGCGATCATAGGCCGTCCGGGCTTTTTGAGGTGTGCCATGGATGTTGAACCAGCCTATGCCCAAATTGCGCCAGGTGATCGAGAAGTCGGGGTCAAGCTTGGCGGCCTTTTCCCAGAGCCGGATGGCTTCTTCATGGCGGCGGCGGTCGTAGAGGAGGTTTCCCAAGTAATAAGGCGCCCGGGGGTCTGCTGGATTGTGTTTCATGGCGGCTTCCAGCACGGAAATTTCCTCAATGCGGGAAGGGAAACAGTAGTCCGGCGGCTGGGCGGCGGCCTGCTTGAATTCCTGGGCGGCTGCCTTGGAATTTCCAGTCAATTCCTCCAGCCAGCCGAGGGTGTAATGGATCAGGGGTCTGGCGCCCCAGCTTTGATCGGGCAGGTCGGTTTCTTGAGTGGGGAGGTCCCGAAGAACCTCCTTGGCCTCCGTCCATAAGCCCGGCCTGGCCAGGTCGTGGGCCAGATCCAGGCGAATTTGGAGGTCACACCGCAGCTTGCCATGAGCGAGGTGCCGAGCCAACGCATCGAGCGGATCCATGGCCAGGGTTTCCCGGAGAAAACCATCCGCCTCGGCCTGGCGGTGAAGTTTGCGCAGGACAATCACCTTCAAATTGCGCGCCCTCAGGTTATCGGCATCCAGGCGCAATGACCGGTCCAAATGCTCCAGTGCAACCATCCATTGGAGCCTGCGACAGTCCAATTCTGCCAGGGCATGGAATCCAGCGCCGGCCCAGGCTTGGTTCCATGTGGCCTTGTAAAAGGCGGCATAGGCGTCGTCATCGCGGCCCAGCTCGCGCAAGGCCAGGCCAAGGTGATAAAGCGGTTCGCCATCGCAGGGGTTGGCATTTCGCAGCGTGAGCCTTTGAATGGCGTGTCGAAGATGTTTTTCGGCGATGGCAAACTCACCGCGTTTATAATGCCAAACACCCAGGGCATTGTTGCAGCGCGCATCCAGCGGGTCGCGGTGCAAGGCCTCGCGCCAATAAATCAACGGGGATCTCGTCGCGTGCCGGTACTGGTCCAGATGCAGTCCAGTGATGAAGAGTTCCTCGTTGGTGGAAATTTCGGCAGGCGCGGGAGGTTCAGTGGCTGGCAGTGGAGCCTTGCCCCCAATGCGAGGCCTGGGTTGGAGGGTGATGATTTCATTTCCGATTGAATCGCTGGCCCGGAGCAGGAGGTCGGTTTCCAAAATGCCGCCTGGCAATGTGAGTTCCTTGAGAAAGGGGTGTTCAGGTGCGAGGTCCTCGGTGGAAGCGAAAAGCGTTTCACCCCTGGCCAGAAGCCGGATGGAGGCGCGGGCAAATGTCTGCGTGGTCGAGATGCCCAACCCTATTTTTCCATCGCGGGCCTTCAGGCTGGCGGCCGCATTCAGGTTCGCCTGCTGGGCAGGTCCGATCTTGTTGATGGGGTACCAATACTGGCTCCAGGTTTTGGTCTCGCCGGGCTGAAGAAAGCTGAAATCAGGCTGGTTGTCCGTGTAAACGCCTGCCATGATCTCGATATAAGGTCCAAACACGCCCTTTTCATCCTTTTCAGTCAAGTTGCGATCCCACGCGTAACCAAATTCATGATTGCCCCAAGTCCACTGCTTTTTTCCGGGTGAGATGTGGTGGTTGGCAATATGGACGATGCCTGCCTGCGCTGCGTGGTCGTAGCCGCCAAAAAAATCCTCCTTGCTACCCACGCACATGTAGGATGTGGGCACGGGGATGTTGGCATAAAAAGAGAGGTCATTGGCTGCGTAGTCCACTGGCGCCGAGCCTCCCGCATGGGGAGGAACGAAGCGGGAGGGTTTTTCGCCAGCAGGGATGCCCTTGCGCCCGCGTTCGGCATAGTTGACGCCGTAATATTGTCCCATGGCCAGCGGGTATTCGCTCATGGAGCGCCGGGCATGATCAGCCACATGGGCCACGTCGGGCGGGAAAAAGCTTTGGTAGGCTTCATGCACGCGTGTTGCAACATTGGCCCACCAAAGAAATGTCTGAGTGAGAGGAGTGCGGTTGTAGGCCCGCACTTTGAGTTCCACGAGGGCTTTCCCTGGATGCAGGCAGACACCGTGCATGCCTTTCATTCGAGACATCGGGTCATGATCGCTGCACCAGATGGTTGCGGAGCCATCGGCATGCTTTTCAACCTCAATTTCCACAGCCAGGAAGGTTGCTGGCCGGTGGTGCTGCGGCCAGTTGAATTCGATGCCCCCGGATATCCACGGTCCGGCGAGGCCCACCAAGGCGGGCTTGATCACGGGCTGATTGTACACCAGGTCGTAGCCGGTGGTCTTGTCCAGGATGGCGTGAATGCGCCCGCCAATTTCAGGCAGAACGAGCACGCGCAAATATTCGTTTTCAATCCAGACCGCTTTCCAGGAGCGGCTTTCCGCCTTTTCTGAAATGCGGTCGGTAAAGGGCAGGGGATACACCCTGCCGCTGCTGCCCTGGTAAACGCGCTTTTCAAGAAACATCGGGTTCTTGTCGGGAGGGGCGGGCATGTATGTTGGCAGGGCGATTTTCCCCGTCTTCACTTGAACTATTTTTCCGCTTTTCATTGATATGACTCGATTGTCCAGCGAGGCACGCCGGGCGCCGTTGCCGGAACCTGCCGCGCATTGGGTTGCTTGATCAAAGTCAATTTGCCCCGGCCATGGATTTTGGGCAATGGATGATGGTCCAAATGATATGGATTATTTTCCTGTTTTTGCCATCATGATTGAGATGAATTTGCGCCAGAAGGGCGATGGTTTTAGGGGCCAGCGAATCGCCGTGATTCCACGCTCCGTCCTCAGGCAGGCTTCGGAACAGACCCTGCTGCGGGGCTTGATGCCTACGGATGCCGGATATTTTCCACGGGCGGCTGGGCATTTGCGCGAACGCCCAAACGGGGCGGACCAGGCCATCTTCATCTACTGTGTCCGCGGGGCGGGTTGGTGCGAGATGAACGGATCGCGGCATTCCGTGCAACCAGGCGGGTTGCTGGTGGTGCCGCCACGCATTCCACATTGTTACGGGGCGATGAAGGGCAAACCGTGGACCATCCACTGGTTTCATGCGCAAGGCGCGTGCATCACCCAGTACCTTGCAGGTTTGAATGTCTCCATGGATCGGCCCGTGGCTCTGCTTGGGGACGACACGCAATGGCTGGAATTATTTGAGGAAGTCCTGGGCGCCATGGAGCAAGGCTACGGTTTTTCCCAGTTGCTGCAGGCCTCGCATGCTTTGGCGCATCTTTTGGCCGTCACCATAAACCACCGCCGCGAATCCTGGGTGGACCAGACCGATGCAACTCAAAAAATAGCCCGGACCATCTGCTACATGAAACAGCACCTGGACCAGCCGTTGAAATTGGATTCATTCGCCGCCATGGCCGGTTTATCGCGCTCCCGTTACACCGCGCTATTCAAAGGACAAACGGGTTTTGCACCCGTGGAATATTTTAATAGGCTTCGCATGCACAGGGCCTGCCAACTGCTTGATACGACTGGCTGGAGTGTGAAAGTTGTTGCCGGATTGGTAGGCCACGAGGACCCGCTTTATTTTTCGAGGTTGTTCCGCCGGATTAATGAGATGTCCCCCATGGAATACCGGAAAACCCGCAAAGGCTGACCTGCAACCCTCCAGGCGACGTGGCGCGGCAATGCTGTGTTTTCATGATGCATTCCAACTATTTTGCTGTCCGTCAGCTCAAATGGGAGCGTTCTTACTGGCTGTTTCAACCCGAAAAAGGAAATTCAAAAGGCTAATTGCCCCAATCTACCGGGCCCAAGCTCTTTGGAAAAATCGGTTCCTCGACGTTTTTAATGGGTAGTTATTCATGGTAGTTATAGTATGGAACCTCCAACTTGCCAGCGACAAAGTAGAGCATCGCGATCTGATACTCCGTGGATCGGTATCCCCGCGCCTTGCGCT
>JAKAFL010000085.1 GCA_021817945.1 bacterium | reverse complement strand
CCAATCCATTCAAGGACTCGCTTCACGACGTTCGTTAGTCGTCCTGCGGCGCCAAAGTTCTTAACTTCGGCTTCCGTGATGGGTGAATTCTATCTTGACGCCGCTTTTCATATCAGCGCTGTGTTAGCGAACCAACCGCCTTCGAGGCGGGGCAATGACTCAAGAAACTGGTTTTGCGTAACCTTCGGCATTCCAGCGCCTTTCGTTTCCAGCTTCTCAGGAGGTCTCATGGTGAATTAGTAACTGACTGCAATTTGGCTAAACGCAAATCATCTAGCCGACACACGCTGCTTTTGCAATAGCTGTGTGGGTCTCGGTCTGGCACGGTGGCAAGCAATGCGGTAATCTGTGGAGTATCGGCTCCTGCAATCGGATAACTCTTCTGGTATGTCTTGGCATCAATCAAAAATCCGCCGAGTTTCTTCTGTGTCTGCGCATCTGGTGGTGCGACAGATTCCCAACCAGCAATCGCTGCCAACTGAATGCCGATGGTCTTCTCCAAATCTGAAATCGCCTGATTGGTCTCGCCTAATCGAAGGAATGCTGCCCACTGCGATTCTTGTGACGTAAGAAATGCCATGTCCACTTCTGGCTTGGCGAATTGCATCCGGCCCATGGCGCGCGATGTGTGCCAAGCTCCGAGCCAAGCTCCGACGAGCAAGGCGACAATCACCAGGCTTAATAGCTTCAATATTTTCATGACGTGTAATGAGATCTAACGACCAATATAGGTTATCCGAAGTTGTTCACGGGCTGCCAGCGGGCACTCCCGAAAAGCCCGCGCAGCAGACGGTGAACAACTTCGCCGCCCAGCCCGAAACGTTTTTGTTGGCGGTTCTTTGTCATTTCCGGTATTTGCAAAACTGTTTTCCCGCTCCCGGCGGGTCAGATCTTTAACTATCCAGTCGCTCCAACGACTTTCAGCTTTACGGACCGCCCGCCGGGCGCGGCTTGACCCTCAACGACGACTCAAGCGGGCGTTGTCTTTTTCCAGAACGACTCTTCTATAGTGGCGTCGCCAGGTCAAGCCCGCGGAAGCGAAAAATCAAACCTCAACGCAAACTGCCATGAACAACGAAATGCCCGCCCCGTCACCCTACGACCTGGTCATTGGCCTGGATCGCTCGGATAAAAGAGCCGACCTGTGCCTGATCATCACGGCCACTGGCCAGCGCCAAAACCTGGTCATTGATACCGCCCCGGAAGCGCTCTGGGAATGGCTGGCCCAACTCCGCCAGCAACATCCCAGTGCCTTTTGTTTCCAGCTTCTCAGGAGGCGCACAACTTTCGTGATAAAACATCTGCTTCCCTTTCTAGTGGGCCGTGTGGATAACCGGGTGAAGTCAAACACTCCGTGAGATACGGACGCAAGAAACCCTCGAATCCACCAAGCCGCTCATACTGCGTCGTGTGAACAAGCTCGTGTGCTACAAGCAAACGCTGCCCCCAACAATCGCTGCGGATGAAAATGCCATATCGAAGCGTCATGCCTCCGGTGAAAGGTGAGATGAGATTGGTCGCCACAGCCTCAGCAGCTAAAATCGGATGGCTTGGCGTCGGAATCTGCGCAACTCGAAGCAGACGCACTCGATCTGGGAATAGCATCCCAAGCTGTTTCGCGTCTGCAAGCTGTGGCTCGGTAAGCGAGACGCCCGACCGGAGAATGGTGCTCTCTTGCTCTGCCGCCCACGCAATGGCAAGTGGCAGCAAAGCCTCAAACTGCTGTGATGTGATAACGCTAATAATGTGCCTGGGCGCCTAACCTGTTTTTGAACTGAAAAAGTCCGGCTCTACTTTCCAATATTAGTTCGATCTTGCGCCCTTGTCCAGAAGAAGTTACGGCGCTAGGCGGGCTTATAATGAATCCGGCAAAAACCGCACATCTGGATGCGTTCATTCCCCATCCCCGGCTGCGGCTGCGGGACCCGAGGCATGAGGTCCTGCGGTTTCATCACTATTCCAACCGCACTGAATAAGTTTGCTCTTATTGGATTCTGCGTTTCATCTTCTTTTAAACAAAAACCATCCCACGAAGATGAGGCCGGCGCAGGTCAGCCTCCATTTTTAAGAACCTGTCCAAAAATTCGGAAGGATGCTGTTTTCGTGCCCATGCCGGTCTGGCCAAGCCTGACGAAGGAAAATACACCAAGTGGGTCTGCGCCCGGGGAGAAACAACGCCAGACCGGTTTGGGCACGAAAGACCCACCCGCTATTTTACGGTGCCGAATCCCGTGAAATAGCAGTCCATTTTTCGTCCCAACACGCGACAGAAGCTCCGCACGTGCATCTCATCCAGATGAAATGCATTTTTCATAAGCCATACGATGAACCCACGCCACCATAGCCACCTAGGCAGAATGAAGCTGGCAGCTCAAGACTTTATGAAAAAATCTGAAAAATCGTAAAATTAAAGTCAGTTGTGAATACGATCGTTTCGTTTGGTTTCGGGAAGTTTCATGTTCCACGAAGTTTCATTTGCCTTGGGTGCAGACCCGATTAAACTGCACGCCCGATTTTGTTCATGAATATGCCCCGGTTAAACCTGTCCGCGCTCAATCCTCCGCAACGCGAGGCGGTTCAGACCCTTCGCGGGCCGGTGTTGATATTGGCGGGTGCCGGCACGGGCAAGACGCGGGTGATCACCTATCGCATCGCCAACATGGTGGCGCAGGGCATTCCACCGGGGCGCATCCTGGCGGTGACCTTCACCAACAAGGCCGCCCGGGAAATGCAGGAGCGCATTGGAAAGCTCCTTCCCAAAAACACCGGCGGCCCGGGAGCCTCCTCCAAAAGCGCCAGGGAGAACCGTCCCACGCTTTGCACTTTCCACTCGCTTTGCGTGAGAATCCTGCGCCAGCACATTGACAAGCTCGGCTACAAGCGCAATTTCGTGATTTACGACGAGTCCGAGCAACTGGCGGCG
Source organism: bacterium (assembly GCA_021817945.1). GTDB lineage: Bacteria > Verrucomicrobiota > Verrucomicrobiia > Limisphaerales > UBA11358 > UBA11358. Next base: position 4,178 of record JAKAFL010000085.1, on the reverse strand, counting down.
ATCAAAAAAATCCTGTCCGCGATCTCGTCCAAAGGTGACAAGGCGGATCCGGCAGCGGTGCTGGCGATGCTCAGCAAATTCAAAAATGGCGGTTCGGGAAGCCGCATTTTTGGCGATGAGAATTCCCGCGCCCTGGCCGAGCACGTGTCCAAACGCTACGAGAGCGCATTGCATGCCTGCAACGCGGTGGATTTTGATGATCTGATCCTGCTCACCCTCCGGCTTTTCAGGGAACATCCGGACGCGTTGGAAATGTGCCGGAACCTTTACCAATACGTGATGGTGGATGAATACCAGGACACCAATGCGGCGCAGTTTGAACTGGTTCACTCGCTCACAAGCCAGCACCGCAATTTGTGCGTGGTGGGAGACGATGACCAGAGCATTTACGGATGGCGCGGGGCCGAGGTGGCGAATCTTTTGGATTTGGAGAAACATTTTCCCGAGGTCAAGATCGTCAAACTCGAGCAAAACTATCGCAGCACCACCACCATTTTAAAGGCGGCCAACGCCATCATACGCCATAATGTCCGCCGTCGGGAAAAGGCCTTGTGGTCGGACCAGGGAATGGGCGCAAAAATCCTCCTGCAAACCTTTGAGAACGATGAAATGGAGGCCCGCGAGGTGGTTTCCCAGATCGAATTCAAGCGCATGGCTCACCGCATACCCTGGCGGGATTGCGCCATCCTGTTCCGGACCAACCAGCAATCGCGTCCGCTTGAAATGGAGCTGCGTAAAACAGGGGTGCGTTACCATTTGATCGGCGGCCAGAGCTTTTTTGACCGGCGTGAGATCAAGGATTTTCTCGCCTTTGTAAAAACCTTTTTAAATCCCGATGACGACATCAGCCTGTTGCGGATTGCCAATGTGCCGGCGCGCGGGCTGAGCGATGTCACCATGGAACGGCTGCTGGCGGCGAGTCACGAGCGGCAGTGCCCCGTTTACGCGGCCATGAAGAATCCGCTGGTCACCACCTCTTTTCAAAAATCCACCCGGGAAAACATCGAGGCTTTTGTGGGCCTGGTGGAACGGTTTCGCAGCCAGCTTCATGGGCAGGTCCTGCCTGGGCCGGAGGCAAACCCGGAACCGTCCATTTCCGCGCCCTCCAACATGGCGCAACCATCCCAACCCGGTTTCCCAGCCGGCCCTGGCCCGAACAGTTTCCGGCTTCAAGCCTGGGCTGATTCCTTTTTAAACGAGATTGGATATTTTGCAGAACTGGGGCGGCTGGATAAAAACCCGGAGGTGGCGGAAGCCCGGGTTCGTAACTTGCGCGACCTGATCGCCACCATGGATGGCCCCGGCAACGACCCGGTCGAACGACTTTCCGAATTCCTGGAAAACGTCTCGCTGGATGGCGATCGCTCCGGTGAAAAGGAGACCACGAGCGATGCCGTGACCCTGATCACCATGCATTCCTGCAAAGGCCTGGAATTTCCCCATGTATTCATCGTGGGAATGGAGGATGGATTGCTGCCACACTCCAGGTCCAAGACAGAGGGCAATATGGACGAGGAGCGGCGCCTTTTTTATGTGGCGGTCACCCGCGCCATGCAAAGCCTGAGCCTGAGCCACTGCGGCGGACGCAAGAAATACGGCCAATTACTCCCATGCCACCCCTCGCCGTTTCTCAAGGAAATGCCGGAGGAACTGGTGGAACACGCGGACGAAAAATCCAAAAAACCCGTCACCCAGGAATCCGGCAAAAAATTATTTGCCACACTGCGCGAATCGCTTCCGGCAGATCAACCCGGCCCCTGATGGCTGTTTGCCAATCTCGCCCGGGCCCCCGGCGGAAATCCCGGCCCCTGTCCGCTTCGCCCGCCATCAGGACGACCATCAGGACGATTGACACGGGGCGGTGATTTGCGGAAATTCCCTTCCTGATTCAATTCATTATGACCACGAGCCAACAATCCATATCCACGGATTCCCTTTTGCAGGAGAGCAGGACCTTTCCACCCGGAGAGGCAGTGAAACAAAGGGCATTGATCCGCGCCGGGGAATATGAGGCGCTGTACAGGCGCTCGGTCAGCAACCCTGACGCTTTCTGGCTGGAGCAGGCCCAATCCTTGGAATGGATCAAACGCCCCACCATCGCCGGCAGGCACACTTGGGATACCGCAGCCCGTAAAATTGAGCACGCCTTCTTTGAGGATGGAGTCCTGAACATTACCGCAAACTGCCTGGACCGCCATGTGCGGGAGGGGAAGGCGGACAAGGTGGCCATCCTGTGGCAGGGCGATGGCGAGGAGGAGGTTCGGCGGATCACATACGGCCAATTGCTCGGGGAAACCGCGCGTTTTGCCGGGCGGCTGAAAACCCTTGGCATCCGCCGGGGAGACCGCGTGGCCATCTACATGCCCATGGTTCCCGAAGCAGCGGTGGCGATGCTGGCATGCGCCCGGATCGGCGCCATTCATTCCGTTGTTTTCGGCGGATTCAGCGCCGACTCACTGGCCGACCGCATCAATGACTCCGCCTGCAAGCTTCTGATCACCGCCAACGTTTCCCTGCGGGGCGGCAAATCCATTCCCCTCAAGGAAATTGCCGACACAGCCCTTCAAAAAACCAGCACCATCGAGAAAGTCATCGTGGTCCGGCGCACCGAGGCCCGGTGCGATTGGAAGGCGGAACGCGACATCTGGTACCATGATCTCATGGCTCAAAGCGCGCCGGACGCCACGCCCGAACCCATGGCGGCGGAGGATTTTCTGTTCATCCTCTACACCTCCGGCTCCACGGGAAAACCCAAGGGCGTGGTTCACAGCACCGCGGGCTATTTGTTGTGGAGCGCCTTGACCCACAAGTACGTGTTTGACGTTCACGAGGACGATGTTTATTTCTGCACTGCGGACATAGGCTGGGTGACAGGCCACAGTTACGTCGTCTATGGCCCTCTTTGCAATGGATCCACCACGGTGATGTTTGAAGGCATCCCCACCTGGCCGGACGCAGGCCGCTTCTGGCGCATCGTGGAAAAGTTCAAGGTCAATTCCTTTTACACCGCCCCCACTGCCATCCGCTCACTGATCCGGCTGGGGAATGAATGGCCGGCCCGGCATGACCTGGATTCCCTGCGCGTCCTGGGCACGGTGGGCGAACCCATCAATCCGGAAGCGTGGATGTGGTACCATCAAGTCATTGGCAAAGGCCGCTGCCCCATAGCCGATACCTGGTGGCAAACCGAGACCGGCGGACATCTCATCACCGCCATTCCAGGCGTGCACACCCTCAAGCCCGGCTCCGCGAACCGTCCGTTTCCAGGCGTGGAACCCGTCGTTTTGCGCGATGACGCCAGCGTCTGTTCCCCCAACGAGGGCGGCAAATTATGCATCAAAAAACCCTGGCCTGGGATCATGCGAACCACCTGGGGCGATCATGACCGGTTTATCAACACCTACTTCAGCACGTTCCCGAACCTTTATTTCACCGGCGACGGCTGCCGGGTGGATGCCGACGGCGATTACTGGCTTCTGGGCAGGGTGGACGACGTGGTGAACGTTTCGGGTCACCGTATCGGGACTGCGGAAGTGGAAAGCGCTTTGGTGAGCCATTCCAAGGTGGCTGAGGCCGCCGTGGCACCCATGCCTCACGACATCAAAGGCCAGGCTTTGTACGCCTTCGTTACCCTCAAGGAGGGAATCCAAGAGAACGAGGACCTCCGCAAAGACCTGCTCCAGCATGTCCGGCGGGAAATTGGAGCCATAGCCGTCCCGGATAAGATTCAATTTGCGCCAGGGCTGCCGAAAACCCGCTCGGGGAAAATAATGCGGCGCATCCTTCGTAAAATTGCCGAGAATCAGACCGACCAGATCGGGGATACCAGCACTCTGGCAGATCCGCAGGTGGTCGAGGCCCTTGTCCATGGCAAACAGTGAAGCCGTAGGCCGCCCCCTTCCCTGCCCGAACTGCGCGACTGGAGGCGTGCAGAGGGATTTTCCCTGAAAAAAGTTCAGCGGGGGCTTCTCAGTTTTTGAGAGAGTTACCTTCAGCCTCCGCGTTTGAATTTTTATAAACCGCCACAAACCAACGCTCCGCTTTCCTTCCCCATCAATCTCCATGGGTGGCGGGGACCGGGGAGGGGTGGCGCCGAGCTTTCGGAAAATGAGATTGCTCATTTATTGCGCTGGCTGTTTGCGATCTCCCCTCTCCTTAATCCTCTCCCCGCGCTCCGC
>JAKAFL010000084.1 GCA_021817945.1 bacterium | reverse complement strand
AAAACCCTATTGAACCCACCGTCTTTTTCTCCCTCTCCATCAATCCCATTGATGGGGAGGGCCGGGGAGGGGTGGCGCTGAGCTTTCGGAAACAGAGACTGCTCATTTATCGCGCTGGCTGTTTGCGATCCCCCCTCTCCTTAATCCTCTCCCCGCGCTCCGCTGGCGGGGCGAGGAAACCAGGGGCGCAGGGCTGTTGCGTGCGCTTGAAATGGCGATTTCCTTCGACCTTCGAAATGGTTTAAAACCTTATTGAATCCACCGTCTTTTTCTCCCTCTCCATCAATCCCATTGATGGGGAGGGCCGGGGAGGGGTGGCACTGAGCTTTCGGAAACAAGCAATTGGCCCCCCAGCCCCAGAGGAGCGACCTATTTGCAGAAATCCAATCTCCAAAAATCATTCCGAGCCACGTTGGGGCGGCACATACAAGACATCCAACCCATGCAAAATTGCGGAGAATATCCAGCCCCCGTTGGGCATGCACATACTCCACATGGGCAAACACAAACCCAAAACCGCCCCTTCGCTCTCCTTCCACCCAAATTTCACCAGCCTAAAAACTGAGATGCGCCCAAATACCTTGAGACCTTCTGGGCCGGCTCCAAACCTCATCCGGTCCGGATTTCCTGCCGCCTCACACTTCGCAAAACAGGGATCAGGCAGCCAGCCGGTTGAAGAGAGCGCAGATGGCCAGGAGCGCGAGGTTGAACCCGCCCAAAATTTGGAGCACCAACTCGATATGGCCCGGGTAATGGGAAAGCATCGCCGGCAAAACCAAGCAATACCCCCCCGCCAGTGCGACCATAAAGGGAACCACTTGAAATTTCGAACGAGCCATCAAATCATTCACCAGCACGTTGGCCATGGCAAGAGGCACCATCGCTCCCGCATACCAAGGAATCAACGCCACGGTGGCCTGCACGTCGCCCGGGTTTGCAACGAACCGCACCAGGTAAGGGCCCAGGACCCACATGGATGCCGCCCCACAAATGGAAAGGATGGCGGTGCCCAGTACCACCAACCCAAATAACTTGGCCTTGTCGGATCGAACCTGCACCAGCTTGGGAAACATCACTGCGGCCAGCGGCATGACAAGCCACAGTAAAGCCCGGGCGAGCGTGCCGGCAATGATGTAAGGCTTCATTTGCTCGTTGGAAAAATAATGTTTGGCAAACATGGTGTCCGATGTGAAGAGGAATTGGGATGCGCCAAACCCCAGAACCAATGGAAAGGATTGCTTGAATAAATCACCCAGGAAAAAGCCCTCGACGGGCAGCATCCAGAGGTCCCGGGTGCGCCAGATGGCAATCAAAACGCTGAGAAGAGCCCCGACGAGGACACCCAGCATCATCCCCAATGCTCCCAGGTGAAAAGCCAGGACCAGGACCACGGCGCCCGCCAGGCGTCCCCCCCCGCCGAGAATGGAGGACCATCCCAGCCAGAAAAAATCCTGGCGCCCCTGGAGCACGCCGGAGGCCAGCGGCAGCCAGAGCGACAAGGGTACCAAAAGCACCGTCACCCATAAACTGATCGCGCCCGGCAAACGCCAACCCGACACAATGCGGTCTTGAAAGCAAAAAACCAGCGCGGCCACGCCCAATGAAAGAATCAAAATACCCCAAAAACCCTTGCGCATGATGTCTGCCAACTGCCTTTCCCTGCCTTGATTCAAAGCCAGTGCGGTCTGCTGGGTGAAAACCATTTGCAGCGGGGCCACCGGCAGGCACGCCACCAGGCTGAGCAACAATCCAAAGGCATCGTATTGAGCCGAATCAATGACCTTGTTTAAAAAATGAACGCCATAGGTCAGGGCGCCCCCAACCACCGCAGTGAGCATCAACCAGCCGCTTTGCCGGAAAAATGCCGCATGGGGTTTGTGGTCTATGGTTCGGTTATTCTGTGGATTTTCAGCGCTCATGAATGCATCAAGGCTCGATTTGAAAAGGCATTTCCGGTGCCGGATTGGTTATTGTTTTGCCTGGGGCTTTGGGCGGCCATTCCGGATGGATCATGGCAGTGAGGCTAGAAACCGCCCCAGCATGGAGCGCGCCTGTTCCATTTGGCGTATTGAAATCCATTCATTCATCGTATGGGCCTGGGCAATGTTTCCAGGCCCGAACACAACCGATGGGATTTGGGCCAGCGATAAAATGGCGGCATCGCAAAAGTAATCCACCCCAACCGGTTTTTTCCCACCCAGACTGTCACAAAACGCTTTCACCCAGGGATGGCGTTCATTGGTTTCCATGGCAGGACACGGATGCGCCTTGTCGGATTCCAAACGGGCTTCCAAACCGGCGGCCTGGATGCGGCGCTTTAAGTCCCGGCACACTTTTGCCCGGGTTTCCCCCGGCAAAGTGCGTCGGTCCACCATGATGACGCACTCATCTGGAACAATGTTGGGCTGCAATCCGCCCTTGATCATTCCCACGTTCACAGTGCCCTGCCCCAGCAGCCGGTGCGGGCGGCCTCTCAATGCCTTTGCATAGTCCGTTTCAAGAAAATCCACCAATCTGGACATGCCGTGAATGGCATTGCGGCCCAAATGCGGGGTGGATCCGTGCGCTGCAATTCCACGCGTGCTGAGGCGCAACCATAAACTGCCTTTGTGCGCCGTCACCGCAGCTAATTCCGTGGGTTCCCCCACAATAGCGAGTTCCACCTTCAACCCGCTTGCTGCCATGGCCCTGGATCCAGCCTGGGAGTGCTCCTCATCCACCAATCCCGCAAAAACTATTTCGGTGTTTTTGGGTCTCACACGACCTCGCGCCAAATCGGCCACCGCCAAAAACATGGCGGTCACGGATCCCTTGGTGTCGCAGGCGCCCCGTCCATACAACCTGCCCTGGCGCATCACGGGGTTGAATTGGCCCTCCTGGGCCGCCACCGTATCCAGGTGCGGAGCCAGCAATAGGCGAGCCTTGATTTTGCCCGCAGGCTTCAGCCGGACCAATAAATTTGAGCGCCCCGGCAACACCTTTTGCCACGTCACATCCAGTCCCAGCCGGGTTGCCTGGTCAGCAAGATAAACCGCCAGGCGATGTTCTCCAAAGATGTCCTTGCGGCCACTCACCCCACAGGAGTCGGAAAAGGCGGGGTTCACGCTTGGTATCGCGATCAAATCCGCCGCCATGGAACCCACACGCATCATTGGAGCCGTATCATGCCAATACACCATGGACGAAGCCATTAAAAAGGATTGGCCTCATGAATCCCGGAAATCGAAATTGAAAGGGTCAAGATGCGGAAAGATGCTGGAGCGGATACTCTTCGGAAAAATTGAAACCACACCCAAAACGGTCTGGTGAGGTTTTTCCAAAAAGTTTGCGCCCGGTAAATTGCCGCAGATTGGCCTTTTGAATTTCTTTTTCGGGTTAAGGCTTCAAGCCTTGGCCCGACATTCAGGCACAAAGAAACGTAAAAAACCTCCAAGAGCCTCTCCCCCTTGGGTTCATGCCTGAATCCGGCCACCTATGGGGCGGAATCAAGCGCCCACGGGCTGCGATTTTTCAAGCTCAGGCTGGGATACCTCGTCCCCTGCGGAATCAGGACAGACCAGGGACACCACGCAAGCATCACTACGCAAATATTTTTGGGCCACGCTTTTCACCTGTTCCAGGGTGACGGATTCATACCGCGCATCATCGAGTTCCATGCGGCGCCACCCCAGTCCATAAAGCTCGTCCAATGCCGCAGTGGCGGCGAGATTGCCGAGGTCCGCCCTGGCTATTTTTTTCTGGCCAATGATCTTGGCCTTGGCACGCTTCAATTCATCGGGAGACAAGCCCTCGGTGCGCAGCAGGGATGCCTCGGCCATCAATTCCTGTTCCACCTGGGCCACCTTGCCGGGTTCTGTGCCGGTGTAGAAGGCAAAGTAACCGGGAACCAGACCGGCAAAGTTCTGGGCACCCACGTAATAGGCCAGCCCGAGTTGCTCACGGATGCGCAGAAACAGGCGCGATCCCAAGTCGCTGCAGCATTCCTGCAATAAGTCGAGGGCATGGCGATCCTCGTTGGCCATGGTGGTGCCGGCAAACCCAATCACGACAACGGCCTGCTTTTTGTCCTTCTTTTCCACAACACGATGAATGCCTCCCAACCTTGCGGGCAGGCGGGGGGAAGGCCCTGCGTCCGGCGCCTGGCAGGAAGCCCATCCTTGGAATGCGTCGGCCACCGCCCTCCGGACCTCTGCGGCTTTCACATCTCCAAAAATCGCCAGGACACAACGATTGGGACAAACCCATGCCTGATGCAAGGCCCGGAGCGTGGCCGGCGTGATCAAGCCAACCGCCTCCTCGGTTCCCAGGGAATCCAGTCCATAACCCGCATTGTCAAACAGGATTTTGCGCATGGCCAGGCTGGCGCTTTTGAGCAATTCATCGCGCTGGGCGCGAATGCCCGCCTGTTGAATGACTTTTTCCCGCTCCAATTCCGCGCTGGGAAATGAGGGATTCAAAATCACGTCGGAGAGGAGCCCCAGCCCCACGGAAAAATCACCGCTCAAAACCTCGGCATTCACGCCAAAACTGTTGTTTCCGCCATAACTGTCCAAATGGCCGCCAAGGGATTCAATCTCATTGGCGATGGTCTCGGCGTTGCGTGTTTGAGTGCCTTTTAGCAACATTTTGGCCAGAAGCACGGTGGCACCGTTATTGGCTGCGGTTTCAGCCAGGACACCTCCCTGGAAAACAGCACGGAATTCAACCAAGGGCAGGCGGTTGTCCTCCTTCACCAACAACCGCAAACCATTGGGCAGGGTAAAAGCCTGGATGGGATGATCCTGGGTGCTTTCCACATGGGCGCTGGCGGGAGGCGCAGTCCCTTCCGGAAGCAGCGCGTAGGTGGTGCGATTTTCGGGGGCCAGGTACAACCGCGCCACCCGTTGGATATCCTCCAACGTCACGCACTGGACCGCAGCCAGGTAACGCTCCGAGAAGTTCAAATCCCGGGCCGCCAGCCAGTTGGACCCAAGGTTTTGAGCCTGACCCTCCATGGTTTTACGGGTGGACAGCATGCCAGCCACAAATTGTTTGACCGCTTTTTGAAGTTCCGCAGACAATACATGCTGCTCTTTCACCCGCTCAATCTCCCCCAAAATGGCATTCCGGGCATCGGAGAAAAGCCTGCCATCCACCATGGCGCTCACTCCAAACAAACCAGGCATGCCCGGACTGTAGGTCCAGGCATCCACATGATGAACCAAACCGGCCTTTTCACGGACTTGTTGAAAAAGGCGGGAACTCCTGCCGCCCCCCAGCAACATGGCCAGCACATCCAAGGCAGGCACGTCCTGATGCCGCAATTCGGGAATATGCCAGGCCATGTGAACATGGCCCAGCTCGATGGCCGATTCTTCCACCACCTCCCTGGATGCCATCTGCCTGGGTTCCGGGGAAAGATAGGAAGGGGCCAAGGGCCGGGCCCGTGCGTGAACATACGCGGATCGAATCTGTTGGACCACCGCTCCAGGGTCCACATCCCCGGCCACCACAAAAAAACAGTTGTTCGGGGCATAATGGTCACGGTAATAACCCCGGATGATTTCCGGCTTCAATTCATTGAAAATATCCGGGTAACCAATGATGGTGAAACGGTAGGGACTGCGGGTGTAGGCAGTTTCAAACAAACGCCGCCCGGAACGCCTGGAGGGATCGTCCTGGCCCATGTCCATTTCCCGGCGAATCACATCCAGCTCCTTGGCCAGTTCCTCCGCCGGCAGCGTGGCGTTTTGCATGATGTCGCACAAAATATCAATAGCCACGGTCGTCCCGGTGTTCGGCACGTCAATGTGATACACTGTCCGATCAAAGCTGGTGTAGGCGTTCATGTATCCGCCCGCCTCCTGGACTTCCTGGTCAATCCGGCTGCCAGGCCTGGTGGTGGTGCCCTTGAAAAGCATGTGTTCGAGCACATGGGACAATCCCGCGCCCAACCAGTTCCCCTCGTGAATGCTCCCCGCCATGGCCCACGCCTGGACGGAAACCACCGGCGCATTGTGATCCTCCCGCACAATAATGGTCAGCCCGTTTTCCAGCAGGGTCATCCCGACCCCGGGCGGCATGGAGGGTATTTCTTTCTTGGAAACATTCGTGCTCATTTAATGTAAAACCAGAGAGTAACAGGAAGAGGTCCCCGGGCAAATTCATTTGAGAACCTGTAAAAACAGCGTCCGCAGACAAATACCAGCCCGGCGGGGCGTGAAATGGAAATCCTCAATGGAAATTTTCCCACGAAACCTTTCACGCCCTGCCCCTCCGGATACATTTCAGCCGATTTTTTGGATCAAAGCGCCTTTGAAATCCTTTGAATGGCGGTGGCATGACCGGATTGCACATCCACGCTCACGCAAACACCGAGCAGTTTTACGCCCTCGCGCGCCACTTCAAAACGCTGGGGTATGGCAGTGAGAAATCGCTGGATGACTGGCTGGATTTTTCGGCCCAGGACACTCTCATGCGGCCCGGTGAAACCTGCATCGGTCAAAAATGCGGTCCCCCCCTGGAAAATTTGCTCATCCGCCGTCTGGACATGGGTATGGGTGCCCACCACGGCGCTGGCCTGGCCATCCAAATGCCTTCCCATGGCCATCTTCTCAGACGAAGCTTCCGCATGAAAATCCACAAAGACCACCCTTGTCTGCTGGAGCAATTGCCGAACGCCAGCCTGTGCCGCTGAAAAAGGATCATTCAAGGCAGGCTGCATAAAGGTCCTGCCCTGCACGTTTAACACGCCTACGTGTGCCTCCTTCCCTAATCGCGACAGCGCATTCGGGACCGGGTAAAGCCCCAGGCCGAAACCCGGGGTCCCATCCGGATAATTCATCGGCCTTAAAAAACGCCTCTCTTTTTCAAGCAAGTGAATGACTTCCTTCTGGTCCCACAAATGATCGCCACTCGTAAGCACATCCACCCCGAATGCAAAAAGCTCTGAGGCAATTGCCGGGGTGATGCCATTGCCGCCCGCGGCATTTTCGCCATTGGCTATGACAAAATCCAGGGCCAACTCCCGCCGAAGGTCCGGCAACAGTTGCTGGACAGCCAGGCGACCCGGTTCCCCCACGATATCGCCGATAAACAAAATGTTCATGAACCCAACCTAATGCAGACCGGCAATCCGGCAAGGAAATCCGCACCTGCTGGAAATGATGTTATATCAGGTCGCTCACCCCTTCGAAACTCCGGCGCAAATCCACGGCCTGGGCGGACAGGAAAATGCGCGTGGCCGGACTGAGGGGCATCATGGGGTGGGAAGCAATTGCAGGAGATGGGCGAGTTCCTGCGGGACAAAGCCTG
>JAKAFL010000036.1 GCA_021817945.1 bacterium | reverse complement strand
TTCACTTGCCGCACTTTCCAGCCTTCGCCCAACGCCAAAATCCGATGAAACACTTGTTCGGGAATCATAATTACTTGACGATTTACCCCATCTATCCCAGTTTATCCACTAGAAACGTCGAAGAACCCATTTTGATGTCTCAAATTTCGCAATAGTTCGCGCTGCGTAGTGGTATTGAACTCTTTCATCAAGGCAAGTAGCACGCGACCGGCGGCTGCGACTTTAGCTTCCATTGACAGATTGCTTTAATCATCGGCACGCAGTCACTCTGACGAATTTCTTTTCTTTAGCAATCTCTTTTTCTGTTCCTGTGTCAATTGAGTGGTTTCCTCATGGTTGTCCTTGTTTGTGAACCAAACCCATTTGGGAAAGCCCGGCTGATCCGCGTCGGCGGGCACAATCCGGACGCCGTCTATGCGCTTCAATTTATAAACCCAAAAGTTGTGCTCGCGACCGTCGCGGGTTTTCTCGCCGTCGCTGCCAATCAGGTCGTTGAATAAGAAATAAACCGGCCCCTGCGGCTTGAACCGGACCAAATCTTCGTTGCCGAAGGCATACAGGTAAAATGACGCGGCCCGGTAGCCATCCTTGGATGAGAGCAGAAAAGTCACTTCACTGCCATCCGCCGCCAGGCCGCAGCCGCCGGACCAGATGTTGACAATGAAATCAGGCTGGCCGTCGCCATTCAAATCGCAGCCGGACACCTCCATTTGGGAAGAGGTCATGCTGTTGGTGAACGACACGGGCATCAGGTTTTGACCCTGGGCATCGTGGAGATTGATCGCCCAGCCATTGGTGGTGCCGTGCAACACCAAGGTAATTTGCCGTTGGCCTGATTCGGCGGCTGGCAGCCGGTATTCTTGGATTGCGCCGGCAATTTCGTCCGCCGGCGATTTGACTTCGCGCGCCAGTTCGCACTTATGAAGCTGGATGGCGGCCGGCTCATGTCCCGGCTGAAACGGCCCATAATTGGCGGGATACCCCAGCACCTTTGATACAAGCCCCGCAAATAGAAATGCCATAGCCGCAGTGGTTGGTTTCATAATTATTCAAGTCAACCGATATCAACGGTTGCCTGGCCGTCAAAATCTACCTCATATTCACCGGGATAACCGCGTTGGTTGCTGTAAATTCTGGTCTGGCCAATTTTGTAATCCACGCAATGATGGGTGTGTCCGTGAACCCAAAGCGGAACCCGGCATTTTGTAATCAGCGTGTTCAAGTCGGAGGCAAAGGCGCTGTTCAAAATATCTCCCGCATGTCTCGCCGGAAAGGATTTTTTGCTCGGCGCATGGTGGGTGATGATGACCGTTTTGGCCGGATTGCTTTGCTTGAGTTGTGACTTCAACCAAGCAACGGAGTCTTGGTGATATTTTACCGTGTCGCGTGGATGCAGCCGGCCTGACTGGGTTCGGATGAGCTTGAAATCATTCATGCAATCCCCGGACGCCTCCATTGCCTCTGCCGGTTTGGGCCAAAGCTTGAAATCCGTCCATAAGGTGCAGCCTAGAAAGGTAATATCTCCGATTTTGATGGATTGATTTTCCAAGATGTGAATATTGCCGCCCTTGGTTGCCTCCTGGCATTCTTCCATCAAGGGCAACATCGAATGCCCGTAAAATTCATGGTTGCCCATGACGTAAACAACCGGCTTTTTTGGGAAATGCCTTTTCACCCATCCGATGCCTTGGGTGCCTTGGTCAATGTCGCCTGCCAGAACAATTACGTCCGCACGGGTATTATCTGGCGCGTAATCGCTGAACTCCAGATGCAAGTCGCTTAGAATGTGAAGGCGCATGTTTTGACCGGGGCAAATTTCTAAAACTGTTTCGCCTCTGTTTCTGTGGCATGAAGCAAATCATCAACCGTGGTTGCCTTTACCTGTTTCATCATCGCCAGCAGCACGCGCCCGGCGGCTTCGGCATCAGCCTGGGCATGGTGGTGGTTAAATTCATGGCCGATATGCGCCGCCAAGGTGGACAGCTTATGATCTGGCAACTCCGGCCAGACGCGCCGGGCAAGCTGGCAGGAGCAAAGATAATTGAACTGCGGCAGAGGCAGGCCAAAATGGTTCAACGTCTCGTGCAAATGTCCGATGTCGAAGTGTGCGTTGTGGGCCACCACCAGATCGGCGCGGGTCAACCGGGCCAAAAACTCCGACGCAATGGCGGGAAATTCCGGCGCGTCCAAAACATCCAAGTGCGTCAGGCCGTGGCATTCAATGAATTCATCCAGAAACCAGCCGTGGCCTTTGGGCGGACGCACCAACCAATAGGGGGATTCTGTCAGAACGCCATCCACAAACACCGCCATGCCGGCGGCGCAAATGCTGACGCGGGAATGGTTGGCCGTTTCAAAATCAATGCTGACGATAGTCATGTGCCTTAAAATGGTAGAAGACGACGTGAGGAGTCTCAATTTGATTCAGATAATTTGAGCCTCGTCACCTCGGCTCCTACTGACTGACAAAATCACCGCAGCCCATACAAGTAAAGCACGGTCGCCCAGCCGGACGGCAGGGCTTGCGGCGGTTCCGGCAATTCTTCGGCGTATTTGCAAACCATGAGCAACATGTGCTGGGCATGAAAGAACGCTTCCAAGATGGGCCGTGTCCGCTTCATCCAGTCGGCATTGTCAGACAGTTTGAAGGTTTTGCCCGTGCCCTCGGCGACGATTTCAAGGAAGAGCGGGTTCAATTTGATTTGCGGCGCCAGGGCTTGCAGCGCCTCGACAATTTTCGAGGTTGTTGCTTGCAGTTGAAAGACCTTGAACGATAGATGATAGAAACGATAGATCGGGTCTTCGTAGTGCCAATGATCCCATGTCCCCTCCAGCAGCGTTTTGAGTTCGGGCAGCTTGCGTTTGGCGGTTGCCAGTAATTTTTTTTCCGCCTTGAGACGTTCTTCCATGATGCTGTTTATTTTATTTTTCATAAGCTGGTGATTTTAATCAGGCCGCAAAGCCAATGGGCCGGCGTTTGGCATCCTGTTTTTCGTTGTCGGCAAAAATTTCCGCCAGGGAATAGTCACCGGCCATCGGCAGTTTCCGTCCCAGACTTTCGGCCAGCCGGAGTGCTTCCGCATAATTCAATCGGCCAAAGAGACGATGGCACAGCAGCCGGCCCGGACGCAGCAACGCCGGGTCAATGTCATTGACAGTGCAATTGATGGTGCAGATCATGTGCAGACGGAGAAAATCGGCGAGCAGGCCGTCGGTGAGATTCAGGATGGCGCCGACCAGTTCCCGGTTGTCGGATCCGCGCGTCATCAAGGCGGCATCGGAATCTTCCAGAATGACCACGAATTGGCTGTCGTCGAAAAGCCGGCGCTGTTCCGCCCAGAATCCGATGAACTCGGCCCTCGAAAGAATTCCCAGGCCGGCGGCTTGAATGAAATAGAAGCGATGCGATTCTTTGAGCACGCCCATGAGGTGACGAATGTAAAAAGTTTTGCCGGTGCCGGGCGTGCCTTCAAATAGGGACAAGCCCCGGTCTTTGGCGCGAAGTTTTTCCACAAAATCCTGATGCCATGAGGCGCTACCTTTGCCGTAGTGAACTTCCAGTGCTTCGCCGGACAGCACCGTGTCGGGTGGCAAGGTCACTTGATGGCATTTGATGTCCGTTTTCTCCACTTGAATCAAATGGAACTCTCCGCCTGTATCTCTCACCGGCGGTTTGAAGTAGGCTTTGGCAAATTTTTTGGCCAAAGCCTCGGCTTCGCCCGGCGTGGTGGCAAAACCAATGATCCGGTTTTTATCCATGTAAACATACGACCGGGGGCCGAATTGAAACGTGAGGTCGTCCCAATGCTCGTTGGACGTTTTGTCCTTTTTGGTTTGAATCCAACGGATCGAACGGAACATGCCATCAGCGTTTTCCGAAGCCGCCTTGTCCAGATCAAATGAACCATACAACCGGCAGGCGTGCAAGCGTCCCGCACCAAAAGAGGACATCACGGGCACATGCGGCTTGCGATATTGCTCAGCAAATGCGTCCGAATCGGCGAGGTCGCAGATGATGGTTGGCTTATCAGTGCCTATTCCGGGGCCGCACGGTGGCGGCGTGGCTTCGCACACGGTTTTGGGCGGGGCTGTCGTGATGGATTCTGGTGCATTCAACATAAGGCGATGCTTCGTTGATCCAGAGCATGGCCCGGTTTCCATCCGGCTTCAAAGGAACTGAATGTCCCCAATGTGTGTCCGGTAAGTTGGGCCTGGTTAGAGAGCCGGTCTGAAAAGTGGGCAGTGTGCTGCGGCTGGGGATTTTTGCTTTGGGGAAGGCGGAGCGGAAGGGCAATCCCCGCAGCGGTCTTGGCGACCCGCGACAACGCGGCCCACAGACAAAGGCCCCCGTCGCAGCACCCTTCCCCATTTTAAGACAGGCTCTCAGCGTTTGCGCCCGGTAGATTGGGGCAGATTGGCCTTTTGAATTTCGCTTTTCGGGTTCAAGCCGGTGGAACGCGGGTGGTGTTTGGGCAGCCAGGCCTTCCGCGCTGAAATGCTGGCGGCGGCCAGCGAACGTGTGGGTACGAACCATTATGGGGCGGAAACTCGGAAAATCCGAGAGGCGCGGTCTCGGCGGCTGGTGCAGGAGGGTTTGCGGAAACTGGGGTGGACGAAAGCGGAATTATCGCGGCGGGCCAAAGGCGATACGCTCAAGGTGTCCCCGGCACGACGGTTACGGTCGGAGACAACCATGACGCTTGTCCGGCCTGTCAAAAATCATTGCACCCAATAGCTGGCCGGCTTCGCGAGAAATTCCTCCAGCGCCATTCCCTGTCCGCCCACCAGCAGTTTGCGCTTCGGTTTAAATTGCCTGGCAAAAGCCTCCATACCCGGCAATGATTCGGAACGGCGGCCGCTTTTTACCTCGATTGCCGTGGTCGCCCTGCCCTGGCGCAAAATAAAATCCACCTCCTGATTGCGTTCCCTCCAATAGGTCACTTCGATGCCGCTGCCAAAACTGGTGTTGAGCAGGTGCGCACCAACGCAGGATTCAACCAGCCGTCCCCAATGGTTGCCGTCCTGCCGCACTTCGGCCATTGTCCGGCTATCCTGTGCGGTCATCAGGGCGTTGTTGAGGACTTGCAGCTTCGGACTTGATCCCCGCTGGCGAACAAGGCCGTGGGCATATTTCGAAAGGCCCGCAACCATGCCCGCGCCTTGCAGCAACTCCAGGTAATGCGCGAGCGTGACGGTGTTGCCGGCATCCGTCAATTGGCCAAGCATTTTTTGATAGGAAAGAATCTGGCCTGAATGGGTGCAGCCCAAATGAAAGAGGCGGCGTAACAACGCGGGCTTGTCCACCCGCGTCATGAGCAGAATGTCGCGGGAAAGGGTGGTTTCAATCAGTGAATCCGTGACATAACGCCGCCAGCGTTCAGGGCTGGCGATCAGTTCGGCAGAACCGGGATAAGCGCCGTAAAAAATGTATTGCTCCAAATTCCAGCCAAACGCCTCACGCATTTCAGTGAATGACCAGTGCGGCACTGGAATCAACTCGAAGCGTCCGGCAAGGCTTTCCGTCAGGCCGCTCTGAATCAGGAGCGGCGCAGAACCCAGCAGGACAACTTTAAGCGGCACACCCGCATGGGTGTCGGCATCCCAATGCAATTTGACCACATTCGACCAATCGGAAACCTTCTGCACCTCGTCCAGCACCAGCAATGCGCCAGCCTTGCTTTCCTTCGCCTTGAGTCGCGCCATGTCCCATTGCTGCTCAATCCAAGTGCGGTCGCGCAAGCCCGGCTCATCCGCCGAGGCGTAGTGGGCGGACAATTTTTACGCCTGCATGACTTGCCGTGCCAGAGTGGTTTTGCCCACCTGGCGCGGACCGGCCAGCACTTGCAGGAAACGGCGCTTTTCTTTCAGCCGCTTCAATAGTTCATGGTGCAGGATTTGACGCTTCATTCATTTTACTCAGTATAATGAGCATTTTTACTCAATACAATGAAGGGGTCAAAAGTTTTCTTGCAGAGGCTTCGGCCGGCCGTTCGGCAGGCGTGCAAGCCTCCTGCGCCAAAAGAGAACATCCCCGGCACATGCGGCTTGCGATATTGCTCGACAAATGCATCCGAATCGGTGAGGTCGCAAATGATCGTCGGTGAATCGGTGTCTATTCCGGGGCCGCACTCTACTGGCGTGGCTTCGGGCACGATTTTGGGCGGCGCAGTCGTGATGGATTCTGGTGTATTAAACATAAGAGACCGTTTTAAAATTGGGAAGGGCGCTGCAACGAGGAATTTGGGACGCGGGCAAGGCGGAGCGGAACGGCAATCCCCGCAGCGGGCTGTAACGACGGCGACAACGCGGCCCAAGGGCAAAAGTGCCGTCGCCCGGCTTGTCCCGCCATAGCCCAAAGGGCGACGGCGGAAGATTTTTCCGCCCAAGCCGGTCGGGTGTCGTTGCTCCACGGCTTCCAAACCAGACGAAGTTCCTGCGACGAATACATTTGTCTGTTACCTTTAGGCGGAATTCCTTAATATCCCAATAATGGCAGCAAGCGAAGCCAGTCATTGCGGCGAAGCCGTACCCGGCCCAGTTTTCGTGACGACTCACTGGTCGGTCGTATCAACGGCCGGCTGCAATGACACCACACGCGCCCAGGCCGCGATGGCCCATCTCTGCCAGTCGTATTGGTACCCGATTTATCACTTCGTCCGGCGTCAGGGATATTCCACGCACGATGCACAGGATCTCACGCAGGAATTCTTTGCACGGCTGCTGGAGAAAAACTGGCTCGCCCGGGCCGACCCGTCGCGCGGGCGGTTCCGGTCTTTTCTGTTGATGGCTTTGAAGCGGCTTATGGCAGGCGAATGGCACAAGGCCAATTCCCAGAAGCGGGCGGGCGACCGCCATTGCCTCCCTTTGCCGCTGGATACCGCCGAAACCCGCTATGCTCACGTCCCCGCCGACACCCAAACCCCCGAACAGGCATTCGAGAAACAATGGGCTCTCACCCTCCTCGAAACCGTCTTGAGCCGGTTGCGCGCCGACTACGAGCAGGATGGCAAGAGCCGGCTTTTCGATGTCCTCAAATCCAGCATCATGGGTAGCCGGGAGACACAGCCCTATGCGGCATTAGCCGCAGAATTGAAGATGTCCGAGGACGCCGTGAAAATGGCCGTGCATCGGCTGCGCGAACGGTACCGGGAACGGCTCAAGGCGGAGGTTGCCCATACCGTGGCCTCGCCGGCGGATGTGGAGAATGAAATGCGCCACCTCTTTCGCGTCCTCACCCGGAATTGACTGAAAAATTGTTTTCAACGCCCTGTTACCTATGCCCCAATTTCCCTATTGAATAGGTAAAAGGCTGAAAATGGATACCAAACGGATTTGTCCGAATTGCGGAAAGGCCATCGCTTCCAGCGTGCCCGAAGGGCTTTGCCCGGAATGTATGCTCAAGGCCGGCTTTGGCACGGGGGTGGATTTGGGAACCGACACCGAAACCGGCACCCCCCGCGCCGCTTTCGTTCCGCCAACGGCCGGGGACTTGGCCAAACACTTCCCGCAACTGGAAATAATCGAACTGATTGGCAAGGGCGGCATGGGCGCGGTTTACAAGGCGCGACAACCCAAACTGAACCGGTTTGTTGCCCTGAAAATCCTGCCCCCGGACATCAGCAATCAGCCGGCGTTTGCCCAGCGTTTTACCAGAGAGGCCCAGGCACTAGCTCAACTCAATCATCCGGGCATCGTCACGCTTTATGAATTCGGCGAAAGCAACGGCCTGTTCTATTTTCTGATGGAGTTCGTGGACGGCGTGAACTTGCGCCAACTCCTGCAAGCAGGCCGGATTTCCGCCCGTGAAGCGCTGGCGATTGTGCCGCAGATTTGTGACGCCCTGCAATTTGCCCACGACCAGGGCATCGTTCATCGCGACATCAAGCCGGAAAACATCCTGCTCGACAGGCGCGGGCGTGTGAAGGTGGCGGATTTTGGACTGGCCAAAATCATTGGCAATCAATGTGAGGAAATATCGGTGGGTGGTGAGCCTAAAAATGTCGAGGCCGCGCTGACAGATGCCAGCAAGGTGATGGGCACGCCGCAATACATGTCGCCGGAGCAAATCCAAGCGCCGGGCGATGTGGATCATCGGGCGGACATTTACGCGCTAGGCGTGGTGTTTTACCAAATGCTCACCGGCGAACTGCCCGGCCAGAAAATCGAACCGCCGTCCAGAAAAGTTTCCGTGGATGTGCGTTTGGATGAAATCGTTTTGCGCGCGCTGGAACAGAAGCCAGAACTGCGCTATCAGCAGGCGAGCATTCTCAAGACGCAGGTGGAGACGATTGCCTCCGAAAGCTCGAATTCAACAACAAACACCACGCCACCTTATTGGCAAGGCTTTGAATACAAATCCAAACGCACTTTTTTCGGCCTGCCACTGGTGCATGTGGAAACCGGTGTTGACTCGCAAACTGGCCGGATAAAGACCGCGCGTGGCATCAT
Source organism: bacterium (assembly GCA_021817945.1). Taxonomy (GTDB): domain Bacteria; phylum Verrucomicrobiota; class Verrucomicrobiia; order Limisphaerales; family UBA11358; genus UBA11358. The sequence goes on along the minus strand of JAKAFL010000036.1, from coordinate 27,377 downwards.
CGCTATCGGCGGTCGGGCGCATGGCGTCTTCGCCTTTGGCGGCTTGGCAACTGGTGTGTTTGCTTTCGGCGGATTGGCCTTTGGCGTCGTGACCTTTGCCGCGGGGGGGGCGATTGGTCTCGTGTCTTTTGGCGGATTGGCGATGGCTCTATTGATTGCGATTGGAGTTGGGGCAATTGCTCCGGTCGCGCTTGGCATCGGCGCGATTGGATACTTCGCTTTTGGCGGCAAGGGTGTCGGCGTGCATGTGGCGGACGCGACAACTCACGACCCGGTTGCCAGTCATTTCTTTTTGCCTTGGGCGAAATCTCTCATGGCAAACGCGCAATTGATTAACACGTTTTTCGTCGGATTTTTTTTGCTTGTTGGGGTCGGTGTTCCGCTATTGCTGCAACGGCGCAAATTGACTCAACCTGAAAAATCGGAAAACGGAAGGCCTACTCAAATTTTCGGGATCAAGACACACTGCGAGATTTGTGGGAAGATGGTCTTGGGGATTTTTAACACACTTCAAAAAACTGGCGGCAAATATCTATGCCCAGATTGCGCAGCCAAAGCCAAAAATCCCAATTTTACAAGTTGCTTGGACTGCGGAGAGTTCATCAGCCGTAATGCCGTCGTTTGTCCAAAGTGTGGTGCCTCACAGTCCCATGACGCCACAACTGATTCAGGTAGCAGCCGAGGTGACAAGGCTCAAACTGAAAAACCGACAATCACCAGAAGTTCAAAGCTCGCCTCTTGGTTTATTTCCCCTTTGTCTTCGCCAGAAGTGCGCGAGATTTCCGCGCACCTTACCAAAGAGGAACGCAACGAATCCGTGCTTTATGGACTGTTGTGGGGGCTTTGGGTTGTGACGGCCACTTTCGGCAATATGTGGATCATAAGGTCATTTCCCGCGCCGGGTAGCTGGATTGTGGCTGCGATCATCATCGCATTATTTTTCGCCAGCTTGCCGACTTGGTTTCGGATGCAAAAACGATTTCTCTATTCAACTGCCTGGGCCAAGGCACAGGGCTACACGACCGGCCAAGTAAAACTTTTCACATTCTCGCGGCAGGCCCTTTGGCGTGTGCTGCTGTTTGGCGGAATGTTCATTCTGTTGATGATCGGACAGACCAAATTGTTCACAAATTTGAGCGGCTTGGACGAATTGAGCAAGAGCCTCAAGGATGAGGCGGAACGAACCATGGGACAATCAGCACAGCGAACCGTGACCAGTCCGCCGTTTGTGGCGCAGTTGAACCAAGCCAAGGTGGAACTGTGGCTGCTCGCCGACCAACCGTGGACAAATACTGTGAGTTGGCTGCCCAACGGCCAACTAACGCCGGAATTGTTTCCCATTGATAACGGCAGCATGAATAGCTGGGCGCAAGGCAAGGTGACCAAGAAAATCGCTTTCCGCATCTGGAACGAAGCATCCGATGGCATTTCCTCTGCGGTTTGCCGGACGGATGGAAACCCTGAAGTGTCTGCCACCGGTTCTTGTTTTCGTCCGGCTTGGTGGCACCAGCCGGTTGCCGAATCCATCCAACTCATCACCTGTCCGACCAATGTGCAGGCGATGAACATTTCCTTGGGCGTGGCGAACGGACCTTGGGAAACGGCCATCACGCTGAAACGAGAAGGGATGTCCGGTGCAGAATCTTTCAACTCCTCGCCCGAAGGCGATTGGAGCGCGACCTTCAACGCGGTGGCTGGCAACAGCGATGTGGCCATCAACTGTGACTTTACCAAAAACGAAGGTTGGGAATCACGCATGGTTTATGTGAGCAATACCGGCAAAATGGTTTCAATTCCCGAAAACTCATCACACGCCAACAATCTGACCGGCGGCATCCTGCTGGTGGCGTCCAACGAATTTGCGGACATCAAGGAATTCCGGTTGCAGCGGCGCAAATACCAGTGGGCGGAATTCCGCAACGTCTCGTTGCAAGCCGGCCACCGGACGACCGTGTCCGTGGCGGAAAAAATCGAACGCCCCGCCGCCACCAATCCCGGCGGCTGGATTCGGGAAACAATCCCGGCAACTCTGAACCAAGAGCCAACCTATTTGGAGCTTCGACCGTCCAAGATAGTAGCGAATCAGGTTCCACAAATTGCGTATGGTCAGGATAGCTGTTCGGGTTGGGGTAAAACCTTGAAGAGATAATTGCCTTCGTTTGGTCGCAGAAAAACTCCACGCTGAAAATCGTCTTCCCCGTCGACATGCCGTCAGACAAATTTGATTTTATTGTCGCTAGGGATCAGCATTGGGTGGACACATTGCAGGCGGGGCTTGACCAGCACTTCCACCTCACCGAGCAGATTGAAAACCGCGACGGCACCGATGTGGTGGTGGTGAAAAGTGTTTCATTGGCCGAGCCGCCCAAGCTGCAATTTCTCGCGTGGCAGGATGAATGGCAAACCAACCAGCCCGGCGCGGCGCGACATCCCGACGGCTCGCCGGTGACGGATGCAACGGAGTTAAAATGGCTTAAGAATGTGCAAACCGGCGGCATGGACGTGAAAAGTTGGCATCTGACACCCGAACCGCGTCTCCTGAAGCTTTGGTTTTCTCATCCCGCGCTTGACGCCAATAGTGCTCAGGACATCACTTTGCTGGATGACCAAAATAATCTCATTCCCCTTGGCGCCGGCGGGTCATTCTCCGGCAGTCAGCAGGATGGCAACGAATTCAACGGTCAGCCTGGCTGGTATGTAAATATGTTAAGTCCGGGGACGGGCACAAATCTGCCAATCCACTTGACGGTGCGCCTGCGTTACGCAATCGGCCAGTTGGAACACACGCAAACCGTGACGCTGATTCCGAAGCACAGCGATTCAATGACGTTGGAAGGCAACGGCCAGCTCAATGGCGTGGGTGAGAACATTGATGGCCGGGCCTTTGTCTCACTGGCTTATGACGCCGCGAAAATGAAATCACGCCGCTTTGGTGTCCGGGCGATTTTGAAGGACGGTCGCGAGTTAATGACCGGCGGAAGCTGGAGCGGCAATGGAAATGGCACAGGCGTGCGGGTGGAGGAATATAGTTTTGATTTGCCGTTGTCCGACGTGGCCAAGTTCATCATCGGCACGCGCCCCATCCGCATGATGGAATGGACGAACGTCGTGCTGCCAAAATGATCATGGGCGGATTAATCACGCTTTTCGATAAAAACCGGGAAGGCATTTTTAACATGCAGTCCGCTCAATGCTCGCTCATTGTCTGGGCGGGTTGCGCGGCCACCTTTTTTAACAATGGAGTGAGCAGAACGGCAACCGCCAGCGCCACGCCGATGGCAAAAAATGCGTCGGCAAATGCCTGGACCTGCGCTTCGCGAAAGGTCAGGGACTGGAGGGTCTTAACTGCGGCATCGTGACCGCGCAGGCTGTCCCCACCCAACGCAACGGTGAATTTTTCACTTAGATTCACCAAGGTTTCCTGCATTGAAAAATTGGACGCGTTCAAATGATCGGCAAGCCGGGCAAAATGCAGGTTGGTGCGGTCATTGAGAATCGTCGCACACATGGCTATTCCGATCGCGCCGCCGAGATTGCGCATCATGTTGAAGAGGCCGCTGGCATACTTGAGGCGCTCGGGAGGCAGGCTTCCCAGGCCAAGCGTCACCGCCGGGGCCACCGCAAACACCTGGGGAAATCCCCTTATAAACTGGGGCCAGAACATCTCCCTGCCGCTCCAGTCATGGGTGATGCCGCTAAAACCCCACATGGAAAGGGCAAACGCAGCCAGGCCAGCCATCAGGAGCCAGCGGGTATCAAAGCGCTTGGCGAGAATAATGTAAACCGGCACGCCGACGAGTGATGCGGCGCCGGTCGCCACAATGGCCACGCCTGTCTGCCAGGCATCATAGCCCCGCACATAACCCAGGAATAACGGCGTCAAAAAGATGGTTGCAAAAATTCCCACCCCGGTCATGAAGGAGAGGATTGATCCCACAAGAAAATTCCTGTTTTTAAGCGCGCGCAAATCCATCACGGGATGGGCGTATGTCAAACTGCGGATGACGAATAAAATGCCGCTCACAACCGCCACCACGGTAAAGGTCGAAATCGTGGTGTCATCAAACCAGTTCCAGCGCGCGCCTTCCTCCAGGACGTATTGCAGGCTGCCCAAACCTGTGGCCATAAGAATAATGCCGGGATAATCTGCATCCCCCAGCAGGGATAGGTCAGGCTGGTCAATTTTTACCAGCGCCGGGGTGAGTCCCGCGACAAGCATCCCCGGAAGCAGGTTGATGAAAAACAGCCAGCGCCAGTTCAATGTGTCGGTGATCCATCCGCCAATAACCGGGCCCAGGGTGGGCGCAACGGAGGCAATTGTCCCAATGACTGCGGCCGCATAAACCCGCCGTGTTCCCTGAAAATAATGGAAGGACGAGGTGAACACCGTCGGAATCATGGAAGCTCCCAGCAACCCCTGGAGCGCGCGGAAAACGATCATGCTCGAAATGTCCCAGGCCATGCCACAGAGCAGGCTGCTCAACGTGAAACCGACCGCAGAAAAGGTGAACAGCCATCGTGTGGAAAACACCCTCGTCAGCCACCCGGATAATGGTATCATGCATATCTCCGCGATCAGGTAGGATGTCTGCACCCAACTGATCTGGTCCTGCGCCGCTGACAGCCCCCCGCCAATGTCCTGCAATGAAGAAGCGACAATCTGGATGTCCAAAAGAGCCATGAACATTCCCACGCACATCACCACAAACGGAAGTATGTCTTTGGCCCGCAAGGTATCCTTGGATTCAAGTGACATAGCGGATCAGGATTGGGTGTACACCCGGACGGTGGCAGAAAGTCCTGGACGCAACTGGCCAAGTGTTGATTTTTCGTCGTCGAGTTGAATTCGCACGGCGACACGCTGGACGATTTTGGTAAAATTTCCCGTCGCATTTTCCGGGGGCAAAATGCTGAATTGCGAACCCGTTGCGGGAGCAATGCTGACAACGCGCCCTTTATAATATTTACCCCCAAACAGGTCAAATTGCACCGTTGCGGGCGACCCTGCGTGAATGCGCGCCATCTGGTCCTCCTTGAAGTTGGCGTCTATCCACAAACCCCGCGCTGGCACAAGTGAAACCAATTGCGACCCGACCGTTGCATAACCTCCAACCTGCGCGCTGCGATTTCCAACCACCCCGTCCATTGGTGCCCGCAATTCAGTGTAGCTCAGGTTGAGTTTTGCCAGTTCCAAATCAGCCACGGACGACTTCAAGGCAGCCTGCGTCTGCATTTTCTGCGTTGCAATCACATCAAGCTGCCTTTCAGCGGCAACATACGCCGCCCGGTATTTATCACCATTGGCCTTGGCCACCTTGTACGCGGCATCCGCCCTGTCAAAGGTCTGGGCGGATTCGGCGCCGGTGGTGACCAATGTTTTGAAGCGCACAAAATCATTTTTAGTGCGGGCAATTTCCGCGTCGGCGGCGGCAACCTCGGCGCTTGCCTGGACCACCAGCGCCGCCTGCGACTCCGCCTGGGCGTCCAGGTTTGTTTCCGTCGCTCCCTCCAGACTCACCTGTGCCTGGGCCTTCTGGTATGCAGCACGGAAGTCCCGGTCATCCAGTCTAATAAGCAGGTCTCCCTGATGAACCGCCTGGTTGTCAGTCATGTCAATCTCGGCCACAAATCCAGCCACCTTGGGTGCGATGACCGTAACATCTCCCCCCACATAGGCGTCGTCCGTGAATTCAATGAATCGCCCGCTGGTAAACCAGTGGTAACCCAAAACGACGCCTCCCACGACTGAAAGAATGAGCAGGCCAAAGGTCAGACTTTTTTTCAAATTCGACCCGGCTCGCACCGGCACCACGGCTGGCGACTGATCAGGTCCGTCGGATTCAGTAGTATTTTTCATTTTTTGCAAGGATTTGGAATTTCAGTCCAGTTTGAATTGCCTGCGAAAACTTTTATCGAAGGCTGAAGCCGGCACAAAACGTCGCAAGCGGCTCAATGTCACCGCCTTGCCGACCGGATACCGCAATTTTGGAAAATCATCCGTGAGGGCGCCAAAAACGGCTCTTGCGACGCCACTGACGGGATCTCCGTTATTGATGGACCATTCGCGGACGCCTTGCATCGTCCCACGCAATTTATTGTAGGCATCCACCGTCCCGGCAACTTGGTGGCTGTTCGCGTTGAAGCGGGTTTTCGTAAAGGCAGGCTCAACCAACAAGGCGCGAATGCCAAAAGGACGCACCTCATGATCCAATGTTTCCGTAAATCCCTCGACAGCGTGCTTCGTAGCGCCGTAAAAGCCCAACCCTGGTGCCGGCAGAAAACCGAATGCGGAACTGATATTGACGATCCGACCATATTTTTGGCCGCGCATTCCCGGCAGCACGGCCTTGGTCAGGCGGAAAAGTCCGAAGAAATTCGTTTCAAATTGACGGCGCGCCTCCTCCATGCTCGTTTCCTCGATCGCTCCCGTCAGGGCATAACCTGCGTTATTGACAAGATGATGAATGACTCCGGCACGCTTCTGCACACTGGCAATGCCTTCTGCAACCTCGTCATCGCTATCCACATTCATCGTGATCAGTTCAACTCCCTCAACAGGCTGTGCTGACCCCAGGTTGCGCACCGTGCCAAAAACGCGTGCCCCATGTGCGGCAAGCAGCACGGCAATTTCCCGGCCAATCCCCGAGTTGACACCGGTGATGAGAACATTTTTATCGCTTATTTGTTTTTTCATATGGTTTTGTTTTTTCTTATTATTTTTGAACCGCACGCTTCCTGACATTTCCTGGTAAAGGCTCAATGCAACGCCTTCCGCCTTATAGTGTATATGCACTTATTGGACGCACTTTTTGCAAACCTCCCAATTCTCTGTTTTAATTTTTTAACCCTATTTCCTGATTCTCTCGGCTGCCTTCTCCAATTGATCCAGCAAGCTGGACCACTGCTCATCGCCGAGTGTGTCTATGATTCTAGCCTGGGCAGTGCGCCAGGCTGGAGTGAATTCCTCGACATGCTTCCGGCCTTTCGCGGTGATGAAAATTTCAACGGGCACGCCATGTCCGCCTCCTTTGCTCTCAATCAATCCATCGCGCTCCAAAGGGCGCAGGTTGCGCACCAGGGTGGTGCGATCCATTCCCAGCCACTCACTCAATTCAGCCATGGACCACCATTCCCGGCGGCACAAGGCTTGCAGGATGGGCGTCTGGGTGGAACGGATGCCTCGCTGCCGCAACTCGGCATCATACTCTTGCGTGATGATCCGCGCCACCCGGCGCAGGTTAAAGCAAATGCAATTCGGAAGCTGAGCCATATCTCGTTTGCCTTTCATTGTTGTGTATATACACTTTTTAAACTTGGCTGTCAACAACTTTTTAAATTTTTTTTAGTCAAAGAATGCCCTGACCGCACCATGGGCCAGCGGAAATCACAATTTGGACAATTGGGTCCCCCTGCCCTTTCCATCCACCGATTGGTTTATTGAATTTGGTTTTTCGGGTTTAATGCATCTGCGATTCGAAGAATGAAGATTCTGAACGAATGGGGAAAGGGACTTGGGAAAGTCCGGCCAGGCAAATAAATCCTGACGTTTCCACCGCTTGACCCCCACCCTTTTTAAAACCACCCCTTTTTGCCGGCCACATAGGTTTGCACAAAATCCTCATCTGATTTGGTAAGGTAAAGAATGCCTTCAATCAAGCCTATGATGCCCATGACCGGCGAGCCAATACCCAAACTCAGCAAACTGACCAGCAGCATGATCACTCCTTCCTTGGTATAACCCAGAATGAATTTATGGACGCCAAGCGCCCCCAGCAATATTCCACATACGCCTGCTGCAATTTTTTTGTCTGCTCCTGGCACGGTTTGGCTCATGGGGTTCCTTTCTTGGGCTTTTGTAAACTTTGAAACAGGCGGAGTCAATGGAATATTCAACCCGAAGTGAAATTGATTGAGCCAGATTGGCTTATTAAATTTCGTTTTTGGGGTTCAATACTTTTGATCCGTGCCTGAAAACTGGGGATGGGCGCGCAAGGCGGCCAAGGTTGCTGCGCTCAAGGGTTTCCTGGTGTAAAGGGCGCTTCGCAGAGGTTCGGCGCTGTCCGACCTCATGGCACGGTTCAGCCAGCGTGCATCCAGCAACTGCCCGGCCAGACCGGGAACGCTTGCCGCCAGCGTTGTTTCCTCTTTTTCACCGGTGGCAGATCCAACTCCAACAAAAAAGCCGCCCAGCAACATGGCGGTTCGGCCCAGGGTGCTGCGCGTGAAATTGGCCAGGGAACAAGCTCGTTGCGGACTGATGCAGGCGTGAAGCGCCTCGAAGTTTTCCACTGTCCACATGGCCGGGTTTTTCCGCGGTGAATGGGGGTCAAAAAAGATGGCATGGGGAGCGGGGACACCAGATGTTGCTTGAGACCGAGAACGATGGGAAGCTAGGAAAGACGGAAAATCGCCTTGGAGCCATTCCCAGCGCACCTTTAAATTCATGACCTGTATCTCCACCGTGCCGAGCCGACAAAAAGTGGAGATGGCATCCTCGAAACCAAGCGGATATTGCAGTTCATTTGCATGCGCCAAGGCAAACTCGAGAGCCATTAGTGTACGATCGAAGCTGCAAATGCGGAGTGTTTTGCCCGGATTCGCATTTTGACCCAGCAATCGGATGGCTGTGAGGGCATTGGCACCTCCACCCAGTCCCACATCCCAAATGACAAACTCCTCCTGGGCTTGGTTGAGGCGGTCAATCAGCCGCAGTTGCCGCACATACAGGGATTCCGCCTCAGCCACAGGACCAATGCCGGGGTGGAAGGTTTCACCATCCTCGCGTGACCGCATACTCCAGGCGCCATTGGCCAGGTGCACCAGTTCATAGGCATCGTTGTCAGTCACAAAAAAGCGAGTGATCCACCCTAAACGAGCGCACCACGGGCGCGATTGGGCCCATGGGGCATAGGGTGCAGCACCATGGCAGCCTCATCCCGGAGACCTGCTGGCGGGACCCTTTGAAGAAATGGCGCTGCCTCGAAACCCACAAGCCAACCAGCCCAGCCACAGGTCAATCACCGCAAAAAACATCAATCGCAGCAGATGCCCATGCAAACACCGGGCGCAAAAGCCGCGAATTCAAAGGCTCTTCATCGCTTCATCCAGGGCGGCAATCAACTGGGCCATCGTGGCTTCCGTTTCGTCACCCATGTTGGACAAACGGAAGGTCGTGCCTTTGATTTTTCCGTAGCCACCATCAATGAGAAAACCGCGCTCCTTGACCAGTTTTTGCAGCTTGGCGGCATCCACGATCCTGCCGCCGGGTTTGGCCCCGTTATTGACGCAGGTGAGCGTGACAGACTCAAAGCCCTTTTCAGGAAAGAGAGTGAATCCATGCCGGGCCGCCCAGTCATGAACCATCTTGTTGGTTTTCCTATGACGGGCATACCGCGCATCCAGACCCTCGGCAAAAAATTCATCCAGCTTGGAGCCAAGGGCATAAATGTGGGGAATGGCTGGGGTGCTGGGCGTCATGCTTTCCCGCGCATTTTTCTCGAACTCAACGAAATCAAAATAATATCCCCGGTCCTTGGCGGTGGCAGCCTTCGCCAATGCGGCGGGTGAAGCCACAAAAACAGCCAGACCAGGCGGCAGGGCAAAAGCCTTCTGGGTGCCAGCCAGCAGGACATCAATGCCCAACGCATCAAATCCCAAGGGAACCGCCGTCATGGAACTCACCGCATCCACTATGAACATCACATCCGGGTATTTCTTTTTGAGCGCGGCAATGTCCGCCAGGGGGCTCATGGTGCCCGTGGAGGTTTCATTATGGATCAGGGTGATCGCATCAAATTCACCGGTGGCCAGTTTTTGATCCACGGCCTCGGCGCGAATGGGGGAACCCCAATCCACTTGAAGAGCCTCAGCAGCCTTGCCGCATTTTTTGGACACGTCAAACCACTTGTCCGAAAATGCGCCGCACATGCAATTCAGCACTTTTTTTTGTACCAGATTGCGCACCGCCCCCTCCATCACGCCCCAGGCGCTGGAGGTGGAGAGATAAACCAACTGGCGTGTGCCCAGAAGATTCTGGAGTTGAGGCTGAATCTTCCCATAGAGGTCCTTGAACCCCTGGCCGCGATGGCCGATCATGGGTGAACAAAGGGCTTTGAAGGTTTTTTCGCTGACCTCCACCGGACCCGGGATATGTAATTTAACGTGTGGCATAATCAAGTTCGTGAAATTTTTCACAAGCTGGTCCCGGACGCAAGTTTTATTGAATGAAAAATTGCGGCTCCGGGTTTGGTCCGTTCAGTCCTGCCATATCCTCAAAACAGGGTTCCAGCCGTGGACAGGCCCGTGCCAGGGAGAAAATGGCCGGTTTTGACCGGGCTTTGCGCTTGTTTTGGCGGCCCGCTCTGCTATCCAAACAGAATGAACAAGTCATTCCGTCTGGGCATTTTGGGGTCGGGTCGTGGATCCAATTTTGGCGCCATAGCGGCGGCCCTGGCCAAAGGAAGCCTTTCGGCCGAAGCGGCGGTGGTGGTGAGCGACATTTCCGGCGCTGGCATCCTGCAACTGGCCCGCGAGCTTGGCATACGGCATGAATTTGTGGAGCCAGGCCCATTTCGCACCAAATTGAGCGAGGTTGCCGAGGCCCAATTCATACAAATCCTCCAGGATGCCCGCGTGGACCTGGTCGTTTTGGCAGGATTCATGAGGGTCTTGAAAGGACCTTTCCTGAGAGCCTTTGAAGGGCGTATCGTAAATATTCATCCGTCACTTTTGCCATCCTTTCCAGGTCTTGAGGCGTGGAAACAGGCGCTGGACCACGGTGTGAAGGTGACCGGTTGCACGGTTCATTTTGTGGATGCCGGGGTGGATTCCGGGGCGATCGTGGGCCAGCGTGCAGTGGAGGTCCTGGAACAAGACACAGCCGAAACCCTGCATCAGCGCATTCACGCTGCGGAACATGAATTATACCCCGCCTGTCTGGCCAAACTAGCCACCCGGGGTTTTTCCGTCAAAGGCCGCCGGGTGGTCTGGTCCACCTGAATGCCGGTCCCAGTCCACAGACCTGCGCCCGGGTAATGCGCGCCAGTCCCTCGCATTTGGCAGATAAACTCCTATTCGGGACTTCGACAGCAACGACTGTGAGTCAGCTCGAACAGGCGATTTGGCAAGGGCGCATCTCAGCTTTTAGGCTGGTGAAGGTGGCGCGGAGGGAAGGTGAAGCGGTTGGTTTGAAACCATTTCGAGCCTCGAAGGAGTCGGCCATTTCAAGAGCATCCACCAACCCAACGCCTCTGGTTTCCTCGCCCCGCCAGCGGAGCGCGGGGAGAGGATTATGGAGAGGGGAACCCGCAAACAGGCATCGCGATCAACGAACCCTCTCACATCCCGAAAGCTCAGAGCCACCCCTCCCCGACCCTCCCCATCAATCAGGATTGATGGAGAGGGAGAAAAAAACACTGGGTTTGCGGAGGTTTTTGAAATTTGAAACGCCGGGGAGAGACTTGCACAAAAACCGAGATGCGCCCATTTGGCAACAGTAAAGCATTGTCATGTGTCTTCACGTAAGCCATCATGAACACGATGCGGTCGTGACGTTTTAAACACGCGCGCAAGAAACGGGTCCCAACCATGTCCCGGCCAAAGCCAGGAATGGAACTGCGTTGACAAGCCCCGCGCCCGCGAAAACGCCCGGAGACTGGGGCAAAAAAAAGACAAAAAATGAAGAAACTGAGATTTGGACTGCCCAAAGGCAGCTTGCAGGAGGCCACCATCGAGAAGATGGCCAAGGCAGGATTCAATATTTCCGTGAGCAGCCGCTCCTATGTTCCCTACGTGGACGATGATGAATTGGAAATTCGGCTGATCAGGGCGCAGGAAATAAGCCGATATGTGGAACACGGCTACCTGGACTGCGGCATCACCGGCCACGACTGGATCATGGAAAACGGGTCCAAGGTTCATGAGGTGGGTGAGTTTATCTTCAGCAAAGTTTCCCGCCGACCGGCCCGCTGGGTGTTGTGTGTCCCGGAAAATTCGCCCATCAAATCCGTCAAAGACCTCCAGGGAAGGCGCGTGGCCACCGAGGTGGTCAACCTCACCAAACGGTACCTTAAAAAACACGGCGTTTCAGCCGAGGTGGAATTCTCATGGGGCGCCACCGAAGTGAAAGCCCACGAACTGGTGGATGCCATCGTGGAAGTCACCGAGACCGGCTCCTCTTTGCGGGCCAACAAACTACGAATCGTGGACGAGCTCCTGGTCTCCACCCCACGATTGATTGCCAATTCTTCTGCCTGGAAGGAACCCTGGAAGAGGCGCAAGATTGAAACCATGGCCATGCTTTTAAAAGGCGCCTTGGAAGCAGAATCCAAGGTGGGCTTGAAAATGAACATCGCAGAAAAAAACCTCGCCAAGTTGCTGGTGGAATTACCCGCGCTCCGGAACCCAACTATTTCAAACCTAAGCCTCAAAGGCTGGGTGGCTGTTGAAACCATCATTGACGAAGCCATTGTGCGAGAATTGATCCCTCAACTCAAGGCAGCCGGGGCGGAAGGCATCATCGAGTATCCATTAAACAAGGTCGTTTATTGAATCCATGCGCCCGGGATGAAGCCATTCCCCAGCCCGGGGACCGTTTGTCGCGGACGAAAACCAAATTCGGCTGCCCCCGACAAGCCGCTTTAAACCATGAATCCGGACCAAGTCAAAACCTGCAAGCCCTGGACGGCATTCAGGAGAACAGTGGACTGAATTAACCAATGGAAAAATCCCAATCATCGCCCCCTTCAAGCCCGCCAAACCAGGCATTGCAGCAGGCCCTGAGGACATTGGAGGAGGTGGTGGCAAACCGGGCCATGCTGGCACAGTTGAGCGTGGAGGAAAGAAGCCGATTTCTCAAGGCGGCCGGTGAGGTATATTGCCCGGAACTCGATAGCCGTCGCCGTCTGGTCAAGGCCAAGATACGACAGCGCAAAGCGGAAAAAATTCAGCGGGATGAAAAACAATTGAACACCACGGGCATCCGTCAAATGCGCCGCGAGAAGGTTTTTTCAACTCCCAATGTTTATGCGCCCCGGGACAAGGCCCTGCTGGAAACGCCGCCCGCATCCGGTGAAGAGACCCCAAAAGTTGAAGAGGCCCGGAATTGTTATGTTTGTAAAAAAGATTATTCCGTCCTGCATCATTTTTACGACCAGCTATGCCCCGAATGCGCGGATTTTAACTTTCTCAAACGCACGGAAACGGCGGATTTAAGCGGGAAAGCAGCCCTGCTCACGGGAGGCAGGGTGAAGATAGGGTACCAGGCTGGCATCAAGCTGCTGCGTGCCGGCGCCTCTTTGATCGTGGCCACGCGGTTTCCGCGTGACGCAGCCATGCGTTACAGCAAGGAGCCTGACTTCGCCACCTGGGGTGGCCGGCTGGAAATTTACGGCCTGGATTTGCGGCACACACCCAGTGTGGAGGCTTTTTGCCGGCATTTGCTCCAATCCCGGTCCCGCCTGGATTTCATCATCAACAATGCCTGTCAGACCGTCCGCCGTCCGCCGGATTTCTATCAACACATGATGGAGCGGGAAACCGGGCCGCTGCAAAATCTGCCATCCGCCGTCCAGCTCCTCCTGGGCGGATACGAGGGTCTGCGGCGGTACCAGATGCTGCCGGAGGCCGGAACCTCCCCTGCTCTGCCCCTGCTTGCAAACAAAAATACCAACACCGCGGGAATGATTCATTCCGCCATTTTATCTCAAATCCCCTTGCTGGAGGAGGAGCGGGGCGCGCGCAACAGCCTTTTCCCCGAGGGCCAACTGGATCAGGACCTCCAGCAGGTGGATTTGCGAAACCACAATTCCTGGAGAATGCTGCTGGAGGAGGTGCCCACCGTGGAATTGCTGGAGGTGCAATTGGTCAACGCCATAGCCCCATTCATCCTGAATGCCCGCCTGAAACCTCTCATGCTGCGCACTCCCGGACGGGAAAAACACATCGTGAACGTCTCCGCCGTGGAGGGACAGTTCTACCGGAAATTTAAAACCACCCGCCATCCCCACACCAACATGGCCAAGGCAGCCTTGAATATGATGACCCGCACCTCCGCAGCGGGTTATCAGGCCGATGGCATCCACATGAACGCCGTGGATACCGGCTGGGTCACCGACGAGGACCCTGCTGAAATCGCCCGCCGCAAACAGGATCAACACCGGTTCCATCCCCCCCTCGATATCGTAGATGGCGCCGCGCGCATCGTGGATCCCATCATTGCCGGTTTCAACACAGGCATCCATCCTTGGGGCAAATTCCTCAAGGACTATCGGGAAACCGACTGGTAAATTTGTAAAACTGAAACATGGGGGTGGTTTTTATCACCCCCCCCCCAATTCCAGAATGGAAAGGGTCAAGATGCGGCAAGATGCTGGAGCGGAGACTTTTTGCGCCCGGTAGATTGGGGCAGATGGGTCTTTTGAATTTCGTTTTTTGGGTTCAAATCATTTTGGGAACGAGAGGCGCACTGGTCAAACGGCCTCACGGCTGGACTGAAATGTCACGGAAACATGCCGTGCTTGTGGTATGATGAATTTCTTCACCTGCACACGCACGCTGTCCACCAAGTGATGTTCTTGCAGCAGTAACGACGCAATATCCGCAGCGAGGGTTTCAATGAGTTTCCATTGGCGGCCGGTGCCCAAACCAATCAAACGCTGGGACACGCCAAAATAATCCACGGTCCGGGACAAGTCATCGGTGCGGGCGGCTTGCGCAAAATCCAACTCAAGCTCCACTGTCAAAAGAAGTCGCTGGGGTTGGGCCCGCTCCGAATCGGGCACGCCAACTCGATAATAAACCTCCAGGTCAGTGATGGTGATGGTGGACATGGTCTATCAATCGCTAGCGGTGCTTTGGCGCAATTTTTCGGGATGAACGGCCTGAAACCTTGTCCGGCACCACCCGCATGCCTTCGGACAAAACGGCTTCCAAAAGGATTCTTGTGGGGGTGTTCAGGGGAAGTTCCATGGCTTCCAGGGGTTCAACCCAGCAAAATTCGTAACCTTCATCGTTCAAAACCACCTTCGGTTTCGGCGACCGGCTCAAGCAGGTGTAATTGAGAAGAATGAAATGGGCATCGTGGTAAAATTCCGGCGATCGAATACAATCTTGAACCAGCACGAGGCGGATCCGACTTATGAGCAGGCCTGTTTCCTCGAGCAATTCGCGCTTTAAGGCATCAAGGGAAGATTCCCCCCACTTTATTTTTCCGCCGGGGATGCCCCACAAATTGGACCATTTATGGGTGCGAATCATCAAAACCCGTCCCTGGTGATCATAGATCAGTCCACCCACGGTGGACAACGGTTGCGGTTCAAGTTGGCAGGTCTGGCAGGCCGCCCGCCATTCCCAATGGCTTTGAACCAAACGCTTTTGCAATTCACCCAGGTGCTGGACCACCAATTCCGGGCGCTCCCGTCGCAATTGATCCAGAGTATTATAACCGGTGAGAACCGCGCATGAATGAATTTTGCCATGTCGCGCCGCGGCAATATCATGTTCCATATCTCCCACAAAAAGGGTCTCATCCGGCTGCAAGCGATTTCGCAAAATCAAATCCCGAATCTTTTTTGTCTTGTCGGACACCCCCACATAGGCCTTCTCAAAATAAGCATCCAAACCACCCGCCTTGCATTGCCGTCGGTAATGTCTGGGATGAATGCTGCTGAGCAAAAATAAACGAATGCCTTGCTTCCGGCAGGTTTCCAAAAAGGCAACGGCATGCGGCAATACCAAAATGGCATCCTGGGCTTTTTCAATGGCGGCATGAAACCATTTCTCAAGTCGCGCACGCGGAACCCCCGGGGTGTGAACCCGGTAAAAATTCATGAACGGCAGGGAAAACTCGGAACGAAAATAATCAAGCGCCATGGGTGGCTTCCCCACCTGGCGCAACACCTCGTTGGTCGCCTCCCACACTGCGGGCAGGTCATCCACCAGTGTGCCGGACCAGTCAAAAATAATGTTGCGAATCACTGCATGGAGTCTATGGATTGAATAAGCCTCAAGCAAATCAAAGGCGTAAAAACATGAGCATGATTATCATAACCAATTCCCGGCGAAACCCGGCCTTTAGCCTCGCAAATGAACGCCCAGGCTACCGCACGCTGTTGACCAGCGGTTCCAACCCCTCAATTCTTACCTCCAAACGGTCGCCCGGGCGTATGGGTCCGACCCCGGAAGGTGTTCCAGTCAAAATCACATCCCCGGGCAGCAGGGTCAGGTTTTGTGAAATGAACCGGACCAGTTCAGCAGGCCCAAAAAGCATTTGCCCTGTGCTGGAATCCTGCATCAATTTTCCATTCTGATACAACTGCAGCCTGCGCGATTCAGCATTCAAACCCGTCACCACATAAGGACCCAGCGGGGTAAAAGTGTCGAAGGATTTGCAACGGCCCCATTGGGATTCTGATTTTTGAATGGTGCGGTCGGATATGTCCTGTGCCGCAGTGTAACCCCAAATACCTTCCTGCGCCTCCTCAATGGTGGCATTCAAGAGAGGCCGCCCAATGACCACTGCCAGTTCGGCCTCGTAGTCGGTGCGATGGCTGGGATGGGCTATGTGAATGGTTCCACCGTGCGGCAGCAGGGAGGATGGCGCCTTGAACCAGAAAAGCGGCTCCCGGGGCCTTTCCAAACGCATCTCGAGTATATGGTCCAGGTAATTCAAGCCCACCGCCAGCACCTTGCCAGGAACCACTGGCGGCAACACCTTCAAATCGCTTTCAGCATGTGAACGACTTGAAAACCGCCCTCCGCCAAAAACATCCCCGGTGACAGGATAAACCCTCCCATCTTCCACTTTTCCATAAAAAACTTTTGTCCCGGCTTGAAATCGTCCAATTCGTTTCATGACACAAGCCGTACCTCTATCGTCCAGAAGGTCTGTCCGCAATAAAATTATCTTCCAGGCTCATGGATGAAACCCGCCTGTGAAACGAGTGGAAAGTGTGAAGTCCGTCACGTTTGATCTTCTGCCAAAAAACCAACACGACGCCAAGGCAGGATGCAACCCGGATTTTGTGATGAATTTTGATGACAGGACAAGACCGGGCAAAACTGCAAGAATGATCCGATACACAAAATTGACACCCAAAATGACCAAAATTTGCGCGACATGGGCCGGCCTTTTCGCAGGGCTGGCATTTTACGCCCAATGCACCCCACCCCTGCTCAATGATCCCGTGGATGTGAGCGGGGATTTCTACGCCCTGGAAAACACCTATTTTCTGGCCGACCAGGTGGACCAGTTTAATCCCGCCACCCACTCCGGCACTGTCATTTACCAACGCGCGCAATACCGCATCCGTCACGCGTTCAACAATGATTTGTCCTTCATTACGCCGGTGAAACCCGATGATTTTCCAGACAACCAGTACGCCGCCAACCCCAGCCTGCCGTTTTCAATAGATTTCATTTCACCCCGCACGGTTCGAATCCGCATGACAAGCGGTCCGCAAACCCACCCGCCGCAGCCGGAACTCATGCTCGAGGGGCCGGTTCCCCATGAT
Organism: bacterium; assembly: GCA_021817945.1. GTDB lineage: Bacteria > Verrucomicrobiota > Verrucomicrobiia > Limisphaerales > UBA11358 > UBA11358. The sequence goes on along the minus strand of JAKAFL010000036.1, from coordinate 9,867 downwards.
GACTCATGGCGGCAGGAAAGCACCCCGGAGGGCTGGCGCTATGCCAGCGCCTGCGGCTCCATCACCATTGTTCGCCAGCCCTTTCATGTGGAACTGCGGGATGCGCAGGGACGGCTCCTCACCTCCACCGACCATTATGACGATAATAAATCCACTTTCAGCCCCGTGCTTCCGTTTGGTTTTGTCCGGCGATGCTCCGATTATTCCCGCAGCTACAATGCCGCATTCACGCTTGCGCCCGGGGAAAAAATATTTGGCTGCGGCGAATCCTTCACCGCTTTGGATAAGCGCGGCCAAAAGCTCACCTTGTGGACAGACGATGCCAATGGCGTGGAAAACCAGGGTGAATACAAACCGGTGCCCTTTTTCATGAGCAATCGGGGATATGGTGTTTTCATGCATGCCAGCACGCCCATCACCTGCGATTTTGGACACACCTTCAGCGGTGTGAATTCCCTGATGATTGGGGATGACGAACTGGACCTTTTCCTTTTTTTGGGTACTCCTGCCCAGATCCTGGATGAATACACCAAACTGACGGGAAAATCCCCCACGCCTCCGCTTTGGTCTTTCGGACTGTGGATGAGTCGCTGCACCTATTCCTCTGAAAGCCAGGTACGGGAAATTGCCAGCCGGTTGAGGTCCGAACAGATTCCCTGTGACGTTATTCACCTGGATACCGGATGGTTCGAAACGGACTGGCAATGCGACTACACCTTCTCACCCACCCGGTTCCCCAATCCCACGGGCATGCTATCTGACCTGGCCCGTGATGGATTTCATGTGTCCTGCTGGCAGTTGCCCTATTTTGTGCCCAAGAACAAACTTTTTCCAGAGCTGGTTAAAAAGCAACTCGTGGTTCGTGACCGCAAGGGCAATTTGCCGGAGGAAGATGCCATCCTGGACTTTTCCAATCCCCGTACCGTGGAATGGTACCAAAACAAACTGGCCGGGCTGCTGAAGGAAGGGGTTTCCGCCATCAAGGTGGACTTTGGAGAGGCAGCGCCAGAGGACGGCCTGTATGCTGACGGACGAACCGGCTTTTATGAGCATAACCTGTACCCGCTCCGCTACAACAAGGCGGTGGCCGACATCACCAAAAAAATTCGCGGGGAAAACATCATTTGGGCGCGCAGCGCATGGGCCGGAAGTCAGCGATACCCGCTGCACTGGGGCGGCGATGCCGAAAGCACGGACGACGGCATGGCAGCCGAGCTTCGCGGCGGCCTTTCTCTTGGACTATGCGGATTCTCTTTTTGGAGCCACGACATAGGCGGATTCACCGCCAATTCCGTCCAGGCCATGGACCAGGATCTGTTTGCGCGATGGCTTGCATTTGGAATGTTGTCCTCACACAGCCGGTGCCATGGTGACGCACCCAAGGAACCATGGAACTACGGTGCCGCCTTCATGGACGAATTCCGGACCGTGGATCGGTTGAAATACAGTCTTATGCCTTATGTTTACGCCCAGGCACACGACTCTTCAATGCGAGGCCTGCCCATGATTCGGGCGCTGTTTTTGGAATTCCCGGAAGATCCGGGATCATGGCAGGTGGATGATGAATACATGTTTGGATCCAGCCTCCTGGTGGCGCCCCTTTTGCACGAGCATGAAAACTCCAGAAACGTTTACCTGCCGCCAGGCGCTTGGACCGATTTCCAAACCGGCGCCATTTACAATGGGGGGTGGCAACACCTGGTGGCCGGCAAAATCCCTGCCATCATCATGGTCAGAAATGGCAGCATCATCCCACAAATGGATCCGGCCCAGTGCACAGCCCAATTGGATTGGACCAAAATCAAACTCGCCATTTATGCACCAAGCAGCCCCACTGCCAGCGGTTTAATTTGCCTGCCTGGCGAGAAGAATCCCACGGAATTGACCGCCAAAAAAACCCAGGATTCATTTCATTTGGAAAACGATCCCTATCCAGGAAAAATCCGCTGGACATTGGGTGCCCATGCCTTTTAGGCCCGCAACAGGCATCCATGAAAACCCTGGCCATCATCACCCTCTTTGGGTTGGCTTGCATTGGCCTCAGGGCCGCAGACGCCCCTCCCCAACAATCTTATTCATGGCGCAATGCGGTCATTGGCGGGGGCGGCTTTGTAACAGGTTTGATCACCAGCCCGGCTTCCAGGGACCTCATCTATGCTCGAACCGATGTGGGAGGGGCTTACCGATGGGATGAATCTGCCAAACGCTGGATTCCCATCACCGATTCTTTCGCATCTGAAGATTTCACCGGTATCGAAAGTCTGGCGATGGACCCATGCCATTCCAATCGGGTTTATTTGGCCGCTGGCATCTATGAGTCCACGCGCTCGGCTATTTTCCGATCGGAAGACCAGGGTTCCACATGGGTCAAAACGGAGGTGCCCTTCAAGATGGGTGGCAATGAAATGGGAAGATTCAACGGGGAACGGCTCGCGGTTTGTCCCTATGACTCAAACTTGTTGTTTTTTGGATCACGCAACGATGGCCTTTGGGAAAGCCATGATTGCGGAGCCTCCTGGCAGCCAGTGCCGAAATTCCCCGTCCCAATCCCCGCACGCGTAACGTCAGGCTTTTGGCGCAAGCAGCGGACACCAAACCCGGTCGGCATTGTCAGTGTTCTGTTTTCCCACGGGATTCTCTACGCAGCCATTTCAACCGAATCCACCAATCTATTCTGCAGCCGGGACGGTGGACAACACTGGGAGCCGGTGCCGGGCCAGCCGGTGGGATTGCGGCCCAACCATGTTTCCCCTTCTTCCGACGGGCATCTTTACCTGAGCTACGGAAACGAACCCGGGCCAAACAGGATGACCGATGGGGCGGTGTGGAAATATGATGAAACCTCCCACGCATGGACGAATGTGACCCCTCTTCCTCCCGCCTCCTCCCCCGGTGGTTTTGGATATGGAGCCGTGGTCGTGGACCCGCAAAATCCGCGCCATCTTCTGGCCTCCACCTTTTGCCGTTGGGAGCCGCATGATGAAATCTTCCGCAGCACCAATTCTGGCGGGACATGGACCCCTCTCTTTTCCAATGCCACTTGGAATGATAAAGCCTTTCCGTATGTCAAAGCCCTCAAACCGCATTGGATTGGCAGTCTGGCTTTCAGCCCTCTGGATTCGGATCGAGTGTGGTTTACCACCGGATACGGGGTCTGGTGCTGTCCCAATATTAGATCTGCCGATCTTGGTCGGCCAACCTCGTGGAATTTTTGGGATGCGGGCTTGGAGGAAACAGTACCTCTAACCCTCGCAAGCCCACCGGCTGGCGCCCATCTTTTGAGCGGCGTGGGTGATATTGACGGTTTCCTGCATGAACACCTGGACCAGTCCCCATCCCAGGGGAGTTTTTCCGGCCCACGCTTCATCAATACGGAAAGCATTGCCTTTGCCAGCCGCAATCCGGAGCGGATGATCCGCACCGGAACACTGCGAATGCAAGGCCCCCACGTGGCAATGTCCCAGGACGGCGGTTCGCACTGGCATTCCCTGCCCGGCGAGCCTGCACCCGACATTCCAGGCGGAACCGCCGCCATTTCCGCCGATGGCAGAACCCTTGTGCTCACCAAGAATGGCTTCTCTCCAGAATGGTCTTCGGACGAGGGCCAAACCTGGCACGCATGCCTCGGATTGCCAGCCGGAATTCCAGTGGTGGCGGATTCAGTTGATCCCCGCCGGTTTTACGCCTTTGATCCCGTTGCTCCATCCATATTCTCCAGCACCAATTCCGCCCGCTCTTTCTCATCCACCGCCTTCAAGTTTCCATTTCCCTCATCTCCAGCCTGGCGGCAATGGGGCAAATGGTCATTCCCCAAACTGTATGCTTCAGCGGCAAATGCGGGAGAATTGTGGCTTGCCGACAATACTTTCGGCCTCTGGCACGGGATTGATGGAGGATGTCATTTTCAAAAAATCCAATCCGTTGAAAGCGTGTTTGCCTTCGGCGCAGGCAGGGCGGCATACCGGGACAATCCGCCGGCTTTGTTTTTGTTTGGTGTCATTGACTCACACCAGGGTCTTTTCAGGTCCGATGACAACGGGCTGTCTTGGATCCAGATCAACGATGCAGACCATCAGTTTGGCTGGATCACTTCCCTGACCGGCGATCCGCGCGTTTCAGGCCGGGTTTATCTCGCCACTTCAGGAAGAGGCATTATTATTGGAGACCCATGCGGCAATTCACTCCGCTTCGAACACCCATCACTCATTTCTTATTCCATGGCGCCAGTCAAAAAGCGCTGAGGGGTGTGGCTTGGGCGCATCTCAGTTTTTAGGCTGGTGAAATTTGGGTGGAAGGCGAGCGAAGGGGCGGTTTTGGGTTTGTGTTTGACCATGTGGAGCATGGGCATGCCCAACGGAGGGTCGATATTCCCCCGCAATTCTGCATGGGTTGGATGCCTTGTATGTGCCACCCCTCCCCGGCCCTCCCCATCAATGGGATTGATGGAGAGGGAGAAAGAGGCGGTGGATTCAATAGGTTTTTAAACCATTTCGAAGGTCGAAGGTAATCGCCATTTCAAGCGCACGCAACAGCCCTGCGCCTCTGGTTTCCTTGCCCCGCCAGCGGAGCGCGGGGAGAGGATTAAGGAGAGGGGAACTCGCAAACAGCCAGCGCGATAAATAAACCATTTCACTTCCCGAAAGCTCGGCGCCACTCCTCCTCGGTCCCCGCCACCCATGGAGATTGATGGAGAGGGAAAGCGGAGCAGTTGGTTTGTGAAGGCTTATAAAAATTCAAACGCGGAGGCTGAGGGGGACTCTCTCAAAAACTGAGACGCGCCCTGTAAATAGACTGGTTCACATCCAGAATTGAAAAATCCGCCAATCCGTTTATGATGCGACTGATGAAAGGTAAATTTGTGCTTCCAATCGTTTTGGTTGCAGTCCTGGCCGTCTCCCGGATTCCGGGATTGATGCCCATGGATTTCAGCGTGGTCTATGCATTTTTGTTTTGCTCTGGTGTCTATTGCCATGGTCCCATGCGTTGGTGGCTGCCCTTGGGCACCTTATTGCTCACGGATTTGGCCTTGAACGCGCACTACCACATGCCCCTCCTCGACCCGTCCCTGATTTGGAATTACCTGGCTTACGCCGCCATCATTCTCCTGGCCAGATGGTTCCACCCCGGCATGGGCATTATTAAAACCACCCTCGGCGGCGTCCTGGGCGCGGTCCTTTTCTATCTCATCACCTCAACGGTGACCTGGTGGCAGGACTCCTACTACGCCAAAACCATCTTGGGTCTTTTTCAGGCCCTCACCCTCGGCCACACAAATATCCAGCCCTCCAGTTGGGAGTTTCTCCGCAACACCCTCTTCAGCTCCGCTTTCTTCACCGCCCTGTTCTCCATGGCAGCGGTGTTCACTGAGGAATCTCCGGCGGATAAAACCGCTGGATCCCGCGAAGTAGCCGAGGGGGAAGGCGAAGTCCAACCCCAGGAGGCCGAGACGTGAAAGTGGGCGTGATCTCGGATACCCATGGTTATTTGGACCCAAAAATAGCGACTCTCTTCAAGGGGGTGGATCATATTCTCCACGCCGGGGATATCGGCTACGCGTCCATCATTCTGGAATTGGAATCGCTCGCCCCCGTCACCGCTGTGGCAGGCAACAATGACCCGGACCTCGATTTCAAGGAAACCGAGGTCGTGGTTTTAAATGGTAAAAAAATCCTCCTGCACCACATCGTCAACCCCAATCACCCCGATGACCGCCTGTCGGCCAGAATCAAAAAAGATCACCCTGACCTTGTCGTCTTTGGCCATACCCACCAGGCTTTTTGGAAACCTGTGAATGGCATTCATTATTTAAACCCAGGTTTCTCGGGAAAACCCGGGCGCGGCGATGACCGAACCGTTGCCTTGCTGGAATGGGATGAGACGGGGCCCCTTCTGCGTTTCCTCAAATTATAAAACCAGACCAAGATCGTCCATGCCCACTCCTGTCGTGGACCTTGGCCGGTTAGGAAACTCATGGAAGTTGCGCCCGGTGGATTGGGGCATGACAAGTCGCCCCAACACGACCCCGGTTTCGTCAGGCGGCAAAGGACTTCCCGCAACCGCAGCTCTCCCGGGCGTTGGGATTGGAGATTTTAAAACCGCCGCCCGTCATTGAATCGTTGAAATCCACCACCATGCCGCGGAGGTATTCCACACTGACTGAATCCACAAGGACCTTGACGCCTGATTGTTCTGAAACCAAATCCCCGTCCCGAATCTCGTCAAACACCATGCCATACTGCATTCCTGAACATCCGCCCTTTTCGACGTAATACCGCATGAATTTACCCTGGTTATCCGGGAGGGCGAGCAGGGACTGAATCTCCCGAACTGCCGAGGGAGTAAGCGAAACCACGGTATCAGAATCCGTCATATACTTTAAGAGCTTAGTCCTGAAGCGAGTTTCTGTCAAATAAGGCCCGAACGCGCCAGGTCAGGTCTGGTGATTGAGGTTCGACCGTAAATGCTCCAGGGATGGCTTCAGGGCCGGGAGCAGCTTCTCAAGTTGGTTGAGAAAATCGTCCGCATTTCCCTGATGAAGCAATTGGATCAGGGGAAGTGCCTGCAAACCGGCTTTTTTTACCCAAAAGGGGTCCGCTTGCTCACCTTCAAACAGGTTTTTTCCCACGTTCGTGTCAAACACATCCAAATAGCGGTTCAATGCAGACTGCAAAAGGTTTGTCTTTTCGACCCCCGAGGCGGAATCCGCACGTTTCTCAAAAACCAGTCCTGAGGCCACCATGGCGGCACAGCGCGTGGGAACTGCTGCGGACAGGGCGGCGGGTGCGTTGGAATCAAAAACCTGTTCGTAGGCGGATTCCGCAGCGGGGAGATTGTTCATTTGCAGGTTACAATCACCAATTTCGCCCCAGGCCCTGGCAGCATCACTGTTGGTGGCATTGATTTGAATCACCTGGCCCAGCAAACTGAGGGCTGTGCCATAATTGGCCCCTGGATTGTTGGTGTCTGGAGAGGGAATCTGCATCCAGGCGGCGGCACAGGCGAACCGTGCGGTGATTCCCAGGTCAGGGGGACAGTTGGTATCGCTGATCAGTGAACCCAGGTAACGCGTGGCGTCGGGATACCCGTTCCTCGCCATCGCGGCTCGACCCGCCATGAACTGGGCTGGATAGATCAGCGCAGAATTGCGCCAGGCCGAATTTTGAAAAATATTCTCATAATTGGTTTCCGCCCCCGCGTAATTGCCTTGACGGTAAAAATAATCCGCCACCCACCATTGGGCTTGCGGAGCCAACGAGTTGGTGGGGAAATCAAGCATGAACTGGTCGAATTGCCGCAGTGCGTTGGTGTCGTCCCCGTTTTGATAATACGCCCGCGCGCAGGCATACAAAGCCGTGGGTGTCAGTTCATTGTCCGGGAAGGCCTTGAGCCATTGTTCATATCTCTGAAGTGCGGAATTCCAATCGGACTGTTGTTCGTACGTGCGGGCAACCGCCAGTTCCGCCTGGGGCAAAAGCTCGGAGTGTGGAAACTGGGTCAAAAACCTGGAAAAAAGATCGCGGGCGGATTCAGGACGCCCCAGGGCCGCTTCATTTTCTCCATAGAGAAGAATGGCATTGTCGGACAAATCTCCTGAAGGAAACATTTTCAGAATTCGCGCCAGCGACCGGCTGGCTGAAGTTCCATCGTTCATGGCCTCGCTCACCCTCAGGCTCTGGTACAGGGCGGCTTCATCCAGGGTGTTCACCACCTTGGTATCCCCCGCAAAATCATCCACCACGCTCTGATAATTCTTGAGAGCATTGGTGTAATCGTGCAGGGCGTACAAGGCATCTCCAAGTTTGAAACGGGCCACCGCAAGGTCAAAGGAATGGGGTAGAATTGTGGTGGCAGACTGGAAATCCGCCGCAGCCGCCGCTGCATTGCCGCCAAGCCAACCGCACCAGCCGCGATCCAGGAAAGCGTGGCCTCGATACTGGCTGTCAGGATAAGATGAAAGAAACTGGTCAAAACATTGCTGGGCCAGCTCAAGGTTGGTCACCCCAGAGGAATATCCATAATCCCTCAGGTGAATGTCGCCCAGGGTAAACATTGCCGCCGGGGCTGCGGGTGAATTGGAAAAACCAGTCAGGAAACTGGATAGCCGGTCCTCAGCGGTGGCAAAATCATTCTGTTGCACCAGCAACTGGGCGACCTTGGCCACCGCCTCGCGCTGGTTCTCCGCCGGAACGCCAAGATGGGTCAGATTGGCCTCATAATCGCCCAGTGCGGCATTCGTCTGGCCGGTTTTCTCATATAATTCCGCCCTGAACTCCAGGCTTGACGCAAGCCTGTCAGGGTCTCCTGCATCCCCAGCCAGCTCCACCATTTGATTTGCTGAGGCCAGGGCCTCTGGAAAGGAGCCCATGGCGGCTTGGCTGCGCCCGGACCAATAACTCCACGGCCAGGAAAGATCCTGGGGCAGTTCCCCGGGCTTGTGCTGGCGAAGAATCGCAACGGCCTCCGCATAGCTGCCCACTTCAAACAACGCCTGGGCTCTGAGAAGGTTTCCCCGCAAAACAAGGACTCCATTGGGATTCTCCTGCAACGCATTGAAAAAAACACCGCCCGGCGCCTCCAGGAAAAGCAGCGCCTGGCTCCATTGACCCAACTGCCCCCACGCCGTGGCAGCACTCACCGCAGCCGTCAGCCGCAACGGCGAGTTGGTGTAATTCAACATCAGGGCCGAATAGGAATCCGCCGCTGAAAGAAAATCGCCTGCCGCATATTGCGCCTGCCCCATGCAATTGAGAAATTGATCCGCCAAGTCCCCGGACCTGGACTGGTTGGCACCCAGCAACTGGATCGCATTGGTGAACTGGCCCAATTTGATTTCAGCCTCCGCCTGCAAAAGCAGCGCCATCGCCACATTGGCAGCCTGGGGATACCGGGCCACGTATGCCGAAAAACCGGAATCCGCACGGCTCCACAACCCTGCATCAAACGCCTCCTGGGCTGCCTGAAACGCGTGTGTCTGCCGGGCGCTCGCAGCAAGGCTGGACGGCGCCAAAAACCCCAAGAAACCTGTCAGAACTAACCATGTGACCAAACGTTGCATTGACTCGATTTTAATCCAGCCCGCCCCCCGGCAAAAGCGGTAAATGTCGTGCCTCTAAAAATGTCCTGCGTACTTTATCCCGAAATCCATCTCAACGCCCATCTTGGCAGCTCAACACCCCTCCTCTGGAACCAAAGCCGCTGCCAATTCCATTCTTTAATGCGCCAGGATATTCCACCAACCCCGCCCTTTGCAATTCGCCCTCCAGCGCCTTTTTTTCAACTCTTGATCTTCCTTTCCGGCATCCTGTCCATCCTGTTAATCCTGTCTCAATTTTCTGCCGAGATCGTCATTCAGGCCTTTGTCCGCTTGGAGCCACAATGCCAACCGCCAATGGCCAACGCATTACAGCCACAGGTCCAGAAGCGCCATAGGTGCGAGATATTTATAGTTGCACAGATTAAAGATTAGGTGACCACCACTTTGGCGTCGGCACACCTTTTGAAATGCGTCGAACAAGGACCCAACCGGGCGTATAGCCATGAACGCGCAATCCTGTAGGCCGGGTGCCCTCACCCGGCGATCGTTAAACCATCAAGGCCTTTAGGTTGGAGCCTCCATGCCAGCCGCCATTTGCCAACACATTGCAGGCACAGGTCCAGAAGCGCCGTAGGTGCGACATATTTGTAGTTCCCCCCGCTAAAAGATTTTTAAGCTCCGTTAGGAGCGGCATATGCATACCCATGGCATACAAATATTTCAGAAGGCGGAGTTTACCCCACCGTTAGGTGTTGTTGGGCGGCAGTCCACAGGCCGTTGAAGTTCATCCGCAGATCGCACGGGGCAGTCGCGAGGAACACTTTGAGGGGAGC
>JAKAFL010000083.1 GCA_021817945.1 bacterium | reverse complement strand
GCAAGGTTGTCTGCCCGGGTTTCATTGATTTGCATGTGCATTTGAGGGAGCCGGGCCAAACCACCAAGGAAAACCTTTCCACTGGCACTGCGGCGGCGGAGCGATCACTACCGGATCACCATCCCGGCCCTCCTCAATCGCGGCAAAGACAACATCCAACTCGCGGCAATGCTCCTCGATCAACTCTGCCACTGCAACCGCCTCATCGGGAAAAAATGCCCACCGAAGGAACCGGTTTCGGCGATCATCCGGCCAGTTCCAAACATTGAACCTTCACAACATCGGGATCATTGCCAATATCGGTCCTATCCGGCATCGGCTATTTCTCCGTTTTTATCCCAATTTAAAGTTCCACGGTTGCGGGCGCCTCGCGCCACTTCACACCATCATAAAACTCCGCCTTTCCCTCCCCATTCAAGCGCGCAGGCACCCCCACTGACCTCAATGCCGCGACATAAACAACCTCAAAACCCGTCCTGTCCGTAATCTGCCTCAACCAAATCTCTGGCACCTCTCGCGGCAAGCCCGGCGCATCAGCTACCGTTACTCGCTCTCGCAAATGCCGCACCACAATCGCTGTCGCCTCAACCGCATCTTTCTCATGCCGCACCCGCGGGTAAAATTCCTCCCAAAGCAACCGCCGCCAATCCAACCGCTCACCGGGTTGCCCTGTGATGACTGGTTTCAAAACAAAATCCCGGTACACCCCGTCATCCAATTTCCAATTAATCAACTCCCGGTTATACCCCGCCAATTCCGTATGCTCCAACAAAACCTTCAATTTCCTGCCTTCCCAAATCGGTTGGCCCGCTAATGCCTCAAAGTCAACATCTTCTTTCGATTGCAACAGGTATTTTCGGGCCGCAGCAAGGGTCCTATCGCTAATGGCAAACTGCGGAGGCACCAGATGGATGGCTGTGACGCACGCCGCACAAATGGCTATCGCGATGGCACCGCATCCTAAAAGCATTTTATTGAATTCCAACTTCCGCGATGTGACTATTTGTTGCTGTCGCCAGCACCATGCCAACCCTCCCACCACCAGCCACAGGCCCGCTGGCATCCAATACCACCACAATGGTGGCGCATTTGCCTGCCACTGGGCTATTGAATGGTAATCCTGCCAGGCGCCTCCACCATTCAAATTCTCTAGGCAATATTCACCCGTTTCACGACTAATCAATTCCCGCTCCGGTTCCAAATTATGCGGGGAATCCGCCAGGATTTTAAAATCGATACTCGTGCCATTGGTCTGCATTTTGCACGCCCACTGTCTGACCTCCGCTAGGGGGTAAATCTGGTCCGCTCCGCCATGTACCAGCAAAAGCCGACTATTCAAGTGGCTGGGCTTTACCTCCGCAGTGCCGCCACTCCATTGTACCAAAACTCGTGGCTGTTGTTCCGGATATTGCAGGGCATAATCTAAAATCCGGTTCGCGCCCAAACTCATCCCTACCCACGCGACTCGATTCATGTCCGCCCATGATTGCCGGGATAAATATTCCAAAACCGCCTTGAACTCCTCCTGAAAAATGGCTGGATTCGCCTGATCATAGTCCACGCTCACCACCGCCAAGCCCATTTCCGCCATCTGGCGCAGATACTGCCCGTCTTTCATCAAATTACCCTCTTCCCCATGCACATAAACCACCACCGGGCCACGCCGAACCGGCTTCGGCAATACCGCCACCACCGAACTTGCCCACTCGTCGTTTGTAGCGAGAACCAACTCCTCACAAATGGATCATGTCTCTTCGCCCAGAACATTCCCCCCAGGAAAAGCATCATGGCAAGCACTGGCAAAAACCAAACCATCGACCGTGCAAACAAACCTGGAACGTTTGAAATATCTTGGTTCTCACCAAACTCAAATTTTCGGGCTTTTTTCCGGTATCCTTTGGGTGGACTTCCGTCTTCCCCCCATTTGGCTGGCCGCCCGGCACCCAGTTCCAAAAAAACCCAAAATGTCACCCCAGTCGCCAATTTAAAAAGTCCCCCATCAAACCAAAACCCCGCCAGTAACACAATCGCCCCTGCCCGGCATGTGACTTGTAGCCAGTCCGCTTCCTTCAATTCTGGGTTCTGGCTTCTGGCTAATGGCTTCTCTATCAGCGACAGCCACACACACATGCCAAAACAAAAAAATGCCGGTAAACCCAGCGTCGCCCCCAACAACAGGAAATCATTCGTTTCAATGGCACCACCCTCAACCAACTTCGGGGGCAGATAGTAATTTTCATACACCGGCACGATTTGATACCAACCCGCGCCAAACCACGGCTGTTCGGCGGCGATTTGCATGGCCCCATCCCACCCGGCGATGCGGTTGCGCCACGAAAAATCCTCGGTCTTGGCGACAGAAAAAATCCGCCGCGCCGGATGCCAATCCACTTTTTGAAAATGCCAAAAAACCAGCACAGAAACTGACCCCATGATGACCGCGGCGGAAATCCACCGAAAACCCGACTCGCGGCTTCCCGTCCGGTCACCGTCGGCCAAATTGCCCTCACGTCCAGCATCTCCTGTCTTCCGCCATTTGGCTCTCCCATGCCAGGCCAAAAAAGCCAATCCGCAAAACGTGCCGATCCATGCCCCGCGGCTGTAACTATGAAAAAGCCCCAGCCCCAACAGCTCCACTGCGCTCAGGCAGAAAAAACCAGTCATTAATTTTCCAAGCCCTCCCCGTCCGACAGCCCGCTCGCCGCTTTTCCCAATCCATTGCCCCCCACCAAGCTTCCATGCCGCCAGCCCCGAGGCCAGCACTGTCCCGGTGCCCATCAAAATCCCATAGATATTGGGGTTCAACCAAAGGCCGGTCCATCGGGTTTGACCCTGGTATTCATAAATCAAAGGCAACCTAAAACCCATCAGCGAGGAGACGGAAAAAAACAGAACGAAAAAGACCAGTATTTTTCGGCCAAGCAGGCAAAATTGTGCGGGTCGGCCAGCGGCGGCAATTCCATGGATCTGGCCAAAAACGAGCCCTGCCAGCAAAACTAAAATATTAGAGCTCTGATCAACACCCAAGGTAAAAAAATGCCGGTCAAAATCGGAGGGCGACTCACGCCAATGAATCGCGTAAGTAAAAAGAGCGCCGATCACCAGCAGCGCCATCCACGGACGGGCAGAATCAAACCTCTTGAAAAAGTGGGGGGCCGGGGCGGATGGTCGCCACTGGACAAAGAACAATAAGGCCAGCCACAAAGTGGCACCGACCACCAGCTTTAATTGCTCCGACTTTGAGAGGAGAATACCCACCAGGTCATTCCGGAACTCCACCAGGTTGGGACGATTTAGTGGTAAATGGCTTAAATATTCCGCCAGCAGAGGCAATCCCATCAAACCCGCCAGAACACAAAAATCAAGATTATTTCGGAAAGATTTCATTCCGTCTCATAAATCGGGACCCTTAGCCACCGGACGGAAAGCGCCGACTTGAAAATATCTTGAGGTCCCCGCAAGCAAAGCGATGACAAACAATGAAGCCAGACAGAACAGCATCACCAGGCATTGCCCCACCGCCGGAAGTGTCGTGGTTACTGCCAGCGCCAATGCGACAAGATAGATGGGAAACAAGTGAAAAGAAAAAACCTGGAGTGAGTGCCGACTCAAAAATGCAAGCCCTGGCCAGTCAACAAATTTTCGTAATGGTCCGCGAAACGAGGAAACCAGAAAGGCGGCGCAACTGAAATCCACCAAGCGCAAGGGACCCAGGGACGATCTGTCAGCCAGACGCGGCCAAACATGGACCGGAACCAGATGATGGCGCAACAAAAAAAACAGAACGAAAAGAATGCCAGCCGAAATCACCCATTTTCGGTTCAACGGCATCCAAGACCCTTGTGCTGCAAAACTTTTATGCCCGCAGAGCAGCCCAAGGACAAACACTATCTGCCAGCCAAAGGAATTGAAAAATCCGGTTTGCATGACCAGCCATGGGGAAAACAGGCCGGTCAACGCGCCGCGAATTCCCAGTTGAGCTGCCACCCAGATCAAAATACTGATGAAAGCGATTTTAAAAAGCCGCCCCTCTTCGAGTTGCTGGATGGCCGCAGGCACCCCAAGCAAAAACAAACAATACATTGGCAAAATCTCAAGGAAATTGGGTTCATAAACCAGCGTGGCAACTTTGAGAACAACCACCATCAGAGGCATATCCAACAAACCCTGCCATTTTCCCCACTCGACGGAGGACGGACCACCGGCCTTTACCACTAACACCAAGAGGATAACCGCCAAAACATAGCAGGCATAAATGGTCAGCACGCGTTTGCCTACTTTGCGCCAAACCCCCTGGCTTCCCTGTCTGCGCCAGACCCGGGTGTAAACAATCCCGGAGACAAAACCGGACAAAAAAACAAATCCTTCGGCCACTGAAAGATACCCAAGCGGCTCAAACCACCGGGCGAAAATAATGGAGGCGGACGGTAGTAGGAACGGCAGGTGGTCTGCCATCAGCACTAGGTGAAACAATCCGCGCCAGCCATCTATAAAACAGTCGCGATCGCCGTCATGTCTGACCAACGCCGCCGACCCGGGTTGGTTACATCCTTTCTGAATGGGCACGTCCACCATAGCAACTGCTCGCGATCCGGTTCCAGAATCCAATTGAATTGCGTTGTCAGCCATAGGCGGATTTTTGCGATTAAAGCCGTCCCGCGTCGCTTGACTTACAATGACCACGGTGATTGGATCCGCATTAAAAGGAAAAATAGCACGGATAGTTATCAAGGAAGAACAATTCCATACAGCAAATCACCGACCGGAAAATACCGGGCTCTGAGCCGGTTAAACGTTTCAAATTCAGTCGCAAAACCTTACGGGCCCTGTGTTTTAAAAAATGATTTTTCAAAATAGCCGACCATTAGCAAGGTAAGGGTCCCAACCAACATATATGCCAGAAACAATTTCAGACTGAAGTCTGCGAAATCGGGATTCAAACCGATTGCGCTTGGAACCGTCCCTAGGCAATGACAGGGTTCAATAAAATCTCCAAAATAGTGGCCCAGCCGATAAAAAAGCAAAAGGAGTGCCAGCCACATTACTGCCGATATTTTCAATGCCTGCCTTTTTGCCGGCAATATCCAAATTAATCCGGCTACAAATATCTCCAGGCTTGCGGCAATCAAAACCAACTGCCGGATCGTAAAATAAGCAAGAAATGGATCGTACACCTTTAA
This sequence comes from bacterium, assembly GCA_021817945.1. GTDB lineage: Bacteria > Verrucomicrobiota > Verrucomicrobiia > Limisphaerales > UBA11358 > UBA11358. The sequence continues at coordinate 2,256 of JAKAFL010000083.1, read as the reverse complement.
AACGGCGACTGTGCCGAAAGCCGATACAAATTTTGCCAACGCCACAATGGCCAAGACGACCGCAGTTGAATGAAGGAAAAAACTTCTGGCAGTCGTCAGTTTCATCAGTATGGATATTGATTCGTTTCAGGATTTATGTTCTTTTCCTAGCCGTGACCAGGAGTGGAGTACCTTTTGAAGTGCCGCCCGGACACCGTGGAAAATGCCCGGGCGGCTGAATAAGACTAGCAGCCGGCGGAATTAAAATCCTGGCTAGTGGAAGGCAGGCAAACGTAAACCAACTCACCCATGCCATGGCACACGTACGTTCCCATGAAGCAACACGGCGCTGATGGATTTGTCGTGGTGCCTTGATTCCCTGGGCTGGCATTGACGACTCCGGGACCGAAAAAGGTTCCATTGACGGTCAGCGTCACTGTTTGTCCTGCACATGGGGACCCGCTTGGAACCAGATAGGATCCGGATGCCGGTGACTGGGCGCAGATAGTCTGATCGGCATTTTGATAACAAGCCGGCGGGGGAGGGTATTGGGCAAAAGCCGCTATAGTTGTGACGGCGATCGTTGCAACGACCATCAATTGGTACAACAGTTTTCTTTTCATCTGTTTTTGGTTTTATTTTTGGTTTGTTTCATTTGACGGGCCGCCAGATAAGCCAGCGGTGTGAGAAATATGATTACAATGAGGCTTCGTGCCACCAAGCGTACCGTATCATTGTTCTTGGAGGAAAAATGAACCAGTGGAATGCTCATCGGTACCCGTACCAAAGAGTTGCTCTCTGACGCATACGCCACGCCGTTGCTAAAAATCATGTGGTATTTTACCTTTTCAATATTTGAAATTTTTTTGGGCAGAAATTCATCTCTGTTTTCCGATTTTTCGGCCATGACATCAAAATCCAATATCTGAACATCCATGTATTTCATTTTTTTACCATTATCCACAAAATAGATCGTCCATCCAGATGGCAAAAAAACCAAGCCAAATGGCTTTGCATAATAGTAAGTGACCAACCAGTCAAACTGCCCGTATTTTAGCGTCATTTGAGTTGGACGACCATTGGAACTGGATAAGGTGCCTTGGATTTCCAAGGAGGAATCCATAACGGACTTGGTTTGGAATGAATCGCCTTGCCACTTGATGGACCCAATTTCCGCATTCCGAACCCCAAGATTCATAATGTCCGCCAAATTACCCATAATGGATTGGTTGACCGTATAGACCGGATTTTCCTTTCTCTTTGCCGAATTCCCATCCGCCGTCCACTCCTGAAAATTATTGCTGCCAATAAACCAATAATAATCGTCATAGCACCCGGCACTCATTAATTCCGGGTGATAAGAAGATGGCTTCTGGTCGCCGATTGGAAAATCATTCAGCGAAGAAACTTGTTGTACAATAAAGGCGTTTTTCTGCCATTTGGCGTAAAAGTCCTGAAACCCATCGGCATCGGCTCCGTTCAAAGTCGGTCCCTTGATCCGGAAAACCAGACGGCCGACCGTCTGCGGATTTTCGATGAATTTTCGGAACTCCTGTTCCAAGGGAACATTGGCCAGTTGTCCCGGAAATATCCCCCGCTGCGTTGGAAACTGCGCCGAAACAGGTTCGATGAAAAGGCAAAGTGACAAGGCGAGTCCCAAAACGCCAAACCCAGGTCCAAAGATGAACCTGACAGCACTGCGTTGAAAAGGAGATTGGGAATAAGTTAATTTCACTATCAATTTATAGGTTGTTGTTTCCGGCACCAAATATCCTATTTCAGTCAACTCATTGAGGCATTATATTGTATTTTGAATGAAAATAAAAAAGTAATTTCTACAGAAAGGCGACATCCTAGCCGAAAACACGACATTTTTTTACATTCATGATCTGCAAACCAAGTTCAGTCGGGCAAAAGCCGGTGATTTTTTTAAATTGATTGGATAAGTGGTTCCCATGTCTAAAACCCAGATCCGCCGCCACCTCTTTCACGGATGAGCCAGATGTTAAAAGCACCTTCGCCTGTTTTAGACGCGATTCTTGCAGCCACATTTTTGGCGGTTTGCCCATCTTCTTTTTAAAAAAACGTTCCAGTGTCCGAGGAGAAACCTCACACAATTCTGCCAGGAGCGCCACCGAATACTTCGAGTTTCTGGCCAGCGATTCCCAATCTTCTATGTGATTTAACCGCGTGTTCATTATTGTCGGTAGGGCATTCGGTCTTCCAGCCACTCATAATCGCGGCTGGTGAAACCTTGTGACATTGAATTCCATGGCT